>NZ_JBVIUJ010000006.1:0-606828 GCF_055596705.1 Streptomyces sp. NPDC039609
AAGGAACCTCGCCATCCGAAGATGGACGGGGTATCAACTAATCTGGCGTTGATTTTTGGCACGCTGTTGAGTTCTCAAGGAACGGACGCTTCCTTTGTACTCACCCTCTCGGGCTTTCCTCCGGGCTTTTCCCTTCGGTCTTTCGTGTTTCCAGCTTAGCAGATCCGATTTCCGTTTCTGCCACCCGCTGGAGCGGGCTTGCCGTTTCGGGAATTCGCTTCTCGCGCTTTCCCTTGCGGCGGGGTCAAACACTACCAGGCTTCTTCGCTCCCCCTGACCACCCCTCTGCGGACATGCAGAGGTGTAGACCACTGGGGTTAGGATCTGGCTTGATAGGTGCTGCCGACCCACGACTCAAAGTCGCGTTGGGGTCAGGCAGGAGTACGACAGTACATCCCACCGTCAGTAGAGGCAAATCGTTTCCGGCTAGTCCCTAGGTCCGCCAACTGGTACGTCCCATGCGGAACTAGGACTTCGTATGACATACGCTGCTGAACAGTACGCCGTCCAGGACAGGTAGTGACGGCGCCACACAATCTCCGCCCCTGGGAGGCTTCCCATGACAACCGTGACGTCGCCACTTGCTGGACGCGCCATCGGTCTCGCCGCAGTACCCGACCCGGTCTTCTCCGGCGCGATGGTCGGACCCGGCACCGCCATCGACCCCGTACGTGAGCCGTCGGAGGCCGTGTCTCCGGTCGACGGCGTCATCGTGTCTCTGCACCCGCATGCGTTCGTCGTCGTCGACGGCGAGGGCCACGGTGTTCTGACCCACCTCGGGATCGACACCGTTCAGCTCAATGGGCAGGGCTTCGAGCTGCTCGTGAACAAGGGGGACACCGTGACGCGGGGACAGGCCGTCGTCCGTTGGAACCCGGCCGAGGTCGAGGCCGCGGGCAAGTCCCCCATCTGCCCCGTGGTGGCCCTGGAGGCCACCGCCGACTCTCTCTCCGATGTCGTCGACAGCGGCGACGTGAAGGCCGACGACCAGCTCTTCAGCTGGAACTGAGGCCGGCGTCGTCCTCGTGACGACCACGAGTTCGACATTCATCGCGGCGGCCCGATGCCGCCGCTCTATCGGAGACGGGTGAGATGGAGACAACGCTGCGAGGCGTCGGCGTCAGCCACGGAGTGGCGATCGGCGAGGTCCGGCACATGGGTACGGCGGTTCTGGAGCCGCCGGCCAAGCAGATTCCCGCCGAGGAGGCGGAGCGCGAACAGGGGCGCGCCCGCCAGGCCGTGGAAGCTGTGGCTGCCGACCTCATTGCGCGCGGCAATCTGGCCGGGGGCGAGGCACAGCATGTGCTGGAAGCCCAGGCGATGATCGCCCAGGACCCGGAGCTCATCGCCGACGTCGACCGCCGGATCGCGGTCGGCAGCACGGCGGAGCGCGGTATCTACGACGCCTTCTCCCACTACCGCGAGCTGCTCGCGGGCGCGGGTGAGTACATGGCCGGACGGGTCGCGGACCTCGACGACGTGCGGAACCGTATCGTCGCGCGCCTTCTGGGCGTGCCGATGCCGGGCGTGCCCGACAGTGACGAGCCGTACGTGCTGATCGCGCGGGACCTGGCTCCCGCGGACACGGCGCTGCTCGACCCGGCGCTCGTCCTCGGGTTCGTGACCGAGGAGGGCGGGCCGACCAGCCACAGCGCGATTCTCGCGCGGGCCCTGGGTGTGCCCGCGGTGGTGGCTCTGCCGGGTGCCGGTGAGATCGGCGAGGGCACGGTCATCGCGGTGGACGGTTCCACCGGCGAGATCTTCGTGGACCCGACCGAGGAGCGTCAGGAGCGGATGACGGCGGCCGCCGCCGAGCGCAAGGCCGCGCTCGCCGCGTCCAGTGGTCCGGGCGCCACCTCCGACGGGCACAAGGTGCCCCTGCTGGCCAATGTCGGTGGCCCGGCTGATGTGCCGGCCGCGGTGGAGGCGGGGGCCGAGGGCGTCGGTCTGTTCCGTACGGAGTTCCTCTTCCTGGACGACAGCAGGAAGGCTCCGTCGGAGGAGAAGCAGATCGAGGCGTACCGCAAAGTGCTCGAGGCGTTCCCCGAGGGTCGTGTGGTCGTGCGGGTGCTGGATGCCGGTGCGGACAAGCCGCTCGACTTCCTGACGCCGGCGGACGAACCGAACCCGGCGCTGGGTGTGCGGGGTCTGCGTTCGCTGCTCGACCACCCGGAGGTGCTGCGGACGCAGCTGACGGCGCTGGCGAAGGCCGTCGAGGGTCTGCCGGTGTACCTCGAGGTCATGGCGCCGATGGTGGCCGACCGTACGGACGCGAAGGCTTTCGCCGACGCGTGCCGTGAGGCGGGGCTGCGGGCGAAGTTCGGCGCGATGGTGGAGATTCCCTCCGCCGCTCTGCGGGCGCGTTCGATCCTGCAGGAGGTGGAGTTCCTGTCGCTGGGCACCAACGACCTGGCGCAGTACACCTTCGCCGCCGACCGTCAGGTCGGAGCCGTGTCGCGGCTGCAGGATCCGTGGCAGCCGGCGCTGCTCGACCTCGTGGCGCTGTCCGCCGAGGCGGCCAAGGCCGAGGGCAAGAGCTGTGGTGTCTGTGGTGAGGCCGCTTCGGATCCGCTGCTGGCCTGTGTGCTGACGGGTCTGGGTGTCACCTCTCTGTCGATGGGTGCCGCGTCGATTCCGTATGTGCGGGCGACGCTCGCGAAGTACACGCTGGCGCAGTGTGAGCGTGCCGCGGCTGCGGCTCGCGCGGCGGACACGGCCGAGGAGGCCCGGGTGGCCGCGCAGGCGGTGCTGTCCGGGGAGTGATCCCGGTACGTCGTGGTTGTTGAAGGGGCTTCCCGTCACATGTGTGGCGGGGAGCCCCTTCGGCGTCAGTGGTGGGTGGGCCAGTCGTCGTCCTCGGGGGTGACGGGGAAGCCGGCGCGGTAGTCGACGTGGGGTTCGGGTGGGAGTGGGTCTCCGGTGTGGGCGTCGGTGCAGTAGGCGCTGAACACCTCGGCTTCGGTGAGGGGGTGCAGGGTGCCCCGGGTGAGGCGCCAGCCGTGGAGGCGGTCGCGTGCTCCTGGCCTTGTGGTGCGCAGGACCACTCCCCCGGGGCTGTCGTGTGCGATGCCGGCGGCGAGGACGGTGGCGAATTCGGCTCCGGCGCCGCTGTCGAGGTGGGCGGGGCCGTCGTGGTCACGGGTGGCGTGGAGCACCGCGAGGAGTTGTTCGTCCGCGGCGGGGACGCTGCAGACGAGGTTGTGGGTGCCGGGTCCGGCGGCTTCGAGGAGTCGCATGAGCAGGTGGGAGGCCCGGTCGAAGGCGGCGCGGCCGATGTCCTGCCCGCAGTCGGCGCAGTCGCCGGTGTCGGTGAGGAGCATGGCGGCGTACTCCCAGGTGGCGCGGCGGACGGCTGCGTCGATGAGGGTGGGGACGAGGGTCGTCATGGGCTGGCCGGTGTAGGGGATGCGGGCTCCGGTGGCGGCCAGTTCGGCGGTGAAGCGGCTGCGGCTGGCGGGGCGGTCGGGGTCGAGGCCGGTGTCGTCGCAGTACTGGGCGTACTCCTCGGGGTCGAAGAGGGCGACGGTGGTGTGCCCGCCCTGGCCGGCGAGGGCCTTGAGCAGGCCCTCGATCTGGCGGAGGTAGGCCGGGTGGTCGTCGAAGGCGAAGGTGTCGTACCGGCGCATGGCGGTGAAGTCGTCCTCGTCGGCGAGGAGGCCGACGGTACTGGGGACTTCGCGGCGCAGGGCGCGGCGCAGGGATGTGGTGGTGCCGGGTCGTGTCATGTCTCCCCCTGAGCGCTGTCGATCATTGCTCACTCACCGTAACCGGCGCCACTGACAGTGACGGCTTGCTGATCCGGTCGCGGATCAGGCGGTGCTGCGCCGCGCCCGCGGCGACGAGGCCGAGCCCGAGGAGGGGCCAGGCGAGCGCGCCGGCGGTCATGACACCGGTGACGAGGAGCGGGCCGGCGAATCGCTGGGTGGATTGGGCGAGCCCGTGGGCGCCGAGGTAGGCGCCCTGTGCTTCGGCGGGGGCCAGGGCGACGGAGAGTTCCCAGGAGGAGGTCGCGTGGACGATCTCGGCGAAGGTGAGGGCGATGACGGCGACGACGAGGGCCGTGATGGCGAGGGCGCGCCCGCCGGCCGCGGAGGCGGCGAGGGCGAGGGTGCCGACGACGAAGAGGGCGGTGAGCGGGACGAGGAGCCGTCGGGCGGCGTCGGCGGTGGCGCCGAACCGGGCGAGCGGGACTTGGAAGATGACGACCAGAACGGTGTTGAGGACCAGCAGCAGGGGGGCGAGGCCGACGGGTGCGGCGGTGGCGTGGACGATCCAGAGGGGGATGGCGACCTGGAGGATCGTGTCGTCGAGGAAGAGGGCGGCGTCGGTGGCCGTGTAGGCGAGGAAGGTGCGGTCGCGCCACGGGGTGCTGGGTGTGGCGGCCGTTCGGTCGCCTGCCGTCTCGGAGGTGGCGGCGATGCGGGACGGGGCGGGGGGTTCGGCGCAGCGCAGGGTGAGGACGGCGATGACGAGGTAGGTGAGGACGTTGCCGACGAGGAGCAGGGCGTAGGCGTGGGTGCTGCCGGTGGCGAGTGCGGCGGCGGCGCCGAGGCCGCCGATGGACCAGCCGATGTTGACGGTGGTGCGCTGGATGGCCTGGTAGCGGACGCGGTCGGGTCCGGCGAGGCGGGCCGCGTACAGCTTGATGAGGACGCTGCCGGCGCGGTCGGGGATGGCGCCGAGGGCGGAGTAGAGCGTGAGCAGAAGGAAGTTGTCGGTGCTCAGGAGGGCGAGGAGGGCGGCGGCGCGCATGAGTTGGGCGCCGACGATGATCCGGACGAGGGGGAAGCGGTCGGCGAGGCGTCCGGCGAGCGGGGCGCCGGCGATGCCGACGCCGCCGGAGATCGTCATGAGGAGGCCGACCTGGCCGAGGCCGAGGCCTGAGACGTAGGTGAGGTAGAGGACGGTGCAGCCGGCCCACAGGCCGGTGCCGGTCTTGTCGATGATGCTGACGAGGAGCATCCGGCGGCCGTCGCGGCCGCCGGGGATGCGGTTGAGGACGGTGCTGTGCCACGGAGTTCGGTGGTTCACTCGGTTTCCCCCTTGACCTGAGCTTTGTATTGATACATAGTTCAGTACGTGGCAACACAATATTCGATTGTCGGGACGACGGCCAAGGGGATTGCCGCGTCCGTTGAACAGGCCGTGGCCGAGGGCGGGCTCGGGCCGGGGGACGCGCTGCCTCCGGTGCGCCGGCTCGCGGACGAGCTCGGTGTCAGTCCGGGCACGGTCGCCACCGCCTACAAGGAACTGCGGCAGCGGGGCGTCGTGATGACGCGCGGGCGGGGCGGGACCGTGGTCGCGGAGGTGCCGTCGGTGGCCTCGCGGCGGCCGCCGCGGGTTCCCGCCGGTCTGGTGGAACTGGCGGGCGGCCATCCCGACCCCGCGTTCATGCCGGAACTGCGGCCGCCCGCCGTGGTGCCACCGGTGTACGGATCCCACCGTGCGGCACCACGGTTGTCGGCCCTGGAGGAGCTCACCCGAGCCTGGTTCGAGCGGGACGGGGTGCCGACGGACCATGTGACATTCGCGCACGGCGCGCTGGACTGCATCGCCCGCCTGCTCTCCACGGAGCTGCGGCCGGGGGACGCGGTGGCGGTCGAAGATCCCGGGTTCCACCATCTGCTGGACCTGGTACCGGCCTTGGGGCTGCGGATGGTGCCGGTCGCCGTGGACGGCGAGGGCCTGGTGCCCGACGCCCTGCGGACCGCGCTGCGCGCCGGGGCCCGGGCCGTGGTGTGCAGCCCACGGGGGCAGTGCCCGACGGGTGCGTACTTCACCGAGGCGCGGCGGGACGAACTGATCGCGGTGCTCAGGGAGTTCCCGGCGGTCCTCGTCGTCGAGGACGACCACAACGCCGACATCGCGGGGGCGCCGGCCTTCACGCTGGCCGCGGCCGGTCTGGAGCGGTGGGCGCAGGTGCGGACCGCGTCCAAGCACCTGGGTATCGACCTCAGGTGGGCCGGGCTCGCCTGTGACGCGGCGACGCTGGCGCGCCACGACGGGCGGATGCTGATGACGTCCGGCTGGGTCAGTCACGTCCTGCAGGAGACCGTGGCCGGGCTGCTCACGGACCGGGCGGTGGCGCGGCTGGTGGCGGCCGGCGAGGCGGCGTACGCGTCGCGGCGTACGGCGCTGATCGACGCGCTGGCGGACCACCGGATCGCGGCGATGGGGTCGAGCGGGCTGAACGTGTGGGTGCCGGTGCGGGACGAGTCGGCCGTGGTCAACGGGTTGCGGACGCGGGGGTGGTGGGTCGCGGCCGGGGCGCGGTTCCGTATCGCGACGCCGACGGCGGTGCGGATCACGACGGCGGCGCTGGGGGTGGCCGAGGCGGGGCGGTTGGCCTCGGACTTCGCCGAGGTGCTCGGCGAGGCGCAAGCGACGTACGGGGGGTAGGGGCGCTCTCCCGCAGGGGGTGGGACTCCCTGAAACCACCCGGGAACTTCCCACCCCCTACGGCATGACTCACTTCGCCCGGTCGCGCGCCAGCTTCTCGTAGAAGCCGAGCAGGTCGAGGTTGTCGACCGAGCCCGGGTTGACCGCCTTGGACATCGGGGTGCCCTGGAGGAGGCGCTTGACGGGAACCTCGATGCGCTTGCCCGTGAGGGTGTGCGGGACGCCGGGGACCTCGATGATGTCGTCGGGGACGTGGCGCGGGGAGAGTTCGGTGCGGATCGTCTGCTTGATGCGCTTGATCAGCGCCTCGTCCAGGGTCGCGCCCTCCGTGAGGTGGACGAAGAGCGGCATCCAGTAGCCGCCGTCCGGCTCTTCGAGGCCGATGACGAGGGACTCGCGGATCTCCGGGAGCCGTTCGACGGCCTCGTAGATGTCCGCGCTGCCCATGCGTACGCCCTGGCGGTTCAGGGTGGAGTCGGAGCGTCCGTGGATGACGACCGAGCCGTGGTCCGTGATGGTGATCCAGTCGCCGTGACGCCAGACGCCGGGGAACATCTCGAAGTAGCTGTCGCGGTAGCGGCTGCCGTCCGGGTCGTTCCAGAAGTGGATGGGCATGGACGGCATCGGGTTGGTGACGATCAGTTCGCCGACCTCGCCGATCAGCGGCTTGCCGGAGGGGTCCCAGGCCTGCAGGTCCGTGCCGAGGCCGGCGGCCTGCAGCTCGCCGATGTGGACGGGGAGGGTCGGTACCGCTCCCGCGAAGCATGAGCAGACGTCCGTCCCGCCGCTGACCGAGGCGATCCACAGGTCTTCCCCGACCTCGTCGTGCAGCCAGCGGAAGCCGTCGGGCGGGAGCGGGGAGCCGGTGGTCGCGACGCACTTGATCGCCGAGAGGTCGAAGTCCCGCGCCGGGTGGACGTCCGCCTTGGCGCAGGCCATGACGTACGCGGCGGAGGTGCCGTACAGCGTCGCACCGGTCCGTTCGGCGACGCGCCACTGGGCGCCGGTGTCGGGGTAGCCCGGGCTGCCGTCGTAGATGACGACGGTGGTGCCGGTGAGCAGGCCGGAGACGAGGAAGTTCCACATCATCCAGCCGGTGGAGGTGTACCAGAAGAACACGTCCTCGGGGCCCAGGTCGCAGTGCAGGCCGAGCTGCTTGAAGTGCTCGACAAGGATGCCGCCCTGGGACTGCACGATCGCCTTGGGCAGGCCCGTCGTGCCGGAGGAGTACAGCACCCACAACGGGTGGGAGAACGGCACCTGCTCGAAAACCGGCTCCACGTCGGCGGAGGTCAGGTCCGACCAGGCGAGCGCACCCTCGGGGGGCTCGGTGCCGAGAAGCGGGATGTGGATCACGGCGCGGAGGGTGGGCAGTTCCGCGCGCAGCTCCGCGACCGTCTCGCGGCGATCGTGCTCCTTGCCGCCGTAGCGGTAGCCGTCGACGGTGAACAGGACGACCGGCTCCACCTGCTGGAAGCGGTCCAGGACGCTGCGTGCGCCGAAGTCGGGCGCGCAGGAGGTCCACACCGCGCCGACGGCGGCCGTGGCGAGGAGGGCGGTGACGGCCTCCGGGATGTTCGGGAGGTACCCGCTGACGCGGTCGCCGGGACGGACGCCCAGGGCGCGGAGTTCGGCGGCGAGCGAGCCGACCTGGCGGCGCAGCTCGGCCCAGGAGATCGGGCGCGGCTCATGTGTCTCGTCCACATGGAGCAGGGCCGGGTCGTGGGGTCGCTCGGCGGCGGCGCGCAGGGCGTGCTCGGCGTAGTTGAGGGTGGCTCCGGGGAACCACTCGGCGCCGGGCATCGAGCGGTCGCCGAGGACGCGCTCGTACGGGGTGGAGAAGCGGATATCGAACCACTCGGCGACGGCCTGCCAGAACGACTCCAGCTCGTCGACCGACCAGCGGTGCAGGGCCGGGTATCCACCCTCGGCCGGGGCTCCGTGGCGCTCGGCGGCCCAGGACTGGAAGCGGGTGACCGCTGCTGCGGCGATGCGTTCCTCGTCCGGCTGCCAGAGCGGCTCGGTGTGCGCTGATGTCATGCGGCGGCTCTCCCTGGGCGTACGCGGGTCTGCGTGTGTCGCGCGCACGGGCTGGGGTGTGCGCGTGACGCGGCTGACAGGGACGATGCCATGTGATCGTCTTTCGCACCAGGGTTCCCCGCCCATGGTCGGACGTCTGAATATGTGCTCCCACCACGGGTGAACGGCAGTTGAACGAACCGCGCCCGGGCCCCGCCGAATGGCAGGGTGAGCTGCATGGACGGTAGTGAGCTGGTGCGTTCGGTGAGGGTGTTCGGATCGGTGCAGGGGTTGCGGGCGGTGCGTTCGGCGTGGCGGCAGCGTCGTACGGATGCGTGGGGGTTGCCGCCGAGAGGGACGGAACGGGCCCGGGTGCCGGGTCCGGTGGGCGAGGCGGAGCCGCTGCCGGGGGGAGGTATCGTCCGGTTCGCCCGTTCCGAGCTGCGGATCAGTGTGTCGGCCGGGGGCACGGTCTTCTGGGGCTGGGACGGGGCGGAGCCTCTCCCGTCGTACGCGTTGGCCGGTGAGCCGCCCGAGCCGGACCCGCGGGCCGAGCTGGAACCGGACACCGACGGCGGCTGGAGGGTGGTGTCGGAGCGGGTGACGGTCGCGGTGTCCCGGCACGGGGCGGTGGAGATCCGCACACCCGGTGGTGTGATGCTGCGCCGGGATCTTCCGCCGCGCTGGTGGGAGCCGGTCTCGGGTGGGCCCGCGCGCTGGGTGCAGCGCAGCGAGGTGCCCGCGGACGCCCGGTTCTTCGGGCTCGGCGGGCGGGCGTCGGGGCCACGGCTGCGCGACGGCTCGTACCGGCTGTGGAACACCGACCCCAAGGGGAGGTTCTCCCCCGGCGACGATCCGCTGTACATCACGATGCCGGTGCAGGTCGTCGTCTCGGACGCGGGCACGCATCTGGCGTTCCACGACAACTCCTGGGACGGCCGCGTCACCCTCACCGAAGGTGAGGAGGGCGCGGGCTCCGGCCACGACCGGCCCGGGACGAGCGAGGTCCGGATGGGCGGCGGGCCGCTGCGCTGCTGGGTCGTGGTCGGCACCCCCGCGCGCGTGCTGCATGGCTGGGCGGCCCTGACGGGCGCCCCGGCGCTGCCGCCGTCCTGGGCGCTGGGTCCCCAGCACGCCCGCTGGGGGTTCGGCAGCGAGAAGGAGGTGCGGCGGGTGGTGGACGGCTACCGCGAGCGGGGGCTTCCGCTGTCGGTGCTGCATCTGGACATCGACCACTACGACGCGCACCAGGTGTTCACGGTGGACCGCGAGCGGTTCCCCGATCTGCCGGGGCTCGCGGGCGAGCTGCGGGACCAGGGGGTGCGGCTGGTGTCGATCGTGGACCCGGCGGTGAAGGCGGAGCCGGGGAACGCGGTCTACGACAGTGGCTCGGCGGCCGACGCGTTCGTCCGCGACGGGCGGGGGAACGAGGTGCACGGGGTGGTCTGGCCGGGTGAGTGCGCCTATCCGGACTTCACCGATCCGGCGGTACGGGAGTGGTGGGGCGGCCTGTACGAGGAGCGGCTCGCGCAGGGCTTCTCCGGGATCTGGCACGACATGAACGAGCCGGTCTCCTTCTCCCCCTTCGGGGACCAGACGCTGCCGCGCTCGTCCCGGCACGCCCTCGACGGGCGGGGTGGCGACCATCGCGAGGCGCACAACGTGTACGGGCTGACGATGGCGAGGGCCGGGTACGACGGGCTGCGCCGGCTGCGCCCCGACGAGCGGCCGTTCCTCTTCTCGCGTTCTGGCTGGGCCGGGATGCAGCGGTACGGCGGAACCTGGTCCGGTGACGTGTCGACCGGCTGGCCGGGGCTGCGGGCCTCCCTGTCGCTGGTGCTGGGGCTCGGACTGTGCGGGGTGCCGTACTCGGGGCCGGACGTCGGCGGCTTCGACGGGAGTCCGTCGCCCGAGCTGTTCCTGCGCTGGTTCCAGCTGGGGGCGTGGCTGCCGCTGTTCCGTACGCACGCGGCGATCGACGCGGGGCGGCGCGAGCCGTGGGAGTTCGGTGCCGAGGTCCTGGAGCACGCGCGCGTGGCGCTCGTCGAGCGGGAGCGGATGCGCCCGTACTTCGTCACCCTCGCCCAGCTCGCCCGGCTGACCGGCGCGCCGTACGTCAGGCCGGTGTGGTGGGGCGCTCCGGAGGACCGTGCGCTGCGGGACTGCGAGGACGCGTTCCTGGTGGGCGACGCGCTGCTGGTGGCGCCGGTCCTCGCCCGGGGCGCGGACCGGCGCGCGGTGCGGCTGCCGCGCGGGCGCTGGTACGACACGGCGACGGGGCGCGCGTACGAGGGGCCGGGGCAGGTCCTCCTCGACGCGCCCCTGTCCCGTATCCCGGTGCTCGCGCGTGCGGGGGCGGTGATTCCCGTGCGGGGTGCGGACGGGGGTCTCGAGCTGGAGGTGTGGGCGCCGGCGGCCGGACGTACGGGCGGTGGGCTCGTCGTACGGGACACCGGGGACGGCTGGGAGAAGGCCGAGATCGAGCGGTACGCGTCGCGGCTCGTGGACGGCCGGGTGGTGGTGGAGCGGGTGACGGACGGGGGTTCGGAGGAGGTGGCGCTGCCGGTGCGGGTGCGGGGCCTGGAGGGGTGACTTCCTCGGGAGCCCCGGGGTTCCTCGGGGGTTCCTCGGGGGCTCCTCGGGGGTTCCTCGGGAGTGGCGGACGGGGATCCGCTGCGTGCCTCGGGAGTCCTCGGGAGTCCTCGGGAGTCCTCGGGATCCCGGGGACTCCCGCGCTGATCGAGCTCAGGCTCCGTGGGTGTACCTCCCCGCGAACCAGCGTCGTACCGCCTCCGTGTGGAGAGGGAAGGCGAGTTCCGCCGGGGCGTGGAGCAGGTGCCATCCGGTGGTCTCGTCGGTGGGGGCGGAGAGCGGCAGTTCGGCGGCCGGGCGGGGCGGGAGCAGGCCGAAGAGGAGGAGGTGTCCGGCCGGGGAGCTGAGGGCGTCGGCGAGCCGTACGTCCCCCGTCGGCGCCTCGATCCCCGTCTCCTCGCGCAGCTCGCGGACGACGGCGCCGCGCCAGTCCTCGGCGTGGTCGATGAAGCCGCCGGGGAGCGCGACTTCGCCCCTGGCGGGTTCGATGGTGCGTGTGATGACGACAAGTCCCGTTCCCCGCACGTCCGTTGCGGGAAGGAGGGCGATGGCGACGGGCAACGGGTTGCGGTAGGCGACCGAGCCGCAGGAGGCACAGGTGCGGGGCCAGTCGGCGGTATCGGCGTAACGGGCGCCGCAGCTGGAGCAGTAGGAGTCCTTCACGACAGGACCGTATGCGATCACTCTTTCCCGTGCCCCGCGGAACTGATAGACGGTGCACATGAGAGGACTTGCTTCCGTATTCCGTACCGCCGGTGTGCTGGCGTCCGCCGGTCTGCTCGCCGCCACCGCCGCCGTACCGTCCGCGCAGGCCAGGCCGGAGCCGAAGGCTCCGAAGGAGTTCGTGGCGCTGAGTTCGGTGGACCGGACGATCATTCAGGAGATGCGCTACACCACGGTGCACAACTTCGTGGGCGAGAAGGTCGACGGCTACCGCCAGCCCCTGTGCATCCTGACCCGTCCGGCCGCCGAGGCGCTGCACCGCGCCCAGGTGAAGCTGCTCGCACGGGGCTACTCGCTGAAGGTCTACGACTGCTACCGACCGCAGCGGGCGGTCGACCACTTCGTGCGCTGGGCGAAGGATCTCCAGGACGAGGGGATGAAGAAGGAGTTCTATCCCTTGGTCGACAAGTCGAGGCTGTTCGCGGACGGTTACATCGCGGAGAAGTCCGGGCACAGTCGCGGCTCGACGGTCGATCTGACGATCGTGAAGCTGCCGGCGGCGCCCACCCGCCCCTATGAGCCGGGCGAGAAGCTGGTCGAGTGCTACGCCCCGCAGGACCGGCGCTTCCCGGACAACTCCGTCGACATGGGGACGGGCTTCGACTGCTTCGACACGCTGTCGCACACCGATGATCCACGGATACAGGGTGCGCAGCGGGCCAATCGGCAGCTCCTGAAGGGGACGCTGGCGGAGCAGGGATTCGTGAACCTGCCCGAGGAGTGGTGGCACTTCACGTTCAAGCCGGAGCCGTTCCCCAGCACGTTCTTCGACTTCCCCGTGGCACGGAGGTCGGTGGCCGGTCACTGATCTCCGGCGGACGACGGGCGGTCGGGACCACCCCCGTGGGTCCCGGCCGCCCGTTCCGTACGTAGGGACGCAAGAAGGGCCCTTACGGTTCTCAGCGCGCGGCATCCATGGCAGAATTCTGACGCTTCGTCAGATTCAGTGGATCCCGGACTCAGGGAGGGCCGTCGTGGCACGGACGCGCAGACCGGTGGTGGCCGGATGGTTCACGGACGGCGGCGGGGAGGGCGGTGACTTCCGGCTGCTCGGCACCCGTTGTACGGCCTGCTCCTCGGTCTTCTTCCCCCGCGAGGACTCCTGGTGCCGCAATCCCGGCTGTCCGGGCGGCGGCGAGCTCGTCGAGACCCCGCTCTCCCGACACGGCCGCGTCTGGTCGTACACCGACGGCCGCTACCGCCCGCCCGCGCCCTACGTCTCCGATCCGGACACGCCCTGGGACCCGTACACCCTGGTCGCGGTGGAGCTGGAGGCCGAGGCGATGGTGGTGCTCGGGCAGGCGGCGCCCGGAGTGCGAACCGCGGACCTCGCCGTCGGCATGGAGGTCGAGGTGGTGCCGGGTGTCCTCAACGAGGACGACGCGCACACCTGGACCACCTGGCACTGGAAGCCGGTCCACGCGCGCGTGGCGGAGGAGCGGTCATGAGCGACATCGCCGTCCTGGGGGCCGGGATGCACCCCTGGGGCAAGTGGGGTCGCAGCTTCGTCGAGTACGGGACCGCGGCGGCCCGCGCCGCGCTCGCGGACGCCGGGCTGGGCTGGCAGGACGTCGGTTCGGTGGTCGGCGCCGACACCATGCGGTGCGGGTATCCCGGGTACGTGGCGGGGGCGACCTTCGCCCAGGCGCTGGGCTGGCAGGGGGCGCGCGTCACCAGCGTGTACGCGGCCTGCGCCTCCGGGGCACAGGCCGTCGGCACCGCGCGGGCCCAGATCCTCGCCGGACTTGCGGACGTGGTGCTGGTCGTCGGCGCGGACTCGGCGCCCAAGGGCTTCTTCGCCCCGGCGGGCGGGGAGCGGCCCGACGATCCCGACTGGCTGCGTTTCCGGGTCCTCGGGGCGACCAACCCCGCGTACTTCGGGCTCTACGCGCGGCGCCGCATGGCGCTGTACGGGGACACGGTGGACGACTTCGCACAGGTCAAGGTGAAGAACGCGGCGGCGGGCGCGCTCAACCCACGTGCCCGCTACCGCAAGGCGGTGAGTGCAGAGGAGGTGGCCGCCTCGGCCGTCGTCGCCGATCCGCTCCGGCTGCTCGACATCTGCGCGACCTCGGACGGGGGCGCGGCCCTGGTGCTCTCCAGCATGGAGTTCGCCCGCCGGAACGGGCACGCGGACCCCGTCCGCATCCGGGCGGTCTCCACCGTCACACCGACGTACCCCAAGGCGGTCCTCGACCTGCCGGACATCGCGACCGACTCGGCCGTGGCCGTCTCCCCCTCGCCGGACAGCTTCCGGGCGTCGATCGCTCGGGCCGCGTACGAGGAGGCGGGGATCGGGCCCGAGGACCTGTCGCTGGCGGAGGTGTACGACCTGTCCACCGCGCTGGAGTTGGAGTGGTACGAGGACATCGGTCTGTGCGCGCCCGGTGAGGGAGCGAAGCTGGTACGGGAGGGGGTCACGGCGCTCGGTGGCCGCGTCCCGGTCAACACCAGCGGGGGCCTGGGGTCCTTCGGCGAGGCCGTGCCCGCCCAGGCCATCGCGCAGGTCTGTGAGCTCACCTGGCAGCTGCGAGGCACGGCCGGCAGCCGTCAGGTGGAGGGCGCGCGGGCCGGGATCACCGCGAACCAGGGGCTGTTCGGGCACGGGTCGGCGGTGGTGGCGGTGCGCTGACGCCCACGCGCGCCGAGGCCGAGCTGCGCTGGAGTCAAGCTGTACCGAAGCCGAGCAGCGCCGAACCCGGCAGGCGCGAAAGCGAGGCGCGCTGAGACTGAGCACGCCGAAGCCGAGCAGCGCCGAAGCCGAGCAGCTCCGAAGCCAGGCAGGTCCGAAGCCGACGTACGCTGGCGGAAGGGCGCGCGCCGACGCCACGGTGTGTCGAGGCCACCGCCGGCCCGTGTCAGGTGGCGACGGGCGTGGCGCCCTGGTCCGCCAGGACCAGGGCGTGCTCGACGACGGCCACGAGGATGTTCTTCACGGACTCCCGGTCACGCGCGTCGCACATCAGCAGCTCGACCTCGGGGTCGAGGTCGAGCGCCCCGCGCACGCTCTCGGCCGGGAACCGCTGGGCGCCCTCGAAGCAGTTGACCGCCACCGTGAACGGGATGCCGCGCCGCTCGAAGTAGTCGATCGCCGCGAAGCTGTCCTCCAGGCGACGGGTGTCCGCCAGGACGACCGCCCCGAGCGCACCCTGCGCCAGCTCGTCCCAGAGGAACCAGAAGCGGTCCTGGCCGGGCGTGCCGAAGAGATAGAGGACCAGGTCCTCGCGGAGGGTGATCCGCCCGAAGTCCATCGCCACCGTGGTGGTCGACTTGCTCTCGACCCCGTGGAGATCGTCGACGGGCCGGCCGGCCTCGCTCAGGACCTCCTCGGTCCGCAACGGCCTGATCTCGCTGACGGCGCCGACCAGCGTCGTCTTGCCCACCCCGAAGCCGCCCGCGACCAGGATCTTCAGCGTCACCGGTTCGACAAGGGGCTTCTTGTGGCTAGAGCGCCCGAAGGCCATTGATCACCTCGCGGAGAATGCTCACGTCCGGCAGCTCGGCCGGCGGAACGGGGCGGGTCACATGGACGAGTTCGTCCTCGACGAGATCGCCGACGAGGACCCGGACGACCCCGACGGGGAGGTCGAGTCCGGCGGCGAGTTCGGCGATCGACTGTGGTGCGTCCGAACAGCGCTCGACGATCTCCACGTGTTCCGGGGAGAGCGTCTGGTCGCGGCCCGGATCGTCCGCGGCGGGCTCGGGCACGACCACGGCGATCAGGTCGAGGCGGTGGCGGGTCGCGGCGCTGGTCCGGCCGCGGGTCATCGCGTACGGGCGGACCACCGGCCCGGCTTCGTCGTCGAACCAGTGGTGGGCCGGGGCCTGCGCGCGCTCCTGCGGTGCCGCGTCGATCGTGCCGTCGGTCGTGCCGTCAGTCATGGTGTCCCCCACTCACCCTCCGGCGGACGGTCCGGAGCGCGGGGCCGTCCCGAGGTGGACGCCGACCCGCTTGACCATCAGTGTCATCTCGTAGGCGACCTGGCCGACGTCCGAGTCGGCGTCCGCGAGAACGGCGAGGCAGCTGCCGTCGCCGGCCGCCGTGACGAAGAGGAACGCCTCCTCCAGCTCCACGACGGTCTGGCGGACCTTGCCCGCCTCGAAGTGGCGGCCGACACCCTTGGCGAGGCTGTGGAAGCCGGAGGCGACGGCGGCGAGATGCTCGCCGTCCTCGCGGGTCAGGCCCGCGGAGGCGCCGGTGGAGAGTCCGTCGCTGGAGAGCACCAGAGCCTTGCGGATGGATCCGACCCGCTGGACAAGCTCGTCGAGGAGCCAGTTCAGCTCGCCGTTGGCGTTTCCGGAGGTGTTGGTTGCTGCGGCGTTCGGTGCGGTCATCGACCGTCCCCCTCGGGTGTCGTTCCTGGTGCTGGTGATTCGGCGTTCTGCTCTCGTCCGCGCTGCCAGCCGCGCTGCATGGACGCCATGCGGCTGCGCACTTCCTCGGCGTCGCGCTCGAAGTCCGTGCCGGCGGAGGCGGTGGTGCCGGTGGAGGTCTTGTCGTCGTCGCGTCCGCCCGTCTCGCGAAGCTGGCGCGCGAGGCTCGCCTGACGGACCCGGCGGGGCAGTCCGCCGAACGGCGCGGGGCCGTCGGACGGTCCGGCACCGTTCGGCGGTACCTGGCCGTCGGACGCCCCGGGACCGATCGGCGGCACGGGAGCCACCGGCCGCACGGGACCGGCCGGGGGTACGGGACCGGCCGGGGGCACGGGACCGGCCGGGGGCACGGGTACCAGCGTGCGCGGTGTTCCCTTCGGGCCCGTGGGCTCCTGGGCGGCAGCGGGGTGGGCGCGGCCCGGCTCGTCGATCCTGCGGCCGTGGTCGACGACGAGCGTGGGCGGACGGCGCCGGGGCAGCGGCACGGGGCCGCGCTGGGACGTCCGGTCGTACGACGGCTCCGGCGTCTGGTCCGGGATCTGCTGATGCTGCTCAACACCCGGGGCCGAGGTGAGGCCGCGACGGTGGTCACGCGGCCGGAAGAGGCCACCGCGCTCGCTCTCGGTGTCCTCCAGGTCCGCCGCGGACGGGTCGAGCAGTTCCTCGAAGCCGGAGGTTCCGAGGGGCGGTTCGAGCTCGACGGGCCCGTCGAGCGGGCCGTCCAGGAGTGAGGAGGCCGCGGAGCGCGTCGCCCCGGTGGCCCGTGGCGCGCCGCCCTGCACCTTGGTGAGGGCGGGACGCCGCCCCGGCTGCTCGCCGTTCTCGCGGTCCGCGAGCCCACGGTCGAGGCTCTTGCGGTCCAGGCGGAAGCCCGCGCCCTGTGTCTCGGGCGCGTCGGTGAGCAGCACGGCCGGGATGAAGACGACCGCGGTGGTCCCCCCGTACGGCGAAGGCTGCAGCGAGACGCGGACGTTCTGGCGCTGGGCGAGCCGGCTGACCACGAAGAGGCCGAGGCGGTCGGTGTCGGAGAGCTCGAACTCGGGGGTCTCGGCAAGCCGGAGGTTCGCGTCGAGCAGGGCGTCGGGGTTCATGCCGAGGCCGCGGTCGTGGATCTCCAGGGTGAAGCCGTTGGCAACCCGTTCGCCCAGCACCTGAACGGCGGTGTGCGGGGGCGAGAACACCGTGGCGTTCTCCAGGAGTTCCGCGATGAGGTGGGTGAGGTCGGCAACGGCAGGACCGCCCACGCCGAGGCGGGGCAGGCGGCGCACCTCGACGCGCTCGTAGTCCTCGACCTCGGCGACCGCCGCGCGGACGACGTCCATCAGTTGGACGGGCTTGCGCCACTGGCGGGAGGGGGCGGCGCCGGAGAGGATCACCAGGCCCTCGGCGTGACGGCGCATGCGGGTGGTCATGTGGTCGAGCCGGAACAGATCGGCCAGTTCCTCGGTGTCCTCGGTGCGCCGTTCCATGGTGTCGAGCAGGGTGAGCTGGCGGTGCAGCAGCACCTGGTTGCGGCGCGCGAGGTTGACGAAGACCTCGGCGACGCCGCGGCGCATGTCGGCCTGCTTCACGGCGGCCTCGACGGCGGCGCGCTGGAGAGTGTTGAGGGCCTGGCCGACCTGGCCGACCTCGTCCTGCTCGTACCGCAGCTGCGGCACCTCGGTCTCGACATCGACGTGTTCGCCGGCGGCGAGGCGGCGCATGACGCTGGGCAGGCGTACGCCCGAGACCTCCTGGGCCTCCTTGCGCAGCCGGCGCAGGTCGCGCACGAGTTCGCGGCCGATGCGTACGGACACGACGACGGAGACGAGGAGGGCGAGGAAGCCGAGGACACCGGCGATGCCTGCCTTGAGCAGCACGC
Organism: Streptomyces sp. NPDC039609; assembly: GCF_055596705.1. Classification (NCBI taxonomy): domain Bacteria; kingdom Bacillati; phylum Actinomycetota; class Actinomycetes; order Kitasatosporales; family Streptomycetaceae; genus Streptomyces; species Streptomyces sp. NPDC039609. The sequence continues at coordinate 17,969 of NZ_JBVIUJ010000006.1, forward strand.
TGTAGGCGGCGGGCTGGACACGTTCCTGGTATCGGTCGCCCGCGGCGGTGTTCTCCCGCGCCAGGTCCTCGAGGACCGGGTTCGCCCGCTCCTCCCAGCGCTCCGCGGTGATGGCGCGCGGGTTCTTGGCGGGACCGGCGGCGATCAGGTCCTCTTCGGCGCGGCGCAGCGGCTCGGTGTCGGGACTGCCCCAGTACCGCTCGAATTTCTCGCGCTCGACCGTGGGCAGGAGTTCGAGGTTCACCTCGTAGAACTGCTTGCGCTGGGCGATGAGATCGCTGATCGCGCGGAGCTCCTGGGCCGTGACGCGCTCGGAGATGAGTGCGGAGACTATCAGCGCGTCCTCGCGGGAGAGCGCTTCGCGGCCGCGAGTGACGCCGACGAGGGCGCGGCCCTGCTTGTCCATCTCCACGTTCTCGAGCGCGTGGAGGCTCATGAGGAAGCTGTAACAGGGGTCGACCAGGCGGTTGTAGAAGTCGAGGGCCTGCATACGGCCGATGCTGCGGTTCTCCACGGAGCGGCGCAGCGCGTCGAGGCCGTCCAGCGCCGTCAGGAGCGATTCGAGGCGCTGCGAGGCGAGGGGCCGCATCTCCTCCTGTACGCCGGAGTCCGCTGCGTTCCGCCGGATGAGGGCGATCTGACGGTCGGTGGCCTCGCGTTGCTCGCGCAGGGTGGTGAGAGAGTCGGAGGCACGTGGATCGGCCAGATAGATCAGGGACTGGCGGCGCTCCTTCTGGATGACGCGCGCGGTGTCCTCGATGGGGTAGCCGACCTTCTCGACGATGTAGCCGACGTCGAGGAGTTGGTCGGCCTCGCGGCCGGTGAGTACCGTCGCGAAGCCCCAGAGGCCGGTGAGGGACACGAGCGGCACCAGCAACAACGCCACGATCTTCCGGCGGATGGACTTCCCGCGAAAGCGCATGGCCTCCCCCAGTTCGGCCTCCACCCGTCGCGGAGGTCCTCCTTTGCGACGCGTGGCGTCAACTCACTGCGTCAACACATGGCGTCAACCATCGGATTCAACAAACGGCGGCGCGAGCCTACTACTGCATCACAGCCAACTCGAAGGCACGTCCGGACGTTTTTCAGCCTCTCGAGTGAGCGTTGATCATGAGATGTCCCGGTATTCAGGGAGTTGGCATTCGCCACTGTGGCGCAGGACACGTGGCGGGACGGTGCGAGTGGGGGTACGGCGGATGGCTGGAACTGTTCGTTCCGGTACGAACGAGGGGAAACCTTTTCCCTTCGACGAGCGTCATTGTGTACGGGGCGGGGTGTGTCCGTGTAAAGCCGCTCATGACGGGCAGCCACCCCAGAGGACGGTCGGCGGTGGGGAGTGACGAGGACGATGGTGCACGAGGCGGAATCGGCACGGCAGTTGTGGGTGGAGGACAGGAAGGGACGGCGCCGGATGCCGGACCCGGTGCGTACCGCCGCCGTGCGGGCCGTGATGCTCACGTCGGTGACGCTCATACAGGGCATGGTCGCCTTCTTCTGTGCGGTCACCGACTCCTGGCTCGCGTTTCCGATGCTGCTCAGCTCCGTGGGCAGTACGGTCGTGGCGACGTGGAGCGTGCTCGATGTGTGGGTGACGCGCCAGGTCTGGCGGCAGCGGAACGGCGTGGTGTCGGAGCCGAGCAGTACGGCACGCCGGCTGAGGCGTGAGCGGCGCAGGGAGCGGAAGGCCGGGCAGGTGCCGGAAGCCGAACAGGGGCAGGGCACAGCGGGGCTGGTGCGCGACGCGGAGACCGCGCGGAGCGAGAGGCCGGCGCGGACGGAGACACACGCGCTGTCCGAGGCCGCCTGAGGGCGGAAGCCTCGGGCGTGGGCTCGGGCGAGGGCCTCGGCACTTCGGACGTGGGCCTCGGGCAAGGGCTGAGACGGGGCTTGGGCCCCGGACTTGAGCTCCGTGCTTGGACCCGGCGTTGCGCTCCGGGCTTGGCCCCGGACTGGGACCCAGCGTTACGCTCCGGGCTTGAGCCCGGACTGGAACCCGGCGTTGCGCTCCGGACTTGGACCCGGACTGGAACCCAGCGCTGCGCTCCGGACTTGGACCCGGACTGGAACCCAGCGTTGCGCTCCGGGCTTGAGCTCCGGGCTGGAACCCAGCGTGGCGTTCCGGGCTTGGGTCCGCCTTGGGTCGCGCGACTTGGACGGGTGAACGGCCCGGGTCCCCTCTCGGGGGCCGGGCCGTTCTCGTACGCGCGCTGCTACTGCGGGACGGACTCCTCGACCTGCGAGCGGCGGAACATCCGGGTCGCGGTGATCTCGCCGTGAATCGCCTCGCCCTCCGCGCTCGGCTGCGGCAGCCCCGGGCGCAGGTGCTCCTCCACGCTGATGTACTTCAGCCCGGCCCGCAGGTCGGCGTCGTTGCGCAACCGGATGACCAGCGGGAACTCCGCGAGCGCGGTCGTGTCGAACAGACCGGTCGTGTACAGCAGCTGGACGCCGAGGGCGTCCGATACCGCCCGCTGGAGCTCCAGCAGGTACGTGGCGTTGGCGCGGCCGATCGGGTTGTCGAGGAACAGCGTGCCCGCGTGCCGGTGCTTGTCCCGGCCCCGGTCGTTGGAGCGCAGCGCGGCCATCGTGCAGTACAGCGCGATGGCGGCGGTGAGGAGCTGGCCGCCGGAGAAGACGTCGCCCATCTGCCCGACCGGTACGCGCTCGGCCCGCAGCACGGCGTCCGGCTTGAGGATCTCGACCGCGATGCCCCGCGGCTCGAGCGCGGCCTGAACGCCCCGCAGGAGCAGGGACATTCCGTCCCGGCGCATGTCGGAGTTCTTCTTCACGGCGGCGCGGGTCGCCTCGTCGATGACCTCACCGAGCCGCTCGGTGAGGGTGGCCTGGTCCGGCTCCTCGAAGCGGATCCGGAGGAACTCCTGCCCCGACCACTCGCCGAGGCCCTCGGGCAGCCGCGACAGGCGCTGCGCCGAGCGGAGCGTGGTCAGCGCCGACTCCACCAGTCCGCGCAGCCGGTCGACGATGGAGTCGCGGTTGCGCTCCAGTTGCTCCAGCTCGTCGGTGAGGACCCGGAGGCGGGGCGCGAACGCCTCGGCCCACTTCGCGGCGTGCTCGGGCAGCGCGGCGGCGGGCAGTTCGCGGATCTGCTGCCGGGCCGGGGTGCGGACCTGCTCGTAGCGGGTGGAGTTGGCGTGCCTCACGAGGATGTCGCCGGCTTCGCGGACCGCGGCGTCGGCCGCGGAGAGCTCGGCGGCGCAGGCACGCAGCGCGCGGCGGGCCTCGGCGGCGGTGTGCCGCGCCTCCTCCAGCGTGCCGGGGTACGTCTCCGGGCCGTCCTCCTCGTCCTCCCCGTGGTCGCGCAGCAGGTCCCGCAGCAGCGCCGCGGTCTCGTCGAAGCCGCCCGCGGCGTCCTCGGCGGTGCGGTGGGCCCGCAGGAGGCTCGCGTGCGCGGTGCGCGCGGCTTCCAGGGCATCGCTGCGGGCCGCGAGTTCGGTGGTCGCGGTACGGAGCAGGGCCTGGGCCTGCTCGACGTCGGCGGGGACCTGGTCCTCGGGCAGCTCGGTGTGCGACTCGCCGTCCTCGGGGGCCAGCCTTTCGGCCTCGCCGCGGAGCCGGCCGAGCTTCTCGCTCGCCTCGGACGCACGGGTCTCCAGCATCTGGACCAGGGCCTCGGCGCGGGCGGCGGCGGCCTGGCGGGACGGCCCGTCGGCGCCGTCCGTGGATTCCAGGAGCTGCTCGGCGCGGGTGCGGACCTTGTTGGTGAGGCGGTCGAGCTCGGCGAGGGCGGCCGATTCATCGCTCTCGGCACGGGCCTGTTCGGCGCGCAGGTCGGCGCCGACACCGACCTTCTCGTACAGCTGGGACGCGGCGCGGTACGCCTCGCGGAGGGTCGGGAGCGCGGTACGGGGCGCGGCCTCGTCCTCTTCGGGAAGCTGGTCGGGAGCGCCGGCGATCTCGGCCCGCTCGGCGCGCAGGGCGCGAGCGGTGCGGTGGGCGTCGTCGGCGGCCCGCTGGGCGGCGCGGCGGTCCTCGTCGGCGGCGCGGGCCCGCTCCAGGCAGGTCTGGGCGCGGGCCTCGGACTCGGCGGCGTCGTCGGCCAGTTCACGGAGCTTGGCCTGCCAGGCGGACCGCTCGCGCAGCCGGAACGCCAGGCCGGCGAGGGCGTCGGCGACACGGCGGGCGCGCTGGGCGGCCTCCTGGCGTTCGTCCCGTACGCGGGCGGCGTCGGCGGCGGCCTCGTCGGCCTCCGCCCGTACCGTCCGGGCCTCGGCGAGCGTGGCCGCGGCCGCCTCCGCGGTCTCGCGCGCGGCGGCGGCGACGGCGGCCAGTTCGGCGATCATGCCGGGCGGGCAGTCGGCTCGCCACGAGCCGATCCGGGCGGCGAGCGAACGGTCACCGGTGAGCCGGGCCGCGAGCGTACGGATCTCCTCGTCGCGGGCGGCGGCGCGGGCGCGCAGGGCGTGCCGCTCCTCGTCGGCGGCGTGCTCGTCGTGCATGGCCGGGTTCGGCGGGACGAGGAAGACGCCCGTGTCATCGCCGGACTCCGGGCTCGGGACGGGCGCGAGGAGCGCGGCGGCGGTGCCGACGGCGACGGTGGAGCGCGGCAGCAGGGCCGCCGTGCTCAGCACCTCACGGGCGCGTGCGTACGAGACGGGGTCGGTGATCACCACGCCGTCGACCAGCTCGGGGCGGGCGGCCAGGACGGCGGCGTGGTCGGCGGGGTCGACGGCCTGGGCCAGATAGCGCCAGCCGGGGAGTGCGGGGATGCCCTGTTCACCGAGGTACTCGACGGTGGCGAGCACGTCCGGTCCCGGCGGCAGCAGTCCGCCGTCGCCGAGGGCGCCGAGGATGCGGGAGTCGTCGGCGGCGGCGGTGCGCAGGTCGAAGAGCTGACGCTCGGCGGAGCCGATGGACTGGTCGAGCAGTCGGCGGAGCTCGTCGGCGTACCGGTCGAACTCGGTGACGGTGAGCGGGCCGGGGGTTCCTTCGGAACCGGAGTCCGGCGGGCCCGCGAGCCCGAGGGCGGCGCCGGGGGCGGCATGCGCGCCCGAGCCGGGCTCGCCGGACGCGATGCCTCGCGCGTCCGGACCGGCGACTCCGTGCGACCCCGTCGTCCGTCCGGCGCCGCCCGGCACGGCGTTCGGGCCGTCGGCGCCCGCTCCCGGGTCGGTCTCCGCCGCACGCTGGCCCGGGAACGGGGAGGTCGGCCGGGCGGTCGGCAGGCTCAGGAGTTCGGCCAGGCGTGCGTCGGTGGCGAGGGACTCGGCGGCGCGGCGTTCCGCGTCGTAGGCGTGCTCTGCGGCCTCGGCGGCGTCCGTGGCGCGGGCCGCGGCGAGTTCGGCGCGGGACTCGGCCGCCGCGGCCTCGCGGGCGTGGTCGGCGGCGGTGCGGGCCGCGTCGCGGGCCGCGTCCCAGGCGGCGACGGTGGTCTTCTCGGCGTCGCTCGCGGCGAGGGCCGCGCGCGCCGGGTCGGCGTCCGGGGCGGTGTCGTCGAGCCAGCCCGCCCGTACCGCCTCGGCGGTCTCCTGCTCGACCTCGGCGAGGCGCTGCCGCAGGTGTCCGGCCTCGCTGCGGGCGCGCTGGGCCTCGGTCGCGGCGGCGGTGGCGTCGCGGTGGGCGGTCTCGCCCGCGTCCTGGAGAGCCGCGGAGCGCTCCTCCTCCTCGGCCGCGTGCCGCTCACCCTCCTCGGCGGCGGCGTGCAGGGCGCGTACGAGATCGGCGGCGGCCTCGGCGCGCGCGGCGAGCGCGGGGGCGGCGTCGCGCTCGGCCTCGCGGATCGCGGCGGCGACGCGCGCTGAGCGGTCGCCGGCCGCCCGGTTGCGGAGCACGGCCTCGGCGGCCTGCCAGGCGGCGTGCAGCGTGCGCGCGTCGGTGAGCTCGCGGCGCTGGGAGGCGGCGCCCTTCTCGGCGACGGTCAGCGCCAGGGAGGCGTGCCGGTACGCCAGTTCGGCGGCGATGAGGGAGCTGCGGCCGCGCGCGGTCTCGGCCTCGGAGACGGCGTGCGCGGCGGAGGTGACCTGCTGGGCGAGTTCGGCGGTGCGGCCGCGTTCCTCGGTGGCGCGGGCGGAGAGGCGGCGGGCGAGCGTACGGGTGCGGCGCTCGGACGCCGCGTGGACGTCGCGCGCGCGTGCCCGGGTCCCGGCGGCTTCGACGATCCGTCCGAGGAGGTCGACGGAGCCCGCGGTGAAGTCCCGCTCGGCGGTGAGCTCGGCGCGCCGGCCGAGCTTGTTGCCGAAGCCGCCGACCAGGTCGGCGAGGCCGTCGGTGTCACGGGTGTCGGTGACGGCCCGCAGGAGCAGGTCGGTGAAGTCGGAGTCCTTCTTGACCGCGAAGAGGCCGGCGGCCTCACCCTCGTCGGCGTTCATCTCCCGCTGGTAGCGGAAGAGTTCGGGGTCGAGACCGAGGTCGCCGAGGTGCTCGTTCCAGCGGTCGTGGATCTCCTCCCAGTAGACCTCCAGGTGCGGGTACGCCTTCCCCGCCTCCGTGAGGGCGTCGCGGAAGCCCTTCATGGTGCGGCGGCGGCCCTGCGCGCCGGAGGCGCCCTCGACGGGTGCGCGGACGGCGGTGGACTCGGCGACCGGGAGGTTGTCCAGGCTCAGACCGGGTCCGGGGCGGAAGGAGTACCAGCCCTCGGCGAACTTCCGCGGGTCGTTCGAGACCTGGCGGCCGCGCCACTCGCTGGCCTTGCCGACGACGACGAGCTCGCCCGTGAGGGTGTGCTGCCACTCCAGGGCGACATGGCCGCAGTCGTCGGCGAGCAGGAACTTCCGGAGCACGCCGGAGCTTGCGCCGCCGAGGGTGTTGCGGTGACCCGGGAGCATGACCGAGAAGATCAGCTTCAGGAGGACGGACTTGCCGCCGCCGTTCTCCAGGAAGAGCACGCCGGCGGGCGCGGGGCGGCGCGGCGGGCCGACCGGCTCCTCCTCGAAGAACTCCGCCTGGGTGGGGGCGGGGTGGGGCACGGGCGCGCCGACTCCGCGCAGGTCCAGGACGGTGTCGGCGTAGCGCGCACCGGCGGGACCGATGGAGTAGAGGCGGACCCGGGACAGCTCGTACATGGCGGCGGACTCTCGTCGACTGGTTCGGTGATGACGCGGGGCGGTGGCGCGGGCGGTTACGCGTGGAAGGGCAGGCCGGCGTCGGCGGCGAGCTCCAGGTCGTCGCCGTCGGGCGGCGGGAGGAGGGTCGCGGAGCCGTCGCTGACGGGGACGACGCCGAGGTCGAGGAGCTCGGCCATGGCGGCGCTGCCCGCCATGTCACGCACCTGCAGCTGGTAGCGGGCGGTGGTGCGGTAGGCGCCGCCGGCGTCGTCTCCGGTGCGCTGGAGGAACCCGGAGTCGGTGAGGAAGGCGACGGCCTTGCCGACGATGCCGGTGGTGGAGCCGGCGAGACGGCGGGCGTCCTTGGTGGCGCCGGTGGAGCTGCGGCGGGCGTAGATCCGCCAGGCGGCCTCCAGGCCGGGGGCGTCGGAGGCGGGGTCGGTGTTCTCGCCCTGTTCCTCGGCGCGCTCTTCGAGCCGGCGGCAGGCCTGGCGTACGAAGGAGTCGACGCCGTTGACGGTGAGGCGGCCGATGTAGCCGTCGTCGGCGAGGTCCTCGGGGCGGGGGAAGGCCATGGCGGCGACGGCGAGGTGGGCGAGGCCGTGCAGGAATCGGTCGGCGGAGTCGGTCGAGGCGCGGCGGGCGTAGTCGCCCATGCGGACGGCGAAGACGGAGTCCTCGCCGGCGGTGACGGCCATGCCCGCGCGCGGGGAGACCTCGAGGACGACGAGTCCGAGGCCGGTGGCGACGGCGTCGGCGAGGCGCGCGAAGGCGGGGTCCTCGCGGTAGCGCCGGAGCAGCTCGGCGTACTCGGCGTCGCGGGCGGGCAGCAGCTTGGGCTGGAGCCCGAACGAGACGAGCCGTGCGGCGTCGGCGGCGTCCGCGGGGGTGACGGCGGCGGCCGCCGCCGGGGTGTGCGGGGGCTCCGGCTCGCTCCACGCGTCGGCGTGCTCGGCGTGGTGTTCGCTCACGGCTGGGGCTCCTCGGTGGGGGTGGTCGGCGGTGCGGTGGGGACGGGGCGCGGCAGGGGCAGGCGGACGGGGGTGACGCGCACTGCCTTCCGCCGGGGCGGGACCTCGCCGGAGGCGCCTGCGGGGGCGCTCAGCCGGACGGCCCGCACGGAGGGAGCCGGACCGCGGCGCGCCGGCGCGGGCGCCGACACGACCCCGATGGCCATGACGGGCGCGGCGGGTGTCCCGTCGGCGGCGGCCGGATCGTCGCCGCTCGGGAGCGGGGCGGAGTCGGCCTCCTCCGCGAGGGGCCGCACGAGCGGGCCCTGGGCCGGGAGCCGGGGCCCCGCCGGGAGGGAACTCCCGACCGGAGGCGGATTGTCGACCAGGGGCGCACGCCCGCCCGCCGCAGAAGCAGCCACGACCACGGACTCGCCCGGAAGGCGGATCCCATCGACCGGCTTCCCGTCGACGACCGACGGCCCGGCCGTGCGGGCAGCCTCAGCCAGCGGCAGACCGTCGACCAGGGGCGCACGCCCGCCCGCCGCAGAAGCAGCCACGACCACGGACTCGCCCGGAAGGCGGATCCCATCGACCGGCTTCCCGTCGACGATCGACGGCTCGGCTGCGAGAGCGCCCTCGGCCGGGGGCCGAGCCTCGCCCGATGGCGCGTGATCCTGCGGGGACGGCGGCTGGGGCAGCGTTCCCGTTGCCGCCTGGTCCGTGGTCATGAGGCCTCCGTGCGGTCCGCCGCCATGCCCAGTGCGTCCAGGAGCGCCGTACCCACTATCAGGTCGGCACCGCCGAACTCCGGGTCGTCCAGCTGCGTGCCGTCGTCGACGGCGAAGAGCAGGCGCTCCTCGCCCTGGCGGTACGCGGTGCCGACCGGGGGGCTCGCCGCGTGCACGGCGAGGAGGGCGACCAGGTACGGCAGGTCGGGGTCGCGACGGCGGGCGTCGGCGAGGAGGCCGGAGAGGCGCCGCGGGGCGTCGTGCTCCAGGTCGAGCAGCTCCATCGCGCTCGCCAGCTGCTCCTCGCTGAAGCGGCTGTCGTCGGGGGTGGCGATCAGGTCCGGCTCGGGCATCTCCGCGCCGAGGTGCTCGCGCTCGACCGGCGGGGTGAGCAACATCTCGACCAGGTCCCCGACGCGTACGGATGCGGGGGTGCGCAGTCCCGTGCCGCGGGCGAAGAAGGCGTCCGTGACCCTGGTCGCCTGTTCGACGGGGAGCGGCAGGATCGGTGCGACGAGCTGCCCGTACAGATCTATCCCCGTGTACGAGGTGGGCGCGGCGAAGGCCTGCCGGTCCTGCTCGGCGCGGAAGAGCGGGCCGGCCTCCAGGAGGCGGGACTGGAGCTGGGTGTGGCGGCGGATGCAGTCCTTGACGATGTCGACGAGCTCGGCGGCGCGACGCTTGTGCTCGGCGTCCTCGGCCTCGTCGCGGGCCTTGCGGATGTTGGTGAGGATCGCGTTCTCGTGGCGGTAGCGGTCGGCGACGTGGTCGAGCGCCTCGGCGATCATGTCGGGCACGGCCTGCAGCCAGTCCACGGCGCGGACGTTGCGCCGGGTCGCCTCCAGGGTCTTGCGGAGGGTCTCGGCGTACTGCACGGTCCGGTACCGCGCCTGCTCGGCGGCGAGCTGGGCGTCTGCGAGCCGTCCGCGGCTGATGAGGACCTCGAGCTTCACCTCGGCCGCGATCTGGGCGCTGGTGACGTCGGTGTCGAGGGCGCCGACCAGGACGTTGACCGCTTCGTCGGTCGTACGGAGGTAGACCCCGCCGCCGTAGCCGGGGACCTCTTCGATCAGCTTGAAGTCGTAGTCGCGGCGGGTGTAGACGCCGTCGGCGCCGAAGGTGCCGTAGACGGCGCGGAAGCCGCGGTCGACGCTGCCGACGTTGATCAGGTTCTCCAGGACCCAGCGGGCCACCCGCTCGTGTTCGGCGGCGGCGCGGGCGGGGGCCTGGGCGGCGACGCGGGGCAGGAGACGGGCGACGATCTGCTCGTGGTCGGCGCCGGTGTCGAAGTCCATGTTGAGCGTGACGAGGTCGATGGCGGCGAGGGCGACCTCGGCCATCGCGTAGACCGAGTACTCACCGGCCAGGTTCGCCTTGCGGGTGTCCAGGTCATGCAGCGGCGCGGTGCAAGCGAGCGCGCGGAGGCGCCGCGCGAGCCCTTCGTCGGCGGCCGGGCCCTGCGCGGGCCGCGGCCCCGCGCTGAGCTGGGGCGGAACGAGGTCCGTCGAGGCAGGCGAAGTCACGGTGCACAGATTAGGTCCTCGCACCGACAACGGTCGAAACGGCGCAGATGCCCCCCGCGGCGCAGCGGGACGTGGTAGCCCGGGTGCGAACCGCCCCGCTCAGGCCTCCAGGGTCTCCGGCTCCTCGACCGCCTTGGCGTAGACCTCGACGATGCGGGTGCGGGAGTCGTCGAGGTAGCGGGCCAGGAGGCGTTCCGCCGTCGTGCGTTCGCCGGCGAGCAGAGCTTCCAGAATCTCCCGGTTTCGTACGAGATAAGGCTCATGGAGGCCGCGAGGGTCGTCGACGATGTGGAAGGCGAGCCGGAGTTCGGCGAGGACCCCCCGCATCAGCTCGTCGGTGCGCGCGCTGCCGGCCAGGGCGACCAGTTCGCGGTGGAAGTGGATGTTGGCGGTGGAGACCCCCTTCCAGTCCGCGGCGCGGGCGGCCCGCTCACCCTCCTCGACCGCGGCGGCGAGGCCGTCGACGGCGAAGGGCGGCTGCCCGAGTTCGCGGACGACCGCGCATTCGACGAGGCGGCGGGTGCGGTAGATGTCGGCGACGTCCTCGACCGCGAGGACGCGCACGAAGACGCCCCGGTTGAGCTGGTGGACGAGCAACCGTTCGTGCGTGAGCAGCCGGAACGCCTCGCGCAGCGTGTTGCGCGAGACGCCGAGCGCGCCGCCGATGCTGTCCTCGGAGAGCCGGGTGCCGGGCGGGAAGAAGCCCTCGGCGATGCGGGTGCGCAGGATGTCCGCCACTCGTTCCGCCGTGCTGGTCCGCCCGAGCAGCGCCCGGTCGTCCGCCAGTTCGTCGATTCCGCCCACTGCGTCCGTTCCCTCCGTCGTCCGTGGCCGAGTCAATCGCAGGTGCCTCGCGGAAACAAGAACGTGACGACATACCTCTTGTCGGATCGTTCAACGATCCTCTACGTTGACGGCACCGCACGGTTCTTCAGTACGTCCTCAGGCACGCCTCCCCCTCTGCGAGGTGCAGATGAGCACGACACAGACCCAGCAGCAGACCCAGGGCGAACGGCCCGACGACACGGGCGCGTTCGCCTGGCTGCGGGCCCTCGGGCCGCGCGGCCGCCGCGCCTTCGGCGGCGCGTTCGGCGGATACGCCCTGGATTCCTACGACTTCTTCACGCTGCCGCTGTCGATGGTGGCCATCGCCGCCTACTTCTCCCTCGACAAGGGCCAGACCGGCCTGCTGACCACGGTCACCCTCGTCGTCTCGGCGATCGGCGGCGCGCTGGCAGGCATCCTGGCCGACCGCATCGGGCGCGTGAAGGCGCTGATGATCACGGTCATCACCTACGCGCTCTTCACCGTGCTGTGCGGCTTCGCACCCAACTACGAGACCCTGCTGGTCTTCCGGGCCCTCCAGGGCCTGGGTTTCGGCGGCGAGTGGGCGGTCGGCGCGATCCTGGTCGCCGAGTACGCCTCCGCCAAGCACCGGGGCCGTACCCTCGGCGGCATCCAGAGCGCCTGGGCGGCCGGCTGGGCGCTCGCGGTGATCGTCTACACCCTGGTCTTCCAGTTCGTCGACGCCGACATCGCGTGGCGGGTCATGTTCTGGACGGGCGCCCTGCCCGCGCTCCTGGTGGTCTACGTCCGGCGGAACGTCGAGGACGCCCCGCAGGCCGCCGAGATCCGGCGCGCCTCCGCCGAACGCGGCTCGTTCACCGCCATCTTCAAGGGGCCGCTGCTGCGCACCACGCTCTTCGCGGTGCTCCTGTCGACCGGTGTGCAGGGCGGCTACTACACCCTCGCCACCTGGGTCCCCACGTTCCTGAAGACCGAACGCGGTCTGACGGTGGTCGGTACCGGCGGCTATCTGACCTTCCTGATCTCCGGGGCCTTCATCGGCTATCTGACCGGGGGCTACCTCACGGACCGGCTCGGCCGGAAGAAGAACATCGCGATCTTCGCCGCGCTGTCGGCGCTGTCCGTCCTCGCCTACACCAACATCCCCTCCGGGGCGAACACGCTCCTTCTGGTGCTCGGATTCCCCCTCGGCTTCTGCATGTCGGCCATCTTCAGCGGCTTCGGCTCCTTCCTCGCCGAGCTGTACCCGACGGCGGTTCGCGGTACGGGACAGGGCTTCACATACAACACCGGGCGCGCGGTGGGCGCCGTCTTCCCGACCCTGGTGGGTTTCCTCGCCGAGAGCTGGGGCGTCGGCGGCGCGCTGATCTTCGGAGCCGTCGGCTACGGACTCGCCGTCCTCGCGCTGCTCGGGCTTCCGGAGACCAGGGGAAAGGAACTGGTATGACGTCCACGCCGGTTCTCGACCCGCGGGCGGCACGCGCGCGTGCCCGTGCCGGATCGACCGCCCCGACGGCCGGCTGGGCCCCCGGCCACGCGCAGGCCAACCTCATCTCGGTGCCTGCGGACTGGGCGTACGACGTTCTCCTGTTCTGCACCCGCAACCCCAAGCCGTGCCCTGTCCTGGACGTCACCGACCCCGGGTCGTGGACCACGGAGCTCGCCGTCGGCGCGGACCTGCGGACGGACCTCCCGCGTTACCGCGTCTGGGAGCACGGGCGACTTGTCGACGAACCGACCGAGGTGACCTCGTACTGGCACGGCGACCTGGTGTCCTTCCTCATCGGCTGCAGCTTCACCTTCGAGGGGTCGCTCGCGGAGGCCGGGGTACCGCTGCGCCATGTCGACCAGGGCCGCAACGTCTCCATGTACGTCACCGACCGGGCGTGCCGGCCCGCCGGGCGGCTGCACGGGCCGATGGTCGTCTCGATGCGCCCCGTTCCGGCCGGCCTCGTCCCCACCGCGCGACGGCTCAGCGGACTCCTGCCCGCCGTGCACGGAGCGCCCGTGCACGCGGGTGATCCCGCGGTGCTCGGCATTCGCGACCTCGACCGCCCCGACTTCGGGGACGCGGTCGTGGCGGAGCCGGGGGACGTGCCCGTGTTCTGGGCCTGCGGGGTCACCCCACAGGCCGCCGTGACGGCCTCGCGTCCGCCGTTCGCGATCACCCACGCGCCGGGGCGGATGCTCGTCACCGATGTGCGCGACGCCGAGTACCGCGTCGCGGCCTGACCCGCACCACCACGCCCCGGGAAGGAAGGAACCGTCACCATGACCTGGGCTTCGATCGATCTCAACGCCGACCTCGGAGAGGGCTTCGGCCGCTGGACGCTGACCGACGACGAGGAGCTGCTCTCGGTGGTCACCAGCGCCAACGTGGCCTGCGGATTCCATGCCGGGGACGCGGTCACCATGCGGCGCGTCTGCGAGCTGGCGGCCGCGAAGGGCGTACGGATCGGGGCCCAGGTGTCGTACCGCGATCTGGCCGGCTTCGGCCGGCGCTCCATGGACGTGCCGGCCGAGGAGCTGGCGGCCGAGGTCGCGTACCAGATCGGCGCGCTCCAGGTCTTCGCCAGGGCGGCCGGTTCGGCGGTCTCGTACGTCAAGCCGCACGGCGCGCTGTACAACCGGGTGGTCCGCGACGAGGAGCAGGCCGCCGCCGTCGTGGACGGGGTGCGCCTCGCCGGGGGCAGGCTGCCGGTGCTCGGTCTGCCCGGCTCGCGGCTGCACGAGGCCGCCGAGAAGGCCGGCCTGCCCGTCGTCGCCGAGGCGTTCGGCGACCGGGCGTACACGGCGGACGGCTCCCTGCTGCCACGGGGTCAGGAGGGGGCCGTCGTCACCGATCCGGCGGAGGTCGTCGAACGGTCGGTGTCCATGGCCCGGTTCGGCGTCGTGACCGCGCACTGCGGGCGTTCCGTCGCCGTCCGGGCCCGGTCGCTCTGTCTGCACGGGGACACCCCGGGCGCGGTCGGGCTCGCTCGTCGGGTGCGCGCTCAGCTGGAGGCCACCGGAGTCAGGGTGGAGGCGTTCGCGTGAAGGCGCGGCGCGTGTACCGGGTGGGAGAGCGGGCCCTGCTGGTCGAGTTGGGGAGCGGCACGGAGACGGAGGCGTTCCACGCGGAGCTGCTGCGCCGGCGGGCGGGCGGTTCGCTGCCCTCCGTACGGGAGATCGTGCCGGCGGCGCGGACGGTGCTGCTCGACGGGGTCGACGCGCCGGACCTGCTGGCCGGCCAGTTGCGGGAATGGTCGATACCGCCGCTCCACGCGCGCGTGGAGCGGGCCGTCGAGGTGCCGGTCCGCTACGACGGTCCTGATCTGGCCGAGGTGGCCGCGCTGTGGGGGGTGTCCGTGGAGACGGCGGTACGGATCCACTCGGGCACCGAGTTCCGGGTGGCGTTCTGCGGCTTCGCGCCGGGCTTCGGCTATCTCACCGGGCTCGGCGAGCAGTACCAGGTGCCGCGCCGGGCCACTCCGCGCACGGCGGTCCCGGCCGGATCGGTCGCACTCGCGGGTCCCTACACGGGCGTGTACCCCCGCTCCTCCCCCGGTGGCTGGCAGGTGATCGGCTCCACGGAAACAGTGCTGTGGGACGCGGACCGTGAGCCGGCCGCACTGCTCACGCCCGGCGCGCGGGTGCGTTTCGTGATGGAGAGCCGGTGACCGATCGTGCGGTCGCCGTCGTACGGGCCGGAGCGCTGACCACGGTGCAGGACCTGGGGCGCACCGGGTACGCGCATCTGGGCGTGCCCCGCTCGGGGGCGCTGGATCCGGGCGCGGCCCGCCTGGTGAACCGCCTGGTCGGCAATCCGGAGGCCGCGGCGGTCCTGGAGACCACGGTCGACGGGTGCGCGGTACGGCCCCGGTGCGCGGTGACCGTCGCGGTGGGGGGCGCGCCGTGCCCGGTCACCGTCGACGGGCGCCCGGTCGCCTGGGGCGCGGCCGTACGGGTTGCGGCCGGGGCGCTCCTCGAGGTCGGCGCGGCCACCCGCGGCCTGCGCTCGTACGTGGGGTTCGGTGGCGGGGTCGCCGTCGAACCCGTCCTCGGCAGCCGCTCCAGCGACCTGCTGTCCGGGCTCGGCCCGGCGCCGCTGGCCACCGGAACCGTGCTGCCGCTGGGAGTGGAGTCGGCCGTACGGGGGTCGGTCGACACTCCCCCCTGGCCGGGCCCGCCGGACGAACTCGTCCTGCGGGTCCGGCTCGGGCCGCGGCACGACTGGTTCACACCCGCGGCGCTACGCATCCTCGCCACGCGCGCGTACCGGGTCTCCTCGGCGAGCAACCGGATAGGGCTGCGCACGGAAGGGCCGCCGTTGGCGCGTGCCCGCACCGGCGAACTCCCCAGCGAGGGCATGGTCCTGGGCGCGGTCCAGGTGCCGCCGGACGGCCGACCCGTGGTCTTTCTCACGGACCATCCGACGACCGGCGGCTATCCGGTGGTGGCGGTGGTACGGGAGTCCGACCTGGCGGCGGCCGCGCAGGCGGTTCCGGGTACGGCGGTGCGGTTCGTGCCGCTGCGCTGAGCGCCGGGGTTGCGGAATCTCGTACCGGAGGCCGCTCACGAGCGGGCGGGGCCGTAGCCTCCCCCGCCCGGGGTCCGCAGGACCAGGACGTCGTCCGGGCCTACCTCGGTGGCGTCGACTCCACCCAGGTGCTCGACGGTGCCGTCGGCGCGCTCGACCAGGTTCTCCCCGAGCGCACCGGGCTCCCCGCCGGCCATGCCGTAGGGCGGCACCCTGCGGTGGCCCGTCAGCAGGGTCACGGTCATCGGCTCCAGGAAGCGGACACGGCGTTCGACGCCGTTGCCGCCGTGCCACCGGCCGGTTCCGCCGCTGTCCCGGCGCACTGCGAAGGAGTCCACCCGGACCGGGTGGCGCCACTCCAGGATCTCGGGGTCGGTGAGCCGGGAGTTGGTCATGTGCGTCTGGACGGCGTCGGCCCCGTCGAAGCCGTCCCCCGCGCCCGAGCCGCTCGCGACCGTCTCGTAGTACTGCACGCGCGCGTTGCCGAAGGTGACGTTGTTCATCGTGCCCGAGCCTTCCGCCTGGACGCCGAGGGCCGCGTACAGGGCGCCGGTGACCGCCTGGGAGGTCTCCACGTTCCCGGCGACCGTCGCCGCCGGGTAGGCGGGCGCGAGCATCGAGCCGGGCGGCACCCGGATGTCCAGGGGTTCCAGGCAGCCGCTGTTGAGGGGGATGTCGTCGTCGACGAGGGTGCGGAAGACGTACAGGACGGCGGCCATCACGACGGAGGTCGGCGCGTTGGCGTTGCCCGGCTGCTCGGGGGACGTGCCGGCGAAGTCGAGGACCGCGGAGCGCCCTTCGCGGTCGACGTGGACCGCGACCTGGACGACCGCGCCGCCGTCCGTCTCGTAGCGGTACGAACCGTCCTCGAGCCCGGCCACGATCCGCCGTACGGACTCCTCCGCGTTCGCGCGCACGTGCCGCATGTAGGCGTGCACGACATCAAGGCCGAACTGTCCCACCATGGTGCGCAGTTCCTCGATGCCCTTCTCGTTGGCGGCGATCTGGGCGCGCAGGTCGGCGAGGTTGGTGTCCGGGTCGCGGGAGGGGTACCGCGCTCCGGCGAGCAGCGCCCGCGTCTCGTCCTCGCGCAGCCGCCCGTCCCGTACGAGCAGCCAGTTGTCGAAGAGGACGCCTTCCTCGTGGACGGTCCGGCTGAAGGCGGGCATGGAGCCGGGGGTGATGCCGCCGATCTCGGCGTGGTGTCCGCGCGAGGCGACGAGGAAGAGCAGCGCGTCCCCGGCATCGTCGAAGACCGGTGTGACCACCGTGACGTCCGGGAGGTGGGTGCCGCCGTGGTAGGGATCGTTGATCGCGTAGACGTCACCGGGGCGCAGGGAGTCCCCGCCCCTCCGCAGCACCTCCTTGATGGATTCGCCCATGGAACCGAGGTGGACGGGGATGTGGGGCGCGTTGGCGATCAGGTTGCCCTCGGCGTCGAACAGGGCGCAGGAGAAGTCGAGTCGCTCCTTGATGTTGACGGAGTGGGCGGTGTTCTCCAGGCGTACGCCCATCTGCTCGGCGATCGACATGAAGAGGTTGTTGAAGACCTCGAGGAGGACCGGATCGACATCCGTGCCGACCGCGACACGTACCGGGCGGGGCCGCGCCCGGGTGAGGACGAGGTGTCCGCCGTCGCCCGCCGTGACCTGCCAGCCGGGGTCGACGACGGTCGTCGCGTCCGCCTCGGCGAGGATCGCGGGGCCTGCGACGGTGTCCCCGGGGCGCAGGTCCTCCCGCCGGTACAGCGGGGTGTCGCTCGTCGTGGCGGTACCCGCGCCGTACATCCGTACCGTCGCCCGAGGTGTGGGATCCCCGTCCCGTACGCCCGTCTCGACGGCCACCGGGCCGTGCGGTCCGGCGGTGCCGACGGCCTCGACGGAAACGGCCTCGACGACCAGCGGCCGGTCCATGGTGAAGGCGTAGCGTGCGCGGTGGAGGGCCTCGAACGCCTCGGCCATCTCCTCGGCGGCGGCCAGGTCGACCTGGAGGCTCGCGTCCGTGCCGGCGTAACGCAGCAGCACGCGCGCGTGGGTGGTGATCGCGGAGTCGGGCAGGCCGTCGGCGCGCAGCTCTCCCCTGGTCCTGTCGGCGAGTTCGGCGCAGAGCTCCGTCACGCCCGCGTGCGTCCCGGGGGCGTGGAGCTCCGCCTCGACCGACTGCTCGCGCATGGCGGTGGCGTCGGCGAGGCCGATCCCGTACGCCGAGAGCACACCGGCCAGCGGCGGTACGAGGACGGTGTCGACGCCCAGGGCGTCGGCGACGGCGCAGGCGTGCTGGCCGCCCGCGCCGCCGAAGCTGGTGAGGGCGTAGCGGGTGATGTCGTGGCCGCGCTGGACGGAGATCTTCTTGACGGCGTTGGCCATGTTGAGGACCGCGATCTCCAGGAAGCCGGCGGCGACCTCCTCAGGGGTGCGGCCGCCTCCCATCTCCCGGGCGAGGGCGGTGAACTTCTCGCGTACGACGGCGGCGTCGAGCGGCTGATCCCCTTCCGGCCCGAAGACAGCCGGGAAGTGGTCGGGCTGGACGCGGCCGAGCATCACGTTGGCGTCGGTCACGGTCAGCGGGCCGCCGCGGCGGTAGCAGGCGGGGCCGGGGACGGCGCCCGCGGAGTCGGGGCCGACACGGTAGCGCCGGCCGTCGTAGTGGAGGACGGAGCCGCCGCCCGCGGCGACGGTGTGGATGTTCATCATCGGGGCGCGCATCCGGACGCCGGCGACCTGTGTACCGAGTTCACGCTCGAACTCGCCCGCGTAGTGCGACACATCGGTGGACGTGCCGCCCATGTCGAAGCCGATCACCCGGTCGAACCCCGCCTGTTCCGAGGTGCGGGCCATCCCGACGACGCCGCCGGCCGGTCCGGACAGGACGGCGTCCTTGCCGCGGAAGTGGGCGGCCTCGCGCAGCCCGCCGTTGGACTGCATGAACATCAGCCGGATCCCGGCGAGTTCGCGGGCCACCTCGTCGACGTACCGGCGCAGGATCGGGGAGAGGTAGGCGTCGACGACGGTGGTGTCGCCACGGGGCACGAGCTTGATGAGCGGGCTGACCTCGTGGGAGCAGCTGATCTGGGTGAAGCCGAGCGCACGGGCGCGGGCGGCGATCCGGGTCTCGTGGTCGGGGTGCCGGTAGCCGTGCATGAGGACGACGGCGGCGGAGCGGTAGCCGGCGCGGTGGGCGGCGCGCAACTCCTCGGCGACGGCGTGCTCGTCGAGCGGCGTGACGACACGGCCGTGGGCGTCGACCCGTTCGGGTACCTCGATCACCCGCTCGTACACGGCCTCGGGGAGCACGATGTGGCGGTCGAAGAGCCGGGGACGGTTCTGGTAGGCGATGCGCAGGGCGTCGCGGAACCCCTCGGTGACGAGGAGGACGGTCGGCTCGCCGCGCCGCTCCAGGAGGGCGTTGGTGGCGACGGTCGTGCCCATCTTGACGACGTCGATCCGGTCGGCGGGGACCGGCTCGTCGGGGCCGAGCCCGAGGAGGAGTCGGATCCCCGCGACGGCGGCGTCGTGGGGGCGGGCCGGGTCGTGGGAGAGGAGCTTGCGGGTGACGAGCCGCCCGTCGGGCCGTCGGCCCACGACATCGGTGAAGGTGCCGCCACGGTCGATCCAGAACTCCCAGCGCCCGGTCATTCCCCCATTGTGGCCACCGGGGCGTCCAGCGACACCGCCGCGAGGGCGGCGGACAGGGCGTGTTCGGCCCGCCGGTCGAGCCTGGCGCCGGTGCCGCCCGCCCAGTGGCGCAGCTCGGAGCCCGCCAGGTGCAGCAGCTGGGGCAGCAGGTCGTGGCAGCGCCGGGCGACCCAGCCGGTTCCGGCGGTGGCGAGCCAGAGCACCGCCTCCGCGCGGGTCGGCGGGGGCTGTTCGGGCTCGGGCGAGGGAGGCGTGCCGAGGGCGAGGCCGCGGGCGGCGAGGAGGGTGTGGAACCGTGCGGCGATGGCCCGGTGGCCCCGCTCGCCGGGGTGGAGCCGGTCGGCGCTCCACAGCGACCGGTCGTCGGTCCACTGCGCGTCGGCGAGATGGAGATGGACGGCGCCGTAGCGGTCGGACACCGCATGGACGAGGGCGTTGACGGCCTTCTGGCGCCGGGCGA
The DNA here is from genome assembly GCF_055596705.1 of Streptomyces sp. NPDC039609. Taxonomy (NCBI): domain Bacteria; kingdom Bacillati; phylum Actinomycetota; class Actinomycetes; order Kitasatosporales; family Streptomycetaceae; genus Streptomyces; species Streptomyces sp. NPDC039609. The sequence goes on from NZ_JBVIUJ010000006.1 coordinate 37,595, forward strand.
GCGGACGGGCGAGCGGGGCGGGGAGGCCGAGCATCCGGCCGGGGTCGGGCAGACACGCGGTGAGGAGTACGGCTCCGCCCGCCGTGAGGTCCGCGCAGACCCGGTCGAGACGGTGGGCGAGTCGGGCTATGTCGAAGGTGTGGCGCAGGGTGTCGTTGACCCCGACGACGACGGAGGCGAGGTCCGGCCGGAACGCCACGGCCTCGGGGGCCTGCTGCTCGGCCACCTCCTGACTCTGGGCCCCGCTGACGGCGAGGTTCCGGAATTCGACGTCCTGCCCGGGCCCGGCGAGCCCCGGGGCGAGCAACGCCGCCCAGCCGCGCCAGGCCCCGTCGACACGGTCCCCGACGCCCTCGCTGAGGGAGTCCCCGAGGACCACGAAGCGAAGAACCGCGGCGGGCGCGGCTCCGACCGTCGGGGGCACGTCCCGGCCGGCTGCGGGGGAAGAGGACGCGGCGTCGTGGTCCCGGCGTGGGGCGGGAAGCAGGCCCACGCGCGCGTGAAGGGTCTCGACCGATTCGGGCGGCCAGGTCTCCACCGGCCCCGCCGGCCGGGCGACGCACACGTGGGCGGCCTCGGCCTGGCCGAACGTCCGGGCGCTGCCCAGCGTGACCGGTGTACCCGCGCCGGTCTCCACCGGCCCCGCCGGCCGGGCGACGCACGCATGGGCGGCCTCGGCCTGGCCGGACATCCGAGCGCTGCCCAGCGTCTCGCGCACACCGCCGCCGGTCTCCACCGGCCCCGCCGGCCGGGCGGCGCACGGCGTCTCGGAAGCGTCAGTCGTCACTACGGTGTCCAACGACTCCGGGGTGCCCGCGGTCCGCGGGAACGTGGTGGTCATGGCCGGGCTCCTTGCGGCGGGACGAGGATCGATGCCGGGGCCGCGTCGTGGGCCTGGAGGAAGGCGGCGATCGAGCGGTCCCAGCCGAAGAGTTCGGCACGCGCGCGTGCCGCCGCGCGGCGCTCCCGTTCCGGGCGGGCGAGCAGCGCACGGATGCTCGCTGCGAAGGCGGCCGGGTCGTCGGCCGCACCGGCGCCCGCGTCCCCGAGGACCTCGGGAAGTGCCGAGGAGGCGCTGGCCACCACCGGGGTGCCGCAGGCGAGCGCCTCCAGCGCGGACAGGCCGAACGTTTCGGCAGGCCCGGGGGCCAGGCACAGGTCGGCGGCGGCCTGGAGGTCTGCCAGGGTCTCGCGGTCCGCGACATGCCCCAGGAACCGCACCGGCAGCCGTTCGTCCCGCGCCCGGCGCTCCAGCGCGGCCCGCATCGGCCCGTCGCCGGCCACGACGAGCGCGGCCCGGACTCCTGCGGCGCGCACATGGGCGAGCGTGTCCAGCGCCGTTCCCGGCCGCTTCTCCACGGAGAGCCGTGAGCACATCAACAGCAACACCCGCTGGCCGTCCGCGTGCTTGGCCCGCAGGACGGTGCTGCGCCGCCCGGGCCTGCAGCGGTCCAGGTCCACGCCGAGCGGCGCACGTACGACATTGCGGGCCCCGATCCGTACGAACTCCCGCTCCGCCCACTCCGTCGTGCACACGATCCGTGAATACGCCCAGGCCGTACGGCGATTGAGCCGGTCGGCGGCCCGTGCGGCGGCGGACGAAGGCACACCCCAGGTCCGCAGCACTCCGTCGGCGGTCTCGTGGGAGACCATCACCGAGGGCACCCGGGCGCGCCTGGCCCACTCCCCCGTCCACCGCAGGGTCGTCCGGTCGGAGACCTCCAGACGGTCCGGGGCGAGCTCTTCGAGAAGTCGGCGTACGCGCCCCCGGTCGGCGAGGACGCGGTAGCCGCCGGTCCCGGGCAGCACGGGGCCTGGCAGGGTGATGACCCGCCCCTGATCGGTGATCTCATCGCTCCCTACGTCTCCGGGGACGATCAGGACGGGCTCGTGCCCGGCCGCGAGGTAGCCGCGGCCGAGCTGTTCGAGTGCGGTGCGCAGGCCGCCGGAGGTGGGGGTGACGAAGTTGGCCAGCCGCACGATCCGCAGCGGCCGGCGCCCGCCGCGCGCCTCTGCCCCAAGGGCGTCCGCACCATGAGCGTCTGTGCCGAGGGCGTCCGCGTGAACGACATGCCGGCCGACGGCACCCGTAGCGGGGAGATCGCCACTGAGGACGTCCGTGCCAAGGGCGGCCTCGGCGAGGGCACCGGCCCCGACGTCGTCCGCACCGGCGCCGTCCCACCCGAGGGCAGCCGTCCCGGGAACGTCAGTGCCGACGGCACGAGTTCCGTGGACGTCCGCGCCCAGACTGCCCACGCCCGGGGCGGACGCGCCGAGGCCGCCCCTCCCCCGGACGTTCGTACCGGTGCCCTCCACGCCTGCGCCGCTCCTTCCGGTGACGCTCATGCCGCAACCGCCGTCCGCTCGCGCAGCACCTCCAGGTAGTGGCCGATCAGCTCGTCGCCGACGGCCTCCCAGGTCCGGTCCTCGACCGCCGCCCGCCCGGCGCGCCCGTACGCGGCCCGCAGCGCCGGTGCCGCGGCGAGCGCGGCGACGGCCTCCCGCAGCGCGGTCGCGTCGTCCGGCGGGACGAGGAGTCCGGTCCTCCGGTGATCGACGAGGTCCAGCGGACCGCCGGCGGCCGGGGCGACCACGGGGACGCCGCTCGCCATCGCCTCCTGCACGGTCTGGCAGAAGGTCTCGTACGGGCCGGTGTGCGCGAACACGTCGAGCGAGGCGAAGATCCTCGCCAGGTCCGTCCCGGTGCGGCGGCCGAGGAACTCGGCGCCGGGGAGGGCGCTCCGCAGGCCGGGACCGCTCGGGCCGTCGCCGACGACCACGACCCGGACGCCGGGCAGTCCGCACACCCCGGAGAGCAGTTCGACCCGCTTCTCGGGGGCGAGGCGGCCGATGTAGCCGACGAGGAGCTCGCCCCCGGGGGCGAGCTCGCGGCGCAGGGCCTCGTCGCGCAGCTCGGGACGGAAGCGCACGGTGTCGACGCCGCGCCGCCAGAGCCGTATGCGGGCGATGCCGTGCCTCTCCAGGTCGCGCGCGGCCGCGGTGGACGGCGCGAGCGTGCGGTCGGCGGCACCGTGGACGGCACGGAGCCGCCGCCAGGCGGCGCCCTCGCCCGCGCCCACATAGGTGCGGGCGTAGCCGGCGAGGTCGGTCTGGTAGACGGCGACGGCGGGCAGTCCGAGTCGACTCGCGGCGGCCATGCCGCGTACGCCGAGGACGAAGGGGCTCGCCAGGTGCACCAGGTCGGCCCGGTGTGCGGCGATGGCGGCGGTGAGGCGGCGGCTGGGCAGCGCGACGCGCACCTGCGGATAGCCGGGCAGAGGGAGGGAGGGTACGCGCACCACGGGGCAGGGCGCGTCGGAGTCCACGGGGTCGGCGGGTCCGGTCACGGGTACGGCCGGGGCGATGACGAGCGGGGAATGACCGCGGCGGACGAGGTGGCGCGCGGTCTGCAGGGCGCAGTGCGCCACACCATTGACGTCGGGTGGGAAGGATTCGGTGACGATGACGACACGCATACCGGTGTTGTCGTCGCGCCCGGCGTGTTCCCGCCGACGTTGATCTGGACGCGCGGGGAACGTCCCATGAGCGTTTGCCCCGCCGGGCCGCCGGCGCCCCGAGCCCTGGCCGCACACTCAGGCCCGCGCCCCGAGCCCCGCCGCGAACCCAGGTCCCACGGCCCGGGCCCAAGCCCCAACGCCCGGGCCCAGCCCCACATCCAGGTCCCACGGCGGCCGTGGACCTCACACCCAGGTCCCAACGGCCCCGGCCCCGCCCCGTCCTCGGATACGACGGAGCGGGCGCCCTCGCTCGGACAGGCCGGGCACCCCACTCCGCCGTCACTCAAGCGGCGCGCGGCCCCGCTCAGACCTGCAGGTCGGGCCCTATCCGGTTGCGGACGGCCGTCTGGACCTCGGCCTCCTCGGCCGGGTCGGCCGCCAGACGGCGCAGTCGCTCCGCGACCCGTACGTCACCGGTCTCGGCGTGCAACGCCGCGACCTCGCGCGTGGTCTCCTCGCAGTCCCAGAGGCATTCGACGGCGAAACCCGTCGGGAAAGTCGGGTCGGTGGCCGCGAGGGCGCGGGCCGTGCGGCCGCGCAGCTGGGAGGAGGCCGTCTCTCGGTAGACGTGGCGCAGCACAGGGGCGGCGCAGGCGATGCCGAGGCGTCCGGCGCCGTCGACGAGCGTGTAGAGGGCGGTCGCGTCGGGGCCTTCGGCCCGGACCGTCTCGCGCAGGGCGCCGAGGACGAGCAGGGCGTCCTGGGCGCCGCCGCGGCAGGCGAGGACTCCGGCGGCGGCCGCCCCGAGCGCGTCGGGCCGGTGGACCCAGCCGCGGGCGCGGTCGACGGCGGGCTCGCCGCACATGCGCTCGAACGCGGAGACGGCGGCTTCGGAGACCGTACGGGAGCCACTGCCGGCGGCGGCCTCGATGAGGTCGAGGACGGCGGGGTCGCGTGACTCGGCGAGGTAGTGGAGGGCGGCGCAGCGTGCGCCGTCGGGTCCGCTGCGGGCGGCCTCGACGATGACCGGTCGGTCCTCGGGGCCGGCGACGGCTGTCAGGCAGCGGGCGGCGGGGCCGTGCAGCATCGCACCGCGCTCCAGGCCCTCCTGGGCCCAGTCGAAGACCGCCTGGACGCTCCAGCCGGGCCGGGGGCCGCTCGGTCGCATCTGGCGCTGCCAGCGGTCGAAGGAGCCCTGTTCCTGGGCTGCCCTGACGCGGGCGCCGACGGCGTCCCGCTGGTCCTCGGCCCACAGCCGCCACGGCCGGGGCTCGAAGGCGTCCCGTACGGCGCTCGCCAGTTCGGCGTCGCCCTCCGGGGTGGCCGGGAAGCGGGCGAGGACCGGGGCGGCGAGCGAGCGCAGTCCTGCGTCGTCGTCGCGCAGGGCGAGCTCGTCGAGCGCCCAGGCCCAGTTGACGCCGGTCGCGGCGTACCGCCGGAGCAGTACCAGGGCGTCCTGGCGGCCGTAGGAGGCGAGATGTCCGAGGACGGCGAGAGCGAGCCCGGTCCTGTTCTCCTCGGTGTCGAAGTGGTCCTCGGCACCGAAGAGGTGGGTCTCGATCTCCGTGAGCCCGCCGTGCAGGTCGAGGTACAGGCGTGCGTAGTAGAGGGAGCGGTTCTCGACCTGCCAGTCCTGGCGGGGGTCGCTGAGAACGCAGTGGTTGAGGGCCGCGAGGGCCTCGGCACGTGGCGCGGCGAGCGCGTGCAGGGTGCCGTCGCCGCGGCCCCTCTGCAGCAGGCCGAGCAGGGTGCCGCTCGGCGCTATGACTGGTTCGAACATGGAAGATGCCTCACATCAAGCTGTCGACACGACCGGGAGTACCGGGGACTGGTGATCGCCTAGGCCGCGCAGCAACATGTTCGGCCGCCCGTCGTCCTTCGCTTGGTGTTGACCATCTTCCTCTGCCTCTCGTCGGTGGCCCGTTGCGGGCCCGACGTCATGATGACCCAGCCATTTCGCCACCGCGACCACATTTACGACACCGCTCTCACCTGGGGTTCAGCGCCCGTTCACCCGGATCTCACCGGGCGTCGAACAGCTCCAGGAGTTCTGTCTTCCCAAACATCCGAGCAGTATCCACGGCAGACGGAGTCCCCGCTTCCGGATTTGCGCCGCCGGCGAGCAGCGCGCGCACGACGGCGTCCTCTCCCTTGAAGACCGCACCGGCGAGCGGGGTCTGGCCGCGGTCGTTGGCGCGGTCCCCGTCGGCACCCCGGGCCAGCAGGGCGGTGACCGCCTCCGCGTGCCCGTGGTAGGCGGCGAGCATGACGAGGGAGTCACCCCTGTCGTTGGTGAGGTCGGCCGGGACGCCCGCGTCGACATAGGCGGCCAGGGTCTCGGCGTCGCCCGTCCGCGCGAGGTCGAAGACCTTGCTCGCCAGCTCGATGACCTCGGGGTCCGGAGTCTCGCTCATCGGACGTGTCCGCCTTTCCGTTCCGTCGCGCACGTGGGTTCCCGTGCGGGTGGCCTGCGCACGGCGACCGAGGCCGTACGAGTGAATCGACAGGGTACTGCCCGTCCCGCGACATGACCGGGCGCGTCCACGGCAAAGATCACCTAGCGCGCTCCGGGCATTTCGCCACTCGAGCACGCCCTCCGCCTCCGCCAGTCAAGTGAAATCGCCAATCTTTCACCCATTTGAACCTTTAATCGCATAGATACTCCCCGTAAACCTGGAAGGACTCATGGTGACTGTCCCCTCAACCAGGAGAACCCCTCATGATCCTGTCCATCTCAGGCGTGGTCCTGCTCGGCATCATCTGCTTCCTGTTCTTCAAGAAGGACGGCATGAAGGCGTCCCACGCCTTCGTCAGCGCCCTCTTCGGTTTCTACCTCGCGGGCACCGCCATCGCCCCGAGCATCACGGCAGGCGGACAGAGCCTCGCCAGCCTCTTGGGCGGGATCAAGTTCTGACGCCCTACCACCCCTTCCACAACTCCAGGAGTACGACGTGGCCCGGCGACCACTCCCCCGCATTCTGAGCAGCGGCAGCGACCGGATCGCTCGCAGTCGAGAGATCGCACGCACGGCCGCCGACAGCGCCACCGATGTGCTCCATCCGCTGATCACCATCACGCGTGGTCTGCGGAAGCTGGCCGCGACCGCGCGTGCCAGGTGGGCCGCGACCCCGAAGGAGCGGCGCGGTCCCACGCTGCTCCTGGTCGCGGCCTGCGTCCTCGTCCTCGCGCTCGTCCCGTACGGTCCGCTCCTCGCCCTCGTCTCGGTGATGGGCGCCGCCGCCTGGATGGGGCGCGAACGCCCGGTCGTGAAGACCGGACCCGACGAGGCCGAGATCGAGCGGCTCAAGGGCCTCTACGAGGCACTGGTGCCGTACTTCTCCGTCCCCGAGGACCCGGCGCCGCTCTTCGCCCATGGCGGCGACTGGACCGGCCCGTTCGGGGAGTACACCTTCGACGACGGCGGGCGCCTCACCCGCCTGCGGATCAGGTACCCCGCGTACTTCACCGACGGGGAGGCCGCCTCCCGAGCCCGGATCGAGCAGCTGCTGCACGCCAAGTCGGGCCGCGGACGCGAGTACCTCTTCGACTGGGACGAGGAGGGCAACCAGCTCGTGATGAGCGTGCTGCCGCCCCTTCCGACCACGATCGCCGCCCAGCGCTTCGTCACCGTGCCGGGCGAGACGGTCCTCGGGTTCACCGACGCCGACGCCGTCCAGCGGACCGTGCCGGTGCAGGCCGCCGACGGGGCGGAGGACGCGCCCCCGGTCGTCTGGCGCACCGGTCCGCGCTCCACGGAGCCGCATCTGCTCGCCGTCGGCCAGCCCGGCAGCGGTACGACCTCCCTGCTGCGCTCCATCGCGCTCCAGGCCCTGCCGCACGGCGACGTACTGATCGTCGAGGGCGGCGGCACCGGTGAGTACGCCTGTCTGACCGGCCGCGGCGGAGTCCTGGGCGTCGAGTGCGGTCTCGCCGGCGCGCTGGCGAGCCTGGAGTGGGCGGCGCACGAGACCGAGCGGCGGCTGATCGCCGCGAACCGGGCCCGCCAGGCGGGCCACCCCGCGCCCGACGACACCAGGCGCCCGCTGTGGATCCTGCTCGACCGGCCGAGCGTCCTCGGCCACCTGGCGGCGGCGGACGGCCGGCCCGATCCGCAGGAAGTGCTCCAGGTGCCGCTGCGGCACGGCAGGGCCGCGCACGTGACGGTGGTGGTCGCGGAGCAGTTCGACAGCATGGAGACGCTCGGCGAGACGGTACGCACGCACACCCGCGCCAGGGTGGTGCTCGGCCCCGCCTCCCCCGGCCAGATCGCGTCTGTCCTCGGCGTCGGGCCGCACACCACACCGGTCCCGGTCGTCCCGCCGGGCCGCGGCTACGCCCGCCTCGGCAGCGGCCGGGTCCTCCGTCTCCAGGTGCCGGCGACGCCCGATCCCTTCGACGACGCGACGAGCGAGACGCACCGTCAGGCCGTCCTGGCTCTCCTGCCGGAGCGGCAGTCCGCCACGGCGACGGCGGTCGAGGCGGCTCCGGGCTCGGCGCCGGACCCCGGCCCCACCGTCGTGACCAGGCCTTCCGCGCCCGACCCCGGTCCGGCCCCGCTCCACGCCCCGGTCCCGGCGGAGGGCTGACACCCGACAACGCCGGGAGGGCGGGTACGGACACACGGTCCGTACCCGCCCTCCCGGCGTGAGGTTCTTCTCTACGCGACGAACGTCCGCGAAGGCTCCACGCCCGCCCCCGCACCCGACTCCACCAGCCGCGCCGCGGCCGCCAGCCGGGCCGCGGCCTCCTCCGCGACCGGGCCGCCCACCGTGAACGGCAGCCGGACGTACCCCTCGAAGGCACCGTCCACGCCGAACCGCGGCCCCGAGGGGACCCGTACCCCCACCCGCTCGCCGACCTCGGCGATCCGCGAGCCCGAGAGGCCTCCCGTACGGACCCAGAGCGTCAGGCCGCCGCGCGGGACCTCGAACTCCCACTCCGGGAGCTCGGCCCGCACGGCCGCCACCAGCGCGTCGCGGTTCTCCCGCGCCTGGGTGCGTCGGATGTCGACGGCCTGCTCCCAGCCCCCGGTGCGCATCAGCCAGTTGACCCCGAGCTGTTCCAGGACGGGGGTGCCGAGGTCCGCGTAGGCGCGCGCCGCCACCAGGGAGCGGATCACGTCGGGCGCGGCCCGCACCCAGCCGATCCTCATGCCCGCCCAGAACGCCTTGCTCGCCGAGCCGACCGTGAGCACCGTCGCGCCCGCCGGGTCGAAGGCGCAGACGGGCCGGGGCATCTCCAGGCCGTCGTCCAGGAACAGTTCGGACATCGTCTCGTCGACCACCAGGACCGTGCCGGCCGAGCGGGCCGCGTCCACGAGCTGCCGACGCTGGTCCTCGTCGGCCAGGGCGCCCGTCGGGTTGTGGAAGTCGGCGACGACGTACGCGAGCCGCGGCGCCGCGTCCCGCAGCACCTGCCGCCAGCGGTTCAGATCCCAGCCGGTGAGCCCCTCCGCCATCGCGACGGGCACGAGCCGGGCGCCCGCCGAGCGCATCAGCTGGAGGATGTTGGCGTACGAGGGCGACTCGACGGCGATCCGCTCGCCGCGCCCGGCGAAGAGATGGCAGATGGCGTCGATGGCGCCCATCGCGCCGGTGGTGACCATGATCTGCTCGGGCATGGTCGGGATGCCCCGCTCGGTGTACCGGTCGGCGAGCATCTGCCGCAGCGCGGGCAGGCCGGCCGGATAGTCCCCGTGCGTGTGGGCGTACGGTGGCAGCTCCTCCAGGGCCCCCTGGACGCTCCGGGTCAGCCAGGGCTCGGGGGCGGGCAGCGCCGCGCAGCCGAGGTCGATCATCGACCCGAGCGACTCCGGCGGCAGCGGTTCGAGCCCGCGCGCGGGCAGCGGGTTCCCGGCAGGTACGGCGGTCCAGCTGCCGGCCCCGCGCCGCGACTCCAGGAAGCCCTCGGCGCGCAGCGCCTCGTACGCGGCCGCGACCGTCGTACGGCTGACGGTGAGCGCCACGGCGAGTTCCCGCTCGGCGGGCAGCCGGGCGGCCACGGGCACGCGGCCCTCGAGCACGAGGAGGCGGATGCCGTCGGCCAGCGCGCGGTAGGCGGGCGGCTTGCGCGCGCCGGGTCCCGCGGGACGCGGCTGCTGCGCCTGGAGCTGCCGTGCCAGCTGGGCCGGCCCGACGGCCGAGGTCCACTGAGCCATGGAAGTCAGTCCACCTTCCTCGAATTGGCCATGGTTGGGATGCAATCCCCCGCCACAGAGTGTCATGAGTCAGTCCACTACCACCACAGGGGGCACCACTTTGTCCATCGCCTCCGGCCTCCACGGCCGGCTCACCGGTCGTCATCTGACCCGTCGGCTCGCGCAGCTGTATGTCGGACTGGCGCTGTACGGGATCAGTTCGGCGCTTCTGGTGTGCGGCGGGCTCGGTCTGGAGCCCTGGGGCGTCCTCCACCAGGGTCTCGCCGAGCGGACCGGACTCACCATCGGGGTCGTCTCGATCTTCGTCGGGGCGATCGTCCTGCTCCTGTGGATCCCGATCCGGCAGAAGCCGGGGCTCGGCACGGTCTCGAACGTCTTCGTCATCGGCGTGGCGATGGACGGCACTCTCGCCCTGGTGCCCGAGGTCCATGGCCTCGCCGCCCGGATCGCCCTGCTGGTCCTCGGCATCGTGCTCAACGGCATGGCGACCGGCCTCTACATCGCCGCGCGGTTCGGCCCCGGCCCCCGCGACGGCCTGATGACCGGGCTGCACCGGCTCACCGGCCGCTCGATCCGCCTGGTCCGCACGGCCATCGAGGTCGCGGTGGTCGCCACCGGCTTCCTGCTGGGCGGCTCGGTCGGCGTCGGCACCGTCCTCTACGCACTGAGCATCGGCCCGCTCGCGCAGTTCTTCCTGCGCAGGTTCGCCATCCCCGAGAAGGACGTGAGCAGCACCGTGGTCGCCTCCGGGACACCGGAACAGGCGATACTGCGGCGGTGACTCGCGTACGCCACCCCTACCTCGACCACCCGTCGCCCATTCCGTTCGCCCACCGCGGCGGCACGGCGGACGGCCTGGAGAACACCGCGGCCGCCTTCCGGCGGGCCGCGGCGGCCGGTTACCGCTACTTCGAGACCGATGTGCACACCACCTCGGACGGTGCGCTGGTCGCCTTCCACGACTCGACGCTCGACCGGGTCACGGACGCCGCCGGCCGTATCCGGGATCTTCCCTGGGACGCCGTCCGCGAGGCGCGGGTGGCCGGCAAGGAGCCGCTGCCGCTCTTCGAGGAGCTCCTGGAGGAGTTTCCAGAGGCGCGCTGGAACGTGGACCTGAAGGCCGAGTCCTCGCTCGTCCCGCTGGTCGACCTGATCCGCAGGACCGGGGCATGGGACCGGATCTGCGTGGGCTCCTTCACCGAGGGACGGGTGGCCCGGGCGCAGCGCCTCGCGGGGCCGCGGCTCGCCACTTCGTACGGTGTGAAGGGCATCCTCGGCCTGCGGCTGCGCTCGCTCGGCATCCCGGCGGCGCTGCGCGCGGGCGCGGTCGCCGCGCAGGTGCCGGCGAGCCAGGGCGGCATCCCGGTCGTCGACCGCCGCTTCGTGCGGGAGGCCCATGCCCGCGGCCTCCAGGTGCACGTGTGGACCGTCAACGATCCGGAGCGGATGAACTCTCTCCTCGACCTGGGAGTGGATGGCATCATGACCGATCATCTGGAGGCGCTGCGCGCAGTGCTGACCGTTCGGGGCGTGTGGGTCTGACCGCGCGTCCCGCCACGGGGACCAACGAGGGGGGCCGCGGCCGTGACTGCCGACACCACCGAGCCGGAGGGGCACACCGCCGATCCGGCCGAACGCAGGCGCGAGCAACGCGGCTGGTACTTCTACGATTTCGCCTGCTCCGTGTACTCGACGAGCGTCGTGACGGTGTTCCTCGGCCCCTATCTGACCTCGGTCGCGAAGGCCGCGGCGGACGCGGACGGCTTCGTCCACCCCCTGGGCATACCCGTGCGGGCCGGCTCGCTCTTCGCGTACGCCGTTTCGGCCTCGCTCGTGGTGGCGGTCCTCGTGATGCCGCTGGTGGGCGCGGCGGCGGACCGTACGGGACGCAAGAAGCCGCTGCTCGCGGTCGCCGCGTACACCGGCGCGGCGGCGACGGCGGGGATGTTCTTCCTCGACGGCGACCGGTATCTGCTCGGTGCTTTCCTGCTCATCGTGGCGAACGCCTCACTGGCCGTCTCGATGGTGCTCTACAACGCCTATCTGCCGCAGATCGCCGAACCGGACGAGCGGGACGCGGTCTCCTCGCGCGGCTGGGCCTTCGGCTACACCTCGGGCGCCCTGGTCCTCGTCCTCAACCTGGTCCTGTACTCCGGTCACGAGTCGTTCGGCCTCACCGAGGGCATGGCGGTGCGGATCTGCCTGGCCTCGGCCGGGCTGTGGTGGGGCGCCTTCACACTGGTGCCGCTGCGGCGGCTGCGCGACCGGCACGTCCAGCCGAAGGGCGAGGGTGCGGTCGGCGGTGGCTGGCGGCAGCTGGTGGCGACGCTGCGGGACATGCGCCGTCACCCGCTGACGCTGTCGTTCCTGCTCGCCTACCTCATCTACAACGACGGCGTGCAGACCGTGATCTCGCAGGCGTCCATCTACGGCTCCGAGGAGCTGGGGCTCGAGCAGACGACGCTGATCACGGCGGTACTGCTGGTCCAGGTGCTCGCGATCGTGGGAGCGCTCGGCATGGGGCGGATGGCGCGTTCGTACGGCGCCAAGCGCGTGATCCTCGGCTCGCTGGCGGTCTGGACGCTGATCCTGGCCGCCGGGTACTTCCTGCCGGCCGACGCGCCGGTGGCGTTCTTCCTTCTCGCGGCGGCGATCGGTCTCGTCCTCGGCGGAAGCCAGGCGCTGTCGCGCTCGCTCTTCTCCCATCTGGTGCCGCGTGGCAAGGAGGCGGAGTACTTCTCGGCCTACGAGATGAGCGACCGCGGTCTCAGCTGGCTGGGCCCACTGGTGTTCGGTCTCGCGTATCAGCTGACCGGGAGCTACCGGGATGCCATCATCTCTCTGGTGATCTTCTTCGCGGCCGGTTTCGTACTGCTCGCGCGGGTACCCGTACGGCGTGCGGTGGCCGCCGCGGGCAACCCGGTTCCGGACCGGATTTAGACGCGGCAGCGAAAGGCCGGTAGTGTACGCCTTTGGCCTGCCAGGCGGACCGTTACTGCGTGCTGCTTTGGTGAAGACGCTGGGTGACATCTGCTGCCAGATGTGACAAACCGGGCACTGGTGGGTAGAACAAGGGGCGGCACGACGGGCGACGCATGACCCGGAACGGGAATCTTTACCGCCGACCGGACGTTGACCGGATGACGACGACAGCGACACCTGTCCTGTGGGCGACAAGCCCGGGAGGCACGATTCATGAGTGAGCGAGCTCTTCGCGGCACGCGCCTCGTGGTGACCAGCTACGAGACCGACCGCGGCATCGATCTGGCCCCGCGCCAGGCCGTGGAGTACGCATGCGAGAAGGGCCATCGTTTTGAGATGCCCTTCTCGGTGGAAGCGGAAATTCCGCCGGAGTGGGAGTGCAAGGTCTGCGGCAGCCAGGCACTCCTGGTGGACGGGGACGGCCCCGAGGAGAAGAAGGGCAAGCCGGCGCGTACGCACTGGGACATGCTCATGGAGCGGCGCACCCGCGAGGAGCTGGAGGAGGTCCTGGCCGAGAGGCTGGCGGTCCTTCGTTCCGGCGCCATGAACATCGCCGTACATCCGCGAGACAGCCGCAAGTCCGCCTAGCGGACGGCACGGCCCAAAGCGACGCCGCGGGGTCCGGTACACCTTGTGTGTACCGGACCCCGCGGCGTTTGTCCGTCATGCGAGCCCGTCGCGATGCGTCGGGCGCCGCGTCGGGATCACGGCCGTCACGTCCGGACGGCGGGCGCCCGACGCCGCAGCCGGATCACCGTCCGATCGCGGCGTTGGACGCGCCACGCGCCTCACTGCCTCAGGGGCGGGCGGGGCTCCTGGGGCCGCTGCGGCCCCTGCGGTCCCTCCTCGCGAATGACCTCGCCCTGCACGACCTTGCCGTCGGGACGGCGCATACGGGCCTGCTGGAAGGCGTCCTGAAGGCTGCCGGGAGCGGCGGCGGCGTTCATCCTGCGCTCGGCGGCCCGGTCCGCGTAGCGGCCGAGGAAGGAGCGCACGGGCGGTACGAGCAGCAGCAGACCGGCCACGTCGGAGATCAGGCCGGGGATCATCAGCAGCAGACCGCCGAGCATGAGGAAGCCGTTGCGGTCGCGCGAGCCGGACCCGTCGCCGACGGGCGGTGCGACGCCGGACTGCGCCGCCGCCTGCGCCTGCTGGAAGGTCTCGGTGAGGTTCTGGAAGGCCCGGCGTCCGGCCCGCTTGATCACCACGGCGCCGAGGACGGCTCCGCCGAGCAGCAGACCGAAGACCGTCAGCCCGCCGACCGCGTTCGCCACCACCGTGAGCAGCCAGATCTCGAGGACCAGCCAGGCGGCGAAGGCCAGCGGGAGGTACGTACGCGCGCGAGAGCGCTTGGGGGCCAGGGGAGGCGTTGCGCCGTTGGTCATGCCCCCCAGTGTGCCTGGCCCGTCGCAGGAACGCCGTAAAGGAGAGATCAGTACGGGCAGGGAGGGGTCAGCTCGCGGACTTGCGGCCGAGCATCTTGCCGACCTTGTTCGCACGGGCCGTCAGACCCCAGCCGGTGACCCGCCAGAGGGCCTCGACGACGATGTTGCGGCTCATCTTCGAGTCGCCGATCTCGCGCTCCACGAAGGTGATCGGGACCTCGACGACATGGAAGCCGGCGGCGACGGCCCGGCGGGCCAGGTCGACCTGGAAGCAGTAGCCGGCCGAGGCCACGTCCTCCAGGCCCAGGCCCTCCAGGGTCTCCTTGCGGAAGGCCCGGTAGCCGCCGGTGACGTCGCGGATCGGGACGTCGAGCATGACGCGGGAGTACAGGCTGCCGCCGCGGGAGATGAACTCGCGGGACTTGGGCCAGTTCACGATCCGGCCGCCGGGCACCCAGCGGGAGCCGAGCACCAGATCGGCGCCCTTGAGGGCGGTCAGCAGCCGGGGCAGCTCCTCGGGCTGGTGGGAGCCGTCGGCGTCCATCTCGACGAGGACGCCGTAGCCGTGCTCGATGCCCCAGCGGAAGCCCGCGAGGTAGGCGGCGCCGAGCCCCTCCTTGCCCTTGCGGTGCAGGACGTGGACATGGTCGTCGTCCGACGCGATCTCGTCGGCGAACTTGCCCGTGCCGTCGGGGCTGTTGTCGTCGGCGACGAGGATGTGCGCCTCCGGTACGGCCGCCCGTACGCGCGAGACGATCGGCTTGATGTTCTCCGCCTCGTTGTAGGTCGGAATGATCACCAAGGCTCTGCCGAGCGGGCCGTAACGCCTCTGGCCACCGTCGTTCACTGCTGCCCCTTCGGATACATACGCGAACCCCCACCATAGCGAGCCCCGGGCGCGACTCGGGCGCGGCGGGTTGGTTGCGGGTGTCCATGGGCGTGTACCGGCGTGGCGCACGGTGTGCGGATCGGGGCCCGGCGCCCTTCGGGCCGACCTGGAACCCGCTGGCTGCGGGTCGACCGAGAGCCGTTGTCTACTGAACGTCCGGGCCCCACCCGGGTCCCACCCTCCGCCGGAGAAACCTTCCCTCGCCCCCGAGGCGCGGGCGCTGAACCTGGTTCCCGGCGATGGTGAGCCGGTGCGGCACACCATTCCTTGACCCAGCGGCGTTCGACGACTGCGTGGAGGTGAACCCGGTCGGACGTCCTGTGGTGGACTCGCCGAACCTACCGGCCGGTGGCCGCTCGCTGTCAATACTCGTTTGACCTGCGGAGATGACCGATACTGCCAGGTCAGTGGGGAAGATCCGCAGGTCGTGGACAAGCCGGTTGATCATCGATCGGCGGTACGAAATGTCCCTACGTCACTCGTTCGGCCCGACGAAGACCGTTTGTCCGAACACCACCGTGCGCAGACAGACCGGGAGTTCGCCGCCGGGGGTCAGATCGGGCAGACCGGGCGTTCCGGAGCGCGGATCGGTCGACCAGCGGGCCACCCTGTCGTCGGGCGCCTGGACCACGAGCTCGTCGGCCCGCCAGATCGCGTAGTCGGCCGGGGCGCCGGGGACGAGCGTGCCGGCGTCGTCGCGGCCGACGGCCCGCCAGCCGCCCCGGGTGTGGGCGGTGAAGGCGGCACGGACGGAGATCCGGTGCTCGGGGGTGCGGTGGAAGGCGGCCGCGCGGACGGTGCCCCAGGGGTCGAGGGGGGTGACCGGGCTGTCCGAGCCGAAGGCCAGCGGCACCCCGGAGCGGAGCAGAGCTGCGTACGGATTGAGGGTGCGGGCCCGCTCGACACCGAGGCGTTCGGCGTACATGCCCTCGTCGCCGCCCCAGGCCGCGTCGAACGCGGGCTGGACGGAGGCGGTGAGGCCGAGCTCGGCGAAGGCGGCGATCGTCTCGGGGGTGAGCATCTCGGCGTGCTCGACCCGGTGGCGGGCTGCGCGGATCCGGGCGAGACCGAGCTTCTCCGAGGCGGCCCGAACGCCCTCGACCACGGCGGTGACGGCCGCGTCGCCGATGGCGTGGAACCCCGCCTGGAGGCCGGCCTCGGTGCAGCCGACGACATGGGCCGCGACCGCGGCGGCGTCGAGGTGGGCGATGCCGGTGTGGCCCGCGTCCGTGTACGCGTCGTGGAGGCAGGCGGTGTGCGAGCCCAGCGAGCCGTCGGCGAAGAGGTCGCCGGCCGCACCGACGGCGCCGAGTGCGCGGGCCCGCTCGATGTCGAGGTCGGCCCAGTAGCCGACGACGCGCGGCCCGGTTTCCTCGCGGGCGAGGTCGAGGAGTCCGGTGAAGTCGTCCTCGGAGGAGATCTCGGGGCCACCGCACTCGTGCAGGGTGCCGATGCCGAGCGAGGCGGCGTGCGCGCGGGCCGCGCGCTGGGCCTCGGTGCGCTGCGCGGGCGAGAGGGTGGCGTAGGCGGCGCGGCGGACGGCGTGGTGGGCGTCGCCCGTCAGCGGTTCGCCGTCGCGGAAGCCGGAGAGCTCGCGGATGCCGGGCACAAGATCGAGCAGGGCGGTGGTGGCGACGGCGGAGTGGACGTCGATCCGGGTGAGGTAGAGCGGGCGGCCGCCGGTGAGCCGGTCCAACTCGTCGCGGTGCGGCGCTCGGCGCTCGGGCCAGCGCGAGGCGTCCCAGCCGTGGCCGATCAGGATCCGGTCGCCGGGGCGCGCGGTGGCGTAGGCGCGGATCTTCTCCGTGGCCTCGGCGAGCGACGCGGCGGAGGACAGGTCGAGGCCCGTCAGCGCGAGACCGGTCGCCGTGGTGTGCACGTGCGCGTCGACGAACGCGGGGGTGACGAGCGCGCCTTCCAGGTCGATCACCTCGTCCACCCCGGAGGCGAAGGCGTCGGCCGCGCCCTCCGAGCCCACCCAGGCGACATGACCGCGCTCCACCACCATGGCGGTGGCGAAGGGGTCGGCGGGGCTGTGGACGTCTCCTCCGCGCAGCAGGACGGTGCGGTGCTCGATGTCAGGAAGGGTCTCGCTCATGCGACCAGGCTAGATGCGCGGCGGCCTGGCTTCGTACGGGGTCGACAGGACGACCGTCGTGCGGCTGGAGACGCCGGCCTGGGAGCGGATGCGGCTGAGCAGGTGTTCCAGCTCCAGCGGGGTCGCGACGCGCACCTTGAGGATGTAGTTCTCGTCGCCGGCGACGCTGTGGCAGGCCTCGATCTCCGGGATGTCGGCGAGCCGGTCCGGGGTGTCGTCGGGGGCACTCGGGTCGAAGGGTTTGACCGAGATGAAGGCGGTCAACGGCAGCCCGACGGCCTCCGGGTCCACGACTGCGGCATAGCCGCGGATGACCCCGCGCTGCTCGAGGCGGCGGACGCGCTGATGTACGGCCGAGGTGGACAGGCCCGTGGCCTTGCCCAGGTCGGTGTAGCTCATGCGCCCGTCCCTGACGAGCAACTCGACGATCTGACGATCCAGCTCCTCCATGCGGTCAACCTATTGCCCCGGGGCGCCATCGGCACAGCCGGGGCCCTTCCACACAGGCATCTATGGGCATCCTCGGGGCACCTGCGAGGGGCATGTGACGAAGACCACAGGTTTGCGGCCACCTCGTTCGAGACCTCACGGTTATGCGCCCGGCCGTATGGGAATTGCTTGCTGTGGTCGAGTCCATCCGAACGTGGTCGACCCACCCGAGGGGGAGATTCTCCATGCAGGAGCCTGTTGATTCGGTCGAGACGGCCGACGAGCTCGACGCCTACGACACGTTTGAGATGTACCGGGTGATCTGCCCGGACTGTGTCCAGCCGATCGCGCTGCTCGCGGACGAGGACGTGCTGCCTGAGCACGCGCTGTGCCCGACGCCGTGGAACCCGTTCGTGCTCACGGTCTGCCCCGGCACCGGCCGGGCCGCGGCCGACGCGCGCCCCGCGGACGAGACGCTGGAGGTCCAGGAGCAGGACACCGCGCTCCTGCTGACGCTCCCTCAGGGTCTCGACTGGCGGACGCAGCCCTTCTCGCACGTCGGCGGTCCGGGCTCGCGTCCGATCAAGGTGCCGCAGATGCGGCGCGCGGCGTAGCGACGCCTACCAGTAGCTTCCCCGCACCATCGCCGCGAGCGTGGCGTGGTGCAAGATCAGGCTGTCCGGGTTCTCCGGCACCTCGACCTCTCCGAAGTGCGCCTGGCGGTACGCGACTCTGAGCATCACGATCGCGTGCCGCAGCGCCGCGTAGAGGGTGTGGAACTCCATGTCCCGCGCCGTGTGGCCGGTGAGGGCGGCGTAGCGCCGCTCGATCGCGTCACGGCGCAGGAAGCCGGGCAGCCCGGGCTGGCCGAAGCTCACGGTCAGGTCCTGGAAGAAGCGGTGCAGATAGACGGTCCAGCCGAGGTCGACCTCGCGCGGGGCGAAGGCGGCCATCTCCCAGTCGAGCACGGCCGCGGGCTGAAATCCGTCGTAGACGATGTTCCCGATCCGGGCGTCGCCCCAGTTCAGGACGGCCGGGCCCTCGTCGGCGGGCCAGTGCGCCTCCAGCCAGTCGAAACCGGACTCGATGAGCGGAGAAGGTGCGAGTCCCGCCACCACCCAGCCGTAGTAGGCGCGTTGGGCGTCGACGTGCCGTCGCAGCGGGCTGCCCGTCCCCTCGGGCAGGAGGAACTCCGCCTCCTTCGCGGGGAACTGGTCGTGGAGCCGGGCCAGCACCGAGACGGACTCGGCCTCCAGGTGGGCGCGTTCGTCGTCGGTGGCGGAGTGCAGCCAGTTCCCCTCGTACGTATAGGGCATGACGTCCGGTGGGACGCGGCCCTCGGCCCGGGCCATCACGAAGAACGGGGCGCCGAGCGGCCCCGGTTCGGGCTCCAGCCACAGCACGCGCGGTACGGGGATGTCGGTGTGCTCGCCGACCAGGCTCATCACCCGGTGCTGCCGTTCCATGTCGTAGACGGGAAAGATCGTGTAGGCGGCGGGGTCGGCGGCCAGCCGCAGGGCGCAACCGCGCACCGGCGCGTCGGGGTGGTCGATGTCGAAGAGCAGGGTCTCGCTGGACATGCCGTTGGAGCCGGGGACGGCGAGGTCGGTGACCCGGGCGCCGGGGAGGACCGGTTCGAGCCAGTCGGTGAGCCGACGGCCGAGCTCCTCGGGGTCGCGGGTCGAGGTGCGAGGGCGGGGCGCGGTGGCCATGGACAAGCTCCTTCTCTTCGGCGCTCGGGTCAGCCGGCGGTGGAGGTGTAGTCGGCGAAGCCGCTCGGGTCGTGGCGGCCGAAGGAGCCGTGCTCGAAGATCCCGTACCCGGTGCGCCCGTCCAGGGTGAAGCGGGCCGCGTGGTCGGTGACGCCGAAGGCGGCCATGGGGTGGGCGGTGGGGTCGGAGAGGTCGTAGACCCTGCGGTCGGTCCAGTCGCGGCCCTGCCAGGTGCCGTGCTGCCAGTCGCTCGCGGGCGGGTAGCCGGCGCCGACAGCGAGCGGCGAGGAGGCCAGGATCTCCACCTCGACCTCCAGGGGCTTGCCCGTCGGGTCGGTGAGGTGGACGACGGCACGCTCGGGGTGGCGGGTGCCCGGCCGGTAGGTGATGTCCGTACGGGGCCAGCCGAGCTGGGTGTCGCGCTGCCCGTTCCGTACGACCACGGCCTCGTTGAGGGTGCGGTAGCCGTCGGCGTCCTCCTGCGCGATGACCATGACGAAGCGGTCGTCGAAGCGCATGGGTATCCAGAGCCAGTGGAAGCCCTCGGGCCGGAACTCGTCGGCGCGGCCCGGCTCCTCACCGGGGATGGGGCGGACGCCCCAGCTGCGGTCACGGGTGCCGGTCCACTCCCCCGGGGCGACGGCGAACTCCTCGCCGCCGGCCCGGATGGTGCCGGCGCAGTGGCCGGCCTGGACGAAGCGGCGCCCTTCGAGGGTGAGCCGGTCGCCCCGGCGCTGGGTGTGGTGGGGCTCCCAGACGGTGGGGAAGTCCCCGGTCCAGGTGAGGTCGAAGGAGAGCCCCTCGGGGTCGGCGGGGTCCGGCTCGCAGTGCAGTGTGAGCGTCTTGAGGGGTTCGTCGACGGTGATGCGCAGCGGGCCGACGGCGAGGTTCATCCGGTCGTCGCCGAGGGCGTCGGAGGCGCGTACGGCGTGCAGCCGGTCACCGGTACGGAGGGTGGCGTAGGCGTCGATCACCCCGGTGTTGGGGTACACGCCGAGCCCGGCGATGAGCAGGGCGCGGCCCTGGTGGTCGAAGACGTGGAAGATGCACCGGTCGTAGGCGTTGCGATCGCCGCTGACGTGGTGCTTCATCGAGAGCGGTGCCTGGTGCACCGGGTACTCGTCGAGCGCGACGGGCCGGTCGTCGGCGTGCCGGTCCTCGGACATGGCTGACCTCCTGGTCGGCGAGCGGGATCTGACGGTAAGTCAGAAAGCTTGTCGAGGGCCAGAGTCGTGCGACACCGGATGATTCCCGGGTAGCCCCCGAACTCCCGCTCGATTCCGTCCGGCGGTGACCACCGGCATGCCGGGCGCGTTGGGACGGGCATGACCTCGCTGTACACCACCCCGGTCGGGAGCGGACGGCGTCGCCTCGCCGAGCCGCGCATTGAAGAATCGGTTCCGCATCAGGGGACGCACCTCGCCGACCCACCCATCTACAAGGCGCTGCTCACCCAGTGGGCCAGCAGCGGACGGACGCTGCCGGGCCGCAGCGACCAGGAGTGGAACCGGCTGATGGCCGCCCCCGTGTGGGCGGACCGGACCGTACGGGTGAGCGGGGTGAGCGGCACCCTTGTCAGCGGGTCTCTGGTCCGACAAGGTGCCGCGCGATGACCATCCGCTGGATCTGATTGGTCCCCTCGACGATCTGCAGCACCTTCGCCTCGCGCATGTAGCGCTCGACGGGGAAGTCCGCGGTGTACCCGTAGCCGCCGAGCACCTGCACCGCGTCCGTGGTGATCCGCATGGCCGCGTCCGTGCAGAAGAGCTTCGCCATCGCCGCCTGCCGCCCGAAGGGCCGCCCCTCGTCCCGCAGCCGCGCCGCCTCCAGATACAGCGCGCGGCCCGCTTCGATCTGCGTCGCCATGTCCGCGAGCAGGAAGCGGAGCCCTTGGAAGTCGGCGATCGGCCGGCCGAACTGACGCCGCTCGCCTGCGTACGCGACGGCCTCGTCCAGGGCCGCCTGCGCGACCCCCACCGCGCAGGCCGCGATCCCGAGCCGCCCGGAGTCGAGGGCGGAGAGCGCGATCGTGAAGCCCTGCCCCTCCTCCCCGATGCGGCGGGTGTCGGGGATCCGTACCCCGTCCAGGTGGAGCTGTGCGGTGGGCGAACCCTTCATCCCCATCTTCCGCTCCGGCGCGGCCGCGCTCAGTCCCGCCGCGTCCCCGGAGACCAGGAACGCGGTGATCCCCTTCGGGCCCTCGCCGCCCGTGCGAGCCATGACCGTGTAGAAGTCGGCGATCCCGCCATGAGTGATCCACGCCTTCGTACCGGTGAGAACCCAGTCGTCGCCGTCCCGGACAGCCTTCGTGCGCAGCGCGGCCGCGTCGGAGCCGGAGGCCGGCTCCGAGAGGCAGTACGCGCCGAGCAGGCCGCCGCCCAGCATCGCCGGCAGCTGCGCTGCCCGCTGGTCCTTGGTGCCGAAGTTGGCGAGCGCGTGGCAGGACAGGGTGTGGACGCTGACGCCGAGGCCGACGGTCAGGCGGGCGGCGGCGAGCTCTTCGAGCACCTGGAGATAGACGGCGTAGGGCTGGTCACCGCCGCCGTGATCGGAGTCGTACGGGAGTCCGAGCAGGCCGGAGGCGGAGAGCAGCGAGAAGACCTCCCGGGGGAAGTGGCCGGCGTCCTCCTCCTCCGCGGCCCGGGGCGCGATCTCCCGCTCGGCGATCTCACGGACCAGAACGAACAGGTCCCCGGCCTCCTCGGTCGGCAGCCGGCGTTCCACGGTCTGCGGGGCGCGGTCGGGCATGGCGGCGCACTCCTCCCTCTCGGGCGCTGCGACGGCGTGCGCGGGTGGCGCGATGCCGCCGGTGGTCACTGCTGCGCCGATGCTGCCCCCGGCGGATCGCACTCGGAGGCGCCCGGCGCCCGTGGCGCAGGGAGTATGCCCGTTCGGCGGCCTCAGGTCACACGGGGCGGCACCTCAGGGCCGTCGCCCCGGGAGGCGGCGTCACATCAACCCGGCCTGGGTGACGAACATGGCGAGGACGACGACCAGGGTCCAGCCCAGGACGTGCTCGAGGATCTTCGGCCCGTCGTCCTTGGGCCCGCCGGTGCGGGCGCGGGAGCAGTCGGCGGAGTGGGTGGTGGCGCTCATGGCCACCACGGTGCCAGCGGGAGCGGCTCCCGGGGTAGAGACGTTCCTCACGCCCCGGGGGTGCGCCGGTCCCGGTCAGCGGACGCCGACGGCCGCCAATGCCTTGCGCTGGGCGGGTGTGGGCCGGTCGGGGAAGTACAGGTAGCAGACCCCGCCTGTGCCGGAGACCACTTTCCCGCTCGCGTTGTACCGCTTGGTACGGAGCCAGATGTTCTCCAAATGAGAGGGCGCCGCTTACCACGCGGCTCCCTCTCGCGCAAACATGCAGGTCAGAGGCGTGGACCGCGTGAGACAAATCGAGCGCGGACGCGCTGGTGCTGACCTGGTGCTGACTTCCGCTGGCGTCCGTTCCGGTCCGTTCGGGTGCGTCGTGCTGGATCGGTGCTGACTCTGTGCCCTCTCGTCGCCACGCAGACCTCCACCGGCTTGGTGCGGCCGTCTTTCCTCACTACCGTCCTCGCGAGCAGCTGAAGCAAGCGTAGAGGAAGTGTCTGTGAGTGAGCCGATGTGGGACGTCAAGGCACTCGCCGCTTATCTCGGGAAACCGGCTTCTTGGGTGTACGACAACCACCTCAAGGAAGAAATGCCGAGCTTCCGCGTAGGCCAACAGCTTCGATTCTCTCCGGCGGAGGTTCGGAAGTGGCTGGAGGAACGATGCCGAATGGTCGCATGAACGTGAAGTGCAAGGAGTCGGCACGCGGCGGTCTCCTTCGGTGCTGTCAGGGCTTCCTCTCGGCAACGTCGAGCTCTGCCCCTCTGACGGCGGAAATTCCGTGGATCTCCCTGGGACAGGCGTGAAAGCCCCTCAGCCGAGGGCTGAACTGGGCGGCCGACCCTACTTGGCGGCTGAGTGTGCACGAGCCCGAGACAAACTGGATTTGGCCTTGTCGAACCGAGCGTTGCCTTCGTGCGGCAGCCAGCCAGCCCCGTGGCCTTCGGACTCCGCGCAGGTGGCTCAGCAGGTCGTCGGAAGCACGGCTGCGGATCCGCCTCACCAACTGCTTCCGATCGCCGCGGGCCGCTTCGCGAAGAGCTGCCGGGGAAGTGGCATCTACGGCGATGAGCAGGTGGAGCATGCCCGGCTCGCTCAGGTCCGGGTGGATCCGAGCTAGCATCGCTATTTCCCGGAGCTGCACGACGACCACGCGGGAGACCTTCAGATAGGCAGCCAGCTGGCCCTGCTGCTCGACACTCTCTGTCCTGCGGACGAGCTCAAAGGCAGATGTGATGCCGACCTCCGTCAGCGGCTCCCTGTGCGCGGCGAGCATCGCGGGAAGCGCACGGGTGGGGATGTGCCCACCAGGCGCCTGAACTGCTCTTCGGTCTGGAGGTCGCTGAAGCAGGGGTCGGTGGCGGCGTCGCTCTTGTCGTCGTCGGTGGCCACCGCGAACTCCAGGTCTTCGAGCGCCTCGTCCAGCCGCAGCTCCCGGTCCTGGCCCGGGAGGTCTGCCAGAAGGCAGTCAAGGCAGGCGTGGTCGTAGGTCAGCCGTGGTGAGGGAGGCGCCTGGTCATGGGGGTGCAGCCATACCGCGTTCGTCTGGGGCGCGCGTCCGCACAGCACCTCGACGCTGTGCTTCAGGTTCTCGGCGAAGGGAAGCATCTGTTCGGATTGCCGGGTCAACTGTTCTCTCTTCCACGGGAACGTGCACAGACGGTTGAGCTCCGCCGCGGACCGCGCTGCTTCCCGCAGCGCGATCTTGTCGCTCTTGCCGCCGGCCACATAGCCGTTGAGCCATTGAGTGGCGCTGCTGTACATGACCCGAATCCGCAAGGGAGCCCAACCCTCGGCCGCGTCCCCCTTCTCCGCCAGGCCTGAAGTGACGTACTGCTGATCGATCGACTTCGCGAACGCGGCGTGGTCCGTCTCTTCCGGGAGAACGCGGCCGTAGGCCGCCCACATGTACTCGAAGCGCGCCAGCAGGTACTCGGGGTCTTGATCCATGGCCCTGCTCAGCAGCTTCACGCGTTCCGCACCGTGATCCTCGACGGCGTCGATGAGTGACTTGCTCCGGGCGATGACCTGCAGCGTGACGCTCTTCCAGTGCCGTGCCCCACACAGATCGTCCTGGAGCTCCCGATGCGCCTCGCTGAGCCGTAGCAGGATGAACGCGGCAGCGCCGGTGAGAAGCTGGGCGCAGGCACGATGCCGTGCGACGGCCCGTTCGGCTTCCTCCGACCCGGCAGGGATCGCCGCGAGGCCGAGATCGGGTCTGCTGAAGACCACGCTCTGGGCATGACGGCCGTTGCGGGACAAGCTGATGGCGACGCGGTCGTCGTCCACGAGCGTGACCCGTGCCCTCCAGGTGAGGTCCGGTCTGAGCGTGAAGAAGAGACGGGACAGCGCACCCGCGAACTTCCCGGCGGGCAACGCGCTCAGTTCCTCGCTGGTGATCTTGCTCAGCGGCGTGGTGGTCAGCGCCGAGGTGGCACGGTCGAGCGCCTTCGGCGACTCGGTGCCGAGCCCCTTCATCCGCGCGAGCAGGTAATCCGTGGCGGCCGCGCTCACCGTACCGTCGGCCTTCTGCACCTCGACCTGAAGGCGCAGGTTCTGCCCCAACGCGGCCCCCGTCAACAGGACGCCGACGAACGCGAGGACGATGTAGGCCGCCATGAGGCGTGTCTCATGGCCCAGGGGGACAGCGAGTAGGGCGCAGGCCGCAACAGCTACGACGACCAGGCAGATCAGCAGGCCCAGCCAGTGCTTCCAGTCGTACGTGGGCTTGCGGAGCGTCCCCAGGAGCAGCACGGCGGAGCCCAGCGCGATCACCACACCCACAGCTGCAGCGCATCCGATCAACGGCCCTCCGGGGGTGAACGGCTCGAACATGGCGAAGAGCGGAAGCATCACCCCCGCGCCGAGGATCAAGAAGGAGCCGACGCCACCCGTGATCCATTTCAGAGGAGTCGGCCACGCGACCGCCTTGACTCTCACGAGGGCACGCGAGGCCACGCCGGCGAGGGCGTACAGGACAGCCAGTGCGATCACGCTGAACAGCACCAACTGGCCGATGGGTTTTGCCCAGTCTTCGTAGAAGCGATCCCAGTTGCTCGATGCGGTGGGGTGCGGATGTTCCTTCAGCCTGGCCACCTGTGCGATGCCCTCCGCGGCCCTGGCGTTGCCCCGGTCCTTCCCCAGTCCGACCTCGAACGCGGTCTTTGCCTCATCGAGGTCACCGGTACGGATCAGTCTCTGTCCCTCGGTGACCCACTCCGCTGCCAGCTGGCGTTGCACTGCGACGTTCTTCAAGCCGTCGACGGCGCAGTTCTCCTCCCCGTCGCCTGCCTTCACCGTGGTGTAGAGCGCCTGCGCCCGATCAAGTGTTCCAGCTTGCAGGTGCCCCCTCGCCGTGTCGCAGATCGTCTGCGCTTGAACATCGAACGGCGTTGCCAGAGACACGGCTCCTGCAGGTGCGGCGATGGCCTGCGCGATGATCGAGCCGGCTGCAGCGGCCTGCGCGACGCGTCTCCACACGGTCACCACCTCGCAAGAGATCGGAACAGCCCCGCCCTCTGTGCAGCCGACCCTAAGGCTGCGTCCGACCCCACGCATCGGCACGCAGTCTGTGGCAGGGCCACCCGGAGTAGTCCATGTCAACGGTGCGAGCCAACGAGGTAAGGGCTTGCTGTCCACGTCAACAACCGTGCCAAGGCCTTGGTCGCCGGGAGGATCCCGGCCTGGGTGCTCAAACAAGCGACGGTCACGAGACCGGACCACACCCGGCGCACCACCCACGCATGGGACGATCTCCTCTGATTGTCGGCGATCTCTTCGGGGGGCTCGAGTGAGCGACGGTACACAGCACCTGACCGGACTGGTGTGGTCCGTTACTGACATTCTGCGCGGGGACTACAAGCGATCCGACTACGGAAGGGTGATCCTTCCGTTCACGGTGCTGCGCCGGCTGGAGTGCGTACTAGAGCCAACTCGCGAGCAGCTCGCGCACCTGGCCACCACCACCCAGCACGAGGGCAGCGAGACCGCCCCGGATGGCTTCCTGCAACGCGCTTCAGGCCATGCGTTCTACAACAAGGGCGACCTGACACTGCGGAAGATTGCTGCCGATCCGCAGAACGCGGCGAAGGACCTCGAAGCTTACGTAGGAGCGTTCTCGGGCAACGTCCGCGGCATCCTGGATCGCTTCGGATTCATGCAGCAGATTCGAAGGCTTGACAGCGCCAACCTGCTTCACCGGATCGCGGGTAAGTTCGCTGACCTCGACCTGCGCCCCATTGCTGTGTCTGACGACAGCATGGGTCATATCTTCGAGGAGCTCACTCGCCGGTTTGCGGAGTACTCGAATGAAACGGCCGGTGAGCACTTCACTCCACGTGAGGTCATCAGGCTGATGGTCAATCTTCTTGTGACCCCAGACACCGACGTCCTCTCCTCCCCCGGGTCCATCCGCACGGTCATGGACCCTGCATGCGGCACAGGCGGCATGCTCAGCGTGGCCGAGGAGCACATCAAGGCACTGAACCCGGACGCGATGGTCGAGGTGTTCGGACAGGAGCTCAACCCTGAGTCATGGGCCATCTGTCGGTCGGACCTCCTAGTCAAGGGACAGAATCCGGAGAACATCGCGTTCGGTAACTCCATCTCCGACGACGGGCACGCGCAGCGGAGGTTCGACTACCTGCTCGCCAATCCACCGTTCGGTGTGGAGTGGAAGGGCGTGAAGGAGGAGGTCGAGCGCGAGCACCGGTCGCTCGGCGAGGCCGGCCGCTTCGGGGCCGGGCTGCCGCGCATCAATGACGGCTCCCTCCTGTTCCTCCAACACATGATCTCCAAGATGAAGCCGGTGGACGAAAGCGGTGGGGGCGGTTCGCGTCTTGCGATCATCTTCAACGGCTCGCCTCTCTTCACAGGTGCAGCGGGCTCAGGCGAATCACAGATCCGCCGATGGATCCTGGAGAACGACTGGCTGGAAGGCATCATCGCCCTCCCTGACCACCTCTTCTACAACACCGGCATCTCCACGTATTTCTGGATCCTCACGAACCGTAAGAGCCCTCACCACAAAGGTAGGGTCCTCTTCCTGGACGCTCGGGACCAGTGGCAGAAGATGCGCAAGTCGCTGGGCGACAAGACCAAGGAACTCGGCAACGAGCACATCCGTGAGATCACCGAACTGTACGCGCAGGCACTGGAAGTTGCTAAGGACCCAGAGAATCCTCTGCACGCCAGGGTAAAGGTCTTCCACAACGAGGACTTCGGATACCAGCAGATCACGGTAGAGAGGCCACTTAGGCTCCACTTCGAGCTCACCGCAGAGACCTTGGCCGCACTGGCTGCAACAAAGCCGGTGCAGAAACTGGAGAAGGCAGAGGAGTTCGTAGCAGCGGTACGGACGCTGCTCGGTTCCACGTGGGGAACGAAGGCCGAAGCTCTCAGTGCACTGAAGGCCGCCGTGGTAACGGCCCACCACAACTGGCCCGTCGGCGCCCCGTTCAACAAAGCACTACGTGATTCGATCGGCGTACGGGATCCAAAGGGAGAACTCCAGAAGGTCAACGGCGCACCCGAACCGGACACCGAACTGCGTGTATACAAGAGTGTCCGGCTGCATGAAAAAGCGGAAGACTACCTCAACCGCGAGATTCGGCCGCAGGCCCCGGACGCATGGATCGACCACACCAAGACCAGGATCGGCTACGAGATCCGGCTCGAAATGTTCTTTGCGACTCGCTTCAAGGCGAAGTTCGAACCGCTTGAAACATTCTGCCGCCTTGAGACCGAGCGAATCAGGCCCCAGCGTGACGACAGCGACGGGGAGAACGTCGAGGCCGGATACTCGCACTTGAAGGAAAGGCTGCCGCATCTGCGAACACAAGACCTGCACGTGGTGGACTCTGCACTCGATCTCCCCTCTCCGCCTGAGGACGGGCCCGCACTAACACCGTGTGGCAGTGGTGACATCGTGGGCCGACCGGGAAACTGGCGCCTCCTGCCGCCGTCCTTCGGCCCGGCGGTCACGCACCTGACGGTCCTGCATCCTCGGGAACCGAGGACTGGCAGAGCTATATGCGAGTGGTTGAATTCCGCAAGCACTACGGAGCTCCCAGCTGGACCGAGTTTGATGAAGCTCCCGGTTCCCGCTGACGTGGTCCATGAAGCAGACTTCGACGATCTCCTCGAGAACGTACAGTCTGCCCGCCACAGGCTCAGGGCGATCACATCAGGCATCCTGCCGAACGTATTCTCCGGATCAGATTCAAATATTCAAGAGCTCCGCAGGACCCTGCAGGCCACTGACGCTGAAGCACAATTGATCGGCGAAATATCACACGCGCTCGAAGATCCCGTGTCGCGAGCAGAGTGGAGCTATCCGTTCCACGTCGCAGCGCTTGCACGACGGTATCGGATCAGCAGCATCACTGCTAGCACTCACCCAGCCGAACGGATGGACTCGCTACTGAAACTGGGGGAGGGAATTGCACGCACCCTGGGAATCATCACTCTGGCCGAATTGGCGACCGTGGACCGGGACGAGTTCACGAAGATTCTGCGGCAACAGTTTCGGAAGGGCGCGACCTTCGGGACATGGACCACGATCCTAAACAAGGGAGTCGAACGCCCGGGTCAAACGATTGCAGACCCCGACGGTCACGGGCAGACTCACTCCCTACTTAACCGAATCAAGGATTTCCGGAACAATGGCCCAGCTCACGCACATGGCGTGCGCGAAACTCATGAAATAGGCGAGGCGGCAGACGAGCTCGAACGGCTGATTCTCTCAACCTTGAGATCAGTAGCCTGGCTTTCCTCTACACACTGGGACTGGGTTGAGCGTTGCGAATATCTGGACGAAGCCTCCTATAATCTCGTCAAGCAACGCCTCCGTGGAAGCCATCCCGCATGGGAGCCCCTCGAGGAATCCAGTCAGCAACCAATGAAACCCAAGCATATCTACGCGCGAAACGGCCGCACACAATCTCCGCTTGACCTCTGGCCTCTCGCATCCGTGGATGTGTGCTCCAAGTGCAACGCTCGTGAGCTATTCCTGATCGACAAAGTTCAGCAAGGGATTCTGACACTGCGGAGCCTGAGAGAGCATTCGAAAGAGATCAACTACCCAGACCTCTAGAAACTCCGGGTTTCACAGCTCGGTTCGCCGTGGTGCTCACAAAGGCGCGAAGCCTGACCTGCCTGGCTTAGCGGCACTTGGAGTGCGACAGGCGCGGCGATCGGGTCGTGGTTGGCGCCGGGCGAGGAGGGGGTGCGGTCCGACCGGCGCTAACGAGATGGGCGCCGGCGGTCAGCCGGAGCCGTGGACCCCACGGCATGCCGCGCCCTCGCCCTGCCTCGCCGCCTGCCAAGGACACGGTCGCGCCACCAAGCGATGCCGGCACCCCCGACCCGCTCCAGATTCAGGCAACAAACAGTCTGAATTCGGTCAGATTTGATCAGCTTGGCATAGTCGCTTGTGCCTTCAGGGGCTCCCGTCCGATCCTGCTGGGGTTCGAAGAAGCAGAAGGTGTCCGGCCGTGGCGTCGTGCCATGGCGGCTTCTGACTCACGGACCTTGGAGTTCCCGTGGACACCCTTGTCCTGCGGGCCGGCTGGGCATGCGCCCCTTCCCCGGCACGCGCCTCGGAGCCGCATCGGCTCCCGCGTCGCTCGTTAGCGAGCGACCGCACCTGTCGCAACAGGTTGCCCCACAGTCCTTCCCCGCTGCCGTCGGCATACGCCCGGGCCCATGAGGGGACGCTGTGACCACTCCCCCGTACGAGCCGACTGTGGCCCAGCAGACAGCACTCGTCGAGCATCTCGTTAACGCGGTGGTCAGCGACGCGACCGGGGAGGCCCAGGGCGACGTCTGCCTCGGCGAACCTCCCAGCGCGCGCTACTTCATGGAAAGCCTCGGCCCCCACACCGTCGAGCCGGGCGGCGCCGCCCCAAGGTACGGGCGCACAACTCCCGACAGCCTCGGGTTCGAGTTCGAGGCCGAGAACGCCAGCTGCATCACAGTCAAGGCACGGGCGTCCTTCTACTACGCGGCTCTTCCGACCCGAGCCCAGCAACTGGAGTGGGCCGGTGAGCGCGAGGAGCCGTACCGCTTGGCACCGTTGTTCAAGCGGCTCGAAGTGAACGTCGGGCCGGTCGAGATCGTTCTCGGGCACGAGGCCGGGCTACGTCAGACCATGGAGCACGAGTTCCGGCATGCCTTCGAGCGGGCCGTCGAGCAGGCTCTCCGGGATCCGAGGATCGACCGCCGCGTCGGCAACGATCGCAGGGAGCGGCTGGTCCCTCCCGCAGCCACGGCGGACGACAGGGCGTTCGAGCAGTGGCTGGCACGCGAGGTCGTCGGTGACCCCGTGGTGCCGTCCCCCGCCGCCCACGTCGTCGTCACGTCGAGGCCCGTTGCCTCCGGCCGGCTCCGCGTGACGGCGACACTGCAGAACCTCGCCAAGGACCCCGTCATCACCGTCCAAGGCCGGGGCAGCAACGCCGGCCGTACGCGTCGTGACGAGGCCAGGGACAACGCCCTGTTCCGCGCGGGCCTGGAAGTCGAGGGCGACCGTCTGCTGCCGATCACGATGGACCTCGGTGCCGACGCCTATCGCTACTCCGGGGAGCTCGGGGCGTACGCGAACAACTGCGGTGTCGAGCCGCGGTGGCATGACGGTCGACTCGTGGCTGTGCGCAGTGTGCCTGTTCCACAGCACGACACCCACCGCGCCGTGGCCCGGACCGACGAGCGATGGGGATACGCGGCACTCGCGGCCGACCCGCTTCCGGTTCTCGACGACCTCGCCGACGAGATGGAGGCGTACCTGGACTCACCGGCCTGGAGCACAGCAGACCTCCAGGACAGGCCCGGACTGGCCGACCGCAAGGAGGCCGACCGACGGGCCGCCGCGCTTGAGGTCTCGCGGTTCCGCGACGGCATCGCCTGGTTGCGACGGGACAGGCGCCTACTGGTGGCGTTCCAGCTCGCGAACGAGTCCATGACGGAGCTCAACCAGCGTCGGAAGCGGCCGAGTCGGGGATGGCGATTGTTCCAGCTCGTGGCGATCGTCAGCCAGCTCGGCGCCCTGGCCTGGCGGGAGCACCCGCAGCACCTCTTCTCCCCCGGGCTCTGGGGTGACGACAAGGGCGTGGACCCGACCGAGGCGGCAACTGTCGTCTGGTACCCGACCGGCGGCGGCAAGACCGAGGCGTACCTCGGACTGGTGCTGGTGTGCATGTTCTACGACCGCGCCAGGGGCAAGACGGTCGGGGTCTCGGCCTGGTGCCGTTTCCCCCTCAGGTTGCTCACCCTGCAGCAGACACAGCGGCAACTCGACGTCGTCGCTGCCGCGGACATCGTCCGCGACCGGAACGCCGATAGGCTGAAGGAGATCGGCGGTGACCCCGGGTGGCCGTTCTTCATCGGGTTCTACGCCGGCGGCGGCAACACGCCGAACTCCCTGACCGCCGACCGCACGCTCGACCGCCTTCGGTCGAGCGAGGCGGAGCGGCACGCGTTCCGTCTGGTGCACGACTGCCCCTACTGCGGTGAGCGGTCGGTGCACATCCCGCCGCCCGACCCCCAGCGCCTCAGGTTGGAACACGTCTGCGGCAACGAAAGGTGCGGCAAGGTCCTCCCGATCGTCGTGGTGGACACGGAGATCTACCGCTACCTCCCCACCGTCGTGGTCGGCACTCTGGACAAGCTCGCGAACATCGGGCTGTCGGACCGGTTCGGCGCGCTCTTCGGGGACGTCGACTGCTGGTGCACTCCCCACGGATTCGGTCGGGGCGGCAAGTGCCACGAGCGTCATGCCCCAGGCCATCCGAAGTCGCCTCCCAAGCCATTGGGGGCTCCCCTCTACGACCCCTCCCCGTCGTTGGAGATCATCGACGAACTCCACATGGTCAACGAGGAACTCGGTGCGTTCTCGGGGCACTACGAGGGGCTCCTGGCGGAGGTCCAGCGAACGCTGACAGCCCGGCAGCGCCCCGACGGACGGGGTGTCCGGATGAAGGTGATCGCTACCACCGCGACCATCCGTGGGGAGGACCGCCAGAGCGAACACCTCTTCGGCCTGCGGTCGGTGGTAGTGCCACTTCCCGGCCCCAACCTCGACGAGAGCTTCTACTGGCGCCTCGACCGAGGTCTTCCCCTGCGTCGCTTCGTCGGGGTCATGCCCACACGGGGTACGGCGGAGATGACGCTGGTCAGGATCCTGACGTCCGCACACCGGGCTCTGTGGAAGCTCGACCAGCGTCGGGACCTTCCCCCGGCTCTCGAAGCCTGGCCGGAGGAGGAACTCCGCGCAGTCGTCGACCTGTACCGCACGAGTCTCACGTATGCGACGACCCTCGTGGACTTCGGTCGTATCCGGCGCTCGCTTGACACCCAGGTCAACGAGGCCCTGCGCAGGGAAGGGTTCCCCGATCTCCGCGTAGCCGAGCTGAAAGGCGAGACGCGCCTGGACCAGGTCCGTGGTGTCCTGGACGACCTGAGCAGCACCAACGGCAGCACGGGCATGGTCGTCGCGACGAGCATGGTCAGCCACGGGGTCGACGTGGACCGGTTGAACCTCATGCTGTTCAACGGGATGCCCCGATCCATGGCCGAGTACATCCAGGCGTCGTCACGGGTCGGCCGTGCGTACCACGGCCTCGTTTTCATGCTCTTCAACCCGGTGAGGGAACGGGACCGGTCGCACTACCGGTACCACGGCAAGTTCCACGAATACCTCGACCGCATGGTCGAGCCGGTGGCCATCAACCGCTGGAGCCGGTTCGCCGTACGCAGGACCCTCCCCGGGATACTGATGGGCCACCTTCTCCAGATCGCCAACCGGGACTGGTGGCGGGCGGGCAACGCGCCAGGGCACCTGCACGACCTCTCGAAGATGCAGGCCGCGCTCCGTGATCCTTCGATCGGAGGGCTCGAGGGCGTACAGCTCACCGAACTGCTGGAGGCACTTCACACGGTCTTCCAGTCGGATCGCCCGGAGGGCCAGGAGCTCCACAGTGATCTCGAGGACATGGTGGAGCATGCACTGGCCAGCCTCCGCTCCGCGGGGGCCTCTGCCGGCCTCTCCGGTGGCAACAACCGCGGATACCGCGCCACAGGCGACTACCTGGGCCTCGAATACCGGCCCATGACGAGTCTCCGGGATGTATCCGAGGGCATCCCGTTCCACATCGTGTCCGACGGCAGGAGGTCGTGATGGCGTTCAACCCGAGGAACGACGACATGGCCCGCGACCGGGGCCAGGTCCTCTACCGGTACCGCCCCGGTCAGACCTTCGACCACCGCGGCGGCTACACCGCCCAGGTGGTGCAGTTCGGACGGGACGAGGAGTTCGACGGCCCCTCGCTCGACCGCGAGCACCTGGTCCAGGAGGCCATGCGGTTCGTACGCAGTTGGCGGGCCGCCGGCCGTGCGTTCGCCGCCGGCTCCGACCGGGCACCGGAGTTTCCCGGGGATGAGGACCGGCTCGCCGACCGCCACTACGAGGTCGTGGTTCCCGGCAAGGTCTTCTGCCGTATCTGGCCTCGGGTGGTGCGCTGTGCCAGTGGCAGGTGCGGACACGTCTGGTCGGCCAGTGACCCCCGGCCGGGAACGGACGACTGGCCGCCGGCCTGCCCCGCGTGCGGCAACGCCGTCGGCAACCGGCAGCTCCAGTTCGTGTTCGCACACAGGTGCGGCGAGATGTCGCCCATGTACCCGCCGAGCAAGTGCCCGAGAGGACACACCCGGTTCAGGCTGGACGACCGTGCGAGTCGGTTCCGCGACTTCCGGTGGGAGTGCATGACATGCGGCTTCCCGCTGGGTGTGCAGTGGAGCTGCAGCAACTCCTCGTGCAGCTACCCGGACAAGTTCATGCATCCCCTGCTCCACACGGCGGGGACAGCGCATGTCGGCCAGGGTCTGACGCTCGTGAACGTGACCACGACCGAAGAGGCCACCCGCCAGGGAAACCCCTTGTACACGGCCGCCGTGCTCGGCTGGTGGCTCGGTGAGATCACCGAGGAGGAGTTCCGGCGACTCACGGACGGACACACGGTGGACGTCCCCGACGAGGTCGTCGAGAGCATCCGTGCAATGGAGGAGGCGGGTCTGCACGACCATGTACGTGCGCTGCGGGCGCGGTTCATGCCCGTCGAGGTGGACCACCTCCGGGAGCGGGTGGGCAAGGCTCTCGGACTCGACACCGAGAGCGACGACGCCCGCGGGCTCGCAGCCGAGCTGCACACCTACCGTCGGGTCCTCAACCTGGAGCGCCTGGGCGTCCCCCGCCTCCAGCGGGAGGCGCGCAACGCCGAGCGCCGCGCTCTCTACGAGCGCTACCCCGAGGTCCTTGCGGCTGCCGGCCTCGGCCGGGACACCTGTCTGGTGAGTGATCTCCCGATCACCTACCTCGCGATCGGCTACAGCCGGACGGGTTTCAGCCCCGAGGAGGCGGATCTCGTGCCCTACCGGGGGCGCGCCTCACGGGGCACCCCTGAGAAGACCCTGCTCTACGCGCACCCCACGCAGGCGGAGGCGCTGCTCTTCCCGGTGGACAGGGAACGGGTGAGCCGGTGGCTGGTCCGCAACGAGCTCGTGAGTCGACGCACCCTCGACGACGCCGGCGGCGTCGCCCAGTGGCTGGTACACCAGATCGGTCCGAGCGACGGCAAGGCCCTCTCCCACGAGACCCGTCCGGCACCGGGGCATCCCGACCTGCCCGTCCACGAGCTGTTCGGTCTGCTCCACTCCCTGTCGCATCAGCTCCTGCGGGCGCTGGCAGTCGACAGTGGCTACAGCGAGACCAGCCTCTCCGAGTACCTGTTCCCGTACGACCTGGCCTTCGCCATCTATCCCAACGGCGGAAGCGAGTTCAGCCTCGGAGCCATGCGGACTGTGCTCGAGCAGAACCTCGACGCGGTCGTGAGCCGGGCCGTCGACAACGACTCCTGTCTGTACGACCCCAACTGCATGATCACGAACGAGGGTGCAGACCACGGTTGCCTCCAGCTCCCCGAGACGGCCTGTCAGTCCTGGAACCGGAACCTCTCCCGCTGGCACCTGTTCGGTTCCCCGGACGGCTCGAAAGTCGGGTACTGGGACCCCACCCTGTGACTACCCGGTGGGGAGGGCCCGCGCTACGCCCTCCCCACCACCGGCCCCGCCAGACGCCGCAGGGCCCGTAGAACACCGATCGTCCACAAGTGGAGCCTGCGTGAAACCCGAACTGGACCTGCTGGACACCATCGCCAGCGCTCGTGACCAGGTCCGCTCACTACGTGGCTGGAACTCCGGACCGGAGCGGATCTACGACCTTCTCCGGACGGCGACGAAACTCCGCGCGATGGAGATCAGCGCTGGAATGATGACGGACCTGCCGTGGGAAAGCGCCCTCGCCCAGCTCGTCGTCTGGCACCACGACTATCCCGTCGGCACGGGGACGTGCTCGGAGAAGGACGCAGCCGAGATCGTCCTTGCCGCGGCGGCGGCCCAGCGGCTGGACCTGGTGGAGACCGGCGTGCGGAGCGGGGCCTATCAGGTACGGATGACCAGGGGAAACTTCCGGATGCGCCACCGCTGGAACGCATCCGCCGAGGTAGCCGACACGTTCCTCGAACGCGACGCACGTCCCACACGGCTACCGGAGCTGTCCGAGACGGAGCGCCGATGGATCTCCACTCGGCCTGTCGACTCCCGGACCAGCCCGCCACCAGAGGTCCTGCGCGCTGCCGTCCAGCGCGCCTCCACGACGATCGAGGCATACCGGCAGTCGGTGCCCGAAGGACAGGTGCCTGATTCCTTTCCCCTGGGTGAGGGGATGACCGCCGGCGACATGATCAGCGTCCTGGCCGTGATCATGGGGCTCGCCTCCCTGTGCGAGCAGACAGCGCACAGGCTCTCCCGGCTGGAGACGACGCTCTTCCACCTGACAGACACCCGGCTGATGGCCGTCCTCGCGGAGATGTGCCCGGACGTCTCGGAGGCACACCAGGCTCTGGTGGTGGAAAGACTCACTTACCGGACCGGGCGCTCGTGCAGGACCTCCCCGCTGATCCGACACGGCGATGTCCTCATCGTCTGCCCGCCCCTCGTAACTCCGAGGGCCGTGGACCCGATCATGCTTCGCTCGGCCGCCCATGCCTCCCGGGGATTCGGTCGCATAGGCAGGGAACAGGGCGAGCGTGCAGCAGCGTGGGCTGCCTGGCTGCGCACGACGCCCGGCACCTCCGTCGCGGAACGGGTCCCGGTGGTCAGGACCGACGGCAGGTCTGCTGGTGATCTGGACGTGGTCGTCGTGGACCCGGGCAGGCATCTCGGTCTGTGCCTCGAGATCAAGTGGCCGATCGAAGCACTTTCCCTGCATGAGGTCATGAAGGTCGAGAACTGGGTCACCTCCGCAGCCCAGCAGCTGGACCGTGTGAGGGGAGAGCTGCGGGCGGGCACGGCAACGGCCGAGCTGCCGGCCGGCTGGCCACCGTTCGACGCGATCGACTGGACCTGGTGTGTCGGCACACCCCAACAACTCGGTCTTCGCCCTCTCCCGGCGCCGGACATGCACGCCACCTCTCTCCGCTACGTACAGGCCCTGGGAACCCCGCCTGACCTCGACACCTTGGTGACAACCCTGACGCGACCCGACCTCCCCACCGAGGGACTGCACTACAACGTGGTGAAGAGAACGTTTCCCGTGGGTCGGCGCCAAGTGCACATGGACGCGCTCCAGGTGTCGCCGGTCGGTTGGCACCCACGGTTCCGGTAGGACGGCGCCGCCGCCCTGTCGCCTCATGAGCCGAAAGCCCCATCTGCAGCACGCGGAAAGGCGTATGGAACGTTCACACCCCAACTCGACTACCCATCCAGGGCCCGAACGGCATACGTGGATAATCGCAACCAGTATCAGAAACCGGAAACAGGCTGGACATTCGGCGTGACGTACGACATAGCAGCTCCGGAGCCGGCGGGCATGGTCGCCTCGCTCAGTTCGCTCGGGTATTCCCTGCCTGCCGCCATCGCGGATCTCGTGGACAACAGCATCTCCGCGGGGGCGTCCACGATCGACGTCGAGTTCACCTGGGCCGGGCCGGACTCCTGGATCGCCGTTGCCGACGACGGTGCCGGGATGACCGCCGGCGAGCTCGTGACCGCCATGACCGTGGCCGCGCGAGGCCCCGCGACGCCCCGAACCGCTACGGACCTGGGGCGCTTCGGCGTCGGCCTCAAGTCGGCCTCGTTCTCACAGGCCCGGCAGCTCACCGTCGCCACCGCCAACGCCGGCGAATGGCACGTGCGCACGTGGGACCTCGACGTCGTCGAGAGGTCAGGCGAGTGGCGACTGCTACGCGGCGCGGACGAGACGACCAGCGAGTTGCTCGACAGGATCCGGGGTGAGGCGGACCACGGCACCGTCGTGTTGTGGCGGCGCCTTAACGGCTACCACGTCGACGCGGTGACGGTGGAGGACGAGCGGACCCAGAAGCAGTTCTACGCGGAGGCCTCCCGCACGGAGTCCCACCTGGGCATGGTCTTCGGCAGGTTCCTCACCGGAAGCCGGCGCCGCAATCTGCGTGTGTCGGGCAGCCCCGTCGAGCCCTGGGATCCGTTCCTGTCCCGCCACCCGTCCGTACAACCGCTTCCCGTGGAGCGCCTGCCTCTGGGATCGGGCTCCGTACGGGTGGAGGCATTCGTCCTCCCCAGCGCACAGAGGCTCGCCCCGGACGAGTACGAGAAGGCCGGCGGCCCCCGTGGCTGGCTCGACCAGCAGGGGTTCTATGTGTACCGCCGGGACCGTCTGATCCTGGCGGGGGACTGGCTCGGACAGCGCGGGCTACGCCGCGAGGAGAAGTACAACCTGGCAAGGATCGCCGTGGACATCCCCGCCGAGACAGACGTCGAGTGGGGGGTCGACGTCCGGAAGTCCAGCGTCGTCCCGCCCGTCGCCCTGCGTTCCCACCTCCGCCGCATCGCCCTGCAGGCCAGGAGAAGGGCCGCCGACGTGCTGCGGTACCGCGGGCAGATCGCGGCGCGCACGCACGGGGACCCTCTCCTCTACGCCTGGAGCGTCCGCCGTGTCGACGACCGGGTCACCTGCAGGGTCAACCGGGGGCACCCCCTGGTGAAGGCAGCTCTGCGTCCTAGTGGTGCGAGCTCGGATGACATGCGTGCCCTGATCCGTCTACTCGAGGAGACCGTGCCGGTCACCGCCCTCCGCGTCATGCACGAGACGGACACCAGCGACGACCCCGAGCCCTTCGGCGGCTCCGGGCCGGCCGATGCCGGAGCGACAGAGGTTGCGCAGCGGATCTACGAGGCGATGGTCTCCGATGGCCGTTCGCCCTCCGCCGCCCGTGAACGTCTGCGGCAC
This sequence comes from Streptomyces sp. NPDC039609, assembly GCF_055596705.1. Taxonomy (NCBI): domain Bacteria; kingdom Bacillati; phylum Actinomycetota; class Actinomycetes; order Kitasatosporales; family Streptomycetaceae; genus Streptomyces; species Streptomyces sp. NPDC039609. The sequence continues at coordinate 76,111 of NZ_JBVIUJ010000006.1, forward strand.
ATGCCGCCCTTCGACCAGATGCAGGGCTTCTGGAACGGGTGACCCGTTGTCAGAGGTCCCCTTTAGCCTGCCCGATACCACTCCCGCAAACCGGAGGTCCGCTGTGAGTATCACCCCTGAGGAATCCGACGAGTCCCTGTCCAGGGCACGTCGCCTGGTGCTCGCGATGTTCTCCCAGGACCGCCAGCCTTCCCCCGAGGAAGTGCAGACCGCGGTCACGGTCATCTTCGGAATGCTGGCCGGCCAGGGCGAGGTAGTGGACCGGGAACGGTTGGCCAAGGAGATCGAGGCCATGACGGCCGTTTTCCAGGAGGGGTCATCCGGATTGGAAAGCGACACGGACCATAAGCCTTGGCTGCCGGAGGCCAAGAACGACCGCGAGTGGGATTTCTGGGAGCGCTACCGCCGCTACCTCGAGGATGTCAAGAACCTGCCTCCGCTCGTCGTACGCCGCTTGGACCAGAGCACTGACGAGGTTCTGAGCCAGCTCGAGGACCCACGTCGAGAAGGCTCATGGCGCCGCACGGGGCTGGTGATCGGGCAGGTCCAGTCGGGCAAGACGGGACAGTACATCGGGCTGGCCTCGAAGGCAGTGGATGCCGGGTATCAGCTCGTGGTGATTCTCGCTGGCATCCACAACGATCTGCGAAGCCAGACACAACTACGTGTGGACGAGGGCCTTCTCGGTTTCGACTCCCAGCATCAGCAGCGCTCCAACGAGGCGGGGAAGTCCAGCCGCATGGGCGCAGGGCGGATGCCTGGTAAGAGGCTGGTCATCGCGTCACCGACTAACAGTTCCGAGAAAGGTGATTTCGGGCGCCAGACGGCGAGCGCATTCAACTCGGTTCACCTTGGGCACTTCCCGGTCGTGCTCGTGGTGAAGAAGCACTGGAAGATCCTCGAGTACCTGCGTAACTGGGTGACGGACGTCCAAGGAACGGAGGACGAAACGGGCCGCAAGGTCGTACGTGACATCCCCCTGTTCGTCATCGACGACGAGGCCGACAACGCCACGATCAACACCAAGCGTGACCCCGAGGCAGACCCGACCAAAACCAATGGTGCGATCCGCGAGCTGATGAGGAGCTTCGAGAAGTCGGCGTACGTCGGGTACACCGCAACGCCGTTCGCCAACATCTACATCGATCCCGACGTCGAACACGCCACCTTCGGCTCCGACCTGTTCCCCGACAGCTTCATTCGCACACTTCCCTCACCGTCCAACTACCTCGGTCCGGAACGCGTCTTCGGGCTCCAGGTCGACAGCGACGAGGAGGACGACATCGCTCCGCTGCCACTCGTCCGCTCCGTGGACGATGCGGAGAGCTGGATCCCTACCAAGCACAAGTCCTCATTCGTTCCCTCCGACAACCTTCCGGAGTCCCTGCGCGAGTCGATCGCCTCGTTCGTTCTGGCCTCCGCTGCTCGGAGAGCGCGGGGGCAGGTGCGGGTGCACAACTCCATGCTCGTGCACGTCACCCGCTTCACCGCAGTCCAGGGGATCGTGCGTGACCAGGTGGACGATCACCTGCGCCTCCTCGTGGACTCGCTCCGTGACCGCTATGGACAGGCTTCCGAGCGTATGGCGGAGTTCCAGGCTCTCTGGGAGCGCGACTTCGTCCCCACGACGGACCACTTCCCTGTGGACGAGACCGAGCCCGTCACGTGGGACGAGGTGTCCAGCCAGCTCCTGCCGGCCCTGCGAAAGGTCGTCGTCAAGACGGTGAACGGTGCCTCCCGCGACGCACTCGACTACTACGATCACCGCAGGAACGGTCTCTCGGTCATCGCGATCGGGGGCCAGAAGTTGTCCCGAGGGCTGACGCTGGAGGGCTTGACCGTCAGCTACTACCTGCGCACTTCGAGCACGTACGACACCCTCCTCCAGATGGGGCGGTGGTTCGGGTACCGACCGGGCCACGAGGACCTGTGCCGCCTGTACACCACGCCCGACCTTCAGGCGAAGTACGTCGAGGTGACTGCCGCCACCGACGAACTGCGCCGTGAGATCGAGGAGATGGCAGCGCTCAATCTCACACCGAGGGACTTCGGGTTGAAGGTGCGCGCGTCCTCGCTCGGACTCACGATCACTGCCCCCAACAAGATGAGGCAGGGGACGCCTGTAAAGCTCAGCTACTCCGGGGAGGGGCCGGAGACGACGCTCTTCAACTTCTCGCAGAGGGCGAGGGAACACAACCTCAAGACACTCGAGGACTTCGTCCGGCGTCTCGACGGCTTCACGGCGGGCAAGGCAGAGGTTCCCGGCGGAACAGTGAAGTGGAGCAGTGTGCCCCGCGAGGCGGTCTCCGACTTTCTTTCGGGCTACGTGACGGACGGGGTGGCCCGGAGGGTCCGCCCGCGGTTCATCGCGAAGTACATCGATCAATGCGCGAGCGTGGACGAGCTGGCGGAGTGGACGGTGTGCCTGATCGGCAAGTCGACGGCGAAACCCCACGACGTCGCGGGCCATGGGGTGGGGCCCGTGACCCGGACTCCGCTGAACGACCCGGGGTACAAGACTGATGGCCGGTACATCATCCGCCGAGTGGTAAGCCCTCGGGACGAGCAGATCGGCCTGGACCCGGCCCAAGTAGATGCCGCCCGCGAGGCAACACGGCTGGTCGCGAAGAAGAAGGGCAGGGAGAAGGTCCCGGAATCGCCCTCCGGTGAGCAGCTGCGCTTCAAGCGTCGGCCGGACCAAGCGCTGCTCCTGATCTACGTGATCGAACCGAAGGGAGAGGAAAGCGAGAGGCAGCTTCCGTTGGTGGGGTTCCAGGTGAACTTCCCTCTCTCCGAGCACCAGTCGGACACGGAGTACGTCGTCAACAGCATCTGGAGGCAGGAAGGGCTTGACGACGCCTTCGACGACGAGGAGGACGGCGAGTGACCGTCACCGAGGCCGAGTGGCGCGACCTGGAGGCACCCCAGGGCGCCCCCGGACGGTCCCGCATCCGCCTGCATCCTGACGCTCCGTTGGACGTCTTCCTGTCCGTCTCCCACCCGGCACAGCGACGGATGCTCGTGCTCAGGACGGACGCCCGCTCCGCGGACCACATCGTGCGGTCCGTGACCCGGCTGCCCAGCGCGGCCGGCCTGGAGATGAACCTGAGCGCCGTGTCGCGTCTCGAGTACGAGCTCCAGGTGGTCCTCACCGCGGACGAGCTCCGCGAGGTGTTCAACCCTCTCGTCACCGACGTTGCCGACACGGTCAGGGAGGCCTCCGGAGCCGCAGCCGCTCTGACCGCAGCCGTGGAGAGGTTCGAGCGGTGGCAGGACCTCCTGCGCGCCGTGGGCAGGGACGGTCTCGGTCCCGAGGCTCGTCGCGGGCTCGTCGGCGAGCTCCTGCTGCTGCGCGACCGCATCCTGCCCGTCGTCGGGCCGGCCGAGGCCGTCGACTCCTGGGCCGGGCCGAGCGGAGCCAACCAGGACTTCCAGCTGCCGGGAGTCGCCGTCGAGACGAAGGCCAGCACCGCCAGGCGTCCCCGCAGCATCCGGATCGCCAGTGAACGCCAGCTGGACGACACGGGAACGCCCGCGCTCCTGTTGTCCCTGGCCATGCTCGACGAACGTCGAGGCGGTTCGGGCGAGAGCCTGAACCGCCTGGTGGACCGGATACGCGAGCAGCTCACCAGCCCTCTCGTGCGCGCCGCATTCGACGGCCGGCTCGTACAGGCCGGCTACCTCCCGGCGCAGCGAGACCTGTACGAAGAGCCTCGATACACCCTCCGTGACCTGTGCTTCTGGCACGTACGAGAGGATTTCCCGAGAATCGTCGAGGCAGATCTCCCCGAGGGTGTGGGTGACTGCACGTACAACGTGAGCACTTCGGGGCTGGACCAGCACCGCGCCACGACCGACGAGGTGACCGCACTGATCGGGGGAACCCATGCCTGAGCTCGACCTGTCCCAGTACGCCCGCGACCTCGTCGCGGACGTCCAGGCGACAGCCGACGCCGAGAGAACCACCACTCCGGAGGCGTTCACGCGGCGTGTGTTCGAGGACCTGGAGCAGGCCGGTATCGCGTCCAACACGTTCACCGCGTTTCACGGTGCGCACGGTCACCTCGTTCACGGCTACGGCATCGGGGACTCCGGGGAGTGCCTCGACCTCTTCGTCACGGACTTCGATCTGGAGCCGCTGGCGTCCAAGCTCACGAAGGGGCAGACCGAGACCGCCTTCAAGCGGCTCCTCACGTTCGTCCGTCGATGCCGTGACGGTCTGCGTCAGCACATCGACGAGTCCTTCGACGTCTACGACATGTGCGCGGCGGTGGAGAAGGCACTCACCGAGGTACGCAGGGTACGACTCTTCCTCCTCAGCAACCGCGTCGGCACCAGCACCGCAGTCCCGCCCACCGACTTCGACGGCCTCCCCGTGACCCACGAGGTGTGGGACCTGGCACGGCTGCACCGCCACGCGACCTCCGGCAGTATCAGCGAACCCATCGTCGTCTCCTTCGACCCTCCGCTGCCCTGCGTCGCGGCGCCCAGCAGCGAGCCCGACCACTCGGTGACCATGGCCGTGATCCCCGGGCAGAGGCTCGCCGAGCTCTATGGGGAGTACGGGACGAGGCTCCTCGAGCTGAACGTCCGTTCCTTCCTGCAGGCCCGCGGGTCGGTCAACCGTGGCATCCGGGAGACCCTGCTGAACTCCCCCGGCAGGTTCCTGGCGTACAACAACGGCATCACGGCGACCGCTTCGCAGGTCGACTTCGCCCACGATCCGGAAGGGAGGCCCACGGGCATCTCCCGCGTGCACGGGCTCCAAGTCGTGAACGGCGGTCAGACGACAGCCTCTCTGCACTACGCCTCCAGCCGCGACAAGGCGGACCTGTCACACGTGGCCGTGCAGATGAAGCTGACGGAGGTCTCCCCGGAGCGGCTCTCGGAGATCGTCCCGATGATCTCCGAGTACTCCAACACCCAGAACCGCGTGACGTTGGTCGACTTCAGCTCGAACCACGAGTACCACGTGGCCGTACAGCGGATCACCCGCTCCCTGTGGGCGCCGGCGACGGACGGCAGTGGTCAGGAGACCCACTGGTTCTACGAACGGGCGCGCGGCCAGTACACCGACGAGGTGGCCAAGGCCCGGACGCCCGCGAAACAGCGCACGTTCAAGAAGCTCAACCCGACGAAGCAGAAGTTCACCAAGGCGGACCTCGCGAAGTACGCCAACTCCTGGAACCACCTTCCGTTCCAGGTCAGCCGTGGCGCACAGAAGAACTTCGCCGTGTTCATGGACCGCATCGGCGACGCGCCCCCGCGTGTCGACGTCCAGTACTGCCAACGTGTGATCGCCATGGCCATCCTCTTCAAGGCGGTCGACCGCATCGCGGCGAACCACGAGGCCGGCAGCTACAAGAGCATGATCACGACGTACACCATGGCCCGCCTGTCGCTCGCGACGGAGCAGCGCATCGACCTCGACAGGATCTGGCGAGAGCAGCAAGTCTCCCCTGCCGTCGAGGCGGCGGTCGACGATCTCTGTCCCAGGGTGATGCGGGCGGTGACCCGGCCGCGCGAGGGTAACCACGTGGGTGAGTGGGCGAAGAAAGCCGTCTGCTGGGACGCCGTCGCCCGCGTGTCCTGGTCCGTGCCTGGTGACCTGGAGGCGGAACTCCTCGATCACGCGCTGGACGAGGAAGCTCTCGCAGGGGGCTCGGAGGGCGGCCAGGGGGCGCGCGACGAGGTGGCGTCGATCCCGGCGGACGAGTGGTACGCCGTCGAGCGGTGGGCGAAGGAGACGCACAACCTGGATCCCTCGCAGCGCCAGCTGGCGCAGTACATCGGCAGGCGAATCGAGCTCGACCAGGAGATCCCCGAGCCACAGGCGGTACAGGCACTGCACGCGCGCAACGAGGCGCTGTCCCTCGGGTTCGTCCCCGGTCGGTAGGCCCGGATCCTCGTCAGCCCTCAGAGCTCCCCGCGCTCGAGCAGATCCCTCATGGCGTCCTCGGCGCGGCGGAGCACGATCCGCCCGTCTCCGTCACTGAAGGCCAGCAGGTGCGAACCGGGGGCGATGCCCGCCTCCGCGAGCAGCCCCATGGGGAGCTCGACCCGGCCGTGGTCGTCGACACGGAGTTCTGCAGGTTCACGAAGCATGGGACGAGTGTGGCACCCTCGCACTCGTAGGCCGACGACGGGCTGGGGCTGAGGTATGGCAGCACGTGACGAGACCACGGGCGCGGAGTGGGTCAGCACCGAGCTGAGCGGCCATCTGCGTGGTCGGCGCGTCCGCGACACCAAGCCGGAGGTGACCCTCCGGCATGCCGTACACCGGCTCGGCCTCCGGTTCCGTCTGCAGCGCAAGGTGGCTTCCCGGTGCACGGCGGACTTCGTCCTGCCCAGGTACAACGTGGCGGTGTTCGTCGACGGGTGCTTCTGGCACGGATGTCCTGTGCACGGCCCGAAGACGTTCCGCGGCCCGAACGCCTCCCTGTGGGAAGCGAAGATCGAGACCAACAAGGAACGCGACCGCCGGAACACCGCAGCAGCCGAGGCTGCCGGCTGGACCGTCGTCCGTGTCTGGGAGTGCGAGATCCGGGCGGACGTCGAGCGCGCTGCGCTCAGCGTCGCCCGGCAGTGCGCCCAGGCTCGCGAGCCTGGGCCGGCACCGTCTCCCGTCCGTGGGTCCCGGTCAACGCATCCGTGAACAGGTCGCCCGAGACGCTCTCCCTGGCGACGCAGTACTTGCTCAGGGGGCACAGCTCGCAGAGCGGCTCCTTGGCCCGGCACACGCTGCTTCCGATGAGCCGCAGCGCCGCCATGCGCAGAGGCGCATCCTCGCCGGCTCCGACGAGCTTCACCAAGTCCACTCGACCGTCGCTGAGCCTGTTCGTGCGATCCGAATCGCTACCGTGTAGACGGGCGGCGACGCGCAGCGCCCCCTGCCCGATCCACAGGAGATCCTCGCCGACCAGCAGCCGGTAGACCGTCGCCTCAGCCGGCTTCAACTTCAGCTGCTCGCGGACCTTCTCCTCGTCGCCCCAGACGCTCGACTTACCGATCACCGCGGCTAGCCGGGCGACCCGCGCCTTCGCTGCCTCGGAGGGTGCCGCCGCAGTGAGTGCCTCGAGCGCAGCCTTACTCAGGGACGTCCGCCCCCGCACGACCTCGACCATCTCCGCCAGCTGCGCGGGCTGGATCCGGGTCCCGGACAGTATGGCCACGACGGCGGCCTGCAAGCCGGACATCTGCTCGCCCGGAAGCTGGTACCAGTCCTCGGACTCACGCCGTCCTTCGGCCCAGGCGGTCAGATCCCTTCGCACCGTGCGCCAGTGCGGCTGGAGTCCACCCTCGCTCGGTCGCTCGTCGCCCACGGGCAACAGTGCCTCCGCCGCAGCCTCGCCAAGGAGGGGCGGCACCGCGTTACCGATTTGACGGAAGGCGTCACTGCGTGTGCCGGCGAACCGGAACTTGTCCGGGAAGGTCTGCACCCGCGCGGCCTCGCGCACGGTGAGGGTGCGCGGCTGATCCTGGTCGGGGTGGATGTACCAGTAGCCGTCCTTGGCGATGTGTGCGGTGATCGACCTGCTGAGGTCCGCCCAGTCGAGCTTCTTGTACTTGTCCGTGAAGTGGTCGGCCTTGTAGCGCTGCAGTTCCGGCGAGATCTCCGAGTACAGGGTCTTGGAGTCCATGCTGGAGAAGATCTCCGCATCGTCCTTCCGGACCCGTCGGGTCATGTGGTCCCATACCCGGTCCTTGCGCGCCCACTTGCGCATGTCCTGAGCGAACTTGGAGAGCTCGGACGGCTCGTCGTACGGGAGTTCACGCTGCCCGACACGTTCGGTGGGCACGACAGGCAGCACCGGCAGGTCACCGATGGCGTCACGCAGCGTGGTCCGCTGATCGTGCTCCAGCTCCTGCCGCCACGAGAAGCGCTCCACGTCGTTCCTCGCCAGCAGGATCAGTCGCTTCCTGTGCTGCGGAACGCCGTACTTCCACGCGTCGACGAGACGGACCTGCGTCGCGTAGCCGAGGTCCTCCAGCTGCTCCTCGATGGTGCGTACCACGAAGAAGTCGTCGCCGAGACCCATGTCCGGCACGTTCTCCATGAGGACCGCACGCGGCCGGAGACGCTTCACGACGTCGAGGTAGGCGCTCCACAGTTCCTTGCGGCGATCATGAGGATCGCGGCCGTGATGCTCCACGAGGCTGCGGATCTTGCTCCGGCCAGCCCTGCTGAACGGCTGGCACGGCGGGCCGCCGGCCACCAGATCGATCTTGGCCGGCGCCAGCATCTCGACGAGCCTGTCGCGCTCGTCAGGATCGCCCAGGTCCATATGGAGGCTCATGCCCGGGAAGTTCGCGGCGTGCGTCTGGAGCGCCCGCTCGTCGAAGTCGACCGCGGCTGCGACCGTCCACCCGGCTCGCTCCAGTCCGAGGCTCAGTCCCCCAGCTCCGGAGAAGAGGTCGACGGCCAAGCGCTTACCAGCACCGAAGCCACCGAGCCACCTGTCGAAGTTCTCGGGCTTGCAGCTGTTCCTGTGACGCTTGAGCTCCAGGTAGTCGCTTCGCTCCAGAGGCACCCCATAGTGCTGCCTGCGCACTGCGCCAACCTCCATCGGACGAGAAGAACGAGCACCAGGAGATCACACAACCTCTGGCAAGATCAAGAATCCGGCGTCTACCTCGGAGAACAAGATCGATCGGACGCCTCAGGCGCCCCGAGAATATTACGCGGCACCCACCCCTCCTGTGACCGAAAGCAGCCCCCAGTAACTCCAGAGAGGTCAATCATACGGACAAACACTGACAAGATCACTAGGAGCCCTGCTATCCATGCCACTCCGCAGACGGACATCGCTGGCGGCAGCACAGACACCGGAGCTCATGCCATTGCCACCTCCGCAGCGTCGGATTCCGCCCCGAGGTGATGCCCGGATCCTGCGGTTGGCCGATCCCGTGGTCGAGCTGGAAGGCCTCCGGGGTGTTCACGAGCGTCCCTGACCAGGCGCTCCCGAGGCGGGAGAACACGCTTCCCGGCTGACTGGAGATCGTTTCCCCCGGCACTGCACCGATGCCGCTCGTAATGGGTTGGTGTTCGAGCGGCTGCGCACGGCAGAGTGGCGTGGTCAGTGGACTGTGGACATGCATCCTGACGAGGGCGGATGGATCCACGCCGGCGCCGCGGCCGAGTGCCGCCTGATCTTCCGGGGGCATGGTGAACGAACGGGACGTCTTGCTCAATGAACTCGCGCAGGGGCTGCGCCCCATGTCCGAGGGCAGCGAGTGGTTCGACGGCCTCGGCCCGGAAGAACAGTCCGTGGCGCTGCTATTCCTGCGTCATCACTGTGTCCAGGCGCGCGCTGTCGCTGGGGATGCGCCAGAGAGCATCCGCCGTGCTGGGCTGCGCCCGACGCATACACCCGCGGTGCTGATCTCACGGGGCCGGATCGACGAGCAACTGGGAAAGATCGCCGGTCTCAGGCCCCGCGACGAACGCCGCAAGGCATTCAGGCTGCTGATCGCGGTGCTCACGGTCGCCGACGCGCGACGCCGCGAGCTTTACTGCTCCGGCGGCTGCGGTCACTGGTGGCACCACCTGTCTGCCGCTGAATGACTGCTCACAGCCTGCTTCCTCCCTCAGGAAGATCGCTTCCCGTCCTGTGGCATGTTTCTGGCGGACAGGGTGAGGCGGTGGCGTGTGAGGTCGACTTCGAGGATCCGTACGGTGATCTCGTCGCCCTCGCTCACGATCTGGCCGGGGTCCTCGACGGGCTCGTCACCGAACTCGGTGTTGTGCACGAGGCCCTCAAGTCCGTCGGCGATGCGGACGAAGGCTCCGAACGGGATCAGCTTGGTGACCCTGCCGGTCGTGACAAAGCCTGCTTGGTCGGCGAAGGGAGCGAGCGGGTTCTCCTGGAATGCCTTCAGTGATAGCTGGACCTGTCCACGCCGGGTGTCGACGTCGATGATCTCGCCCATGACTCGTTGGCCAGCCGTGACGGCGTCTGCGGGATGGTCGATCCGCAGCCAGCTCAGTTCAGGGCCTCTGATGAACCCAGTGCACAGATCGGCGGGTTCGCCGTCGAGGTTCACGAACACACCGAAGTTGTGGACGCTCTGCACCTGACCTTGGTGTGTTGCGCCACGCGTAAGGCCAAGAAGGAACGCTCGCAGAGCCGGGTCCTCACACGCTGAGGCGGAGGCCCAGACGCACTCCTGCTGCAGGTCGACGGCTATCACTTCGAAGGTGAGCCGCTGCCCCATGCTCACGACTTCGGACGGATGCCCGATCGCCTTGCGGGTCAGATCGCCACGAGGGATACGACCCACTGCTTCACCGGGACCGGAGAACCCGTCCAGTTCGACAAGCACCTCCCGGTCTTCGACGCCGATGACGCGGCCGGTGCGGACTTCGCCGGCCCGCAGCGTGTTCAGAAAGCTCTTCAATGCCTCGCTCAACTGGGGTTCGGTCACGTTCGTGACCCTACGACGCAGAGATCGCGCAGTGCCAAGGCCGTTGCGTGCGCGTGCAGTCCCCTGGTGAAGCCGGTGGCAGGCCGATCACCAGACGCGGTCCCGCCACTCCTCAGTGGGGATGCAGCCTTCAGTGACGTCACAGCAGCGCTCGGCCCAGGTGGAGGCGACCAACACCGGCCTGCTCAGGACAACGTCCCCGGCGCGCTGGGCGCGGAGGACGAGGCCGAGCGTCTCGGAGCCTGGGTCTGCGTGCTGGGAGTACCGCAGGTCGTGGCCGTTCGTGGACGTCTACTCGGTGAAGGCATCCTCGAGCTCAGATGGGACGCGGCCGACGAGCCGCAGTCCGTCCAAGGTGACTTGTGGACCGCGAAGTGCGTTCACGGCGACGCACGCCAAGCGGCCGGCGTCGTAGTAAGCCGTCACTGCCGGCGCGATTCCTGCACCGAGGAGGGAGGACTCCGAACTCTCAACAGGGCTGCCATAGCCGTCGCGAGTGGTGAGAGGGCTCCATACGTCTGCGATCGTTGCGGCCGCTTCGTCGTGCGGCATGCCGAACTTCAGCGGCCCGACGCCCTTGCCAGGGAGCATCTCCCACTGAACGCGGTCAGCCTCGTCGACAACCGTCCAGACGCCCACCTTCCACACCGCCTCACCCTGATCACTGAGCCGCCTACAAGGCAGCACAGATTATCTGCCTCCCTCCGCGCCCAGAAGGCTTCGGTTGTTCGCTGACGCCAGCCGGATCGCAGGGCTTTGAAGGACGCTTCACCCGGGATGGGTGAGCGTTCCTAGGAAGTGGATCAGTCCCACCAGAAGTCCCACTGATGGGCACCGGTGATCCGCTCGGCGTATGCGGCCAGTGTGTGTGGCCTGTTGCCCTGCCAGATGTTGTCCGGGCAGAAGGCAAAGTGCTCGGCTGCGATTGGGAGAGCCTCGTGCTTGTCGACAGGTGGCGCGGCGATGCTGAGGTGCAGCGTGGAGAACCCGACCGCGACGACACGGGCACCGAAGCGGTGTTCCCAGTCACGGAGAATTGCAGAGAACTTCGCGGTGTCGTAGTCGTAGTTGCAGGGTCCGGCCCAGCCCGCGGCCGTCAGCGCCTCGGCACCGGATGCTGCGACGACGAGCCCCAGACGCGTCTGGGGGCGGTCGGCGAGGAACGCCTGCGCGAACTCGGCGGCCAGTTGATCGGGATTCGTCGTCATCTCCCGACTGGGCGCGAGACCGGGCCAGGTCTGTCCGAAGGGAGCCGTGACGGCGAGGCGCCTGTCTTCGTCGAGCATGTCGTCTTCGTCGACCGCTGTGTAGGTATCCCACCACCGGGCGAGGAGGGCGGCGGACTCGTGGCTCGCCGGGGAGGACATCTGCTCGGGAAAGACCTCTCCGGATCCCCACGGGCGGAATTCGCCGTCGTTCGGATCCAGCGAGTCGAGCAGCAGCGGCCACAGGTCGGAACGTGTGTGTTCGGCGTGCATCCGCGTCCACAGCTCGATCGTGGCCGGCCCATCACTGAGCCACAGAGGCTGTACGTCTCCGTCACCTTCATCGGACGTGACCATCCGACCGGGCGGAAGGCGACTTTCGTCGGAATCGGCGAGCAATCCGCTCAGGTGTCCCACGTCCATGGTGGGCACCCTAACCGGGTGCACTGACAAGGGTCGCCTGCTCAGCAGCGGCGGGCGTCGAGCGCTTCGTCGTTGTTCCACAGGACGGGCATGGCGCCGACGGGCTCGAACCGGATCTGCGGGTCGTTGCTCTGGACCAGGCCGATCAGACTGCGGCGAAGTACGGCTGCCCGCCTGGCCTGGTCGGCGATGATGTCCAGGACGATCTGCGCCGCCCTGGGGCAGGTCGTAGCGAACCGGTCGTAGTCAGTGAAGACGAGGACCAGCCCGGCGCCCTCGGGAGCATCGTCGTAGCCGCCGTAGCAGGCCACGTCGCCGAGGCAGTCGTTGAGCGCATCCAGGTTGTCCCCGTAGTAGTCGGGGAAGTCCAGGGCGGCGGCCAAGGCACGGTGCATGTCTCGCTCCGTGTTCCATTGGCCGGCTTCCAGGCGGATCACGCGGAAGCCGCGGTCTTCGAGACGTTCGGTCGCCTGTGTGAGGAGACGCTTGCGCCAGAAGAGGGTGACGAAGGTGTTAATCATGTACTCGATGCCGGGAAGCCGAGTCGTCGCGGTGGCCTGTGCCGAAGCGTGTGACGCGTCGCTTCGGTAAGCGTCGAGGAGACGGAAGAACTCGTCGACGGGAGTTGAGCCCTCAGGGGTGTTGCGCTCGATGTCTGCTGCCCAACCGAGCGGGCTGGTGCCGCCAAGGCGTGTTCCGAGCCACTGGCTGAAGGCTCCGCCGTGCCAGAAGTCGCAGGGCTCATTGATGGAGTGCACGCCGAGGGCTACCTGGTAGCCGATCAGCATGCCCTGCAGATCGCGAAGTGAGCCGCCGGACAGCCATGGACCAGGCCGGAGACGGATCTGATCCAGGAAGTCGTACACGTCCGTGCAGTCCTGCCAGTGCTTGGCAGTGAGGCCCGGGCTGTCTTCGGTCGGCATGTTCGGACTCTACGGCGTGGACGAGTGTTGTTGTCCGTGGCAACGGCGGAATACCCAGTGCCTCCCTTTGATTGGCCTTTGCAGAGATCGCAGGAGGGGGCGCTGGTGGCCGAGCTGATGTTGTTCCGGCGGGACGCGGACGGTCGGGATGTCGAGCTGTCCGGTTCGACGGTGGCGCTGGAGGTGGAGCTGCAGCGGCGGGTCGAGGCCGGGCTGGAGCAGATGCTCGGTATCCGGTTCGTGGCGTCGGAGTATGCGACTGGTCCGTGGCATCGGGGGCGGATCGACACGCTGGGGCTGGATGAGAACGGCAGCCCGGTGGTGATCGAGTTCAAGAGGGGCTCCGACAGCGGGGTGCTGTCGCAGGCTGTCTCGTACCTTTCGTGGTTGCGTTCGGCGCAGCACGAGTTCGAGGCGCTGGTCCGGAAGGTGCTGGGTGCGGAGGCGGCCGAGTCGATCGACTGGCGGCGTCCGCGGATGGTCTGCATCGCGGCCGGCTTCTCCCACCATGACCGTGTGGCCGTGCAGTGGCTGCCCGAGCGGATCGACCTGGTGCGCTACCGGGTCTTCGAGGGCAGCCTGCTGAGCCTGCTGCTCGTCGATTCCTCGCCCGGCTCACCGAGCTCCGCTTCGTCTCGGCGGAGCCGGGAGCAGGACGCGGTGGTCGGCAGCGCGCCGGCGGCACCGGCGACGCCTTCACCTGCGGCTGCCGGCCTCGTGCCGGAGTCCTTGCGGGACCTGTACGCGGAGCTGGACGAGGCGCTCACGGCTTGGGGCGAGGTCGAGGTGGCGCCGCTGCGGCACTACATCGCCTACCGACGGCTCGTGAACGTGGCATCGGTGATCTTCCGTCCGAAGCACCCGGCGATCCTGGTCTATCTCAGACTCGACCCGGACACGGTCGCGCTGGAGGAGGGCTTCACCCGGGACATGCGCGGTATCGGGCATCTCGGGACGGGGGACCTGGAGGTGCGCCTCGTCTCGGCGGCGGACCTGGAGAAGGCCGCGCCGTTGATCCGGCGGGCTTTCGAGGCGGCGTGACGCAATGAGAAGGGCGGCTGGTACATCGGTCATTCGATGCTCCAGCCGCCCTTCGGCGTCTGCGGCCCGCCGGCCCCGGACTCTCTCCGCTCTCATGATCACGCCTCCGGCCCGGCCAGGTCGAAGTCGTCCTTGGTCAGCTCGGCGCGGAGCCGCTCATTGGCGATGTCCGCGTAGTGCTCGGAGAGCTCGACGCCGATGAACTTGCGGCCCTCGCGCAGGGCGGCGACGCCGGTCGTTCCTGAGCCGGTGAAGGGGTCGAGGACCGTTCCGCCCGGCGGGCAGATCCTCACCAGCTCCTGCATCACCTCCACGGGCTTCTGCGTGATGTGCACGCGATCCTTCCGGGGCTGGCTCGCGGTGTAGAGGCCGGGCAGGTAGACGGGGTTCCGGTCAGGGTCGACCGGGCCCTTGGTGCCCCAGACGATGTACTCGCAGGACTGCTTGAGCCGGCCCTTCTGCGGTCGGGAGACCGGCTTGTGCCACGAGGCGATGCCGCGCCAGGTCCAGCCGGCGGCCTGGAGCGCGTCGGTGGTGGTGGGCAGTTGCCTCCAGTCGGTGAAGACGAGCGCGGCGCCCGACTCAGCGGTGGCCCGGTAGGACTCGGTGAGCAGGAGGGTGAGCCAGAAGTCGTACGAACGCTGGTCGCGGTTCTCGCCGGGGAAGTTGGCGAGGTCGTGCTCGGCGTCGCCCGAGGTGTACTTCGCGCGGGCACTGCGGCCGGTTCGTTCGCCGCTGGTTCGGCCACCGCTGTTGTAGGGCGGATCCGTGATCACGGCATCGACGCTGTTGTCGGGGATGCCGGCGAGGACGATCAGCGCGTCGCCTCGGTGCAGGGTGTACGACATTGTGCGGTTCTCTCTTTCCGCGGGGACGGTCGTGCGGGATTCCGCGTTCCCGGAATACCGCGCACGTCGGCGTGATTCGCTCCCGGATGCCACAGAAGCAGCCGCCTGAGGAGAGCGATGGGCTGGAGAGTAACCACCATTCCCGGCCGCACCTAATGACGCTCTGCCACCACATCACGGGCGCCGACTGCCAGACGAGGCATCGTTTGGTGCGGCCGGAATTCGTCTCTACAGTCTCGCCGTGTTCGACGGACGGGGCTCAGCTCCCGCCCTGTTGACCTGTGCTGATGTGTGTCGCCTCGTCCAAGCGGCGGCCCGGAGGCACTCACGAAACGGCCTGGCATTTCGGCGAGGGGATTCTCCGTGTGGCGTGTGAGATTAAGAGCGCGGCTGGCTGCCGCGCTCCAGTAACGGGGTTCCCAGGAGTCGGGAGTTAGCCGCTCCCGACCCTTGGAATCTCTATTCCCTGATCTCAGGGTTGTGAATTTCCGACCGGTGCGGTGCCGGTGACCTTTTCGACGAGAACGCTGGTGCCGCGCTGCCTACGAGTAAGGAGCTGCTGATGCAGCATGCCCAGGCACGCCCTTCCCCGACGTCCGACTCCTGCGACCTCCGCTCGGCGGGCGGCCCGCGACCGTGAAGGCGGGCGCGGCAATAGTCGGGTCCGTGGCTCTTGGGCCACTGCTGCTGATCGCCCCGCTCGCGATGGCTCTGGCCGGCGCGAGCAGTGCCCAGGCCGCCTGTGCGAGCGGCGATGCGCAAGCTGTGGATTCCGCAGCGGTCGCCAAGCAGGTGGATTCGATCCTCAAAGGCGGCGGCAAGGCCGCGGTGTTGGTCCCGGGGCTGGACGATCCCGCAGAGCAGATCCCGAACGCCAAGACGATCCAGGCCACCGGCGTCGCTATGAAGGTGCCGGCGCGAGGACAGGTCGTGGCCCTCGCCACGGCCCTGCAGGAGTCGGGGCTGCGGAATCTGGACTACGGCGACCGGGATTCGCTCGGCCTGTTCCAGCAGCGCCCAAGCCAGGGCTGGGGAACGGCCCAGCAGGTCCGCGATCCGGTGCACGCCTCGACGAGGTTCTACGAGGCTCTACTCAAGGTCCCAGGCTGGCAGTCCATGACCGTCACGCAGGCGGCACAGGCGGTCCAAAAGAGCGGCTTTCCTGACGCCTACGCCAAGTGGGAGCCGCTGGGCACGGCTCTACAGAAGGCCATCGCCACGTCGCTGTCGGAGGAGTCGAGTTCCGACGGAGGCGACGAGGGCGAGCAGACGGATGCGGCTCCCGGCGGGTGCGGCACCGGTGAGGACGGGGCCAAATTCGGTCCGATCCCCGCAGGTTCTGTCCCCAAGGACTACAAGATCCCGGCTGATGCGCCCAAGTCGGTCCGCACCGCCATCCGCTGGGGTCTCGGTCAGCTCGGCACTCCGTATCAGTGGGGCGGCGCGTGCACCGATCCGCGCGGCCAGGACCCGATGGGCCGCTGCGACTGCTCGTCCCTGATGCAGATGTCGTACAAGGCCGGGGGCGTCTCGATCTCCCGGACCACGTACACGCAAGTCAAGGAGGGCAAGGCGGTCAGCGTCGACATCCTCAAGCCGGGCGATCTCCTCTTCACCCGCGGCACGGCCCAAGTCCCGGAACACGTCGGGATGTTCATCGGCGACGGCCTGATCCTGCACGCACCGCGCACTGGTGACGTGGTCAAGCTCTCGACCTTCGCCGAGTGGCGGCCGGACGTCCTCGCCGCCCGCCGGATCGTCTGACCGACCTTCCCCATCTCCTCCCGCTCCTCCCCTTCCGGGCACCTTCGCATGCCCATATTCGTACTGGAGTTCCAATGAAGCTCATTCAGCACGCCCAGTTCCTGGCGTACAACCCTGGCGTCACACCGAGCGAGGGCGGCCTGCCCGGCCTCGACGTCCTCAAGAAGGTCATGGGCAGCATCAACCTCTTCGGCATCATCGCCACGGTCGGCGCCCTCGCCATCTCCGCCATCGTCTGGGCCTGGGGCCACCACAGCGGAGGCCACCAGGCCGAGGCCAACGGCAAGAAGGGCACGGTCGTCGCCGCCGGCTGCGCCCTCCTGCTCGGCGCGGCCAACGGTGTCGTCGCGTTCTTCTCAGCGATGGGGACGCAGGTTCACTGATGCCGAAGAATCGTTTCCCTTCCGCCAGGGGGCGGAGGCACGGAGCCCCGTCCTCGGTTCTGCGCCGCGCCTCGATCGGCGGCATCGTCCTCGCTGTCCTGCTGGCCGTCGCCGGTCTGGTCGCGTACGTCACCCGTGCGGAGAGCCCGGCCGCGCCGAAGGCCACCCCCGCGCCGGCGTCCTCTTCGACGTCGCCCTCCCCTGCCGCCACCACGCACGCCGGGGTGGCGGTGGTCGCGCCGCCCAGGACGACGGATCCGATCGAGTTCGCCAAGGCCGCCACCAAGGTCCTGTGGACGTACGACACCCGGTCGTTCTCGCAGGCCGAGCACCTGGCCGGTCTCAAGCAGTGGATGACCAGCGAGAAGAAGTACGCGGACTGGAAGTCGGTCTCGGACCAGGTGCCCAGCCTGGTGTTGTGGTCGCGGATGCGCGACAACGGGCAGCACGCCGGCGCCACGGTCGGCGAGGGTCACTTCCCGCAGGCGTTCAAGACCGCCCTGGCCCAGGACCCCGGCGCGATCACCGAGGCGTACGTCTACGCCGTCACGGTCACCGGCAAGCAGTCCATCGCCTGGAAGGGCTCCGGTGCCGGAGCCGAGTCCCGCTCGACGACCCTCGCCGTCCAGTGCCGACCGGACCGCGACTGCGCCCTCGTCGGCGTCCTGCCGAACGTCGCGCCGTGATCGCCCTCAACCTGTGTAAGGAGGTGCCCTCATGGGGGCTTGCGACCTTCCTCTGATGAGTACGGTCTGCGACACCGTAGGCGGTGTCGTCGGCGCGACCGGCGAAGCCGTCACGGACGGCATCGGTGCCTGGATCGCCAAGTCGATGGGCGAGATGGCCCAGGCCGCGGCGGACCTGGCCTCGAAGGCCGTCGACAAGACCACCGCCATCGATCTCAACGCCGAGTGGTTCAGGAGCAACTACGAGCTGATCCTGCCCATCGGCCTCATCCTCACCGTCGGCACGTTCTGCCTCCAGCTCACGCGCGCCGCCTGGCGCCGGGACGAACGCGCCCTCGCTCAGGCGGTGTACGGAACAGTGGCCGGCGTCCTGTTCGCGTTCGCCGCGATCGCCTGCACCACCGTCGCGATCACTGTGGTCGACGCGCTCAGCGCCGGCCTGTTCAAGGCGGCCAACAGCTCCGTGGACGACGCGGTACGCCGCATCATCAAGGTCAACGAGTTGGGGGCGATGTACGGCCTGGGCTGGGGCGTCCCCGCGATCGTCGCGCTCGGCTGCGCGGTGGGCGCCTTCCTCTACTGGGCGGTGATGGTCGCCCGCAAGGTCGGCATCCTGGTCCTGGTCACCCTGGCCGTGTTCGCCGGGGCCGGCGGCGGCTGGGAGGTCGCGCGGCGCTGGCGGCGCGGCTGGATCGAGGCGACCAGCACCCTGATCGTCTCCAAGCTCCTGATGACCATCGTGTTCCTGCTGGGCGTCTCCGCCATGGGCAAGACGGATGCGAGCGACGGGCTGAGCGCCCTGTCGGACGCGATCGCGGGCATCGTCGTGATGGTCCTGGTGCTGCTCTGCCCCTACGCCACGTACAAGTTCGTGCACTGGGCTGCCGACGGCGGCGGCCACGACGATCTGCACCGCACCGGTGTCGCCGGCATGGCGGTCGCGGCTGGCGCGGCGAAGACCGCGGGGCAGCTCGCGGTCCAGGCCGGCACGGGAATGCGGGCTCCGCAAGGGCCGGAGAAGGTGCCGGGCCAGGGCTCCGGTGGCGTCGCCTCCGGGATCGACCCGACGGGCGGATCCGGTGGTGAGGCCAAGCCGAAGCAGACCCACTTCCGCTTCGGTGAGGATCCGAACGCGCCCGGCGACAAGGGCCGGGCGCTGATCCGCCGTCCTCCCACGGACGGCGACCGCGGAGTCCCGCTCATCCAGCGCCCGGGTGAGAGCCAGGCAGCCGACTCGGCACCGGCGCTCTCCGGGCCTACGCCACAGGGCGCCTCGGTCTCGGCGCCGCAGGTCACGCACCTGGACCCGCCGGCACCGCGGCGCAGCGGTCCTCCTCCGCAGGGTGGCGCCACCCCGCAGCGGTGGATCTATCCCGGGCCAGCGGACCGCTCGGGCTCGTAGCCCGGAGCTGACGGGGTGGGCCGAGGCCCGCCCGGCCCACCCCATCTTCCTCTTCTTCTTTCTCCTCATGTTCCAAGGACGGCTTCGCCATGCTCTCTGACGCTTCTCACCCCGACGGTCCGCCCACCGTCAAGTTCCCTCACCGCTCGCGGCGGGGCGTGCTGCTCGGCCTGTCGGCCCCTCAGCTGATCGTCGTCGCGGTCTGCGGGCTGCTCCTTCTCGGGGTGCTGCTCACCTCCGGTGTGACCGGAGCGCTCCAGCTCGTACCGCTGTGGGCCGTCGTTCTCGCGGCGGTCTTCATCCGCCACCGCGGACGGGCGCTCGCCGACTGGGCGCCGATCGCGATCCGATACGCACTGCGGCGCTTCCGGGGGCAGCTGGTCTGGCTCGCCCGGCCCTCAACCCGGCCGCGGCGAGAGGGTCTGCTCCACCTGCCCGGCACGGCCGCGTCCCTGCGGGTGGTCTCCTCGCCGGACGGCCGCCTCGGCGCGGTGCACGATCCGCACCAGGCCACCCTCACGGCCGTGGTGAAGGTCTCCTCCCGCGCCTTCGCCCTGCTGGACCCGGCCGCCCAGGCCGGCAACGTCTCCGGCTGGGGCCGCACGCTGGCCGCGCTCTCGCGCAGCGGGCACATCGCCCGCGTCCAGGTGCTTGAGCGCACGGTCCCCGACTCCGGAGACGCACTCAACCGCTACTGGCAGGAGCACGGCAACGCCCAGACCCCGCTCGCCGGTCCGATCTACGGCGACCTGCTGGCCGCCGCAGGCCCCGCCGCCGCCCCGCACGAGGCGTACGTCGCCCTCGCCCTCGACCTCAAGGCCGCCCGCCGCCTGATCAACCAGGCCGGCGGCGGACTCACCGGGGCCGTCGCCGTACTGGCCCAGCTCGCCTCCACCTTCGACCAGTCCGCCCGCACGTCTGGGCTCACGCCGAGTGGTTGGCTGCCCGGGCGCGAGATCGCCGCCGTGATCCGTACCGCGTACGACCCCAAGGCGTCGGCTGGCCTCGACCGGTGGTCCGACTCGGGCCGTCCGCAGGCCGACCCCGCTGCCGCCGGGCCGGTCGTCCTGGTCGAGAAGGCCGACCGTATCCAGACCGACACGGCGCACCACGCCACGTTCTGGATCGAGAACTGGCCGCGCATCGAGACCAGCCCCGGTTTCCTGCACCAGCTCCTGTTCACCACCGGCGTGCGCCGCACCCTTTCGCTGACCTACGAGCCCAAGGGACTGGACGCCGCGCTGAAGGACGTACAGCGCAAGAAGGCCACCGTGATCGCGGACGCCGCCGAGCGGGCCCGCAAGGGCCAGGTCGACTCCGAGGAGGACTCGGTCGAGTACGCCGACATCAAACAGCGCGAGCGCCAGCTCATCGCCGGACACGCCGACGTCGCCCTCACCGGCCTGCTCACCGTGAGCGCGGACACCCACGAGGAGCTCAACGCCGCCTGCGCCGCCGTCGAGACCGCGGCCGTCGCCGCCCTCGTCGACCTGCGCCTGCTGACCTGGCAGCAGGCCGAAGCCTTCACCAACGCCGCTCTGCCGCTCGCCCGCCCGTAGCGCGGCCCAGCACCACCGACCGCGCTCTACCGAAGGGCACCCCATGCCGACCGAGCCTCTGCCAGAACTGGCCTCGGACTTCGTCCCGTTCGCCACCGCCTCGCTCGACTTCCACCGGGCCATCAACATGCCCGTCGCCCCTGTCGCCGCCAGCCGCACCGAACTGGACTCCCTGCACGCCCACCTGGTCGCCCTGTACGGGCTGCTGGACGCGCACACCGCCCGGACCACCCCGGTGGCCACCGCCGAAGGCGATCACCTGCGGGCCTGCCGCATCCGGCTGTGGCAGGCGGCCGAACACCTCCACGCCGCCTATCACGCGGCCCCGCAGCGAGTCACCGGCCGCCTCCCCACGCGAAAGGCGTGCCGGGCCCGCCTTCCCGAGGGCGCCCCCGACCTCACCGTGTGCCAGCGCCACCTGGCCACCGCCGCCCTCGTCCGCCGCGACCACACCCCGGCCGACCTGCGCGACCCCTTCACCGGCCTGATCCGCCACTGACCACCGGAGCACCACCGCCATGCCCACCCGAACCACCCGCGCCAGCGCCAGTCCGCTGTTCGTCCCCCGCAAGACCGACCGCCGCACGGCCCGCACCGCCCGCGACCAGTTCGCCGCCGCCCGCGACAAGGCCCGCCACGCCGCCCGGCCCGAGACCCGCCGCACCACGACCGGCATCGATCCCGAGCTGCGCGCCACCTACCCGGCCGCCGGACGCCCCGGTACCGCCTCCGCCCGCGGCGGCCGGCTCAAGCTCCCCGCCCACCGGATGACCACCGCCACCGCGTCCGGCGCCTACCCCTTCCTCGCCGAGGGCGGCCTGGGCGCCCAGGGCATCTACGTCGGTCGCGACGTGCACGCGGAGGCCGCCTTCACCTACGACCCGTTCGCGCTGTACGGACGGCTCGACGGCTTCACGAACCCGAACATCCTCCTCGCCGGGATCATCGGCATGGGCAAGTCCGCGCTGGCCAAGTCGCTCGCCCTACGCGCCGTCGCCTTCGGCTACCGCATCTACGCGCCCTGCGACCCGAAGGGCGAATGGACCGTGGTCGCCCAGGCGCTGGGCGGGCAGACCATCGCCCTCGGCCCCGGCCTTCCCGGCCGGTTGAATCCGCTGGACGCCCCCGCCCGGCCGTTCGGCGTCAGCGAGGACGACTGGGCGGGCGAGGTCCGCAAGCGACGTCTGCTGCTCCTCGGCTCGCTCGCGAAGACGGTCCTGCGGCGCGACCTGCAGCCGATGGAGCACACCGCCCTGGACGTGGCACTCGACCAGGCCGTCGTACGCGCCGAAGCGGCCGGAACCACCCCGCTGCTCGGTGACGTGGCGTACATACTCGGCGCGCCCGAGCGGCTCGACGCCGCGCTCGGTGACCTGTCCGGACGTCTCGGGCGGGCGGCCGAGGACCTGGCGCACGCGCTGCGGCGCCTGGTGCACGGCGACCTGGCCGGCATGTTCGACGCGCCGAGCACCGTCGCGTTCGATCCGGCCGCGCCGATGCTGTCGATCGACCTCTCCCGGCTCGGCGGTGCCGGCGACGACACCGCGCTCGTGCTGGCGATGACCTGTGCCTCCGCATGGATGGAATCCGCGCTCGCCGACCCCACCGGCGGACGGCGCTGGGTGATCTACGACGAGGCATGGCGCGTGATGCGGCACGTCGCCCTGCTGGAGCGCATGCAGAGCCAGTGGAAGCTCAGCCGAGGGCTCGGCATCGCCAACATGATGGTCATCCACCGCCTCAGCGACCTGCTCACCGCGGGCGACGCCGGCTCCCGGGGCCGCGCGCTCGCCGAGGGCCTGCTCACCGACTGCTCCACCCGGATCATCTACCGCCAGGAAGCCGACCAACTCGGTTCCGCCGCCGCCCTGCTGGGCCTCACCGGCGTCGAGACCCAGGCCGTCGCCGCCCTCACCAAGGGACGCGGCCTGTGGAAGGTCGCAGGCCGGTCGTTCATTACTCAACATCTGCTCCACCCGCACGAGCGCGAGCTGTTCGACACGGATGCCCGGATGCATACCTGAGCCGTCCGCTCCCGTTCATGCCCCGGGGGAGCCGGCCCGCGCCGCCCCGGCTCCCCCACGCCCGTCGTCACATCACGCCCTCCGCACAGGAAGTCGCCCCGCCATGCACCTGAAGCGCACGATCCGTCGCGGCCTGCGCCGCCTCGTCCAGCTCTACGCCGACGCCGCCCACGCCCACACCGCACACGGCCATGCCTCCGTAACCCCCAGCCCGTGCGATCCCGTGTACGCGACACGGCGAGGGGCCGACCGGCGCCCTGACGCGCACGACGAGGGCGAGACCCGCCATGGCTGAGCTGGCATGGATCACGCTGGGCAAGCACCCGCAGCTCGGCCTCACCGCCGCCACCCTCCACGACGACTTCGGCTCCATCCCGACTTCGCCTATGTCCTCGGCGAGAGCCGTCCGGACGAGGTCCGGGCGACGCTTCAGCAGCTCTACAGCACTGTGGCCAGCCACTACGTCGCCATCGACGACGCCTCGCTCGACGGCCCCATGCCCATCAGCCCGGCGCCGCCCCGTGGTTCAGAGCCCGCGCACCCGCCGACCCCGTCACCGCGCCAGCCGGACTTGCGGGCCGATCTCGCGGAGTTCGCCGAGGAACTGTCGGGCCGGCTCCCCGGCTCCTGGACTGCCGCCGTCCACGAACACGCGGCGGAGGAAGGCCAGCTCCCGCTCAGCGAACGGGTATGGGATTACGGCCACGTGAGCTGGGCCCTCTCCGAATTCACCCCACATCGAAGCGCCGTACTCACCAGTGAGTCTGGCATCGAGCTCCTGGTCACCGACCGCCCCCTGCGCAAGCACGAGTTCCTGGTCGCCGCGTTCGAGCCACGAGGCAGCGGGTTCGACACGGCCACCAGGACACCCAACGGCATCGTCGTGAGCACCGACCCGGTGCGAGCGGCCTCCCGAGTGACAACCCGCCTGCTGCCCCGGTACCAGGAGGCCGTCCGCGAGGTCCGGCTCAGCGAAGTCGCCAAGTCCGTGGCTGCCGGCCAGCGCGTTCTGGCCGAATGGGACGCGGTCTCGGACAGCCTGTGCGATGCCGATCACTGGCCGCTCGACGAGCGGTACGGCCTGCGCCAACAGGTACGGGACGCGGAGATGTGGGCGCAGTTCGTGCCCTTCCTCGAGCACGGTCCCACCCTGGTCGCGCACGCCGAGGAAACGCTTCCTCTCCTTGATCCCGCGGAGCGTGTGGCCGGGCGCTGGGCTTACCGGCTCCGTGCCTTGCGCGAGGCACTGGACGGCGGCGCCCGGGTGCAGGCCGAGTTCCAGGTAGTCGCCGAGGCACTCCTGCCCGACCATCCTCGCTCGAAGGCGGTGTTCGCGGACGCCGTGGCCATGCGCAACGCCGAGGGCTGGCACTACTCCCTGACCTGGATGGACAACGCCGGCGTCCTCGTCGACATCGCGCGCGCCGACAAGGCACCGCCCGCGCCACCGACCCGACCGCACCGTGCGCAGCAGGTCCGGTCGACATGCGCCGAGGCTGCCCGTTCCTGGTCACCACACGCCGCTCGCCAGATCAGCGCGGCGATCGAGAAGAGCGCCGGTCCGCCGGCCATCCGCTTCTTCAACTCCAGCAGGCCGCCGCGCTCACGCTGACTAACTCCGCACTTCGCGGGTCACTTTTTTGCACAACCCCCGAGCTTGATCACGGTCCTCAGGTGATCGTGCTTCGGCGGGTTCTGCAACTCGGACCGCTGCGCTGATCGGTGACTGACCCGCTGGGATCAGTTGATCTTCCCGAATGGGTGACCTGCAGAGAACGGATCTAGCGCCGGGGCACCCGTCCACCAGTGGCACTACCCGCAGTACGCCCTCACTCAGCAGTCGTAGCTCTTGAGCGTCTTCGAGGCACCGGTGGCCGACTTCAGGTAGTCGTTCTCCGACTTCAGGCTCTCGTTCTCCGCCGTCTTCTCCGCCAACTGCACGACCAGTCCGGCAGCCATGGACAGGAGCCCCTCGTGCTTCGTCTGGAGCTGCTCGTGCTCTTCCTGAAGCCCCTTGTACTTCCAGGCGAGGACCCCGATGGTGGTGGCCGCCAGAACGCTGGCGCCGGCCTTAACCACGACCCCGGCTTTGCCGAACTTACCTCCGGCTCGCCCGGCACCGTCCTTGCCGATGCAAACGTGGCCCGTCTGGTGCGAGTGCTGTTGAGCCTCGCCGAGATGGTCGCTCTGGTACGAGCACGATCCGCATTGGTAATGGGTCATCAGTCGTTCCTCTCCCCCAGGGAGATGAGCTTGCCACAGGTCACGTGCCTCCGGTGACCACTTGGTCTTCCTCTTTACGTCCACCAGCGCTGAGGGAAGGACGCGCACCTACACGGGCGTGCGCGCCCGCTAGTTGTGGGCTATGCCGTCAACGCTCCCAGGAGGGCCGAGAGACGGTAGAGGATCATCCGGCCGGTGGGCCGGACCTGCTGGTTGCCGGGATAGAGCCCGGGCAACTTCTGGTCGCTCCCGAGGGCCCGGCGGACCGGGCGCTCGATCAGCAGCGACAGACAGAGCGCCCAGACGCTTTTCCGCAACGGCGCTGACCATGCATTCCATGCGCGGACGCACCGTCCGTGGCTGCGGGGGACGGGAAAGACTTCCACAGGCCCCCGAACCAGCCGATTCAGTCACCTGCGAAGTACGGAACTAGCGCGAATCCACGGCCACACCAAATCCGCCTTCCGGCCACATCCTCGTCCTCCGCACGGCCCCGACCTCTGCGAGGTGCATCTTCGTGGCGGAAACACGTCCGCACATCACCGTCGGCCATCACGACCAGTACGGCGTCGTGGCGGCGACGTCGCACGACAACCACGTCGCCGAGCACATCCTGCGGCTCGTCGGCTTCGAGCGGCTGCCCGGCAGCACTCTGTACGGGCTGACCGATCCGCAGCGTGACCCAGTACGGCGCGGGGCACAGGCGGTCCAGTCCCTGCGGGCCGCGCAGTACAGGGTCAACGCCGATGTCGCATACGACCTCCAGCCCCATACCCGGCTCGGCACGGGCCGGGGCCTCCTGGAGCGGCTGGAGAAACCTTCCGCCTCAGCGGTGGCGCCTGCGGCCCACCAGCGCAGGTCCCAGGCCGCCACCGCCATGTCCCCGGCCCGTGCGGGCGCGCCCCCGACGCCGCCCGCCGCCGCAGTCGAGTACCGCCCCGCCCCCTCCACCCCGCAGCCGGTCCGCACCCGCTGGACCGCCCCCACCAAGGAGCCCGCGCGATGACTCTGCAACTCGAACCGGACGTCGCGTTCGGAATGCACCCGGACTACGGGGTGGCCGCCGCCGTCGCGGACGCTCGACCGTTCCTCGACGAGGTCCTGCGCAAGCACCACTTCCGTTACAGCGAGTACCTCGACGTCTACCTGCTGGCGGACAACACGCCCCACAACACGGCGGTGCGGACCGTGGCCAGGGCGACCCGCGAATTCCAGGACGCCGGTCTGTCCGTCGCAGCCGATCCCAGGATCATGATCCCGCCGCCGGTCCCGACTCCGGACGGAGTGCCGGCGCGGGCGCCACGGCCCGGCCAGTCCCTGACCGCGCTGACCGGCGAACTGCACGAGCTGCGTCGCGCGGCGGACGTCTCCGAGGTCCTGGGAGAGATCCTCGACGAACACCACGGCGTCGTGCTCGACCTGGAGGAGTTCATCGACACGGCCGCCGCCTGGTGCGAGCGGCTCGACACTCCGCATGGTCACGAGCTGGGCCTTCATCTGCGCAACATCGCCCATCACGTCGCCTTCCTCGGCGACCAGCTCGTCGGCGCCCAGCTCGAACTGGCTGTCATGCCCGACGTGACCCCCGAGAACGCCCCACCCCTGGCCGAGGTGCCGCTGCCCGAGCGGCAGGAGTGGCTCCGGGTCACGCACACCGCGCGAGCGCGCGCCGCCATGGCGTCGTCCCCCAACCGCCCGGCCAACGCACCGAAGCCGCAGGACGAGCCGGCGCCGCGCCTCCAGGCCACGCCGACCGCCCCGATTCGTACGCGCTGATCCGCCCTTTCCGACGTTCAAGGAGTCCGGCTCATGGCCGTTATCGGTAAGCCCGGCTATCGCAGCCTGCGGAATGCCCTGCGGGGATGGGCGTCTCAGGACGGCCTTGCAGTGGGATCCAAGACGACCGACCCCGCGCTGCGGTCAGCGCCTTGGGACAGTGCCGATGGTCAGGTCGCGGACGTACCAGTCGAGTCGGTTGCCTTCCGCTTCCCGAGCTCGCTTGACGTAGGTGAAGCCCGCCCGTCGTGCGACGGCCGCCGACCCGGGGTTCTCCGGGTCCACTTGGATCACCCCTTCGACCGCTCCTTCGGCTGCCGCGTACCGGCAGACCAGACGGACCGCACGTGTCGCCAGCCCTTGCCCTCGCCAACTGGGGTAGAGCCCGTAGGCGATGTTGACCTGCCCGGGGGCCAGGTCCTGCGCCTGGAAGCGGAGGTCGATTGTGCCGGCGAGGCTGGGCGGGGTGCCTGTGCGGACTCCGAAGGCCCGCAACGGTCCACTGGCTGCCCACTGTTCGAGGCAGTGGCGGATGTATGCCTCGGTGTCGGCCCTGGTTCCCGGCCCTCCGTTGAGCCAGCGCACCAGGAGTTCGTCCTCGCCTGCCAGGTGGTCATCGACGTCGTCCAGGTTCAGGGGGGACAGCGTGATGTCGCCGTCTGTCCACGTCAGATCATGCATGGGCCGACTCTCAACTCCTGGGCTCTTCAAGCGCAATGGAAATTCTGGGCTGAAGGGCCGGAAGTACGGTTCGTGACGGGCGACCCGCTACTCGAACAGGTCCCGGCGGGTCAGGCTCCAGGTGATTCTGTCGCCGAGTTGGCTCAGCAGGCCGTTGGATGCCCAGGTGGCCTGGGGCTCGTGTCCTTGCTCGGCAAGGCGGCGCACGAGGTCGGCGTTGTCGCGCTGTCGGGTGATGACGGCGTCGACGATCCCCTCGGTCGAGTTGATCCCGTAGACGGTGCAGAAGAGTTGCAGCCGTCGGCGGCGGTCCGGCGGTACGGGGTAGTGCAGCCAGCGCAGGCACTCGGCGTCGTCGCGGAACGGGGCAACGTATTCCAGCGCGTAGGCCACGTCGTGCAGCCGCGGCGCGGGGCGGGCAAAGTCCCAGTCGATGATTCCCACCGGCCGGTCGCCCTGCCAGACGACGTTCCAGGGGCCGAAGTCTCCATGGCAGACGACGTCTTCGTCGCCCAGGCCGACCCTGCCCCCGGACCACGTCGCCCCGGACGGGGGCGAGAAGTCCGCGCACGCGTCGTGGTAGTCACGCAGCAGCCGGGCGAAAGCGCGCAGGCCGTCGTCGGACACGACTTTCTCCCAGGCCAGCGGCCCGGCATCGCCGTCGATGTAGGTGAGGACCTCGCGGCCCTCGTCGTCGAATCCCAGCGGGCGGGGCGCGTAGCGGAAGCCGACCTCCTCCAGGTGCTGCAGAAGCGCGTGGATGGTGGGCGTCCATGGTTGGGCGGGCCTGCGGACGGTGTCACCGATCCGCACGACCCGCCGATGAGCCCTGTCCTGCATTACTTCCTCGCGCGCCATCCCGGTGAAGTTACCGGTCCGGCCGAGCGCCGGCATCTCGATATCGCGGGTGTTGGGGGCGTGGCTGGCTCGGCCTCAGCGTCGGCTGATCTCGGCGGCGTAGTCGGCGCCGAAGCCCTGGCTTTCGCGGGTCCAGTTGTCTCCGGTGGACTGGTGGAAGCCGAGCAGCCGGCTGATGACGAAGGCGGGCAGCTCCGAGGCGATGTCCATCAGCGACGCGTGACGCGCGAGCTGTGGCGGGACGCCGATCGCCTTCAGGCGCCGCCCCAGGGTGTGCGGGTCGATCGGCTGTCCGGGGTAGATGCTGTGAAACAGCCACTTGGGTTCCTCGAGCGGGACGGTGGCCGCGCGAACGTTCCGTCGCTCGACGAGCTGGCGGATCAGGTCGTCCAGGGGCGCGGGGATCTCGACGGGGACGCGCCCGAGCTTCAGAGTGAGCGTGTCGCCACGGTCGACGATGTGCTCGGTGGTGAGGCGGCTGATGCGGCCCACGGGCTGGGCGAACAGCAGCAGGAGCAGGCCGGCGGCCCGGTCGGCGACCTGGAGTTGCTCGTCGTGGACGAGGTGGCGGACCAGGGCCCAGCGTTGGTCTTTGCCGATGGTGCGCGCGGCGAAGTAGGTGCTGATGACCGGTGCGGTCAGTGGTCGACTGTGGCCGCGTCTGCTGGTCCAGAGCAGGAATCCGCGGACCGTGGCGCGAGTGGTGGGGCCCTCGCTGAGCCAGGCGTCCACCTGGTCCTGGGTGCAGGTGGCCAGGGTGGTGCCGCCGTCGTGGAGCCATTCCAGCAGGCGGGCCACGTTACGGATCTCGACCCGGACGGTCTCGACCCGGCCGTGGGTGACCAGTTGTCCGGCGGGCAGGCTGCGGAGTCTTCGCAGGAGCTGCCAGTTCGTGTAGTTGCGCAGAATCCTGCGCTCCTCGGCGGACGAGACGCGGTCGATCGTCTTGGCCAACCAGCGTTCCAGCCGGGCCAGTTGCTCGTCCCGGGCGGGCAGGGCTCCCGCAGCGACCAGCGCGGCCCGCAGGTACTCGACGGTCGGCGCGGCGGCGAAGCGGTCGAGGATCTCGTGAGTGACCGGCCCCTGCTCCGTCGCCAGGGCCTGGAGGACGGCACGGCGTGCGGGAACCTTGTGGATCCAGTGCAACACGGTGCGGGGCGGCGGCTTCAGCAGCGCCTGGACGACCGGTTCCAGTTCCGGGCGCACGAGGCCGCCCGGCGGGCTGAGCACTTCGCGCAGGTCAGCGGCGCGTGCGCAGGCGGCGCACCGTCCGTGCCGGTAGAGCCGTTCGACGGACCCGCACTGGGTGCAGGGGCGGTGAGCGGAGGGATGCTTGGCCCAGCAGGTCTGGCACAGAGGCTCACCCTCCGGGGTTCGGCCGCTGATGCGGAAGATCCCGCCGCAGCCGGCGCACGGTTTGGGCTTGTTGCCGCAGTTTCCGCACAGCGGCTCGCCGGCGGCGGTGCGGTTGTTGACGCGCCGGTGCTTGCCGCAGCTGACGCACACGGCCTCCTCGCGCTCCTTGGCGCTGCAGGGCAGGCACTTGGGGGCGTCGGTGGCGGCGAAGTAGCAGGGCCCGCGTTCACCGCAGGTCGCGCAGATGGCGGTGGGGGGCTCGCGGCAGGCGGCGCAGACTCCGCCGTCGTCGGTGCGCGACTTCCTGAACCGCATCTCGCCGCAGACACTGCACGGCCTGTGGTTGAAGGGTCGTGCTGGCGACAGGTGCCGCACACGGGCTGGCCGTCGAACCGGCGCCCGCCGATCGGTCGCGCGCGTCGGCAGGTTGCACAGGTCGCGATCTTGCTTTCCCGTCGGCACTGCTCACAGCAACGCAGGCCGTCACGGCGCTGTTTGAGGTCGGTGGTGCGCTGGCAGAACGGACACGAGGGGACGACGACGCCGCAGGCGCCGCGATCGATCAGCGCTTGGGCCAGGGCGGAGATCTTGGGCGGCCCCTCGGCGCCCCGTCCAGTCAGCAGGCCAGGGGTGTCTTCCAGCGCCCACAGCAGCCGGAGCTGTCCGGGGCGGGTGGGTTCGACCGAGCAGACGGCCTGCTGCGCGGTCGCGGCCGAGACGCCGAAGGGGCTCGCGGCGATCAGCTTGGCCAGTTCCTCGGCCGGGTCTGTGGCACCCCAGGGCGGATGGGCCCGGCAGCGGGGCCGACCGGCGCGATCGCGTCCGGCAAGGGTGGTGCTGCCGCAGATCACGCAGGGGTTGGCGCGCGCATTGCGGCGGTTACTGCAGGCGCTGCAGATACGTGCGCCGTCGCCGAGGCCGGTCAGCGGACGCTCGCGCCCGCAGTCGCCGCAGCGGGGCAGCACCAGCTTTTCGGCGCCGGCCTCGCGCAGCGCCCGCACGAGCCGTTCGATCGCGCGTGGCCCCTCGGGACGACCGGACGTCAGCAGGCCCGGCCTGGCCTGGAGGATCTCGGCGAGCGTCCGCAGCTGGGGTCGCTGGCGGAAGACCGCCTGGAGCACGGCGGCAACGTCGATTCGCTCGCACGCGGGGTCGGCCGACCGGACGATCTCGCTGATCACGGCCTCGGGCTCCGTAGCGGAGCGCGGCAGCTCAGGGTCGGGCACGACCGGCGCCTACTCGGGCACGATCCGGGCCCGCTTGGGCCGCAGATCGCCGAGCCCGGTGTCCTTCCCGGGCGCCGGTCCGCCGCCGGCCGCAGCGCTGTGACGGCGCCGCGAACCGGCCGCCGCGACGGGCTCGATGAGCTCGTCCATGGTGCAGCCCAGGATGTCGAGCAACGCCATGAGTGTCTTCAGGCTCAGCCGCTCGGGCCGTTCCACCACCAGGCGGTAGGTCTGGCTGGGCGACAGGTCGATGCCGCGCTCGGCCAGCAGAGGGCGCAGGTCGGTGGTGGAGAACATGCCGCGGGTGGCCATCACCTCCCGCAGATGCCAGCGGTAGTCCAGCTTCGACGTCACATCGTCTCCCTACTGTCCGCCCTGAAGGGCGCGGTCCAAGACCTTGCGCATCATCGTGTTCATGAAGTCCCCGCTCACCCCGGTATAGAGCGCGGTCGTGGAGGCGTAGCGGTGACCGACCTGCCGCTGGACAAAGGCCGGGTCCGCGCCGTCCTCGATCTGGTGGGTCACGTGACTGTGCCGAAGGCAGTGCGGGACCAGCGCCTTGTCCAGGCCCAACGCGTCACGATAGGCAGCGAACCGGTCCTCGATCTCGCGGGCCTGAAGGCGCCCGCCTCGCTCGGTCAGCCACAGCGCCGACTGCTCCGGGGCCGCCGCGTAGCGGGGCCGGGCGTTGATCACGTAGTCCTCGACCGCTTCCACCGCCCAGGGCATGACGCTGAGCGTCGTGCGTCGGCGCGGCGGCGACCCCTTGGTCCGCTTGCCGTAACGCACGTGCAGGGAACCGAAGTTGCCCAGCTCCGTGGCTTTCGGGTTGCGGTAGAAGTCGGTGACGTCCAGCCGGGAGGTCTCGGTGCAGCGCGTACCCCAGCCGTACATCAGCTTGAACACGGTGGCGTCCCGGTAGGCGGCGAGCGCACCCTTGCGCCCCAGCCGGATCGCCCGGTCGACCTGGGCGTCCGCATGGTCGAGGAAGATTTGGATCTCCTCCCGCGTCATCGGCCGCCGCTGGGCGCCGCCCTCGTAGTCGACCAGGTGCGCGACGGTGTTCCACTCGTGGCAGATCTGCACCGGATGCACCCCGAAGCGGGTCTCACACTCGGCCGGCCACTGGTAGTGCGGCGAGGTGACGTAGTCACAGAACATCCGGATCGCGCCCTGGTACCCGCGGATCGTCGACTCCGCCCGCTTCAACTCGGCGATCAGGTACGTCATCCACTCATCAAGATCGGACGCCGACCACTGCCACGGATAGGCGTTGGTGTACTCGGCGAAGCGCCGCACCGCGCTCTGCCGGTCGCTGATCGTGTCTGGCTGCAGCCGGCGCCCACCACGCTGCTGCCGCCCCCAGCCCTCAAGCATCGCCTCGAAGACCGCGTCCTCGGGATGCAGCAGAGACACGCCCTGGAGCAGCACGAGCTGCGCTGAAGCCTCCCGCAATTCCGCTCCGGGCATCCATCCACCCCCTCCATTAGCCGCGCGAATCATGCATCAGATGCACTCATGCGCGCAACACCCCAGGCCACTGGCCTCAACTTCGAAGAGAGGTACTCGGCATGAAGCCGCAGAACACCAGCTCAACCAACTCCGTATCACGCATCCAACGCAATTCCCCGCGGTCGAAGAAGTTCTGGACCATCGACCACGCCTGCGGTCACACCGCCGAGGCCGATCTCTCCGACCGTCCGGCCGACCGCCGTGGCGGATACGCCCGCTGGCTCGCCGGCCGGGACTGCGCCGACTGCTGGCGAGCCTCCCGCCAGGAGGACACCGAGGCCACGGCCGAGTGGCTCGCGAAGCAGAGGGTGACCGAGCAGGCCGAGGCCGAGGCGTGGTCCGAGCAGTACCGCATGCCCCCGCTGGACGGCACCGACCGCGCGGTCGCCTGGGCCACCCGCTGTCGCCACCAGCTCGTCTCCTCCGCGTACACCGCGCTCGTCGTCGAAGGAACCACGAGCGAGGCGGAGTGGGAGGCCATCGAGAACGCCGTACGGCCGCTGACCCGCGCCGGCTGGTGGCTCGACCAGCGCGATGCCGACCCCGCGGACCTGCCCGAGCTGGTGGACGCCGCCTCCACGAGCGACCGGCCGACCGAGAACCCCCACTTCTGAACGGACCACCTCCACGATGCCCACCCCGCCCGACGTCGTCATCACACGCCATCCGACCGGCAATGTCACCGCCGAAGGCGGAGACGAACTCGCCACCACACTCCTCAAGCGCGCGGGCTTCGTCATCGAGACGACGCCCCGGTCCTTCTGGTACCGCCTGCCCTGGGACATGGGCGAAGCCCGCGAGAACCAGATGGCCAGCCACGCGGCCTGCATGCTCAGCGCCGTCGGCTACCGCGTCGACCTCGGTCCCGATCTGCACGTGGGCCCCCTCACCACGCCCTCCGACCCCCCAGGGCAAACACGTCCACGGCCACCAGGTCCTGCGGCTGACCGACGAACTCAACGGCGCCGAGACGTACGAGACTGCCGCTGATCTCGCGGAGCACGTCCTGGACCCCCACGATGGTGTGCTCGTCCGCCTCGGTGAGTTCTTCGAGGCCACCGCCGAGCAGGCCAAGGCATCCGAGACCGATGCCGGTTGGGATCTGTCGTACGACTTCGCTGAAGCCGCAGCGACGCTCACTGCGCTCGGCGAGGACCTGCACGTCGCCGCCGACCAGCTGCGGGCACTCGATCGGCTGGCGAAGCCGAGCTGGCAGGCACGTGTCGCCAACTACTACGCCACTGCCCCGGCCACCCAGCGCACCGGAACACCCACCGTCACACCCGAGGCGTCCGCTGCCGCTCCACCGCCCGCGTCCAGGTCGAACCGAACGCGCTGACCAATCCCCTTCATCAGAGCGGCCGTTGCGTGTCCTTCCTACACGAAGAGTACGGAACCGATGCCGAGATCTACCGCAAGCCGTTCAGCACCGAGGTGATCGCCGACTGCGGTGACCCGCGCGCCCACGAGGTGCTTGCCGCGTGCGGCTTCGTGAAGAAGACCGTCCCGCCGCACTACGTCTGGCACCAGCTGCCCGAGGGACCGTCGGAGGAGGAACAGAAGCGGCGGGCCACGCGTGCCGCGTGTCTGCTCCGGGCCCAGGGCTTCGACACGAACGTCGCCGAGGACTTGGTCTCCGAGGAAGCCGTTGCCGCCGTACGCGACGAGATCCTGCGGCACCGGATCAGCGGCGCGGCCTCGTCGTCCTCGCCGACCGCCGGCCCGGTCGCACCACCGGCACCCCCGGACACCACGGTCCCGGCCGCCCCGCGGCTCCCTCCACCTCCGCCCACCGCAGCCGTTAGGAGCCCCTCGTGATCACCAGAAGAACCCGCAGGCCCCAGCCCATCGCCCCTCTCGCACCACGTAACGGGACCGCGCTTTGTCTCCTGCACGCACCAGCACGCCCTCGGCCACCACCGGCACCGACTTCCTGCTGCACCTGATGCTGTCCGTCGCTGCCCTCGGCATAGGGGCCGGGACGCTGGCCTGGCTATTCGGCAACGTCGCCAACGCCCTCACCGTGTCCGGCCCTTGGGCCCCGTACGAGCCGACCGAAGCGTTGCTCCACCCCCACGAGCTCTGGCCGCACCTTCCGCAGCCGGTCCTCGTCGGCGCCTGCTACGTCCTGCCCGCACTCATACTCTTGGCCGCCGCGCTGCTCGGCGCGAAGGTGTGGCTGCGGCTGCGCGGCAACCCCAAGGGGTTGGCCGACCAGCGTGACCTGGCCGACCTGATGCCCAAGAAGATCGCGGCCAAGGCGATCGACCTTCGTGCGAGCCTCAAGGGCACCAAGCCCAAGGACGTCGTACCCGACGACCGCGGCGTTCTGCTCGGCACGCTCGCGCCCGGCGCGCGCGAGGTCCGTTCCTCGTGGGAGGACGTGATCCTGGCGATCATGGCACCCCGGTCCGGAAAAACCTCCGGCCTGGCGATCCCGGCGATCCTGCGCGCTCCCGGACCAGTGCTGCTGACCTCCAACAAGGCGGCCCGCGACGCCTACACCGCCACGCTCGCGGCCCGCGCCGAAGCGGGCACGGTGTGGACGCTCGATCCGCAGCAGATCGCCCACGCGCCCCGGACGATGTGGTGGGACATCCTCGCCGACGCCCGCGATCTCGCCGGAGCCCGCCGTCTGGCCGGGCACTTCGTGACCGCCTCCGTGGACGAGTCGAACGCAGGCGACTTCTGGTCCACCGCCGCCGCGAACACGCTCACCGCGCTGTTCCTCGCCGCCGCCCGCGACCGGCGGCCGATCACCGACGTCCTGGCCTGGCTCGCCTCGCCGGCAGACCGCACCCCCATCGACCTGCTCCAGGACGCCGGACTCGACGCGGTCGCCGCCCAGCTCCAGGGCACCGTGGCCGGCGCCGTCGAGACCCGCGACGGCATCTTCGAGACCGCGCGGCAGTACGCGAGCTGCCTGCTCGACCCGACCATCGCCGCCTGGGTCACGCCGCCCAGCGGCCTCGGCAAGATCCGCGAGTTCAAGCCGGAGGCGTTCGCCACCAGCAAGGACACCCTGTTCCTGCTGTCGAAGGACGGCGGCGGCTCCGCCTCGGCGATCATCGCCGCCGCTGCCGACGCGGTGATGCGCGCGGCCGTCATCCAGGCCGAGCGCGACGGCGGGCGGCTCGACGCCCCGCTGCTCGCGATCCTCGACGAGGCCGCCAACGTGTGCAAGATCGCCGACCTGCCGGACCTGTACTCGCACCTCGGCTCACGCGGCGTCATCCCGATCACGATCCTGCAGTCCTACCGTCAGGGCGTCCGGGTCTGGGGCGAGGCAGGGATGGACGCCCTGTGGTCCGCCGCGACGATCAAACTCGTCGGCTCGGGCATCGACGACGCCGACTTCGCGGACAAACTCAGCCGCCTGGTGGGCGATCACGACGTCCGTACGGTCTCGGTCTCCACCAGTGAGTCGGGCAAGTCCACATCGGTCTCCATGCGCCAGGAGCGCGTGCTGCCGCCGGACGCCATCCGCGCCCTGCGCAAGGGTTCCGCCCTGCTGCTGGCCACCGGCATCCGCCCCGCGCTCCTCGACCTCAAGCCCTGGTACCGGGAGCCGGACGCCGACCGGCTCGGCGCCGCGTCCGCCACGGCGACCGCGGCGATCACCGAGCGCGCGCTGGCCAAGAACCTGCGCCGAGACGACTTCGGTCCGGCCGCATGACCCAGGTGCTGCCAGGTGCCCGGCTGGCGAGACGCAACGGTGCACGCCCCCAACCGTCGCGTCCCTGGGCCTTCGCCCCCATCTCCTTGAGGTACTCCCATGTCCCACCTCGCCCCGTCCTGGGCTTCGATCCGCCGGTCCGAGCGCCTCGCCGGCACACCCGTCGTACGGCGCGGCGCCGACTGGTGGCTTGTGTCACCCTCCGGCTCCCTGCTCGCCTCGGACCCCGCGTTCACCGGTGAACTGGACCGCTTCGCCGCCGACACGGCCGCGGCCGACCGTGCAGTCGCGGAGATCCGAGCCCAGGGCAAGCCCCCGCGCAAGGCACGGCCGTGACCCCGCTCGTCCACGCCGAGCAGGCCGTGCTGGGCGCGATCTTCCTGGAGCCCGGCCACCTCGACAGGCTCTCGCCCTGGCTGCGCCCGGAACACTTCTCCCGCCCCGCGCACACGGCGATCTACGCCGCGATGCTCCAGCTCAGGACCGACGGTCACCCGGCGGCAGCCACAACGGCCGGCTTCCCCGTCCCGCTGGCCTGGGTGACAGACACGCTACGGGAGGCGAGCACACGGACCCGCGGGCTCACCGCCTCGTATCTGCACTCCCTCGCGTCGGCGTGCCCGCGCCCCGACCACGCCCCGGTGTACGGGCGGATGGTCCTGGAGGGGGCCATCCGTCGCAGCGTGGCCCAGCACGCCGCCCGCCTCCACCAGGCCGCGCTCGCCGACGGCCGGGGCGGCATTGTGGAGGAGACGCTGCACCACGCCCAGGTCCTGACCGACGTACTCGCCGACCTGGCGCACGGCTGGGGCACCGAGGCACGTCCCGTGCAGCCGCCCGCCCCGTACGCACCCCAGGCCGAGCGCCCGCAGCCGGTGGGCGAGCAGGTTCTCGCCGACGAGGAGCTCCTCCTCGGCTGCCTCGCCGCCCGCCCCGAGCAGTTGCTCGGCCTGGTGCGGTGGCTCCGCCCCGGCGACTTCGCCGACCCGGGCCATCAGCAGCTCTACCGCGCGCTGGGGGCCCTGCACCATCGCGGCGAACCCATCGACCAGCTGACCGTGCTGTGGGAGACCCAGCGTCGCGGCACCCTCGCAGACGGGGCGCTCGACACCGAGCGTGTGATGCGGATCTGCGATCCGCTCGTGAGTGGGGCCGCCGAGCACTTCGGCGAGCAGGTCGTCCACGCCTCCCTCGTCCGCACCGCCGCCCTCGCGGCCCGGCAGGTCGGCGCCCTGGCCAACCGCGACGCGCTCGCGCCTGGGCAGCTCATCGGCTACGCCCTGCACGCGCTCGGCCCGCTGGACGACGTGCGCCGCCGAATGCGCCTCGCGAGCGAAGCCGAACCCGAGCAGCGGCGGCCGGCAAGCCGTCCCGGTGCGCCGCCTCCTGCCGCCCGTATCGACGCCGCCCGTGCTCGCAGCCGCCTCGCGGATGCGGCGGCCCCCGCGGCGCCGGTCGCGGCCTCCTGCGCCGCGCTTCCCTCCCGCCACAACCTTCGGAGTCCGTCATGACCGACCACACTGGCCGCGCCGGCCTGGAGAAGGACGAACTGTACCCAGTGGCACGGGAGTTCGAGGAGGCCCGCCACGAGATTGTCGGGTCGTACACAACGAGCTCCCTGCCGGACCTCGTCACCGCGTCCCACCACCTCGCCGCGCTGACGGGGCTGGTGAAGGACCTGTCCGACGAGGTCCTCTTCCGCGCCAGCGACAACGACCCGGGGCTCGACTTCGGCCCGGTCATCGCCGCGTACACCAGCGCGTCCGCCCCCGCGGGACGCGCCGTGACCAACTACGCAGAAGCCTTCGAGCAGCTCGGATTCCTACGTAAGTACGCGGAGGCCCCAGCGACGGCGGACCTTCATGACGCCCGCCGGGCCGCTTTCAACGTCGCGCAGGACCGGCTGGACCTCACCGTGGACTCGCTGCAAGAAGCCTTCGTCACTCTGCGGCACGCTGCCGACCGGATCGATGGCACGCCGCCTCGTATCCTCGCCGCGCTGAGCCGCTCGGCACGCCCAGAGAACTCGATCTACCGCCTACCGACCAAGCTCCCCGCCACCGAGCCGATCCGTCTCGCCTACATGCCGGTGTCCCGCCGTGTGCGCTGACCTTCAGGTGGCGCCGCACCAGCCGTCGATCGGGAGTCTGTGCTCCGGGTACGGCGGTCTGGATCTCGGCGTGCAGGCCGTCCTCGGCGGCACGGTCGCCTGGCATGCCGAGGTCGATCCGGGCCCGGCCCGGATCCTGTCCCGACACTGGCCGGCCGTGCCGAACCTCGGCGACCTCACGGCCGTGAATTGGGCCGATGTCCCGGAGGTGTGCGTCCTGACGGCCGGGTTCCCCTGTCAAAGACGTCTCGGTCGCCGGCCGTCGCGCCGGACTGGCTGATGGCACCCGGTCCGGTCTGTGGTTGCACATCGTCCGTGCCATCGAAGCCCTCAACCCGTGCCTGGTGGTCATCGAGAATGTCCGAGGACTCCTCACCTCCCCCGCCGGTTCCCCTGGCGACGTGGAACCCTGCCCGTGGTGTCTGGGAGACACCGCAGGCCAGCCTGCTGTGCGCGCACTCGGTGCCGTACTCGGCTCCTTGGCCGACCTCGGGTTCGATGCGCGCTGGTGCGTGCTTCGCGCCTCTGATGTCGGAGCTCCGCACCGTCGCGAGCGGATCTTCCTCGTCGCCTGGCAGTCCCGGCGGCTCAGCCCTGCTCAAGACACCAACGAGCAACCTGGCCACGAACGGAGGGAGCCAGCACCCGACGAAGAGGAAGCGGGGCGGGCACGGTCCGAATCTGGCGGACGAGGTCGAGTGGCTGCTGCCGACGCCGAAGGCGTCGGACGGCACAAAAGGATCACCGAACCACCGTCACGGGAACGGGGACCTGACACTCCCCTCGGCGGCAGCCCGTCTGCTGCCGACCCCACGGGCAAGCGACACCGGCACTCCCGGACGCCGACCGGGCGCGGGCTTCCGGCCCCCGCTCTCGGCAGTGGTACTCCCCTTGTTCACCCCTCCGACACCGACGGACGAGGGGCGTGGGGACCATACGCCGCCGCCATCGCCCGATGGGAGAGGGCAACGCGCCCGGCACCCCGGCCCACCGACGAGGCGGGACGCCCTCAGCCCACTGTTCGTGGAGTGGATGCAAGGACTTGAACCAGGCTGGGTGACGGCCACTCCGGGACTGGGACGCCCCGCCCAACTGGCCGCTCTGGGCAACGGAGTCGTGCCGCAACAGGCATCTCGCGCGCTGGAGATCCTCACTCCGCCGGTCCCGCTCTGTGGCCGTCACGGCTCGCGGTGAAGGACGGCTTCTACACCGGATCTCCGGCCGGGCCAAACCCGGATTTCTCCGGATCCTCGCCACCCCAACCACCCGATCTTGCGGAGGGGTAGCGATGGCCGAACCCGCTCAGGAAAGCGAGCCGATACGCGTGCCGGACCGCGACCTGGACGACCTGGTCTCCACGGTCGCGAGGCTGGTCACGGAGAGCCGTAAGCAAGGCGAGACACTCGCCCGGCTCACCGACGACGTCCCGCCTTCGGACGACGAGGGCGGCGGAGCCGAGCACGGTGGCGGAGAGGGCTCGGTCGCCGCGTCGGCGGCGGCCGAGCCGGGCAGCTCGCAGGAGGGCCCGGCGTCCATCTTCATCTTGGCGCTCGATGGCAAGGCGTACGTCGAGGAGCTCGCGGCGCTGACGAGCTGCGTGCACGACCTGCTGCTGCCGGTCTATGGGCGGGAGATCACCACCGGCCGCCCGTGGTGCCAGCAGTGGCAGGAGCATCCCGAGGCCGTCGCCCGGCTGCACGCCCTGTGGCTCGCCTGGCAGCAGCTCACCGACGTCGAGGCCGGCCTCACCGGCCCCTCGACGTGGCACCGCGACCACCTCGACCCAACTCTGCTCCAACTCCGCACGCCCGACGGCCCGTTCGGTGCGTGCACCACCAGCCCGACCCGCCCCAACCACCGGCTCCTGGCCTCGCCCGAGCCTGCGGGAGCCTGACGTGACCGACACATACGAAACCCAGGCGCCGGACTACCGGATCGACGGCTTCGAAGCAGCCACCGAGCGAATCGAAGAGGACTTCTTCTCGGTCACGCTCTCGAACGACATGTTCGTCCCCCTCGCCGAGCACCACAGCGCCAACGGACGTGACAGCTACCTGCTGTTCTACGACCGGGCGGCCATCTGGGACGCGCCCGGCACGGCGGAGTACGTCGCGCTCCACCTCACCCGTGACGTCGAGCAGCGAACGTTCGCCTTCGACTACGAGCGTGTTCCCGTCGTGCCGCTCGCGCAGAACTGGCTCACCCGCCGGGGCTGTCCGCCGGAGGCCGCCGCGCCGACCAGCAACCATGGGCCACGCCCGGCCGACGCGCTCACCTCGCGGCTGGAGGACCTACTCCGGAGCAACCCCGGCGGCCGGTACGAGGTGATCGACCACCACACCGACAACCCGGGCTCCTTCGACTTCGGCACCGAGGTGCGCACTCTCGTCCACGACAGCCACCCGGCCTCCGCGCACGCCCCCTACCGCCTCTTCCTCGAGGAGACGGCCAAGGACTTCCGCTCCTACACGGTGCGCGAAGGCGCCTTCACCAGCGTGGAGGCAGCGGACGCCTGGGCCATGGACCGCAGCACTCCTCTCCCACTGGCACCGGCCCCGGAGGCCACCGTCGTCCACAGGGCCCAGGCTGCCCGCACCCGCTCCCCGCTCGCCGGAACCGCCGGCATCGCCGTCCCCCCGGCGCCCGTCGCGACTCCTCGCCCCGTGTCTCCTTCCGTACCGCGCTCTCACCGGGGTGCGCGGTGAGCCGGGCGCGGTACGCCTTCGCGGCGCACCCCGAAGCCCTGGCCGATCTGCGCTCCGTTCCTGAGAGCATCCGCGACCTGGCCCTGCTGGAGCTGCAGCACCTGGTCCACGGCAACGAACGCGGAGCGGCGCTGACCCGCGAGCTCGCGGGCTGCCACAAGATCTACGTCGATCCGGAGACCCGCTGGCGCATGGTCGTCCAGTACCGAGACGCCCCGGCGACCTCGCAGCACCGCCGGGAGATCTACCTCCTCGCGGTCGGCGAGCGCCAGGACCAGGCCGCGTACCGCACCGCGGCTCACCGGCTGGAGCGCGAACGTGAGGCATCCGCCGGGACCGCGCCCCTCCATGGCCGCCGCGCCCAAGCGGCACAGTCCCGATCCCCGCACGGGAGCGCAGGTCCGGCACACGTCGGTTCGCCGGCCCCAGCCGCTTCCACGGCTCAGCCGCGGGCTCGCCGCCGGTCATGACGCCCAGCCCCTCATCCGCCACCGACCGGAGGTACCTCCCCATGTCGCCTCGCGACCTCGGCGGTCTCGCCCCGGATACCAAGGTCCTCGTCGCACCGGTCCACCTCGCGGGTCCCGGGACGAGGGAGCCCGTCTTCAGCGTCCTCGACAACGCCGTCGGCTGGACGAAGACCGTCGCCTTCGAGACGGACACGTACTACACCAGCCCGTGTCAGCGAGTCCGTATCGCCAACCCCCGTGGAGAGCGCCTATGGCGGTTGGACGATCACCTACTCCGAGGACCCGCTCGGCGTTCCGGACTGGATCACCACCTTCGACCGCAACACGCCCCGCGAGATCGTCGTCGCCTTCACCAAGACGCTCGTCGACAGCCTGCCCAACCACTTCAGGGACTACTTCAGCGATGGCAAGCACTACACCGGCCTCGGCCAGGAGGACGTACTGCGCCGGAGCAACTGGGAGCCGGTTCATGGAAGTGGGCCGTACTGGATCGTCTCGCCCGACAGCCGCGCGGCCCTGCGCACGCGCAGCGGGTGGCTCGACGAGTACACCGAGCTGCTGACCCCGGAGAAGTCCATGTGGCGCCTGTCCGGCGGCGTCGATCCCGTCCATGTGCCGACCTGGAGGGCCTTCTTCAGCAGTAGTACCCCACAGCACCTGCGCACCGCTGCCGCCACCACTCTCACCAGCCCGGACGCTGTGCCGCGTTTCGCTGGCGACATCCCCGAACGCCACCGCGACCTGGTGCACGTGCGCCTCGCCGAGCCGATGACCGCCGTGCCGCGGGCTCAGGCGGCCCTGGCCCGTCGGCCGTACGCCGTCCACGCAGCCGCGCCCGGGGCGGAGGCCGCAACCTCACCCGCATCAGCTGCCGCGCACGGTCGTTCACGCCGTCAGCGCTGACGGCTCGCCGCTCACACCCGGAGATCCCGCATGCCCTCCCAACCGCTCGACGGCGACGTCCACGTAACCCCGCTGTACCTCGCCGGCTCCACCACCAGCCACCGGGCCCGCAGCACCATCGCCAGCCAGCTCTACAACGCCAAGGAACCGATGACCCTGTTCGAGCTGCAGGCATGGCTCGGACACCGATCGCCCAGCTCCACCCAGTTCTAAGCGAAGATCTCCCCCAAGACGCTGGCCAAGGCATACAGCGAGGCCGGCTACTTCGCGCGGAACGTGCGCACCATCGAGGTCCTCGTCGGCCGCGACGCCGTCGCCTCCGGCGCGGCGGCCACCAGCGAGCCCTGGCAGTACTACGACCTCGGCCACGGCTGGTGCACCTACACCTTCTTCGACCAGTGCCAGCACCGGATGGCCTGCGCCCGTTGCGACTTCTACACCCCCAAGGACTCCAGCAGGGCGCAACTCCTCGAAGCCAAGGAGAACCTGCAGCACATGCTCACCTCCATCCCGCTGACCGAGGACGAACGCGCCGCGGTCGACGACGACCAAACCGCCCTCAACGCGCTCCTCGCCCGGCTCAGCGACATCTCCACACCAGCAGGCCCCACACCACGGGAACTCGGCCTCCCCGCCACCTCCACCATGCTGCCCATCGTGGAGGTGCGGCAAGGCAAAAATGCCTGAACCTGAACAATCTGAATCCACCAAATGCACGTGGGCTCTACGTAACCACTCATGCAATCACCTGATGGCTTGATCCGAATCCCATGGCCATCCCGAAGCCACACTGTAATGGGCGGACGGATCGAACTGGCTGGGACAACGGGGGACTTGCCCGCCCTCACGGGGACGGAATGTCACTCCACATCCATTGGGTAGATGGACGACCATCGCTTTCCCGCCCGTAAGGGAGTACCGGGTGGGGTGCGACAACCTTGCATTCATCCGCAGCTCGGCGGGCTAGGGAATCAGCAGCGATGTCTGCATGGACCTTCCGCAGTGCCGCTGACAGATGGCCAACATCCTCAGGGTTGGTAAGGTGCACGTGAGTCTCTGGCTCGCGGTGAAGTAGCGCATTCACCACCTGATCATCCGCTCCAACGTTGTTTAGGGCCTGCAAGAGATAGGCAATGTCCCGCGCACGGGTGAGGTTGACGTGGGCGCCTGGATCGCGGTCCAGCAATCTCCTCACCGCCGGGTCTCCACCTGCTCTATGGAGCGCGTATAGCATGCAGGCGATATCCTGCCCGTACGCAAGGTTGACGTGGGCAGCCGGATCGTGGTCCAGCAATCTCCTCACCGCTTGATCTCCGCCTGCTTCTCGGAGACTATCCAGCAGAGACGCGACTCCTTCCCCACGACTCAGGTTGGCGTGGGCGGCTGGGTCACGCTCCAGCACTCTCCTCACCGCCTCCTCTGCGCCAACCTTTCGGAGAGCGTCCAACAGCATGGCCACCCCCTTCGGGCCAGTGAGGTTGACCTGACTGGCTGGGTCACGGTCCAACAATCGCCGTACCGCCTCCTCTGCGCCAACCCTCCGGTAAGCGTCCAACAGCATGGCCACGCCCTGGGGCTGAGTGAGGTTGCTGTGGGCAGCTGGGTCACGCTCCAGCATTCGCCTCACCGCCTCTTCTGCGCCAACCTTTCGGAGAGCGTCCAACAGCATGGCCACGCCCTGGGGCTGAGTGAGGTTGACGTGGGCGGCTGGGTCACGGTCCAACAACCGCTGCACCGCCTGGCTCGCGCCTGCCTTTCGGAAAGCGTCCAACAGCACTGCGACGCCGTGAGGGTCAGCAAGATTGGCGTGGGCGGCCGCCTGGTGCGCTGCCTGGCTGAGGACCTCGTGCGCGTCGGCCCTTCCGAGTGCTCCCAGCAACACAGCAGCATCCTGGGGCTGAGTGAGGTTGGCGTGGGCGGCTGGGTCACGCTCCAGCACTCGCCTCACCGCCTCTTCTGCGCCAACCTTTCGGAGAGCGTCCAACAGCATGGCCACGCCCTGAGGCTGAGTGAGGTTGACGTGGGCGGCTGGGTCACGGTCCAACAACCGCTGCACCGCCTGGCTCGCGCCTGCCTTTCGGAAAGCGTTCAACAACATAGCGACGCCTTGCGGCCGAGTTAGGTCGGCATGAGCGGCGACCCAGTCCGCGCCCTCGCGATTGGGATCCAGTTGGCCGCGA
This sequence comes from Streptomyces sp. NPDC039609, assembly GCF_055596705.1. NCBI lineage: Bacteria > Bacillati > Actinomycetota > Actinomycetes > Kitasatosporales > Streptomycetaceae > Streptomyces > Streptomyces sp. NPDC039609. The sequence goes on from NZ_JBVIUJ010000006.1 coordinate 120,470, forward strand.
AGGCACCTGACTAGTTCACTAGGAGCTTGGTGATGGCCTGCAAGTGTGGCTCTTCGCCCCAGGAGCACTGCTTGCTTGTACAAGTCTCGTTTCCACGCCGCATAGGCCAGGCGGGCCAGATCGCTGGGGTCGTCAGTGTGTCTGGTGAGGGATTCCCACAATGAGGGGCTTCCCAGTTGGTCGGCGCGCCGAATGCGCATTTGTTGGTCGAGGTAGTCCGCTGGCTCATACATGGCCGGGTCACCGGGACGGGAGCGCCGCGCAAGGATCGCGGTCAGAGTATGTCGAATGTCGGTGCGAGTGCCATTCCGGCGCTTCCCGGTGGTCAATGCGCGCAGGTCCTGCTCCGCCCAGGCCAGATCCGCACTCTGATGGCGATCGGTTAGGGCCCCCTCGGCGGCCTCCGCCAGCAGCCTGAGGGGAAGGGGCGAACGGTGGCCAAGCCGGCGTGCATCCACTGCTGCAATGATCAGGGCATGCTCTGTGCGAGTGAAGTGCTCTTCCGGGCCACGGAGAAAGGCAGCCAGAAGTTCAGGGCCGCCGCTGAGGTGCTGCACTACTCGCCCGTCGGTCAACCCGGCCTCGAATGCGTAGGCCATTCGACGGTCTCCGAGAGCCAGGTTCCTCCAGGCTTCGTGGTACTTCATTGTTAGTTCGGACGGGACGTGGATACGCTCAGTAAACGGCCCAGTCAGCAGAGCACGAGCCTGACCGTGCGGATCCCCTCGCGCCCGATTACCAGTCAATTCGTCCCAAGATTGCGTCCAGAGCGTTCCCACCACCACCACTCCCTGACGCCGCTCCAACACGGTGCGCAGGCCAGCGGCAACTTCCTCACCTCCCGACCGTTCAAGGAACTGTTGCGTCTCATCTAGCCACAGCACCTTCCCACTCTTAATCTGATCGCGCTCGATAAGCCTGACCAATTCCCGGATAGTGGGTGGGCGCAGCAACAGGCGCGTAGGGGCAAGGTCAAGGAGGGCTTCGTATAGAGCCCGGGTCTTACCCGTGGAAGACCCGCCGGTCAATACCGCTATGACGGAGGGTCCGCCGGCCAACGCTGGAGCAAGGGTCTGGCGCAACTTGGTGTCGTGGTCACGGGCCAGATACGGCGTGGGAGTTGGAAAGCGCGTCGAATTGTCACTAGGAAATCCGGCGGTGTGGACGTTCAGCGTAGCCGCGTTAAGCGTTTCCAGGGTTTCCCTAAGCTGGCCACCCCTAACAAGATCAAGGTGGCGCTTCAATGCGATATACGAGTCGTGCTCGATTGAGCTAGGGCGAACGATTCCGAAATGGTCTCCAGAGAGAGGAAAACTATTGGGAAAGACGCTGCGCGCTGAAGCCGCCGGTACAATTTCATCCTCATCGCCATAATATACGGCAAACGGGATTCGGCACGCTCTGGCATCGGTCTCGTCGGCATTTACAACCTGGTTCATAACGATGCGATGGGCATCGGCTACTGCATCATCGAACGGGCGGAGTTGACGTTCCTGCGGATTCGATGGCAGCAGCCTGCGCAGGAGCATACCGACACTTGAACCGGTGTTCGGGCAAGCAAACAAGACCACCCGGCGTATGCGCTTCAGTTCCTCCCCGCGGCCCCAACTGAGCATTCGCGCCAGATAGCATTGGACAACAAGGCCTCCCTGACTATGGGACACCAAGACCAGGTCTTCAAAGTCTCTACCTGGACCTTCCTCGAGGAATCGTCCGAGAGCGTCAGCAGCGTCATTGAAGCTTGGGATCCGACGAAGAGGGTTAAGAGATACCAACGTCGTGCCGTACTTGAAGGGCAACGGATGAACAAATGAGAGCTCTCGGTCAGTCGCGATCAGGCGCAGGTAGTCGTCCCACATGTCAGGTGAGGATCGAAACCCATGAACGAATACGACGCCAAGCCGCTCGTTAGTTACCGCCATTGCATGCCCCCAAATAACGGCACTGCGATTACTCTTCGTTGAGACCCGCACCTGCTAACCATGCACCGAGGAACCCTCTTCCAAGATAGCGCCATATTCCCTAATGAGGTTGGGTAACGCATAGTGTCAGGTCGGCCGCCCAGGGTCCCCATGTGCGACTTCTCAGCCCATGAACACCCGGCGACCTGGTCGGAGCGGACGCCCACTTGGTCTGATGTTTGCCGGGGTGCCGCCCATGCGGCTGGGCCACGAGAACCTACGAGGCTGTTGACGCGACACCTTGCCCCGTAGAACCGCCCCGGCTGGGCGGGACCGCTTGACATCTCGGATTCCACATAATGGCGAACGTCTACGTCTCCTCCCCCGACCAGCACGTCCGGCTCGGATTCCTGCGGAGGGCACGGACAGCACCTTGTGGAAGGTCGGCGCCCACAGCGACCCGTTCGGGCCGCCCGACTGGCTGGCCAGTCGGGCCCAACACGCCGACGGAGTTGGTGACCGCCTTCACGTCCTCCCTCGCCACCAGCTACGCCAAGGATCCGGACGCCGCCTTGACCGGTCCGCGGCGACCGGCCGAGGAAGGCTTTCGGCCCCTGAAAGAAGCCGGATGGAAGGGAGGGAGCTGGCAGCTCGCCACCCTGTTCACCGCGCCGGACGAACTCGCCGGCCTCACCTACAGGGACGGGGTCCTGGATCGACACGCCGAACTCCGCGGCGACCAGGACCGCTGGCTGCTCTGGGGCGGCCGGGACGGCTTCAGCTCGCGCTGGTACGCCACGTTCACCTCCGGCGTCCCCGTAGATCTGATCGCGGCGACCACCACCCGCCTGGCCGACCCAGCCCCCGTACTCCGCTACGAGATCGAGGTTCCCAAGCGAAACCGCGGTGCCGCCCAGATACGCCCCGTGCCACCTCCGGTCCCGACACCGCTGGACGTCCGGCGTGCCGCCGCCGCCCGCGCCCGCTCTCACAGAGGTCGCCTCGTGGCCCGGGCCCTGGCGGCGTCCGCAACCACGGGCAGCCCCAGTGCCGTCCTGCCAGCCCACCCCACCCACCACCGGCGGGTCGCGGCAGCACGCTGATGAACGGCGAGCTCTCACCCACCGCGGACACCGATGGCCAGGTAAGACCAGATGCCGCGCCCAAGACGCCGGCCGAGCAGTGACGCCCCAGCCGCATCAACGCGGTCGATCGCGCGAACCGCCGTTAGCTCGGGCCGTCGCCACGGCGCTCCCGCAGGAACTCGTTGTCGGCTGCGCGGGCCGCCTGCGCAAGCTCCTCGACGCTCAGCTCGACGCGTCTACCGTCCGCCATGCGGGATCGCCCGAGTGACGCCGCCACGACGTCGTCAACGGTCTCGCCGACGTACGCAGTTCCCCGTCCAGCACAGCGCTCTCCTCCTGTCATCGGTCGTCCCGGGGACAGCTCCCGGGGCGAGCGGTTCATTCCCCCACGTGGACAGCGGGCGCCCCAACTACCAGTTCGCCCACGGCAGACGCCCCACCCGGGCGAAGGAGTGGAGACCTGCGCTTCGACCATGTCAACGTACGACCGCCTCGAAAAACCACAGGTCAACGAAGGGTTCGTTGTTCGTGACGCTCACCGCGACCACCCCGTCCTATGCCCCCGCAGCCCTTCCGCACGCCGAGCTCGGCGACCGCGAGTTCATCTCCGACCCCTACTCCAACGTCCACTCCACCAGCCCCGATCAGCGCGTGTACGTCGGCTTCCTCCCCGAGACCAGGGAGGCCGCGCGCGGCGAGCTGTGGCACATCCAGGTCAAGGACACCGACGGCGAGGTGGCGTGGACCCAGACCTTCGGGCCAAACGTTCCGGCCCAGTCTGTGGCCGGATTCCTCGCGGCGCTCATCGCCTTCCCCAGCCGCTGCTGCGCCTGCGTCTGACCTACGCCGACCCCTCGGCCTCACCAACTCAGGAGTCTCTCTTGTCTCACGAGATCACCGTTCGTCAGTTGATCCACCAGCTCCAGGCGGTCGACCCGGATCTCCCCGCGTACTTCGCCATCAACCCGGACTGGCCGCAGGCCCACCGTATCGGTCGCGTCGTTGAGATCAGCGGCTCGAACGGCGCCGTCTATCTCGCCGAGAACGGCCAGGAAGGCGTCCTGCCGCCTGAGGTCCGCGCTCAGCTCGACTGGGCCGACGTGTGAACCGCCGGTCACACCCGCAGCTCGCGGGGGGCACGAGAGTCTCTCCTCGCCCGCCCTTGCTCCTCAGTAATCTGGCCCAACGTCCCATGCCCCCAGGCGTACATGGTGCTCTCATCCGCTCCGTACCACGGTGCGCCACCGAGCCGATCCCCACGACCTGGGTGTCCGTGGAACACCGCGCATCCCTTCGTCCTGGCTCGGTTCTGCTGTACTGGGAACCCGGCCCTCCCGACCGGATGGACGTCACCGCCCGCCTCGGCCTGGCCTCGACGGACGTCACTCTGGCCACATGGCCGGGCCTCCACGGGGACTGGACCCCAGTCGTCCACCCCACACTGCTGGAGATCATCGGTCTGCACAGCGCGCTGTCCGTCGCCATCGACGCCCTGCACCTCGCCAACCACCTTGCTGACGTCTGACGCCACGCGTCTCGGAGGGGCTGCCCAACCGGGCAGCCCCTCGGGTACGTGTGGTCAGCAGGGAGGAGCGGGATCTGAACCTGATCACAAGGCTCGGTAGCCACTGAAAACCGGGGGAAGGCGCGGCGGCACTTTCCCTGTCAAGTCAGCGTGTTCAGGCATGACCGCTCGAGGCAGGGCGGTGGTGTAGTGGCCACCGGAGGCCATGTGTGAGGGAGTCCTCCGCCAGAGACACGGTGCGGTCAGAGCCGTCGCATGAGGGGTTACTGGGTCTCGCTCAGGTGATGCTGTTTGAAGAATGCACGCCACTCAGCGACGGCTTGGCGCGCGAGGACCAAGGCGCCCATCTGTCCCACGGTTCCATTGGGGTCGCGCGACTCCACTGTGAGCTCCGCTCGCCGGGGCGGGCCGGGGGCGACGTAAACCTCGGCGATTCGCGCTGTTGTCTTCCCGGACTTACGAGTGTGGTGTTTGTCCGTGTTGAAGACGTCGCTCGCGAGCTTGATCGCGGGGTGGTGCTGATCCGTGATCCCCAGGACTGCGCTCTGGACTGTTGCCAACACGGCCGGATCTTTGTTGATCCAGTCCCTCAGGTGGAAGCAAACGTTGCAGAAGTCGATGGGGATCTTCTTCCAGCCCTCGCTGTCGCCTGGCCCGTCTGGCCAGCCCGAGTAGGCCCGTTCTAGGTCCTCCAGGGCCTTAAGCACGGCCTGCCACCGCTCCTGCCAGGGGCGCACTTGGCCGTGGCCGAGCCTGACACCCACTGAGTTTGCTGTAGCTGTAACCTCTGCCGGGCCGGCGAGAGCTGAGACGGCCCGCACATTGCTTCCGCACTCCGGACATGGACGGTCAGGCTCGACGGCAGCGAGGTCTGTCCCGCAGTCCATGCAGGCCGTTCCGTTTGGAGGGTTCATGATCACTCCCATGCGAGTGCCTGCCCACTCCTAATGTCGCAAAGTTGACATAGGTGCGCGAGCGGGCCGGCGGGCCGTCGTCTGACCGCCCACCCGCTCGCACCATCGCGTACGGGTGTCTGAGCTCAGCCGCCTGTTCGAGGAGGGACGACCCTGCAGGCTGGCCCTCTCAGCCGGGGCGGGGCGGAATGGGACCAAGTTGTCAGCGGCCAGACCGGGTTCTGTTGAAGTCCCTTGCCCCTGGGTGAGAACAGCACTGGCGAGGGGCCAGGTGGTCACCAGCCGGCGGGGCTCTTCGATCTCGGCGTTCTGGTTCGCGATGGTTCTCTTGTCCGGATCGGCCAGCCCAACCTCCTACGCGGGCCTCGGCTCCGACAGATACGTGCCGGCAAGCGTGCCGTCGTACCCCACGGCCTCGGCGGCGGCCTCCAGGCTCGGATAGTCCTGGCCGCCGATGTCGATCATCGCTTCGTAGTCCCCGCGCGTCAGCTCGGGCTCAACCCATTGGTGCGCGCACCGGCAGCGGATGCTGATTTCGCTGCGGTCACAGATCACCATCCAGTCGCGCCGCGCTCCGCACGCTGGGCACATCACCAGGATGCCGCCGATGCGGATTCCCTCGGGGTGGGTGGTGGCGCGGAGACGGATGATGCCGTCGCCGAGCCGCGTCTCGTTCTGGAGCCTCAGCAAGGGGTCGTCGGCTGCCGTCTCCGGCAGCACGGCTCTACGGGTCCGGAGGTCTTCGCTGAGCATCTACATCGTCTCCTCGTCCTGTTCTTTACCAGCCCTAACCGCTGGGGGCTGCTGGTGTCCAGCCGTTTGAAGTGCTGGTCAGCGCCGTGGGCCCGGCCTGCGGGGGCTGTTCGTGTCGTGCCGAGCGGCCGTCTCGGCTGCCTTCGGCTTCGGTGCGCGGGGCTGCGGCGGGGGCGTCCGTCGGGGCGCTCGGGTGCGGGGGGCGTCGGCGGTGGCTGGCAGTTTCCCGATGCGGCGCAGGCGCCAGACGAGTACGTCGGTGGCGTTGTTGGCGGTCTCCAACTCGCGCCATTCGATCGCCTGCTGGAGCAGTGCGTCGGGGTCGTGTCCCACTCGTTCGGCTTGGGCGAGGGTGGCGGCGAGCGCGTCCCAGCCGGGCTCGCGCAGGACGTGGTCGGACTGCCCGGGCAGGGCGGCTTCCACGGTGTCGGCGTACCGATCGCGTACGGGGGCGGGGAGTCGGCGTCCCTGTTCGCGCATCGCCTTCATGGGCGTGGCGGACGCGGTCTGGTAGGCGGCGCGCAGGTGCTGCGCGGCTTGTCGTGCGGCGGCGGCCTGCTGGGCGTGACCGCGGGCGGAGTGCCAGCGAATGGCGGCGATGGTGACGAGGACCATCGTGGACAGGAGCATCGCTGTCGCGCCGCCGTCCTCGCCCTTGCCGAGGGCGTTGCCGGCCCGGACGATGCCGCGCGCGGCGGAGCGGAGGGCGCGGTGGTCGGCGTGCTCGGCGCGGGTGTGGGAGCGGGTGGCGCGTTCGAAGGCGCGGGCGGCCTCGGCGAGTTCCTTGCGGGTGGAGGCCGGGGAGGTCTGGGCGACGGCGTCGAGGAGTTCGCCGACGCCGATGAGCTGAGCGGCGCCTGCCGCGCCGTCGTCCCCGGCGAGCACGGTGACGGCCTGCTCGGCGACGTGAGTGGCGTCTCGGCGAGCACCGGCTGGGCGAGCGGCCCGTGGGACGGGGCCCGTGACGGTCGTCGGCTCGTCCTCGGGCGGTCCGTCCGCAAGGCGTTGGCGAATCCTGGGGAGAGAGAGGTCGGGGGCCAGCCGGGAGCCGGGGAACCAGATGGGCTCGCCGTCACGGTTACGGTCGCCGGGCAGGGCGACCTTGTAGCCGAGGATGTCGCCGGAGGGGGCTACACGCTTTTCGAGGCGAAGGCCGGCTTCGGTGAGACGGCGGAAGAACTCGTCCTCGTCGGCGGCGCCGGCCAGCGCCCGGCGGACATGCTCACGCAGCGTTTCACGGGGCGGTTCGCTGCGGCCTGTGCGCTCCGCCTTGGCGCGTTCGGCGCTGGTGGGGCGTTGGGCGGCGGTGCGGTCGCCTTCGTTGAGGATCTGCAGGCCCCACTCCTTTTCGATCTTGCGGCATTCGGCCTGGGCTCGGATGCCGTCCTGGTGCCGGCGGGGGCTTCGTCCGTCTTCGCGTTTGAGCGTGGCGACGATGTGGATGTGGTCCTCGGCGTGGCGTACGGCGACCCAGCGGCACGCCTTGTCGTCGCCTTCCTCGGCGATGCCGGTGGCGTGGACGATGCGGCGGGCGACCTCGGCCCATTCGGCGTCGGTGAGGTGCCGGTCGCCTGGGGCGGTGCGGACGGGGCAGTGCCAGACGTGCTGGGCGGGGCGGCGGTCCTTGGGGAGAGCGAGGACGGGGAGGTCGAGCCGGTCGGTGAGCTGCTTGAGGGTGGCGGCCGGGTCACGTCCGGGGTCGGGCGCGAGTCCCGGCATCCAGGCGGCGACGAGGTGCGGGTCGGTGTGTTCGTCCCGGCGGCCGGGTCCGTAGAGGTAGGCGAGGAGTCCGTACGTGCGGCTGCCGGTGGAGATGTCTGGGACCACGGTGTCAGCGCCTCGCCATCTCGATGGCGGCGGCCTCGACCCGTGCGGCGGCGCGCAGGACGCGGGCGACCGCGTCGTCGGCGTACTCCGGCCGGCCGCCGGAGTTGAGGACGCGGGCCACCTGGTTGAGGTTGTTGCCGGCACGGCCGAGCTGGGCGCTGGCGGACATCAGCTCCTCGAGGCGTCCGCGCTGGTCCAACAGCCATGCCCTGGAGCCGCCTTGGGCCTGGGCGACCGCGACCGCGGCGTCGGCGAGGAACCCGGCGGTCTTCAGGCCGGCGGCTTCGGCGGCGCGCTTGACGATGTCGAGTTCGTCGCGGGTCAGGCGGACGCTGCGGACTTGGTCGCGGTGCACGCTCTGGCGCAGGCGGGGGCGCGTACGCGGCGCGGAACGCGCGGCTTCTTCACCCTCCGGCTGCGATCCGCCCTCGGTCGCGGCCCCACGGCCTGGCTCCCCCTGGTGCCGGGCCTCCCCCGCCCCCTGGGGGGTGGGGGCAAGCCCTTCCGAAACTCCTCCGCGGCCCGTGGCTGCGGAGGAGTTTCGGAAGGTACAGCTTGCTCGGCCTCGTGCCGGGCAGTGACCTTCCCCCAGGTCAGCGGGGGCGGAGGTCGGATCGGTGGGCGTCATCGGGGCAGTCCGGAGGGGTCGCGGCGTACGTCGCGCAGGACCTCGGCGACGAAGTCCAGCGCGAGGACGGGGTGGTGGAGGGTGCGGGGTGTGCTCGTGGGTGTGCGCTGGACGGTCCAGGCTCCGTCGGGGCCGGGTTCGGCGTGGTGGAGGTGTCCGTACCGGCTGAGCACGGTGATCCAGGCGTCGGCTTCGGCTCGGGTGGCCGAGGTGGTGCGCATGGTGGCGGCTCCAGTGCATGCGTGGGGCGGGAGGGAGTCGTGTGCTCGGCGGGTGCGCCAGTCCGGTGGACGGGCGCCGGCGCACCCGCCGAGCAGGCGGTCCGGTCAGGCGGTCCGGGTGTCCGCAGCCTGTTCCGCTTCCTTGCGGAGGTGCTGCATCAGGACGGTCAGCCGGTCGTTCCCGAGGCCGTGTCCGTGACCGCGGATGGCGTCCGCGACGACCTTCCGGGTCAGGTCGCCTGCCTCGGTGACCGCCTGGCGGGCGATCGCGAGGAGTTGTTCGTCGGTGACCGGGGCCGACTTGCGGTCGCCGTTGTCCGGACGGGCGGCGGGCCCGGCCTCCGAGGCCGCGCCCGAAGTAGTGTCCGGACGCTTGGCCGGATCGGCGGGGTGAGTGACCGGGCGGGGTCTAGGAGCGAGGTGTCCGCCCTGGTCAGCGTCGCGGCCACCGTGCTCGGGCTCCGGTTCGACCAGCTTCTCCCGTGCTCCGGACACGGTGTCCGGGGTGTGCGTCTCCGAGCTGTCCGGCCGCTGGGTGACCGCCGTGCGGCCGGTGTCCGGGCTGGGCAACTCGGCCGGGTGTCCGGACGTGACCGGGGCTGAGCCTCGTCCGCCCCAGCCGAAGTGGGTGTCGGGACGGTCACCGGTGACCTGCTCCGTCCGGATGCCGGAGGTCTCCTGATGTCCGGACAGCCCGGCCTCGGTGGCCCGCCGGGCGATCAGGATGTACAGGTGGACGGCTCCGGCCAGCGCGAGCGGGGCCAGGGTGGACAGGACACCGACGGTGAGGTCACCGAGCCGGAGGCCGGCGCCGTCGTGCTGCTGGTTGAGGCGCACAGCGTGCAGGGCGTTGGCCCAGATGCTGGCGGCGGTCGCGGTACCGAACAGCGTCCACACATAACATCGGGCGGCCAGTGGGGCGGTGCGCAGGACGAGGAGAGCCCGTACCCCGTAGGCGATGAATCCGTCAATGACCAGGGGGAAGACGAAGGTCAGGAGTCCTCGGACGTGGATCGCGGTGGCCATCTGCTGCAGCGCGTCGTACGAGAGTGCGCATCCCGCGCCCCCGAGGGCGACGACGGCGGCCCGGTCCCAGCCGTTGATCCGCGCCTGTATCGGCGCGACATGGCTCACGCCGCCTTCCCGAGGTCATCGCGGCCGGGGAGCTGGGGCTTGGGCTTGTTCAGTGCGTGCGGCTGGCTCTTGGTCGCCTCGCTGGCCTCCTTCTGCTGTTCCACGGCCCGGTTCCGGATCTGGCGACGGGTTCGCCGGTAGAGCTTCTCGGCGTGCTCCTCGGTGATCTTCAGTAGCCAGGCGAGCCGCGAGGCGGGCAGCTCTGCCTGGTAGGCCGCGCGGGCGACGGCGCGGCGCTCGGCTTTGGTGAGGTGGATGTCGCGTCCAGCCAGGGTCTCGTTGACGCGGGCGTATTCGAGGCGGCGCTCCAACTTCTTGTGCAGGGGCTCGCGCTCCTCTTCGGTCATCCCGCCTCGGATGCCGGCGCTGTCGCCGTTCTCGAGGGCGACATCGAGGCAGACCTTGCGGACGGGGCACTGAGTGCACATGGCCTTGGCCTCCCGGATGCGATCGACCTCGTCGGGCTCGGGGAAGAAGAGCTCGGGGTCGACCCGGTGGTGGGGCGTCGAGTTGCAGGCGGCCTGGTCGCGCCAGGTGTGGTCGCCAAGGGCACGGGGCTGCTGGTTCGTGGTGCGGTGCATGGGGGTGTCTCCGTGTCCCCCTGGCGCGTTCGGGCAGGAGCGGTCAGGGGGTTGGTACGTGAAGGAGGCGGGCCGGTGTCGGCCACGCCAAGGGCAGGTCAGGCGCGGGCCGCGGCGAGAACGCGTCGCTCGGCCGCGAGGGCTCGTCTGCGGTCGGGGCCGTCGAGGATGACCCGATCGGTCATCTCGGTGAGCCGGGAGGCGACGCGGTCGCCGATGTGGGTCCGCAGGTCGGACATGCCGAGGTTGGTGGTGATCAGGGTCGGGAGCATCGCGTTGTAACGGCGGTTGATGAGCCGCATCGTGATCTCCTCGGTCCACTCGCTGTTCTTCGCCGCGCCGAGGTCGTCGATGATCAGCAGGGGGCAGCGGGCCAGGTCCATCAGCTCACGTTCGCCGTCGTGGCCGGGACGCGGCCGCAGTTCCGCGTACAGGTCAGCGGCCGTGATTGCCTTCCAGCGCAGCCGGACCCCGGCGATCAGGAGCGAGCGGACCGCTCCGTACGCCTGGTATGTCTTGCCGGTCCCGGTCGTGCCGACGATCAGCAGGGAGCGGCCCTCGGCAAGTCCCGGGGCGCCCTCCGGGCCGGGGCGTCCACGCTCGGCGACCTCGTGGACCCAGGCGGCGACCGCAGGGTGGTCGGCGACGGCGGCTCGGTAGCGGGCCGGGATACGGGCCTGTGCCGCCTGGAGGGCGGGGATGGGCTCGGCCGGGTCCGTGAGCTTGGAGCTTTGGTCGATGCCCCGGGATTTGAGGATGCCGGCCAGGCGGCGGGCGATGCCGCCGACGGGCTGGGCGTCGTAGTCGCGCATCACAGCTCCTCGGCGTAGGCGGCGGCAGGGTCGGCGGGGTTGGACCAGGCCCGGTGACCGGGCACGCTAGGCCCAGATTCCGGCCGGACCAAACCGGCGCGGGTGGCGTTCATGGCCTCGTGGACGAGGCTCGGCAGGGTGCTGGGGTGCAGGCCCTTGGCGCGGTGAAGGGCCAGCCCGGCGCGGATGTGGCCGGGGTCGATGCCCTCCGCGAGGAGCTTGGCCGTCTCGCGGCCGAGGTGGCCGAGGACGCCACTGGGCGGGCGGTGCGCGCAGGCAGCGGCGTACTCGGCGATGAGCTGCTGGGCCGAGGCGATCTCCGGCGCGCGAGCGCTCGCGCCCCCCGAAGGGGAAGATCCTTGATCCAGGTTCCTAGGTCCAAGATCCAGGGCGTGAGGGCTCACCGCGGGCTCGGTGAGCCCTCCGTGAGTGTTCACTGAGGACTCACTGAATGCCTCGCGACCTGCGATTTCGTGCGCTTCGGAGGTTTCGGCGGGGATTCGTGCGTCCTCAGTGAGTGCTCCGTGAGCCTTCACGGAGGACTCCGGAACGTCGCCGTGAGTCTGCGACGGGTCCGCCTTCGGCTTCGCGGCGTCGTGCTTCGGACACTCGGGGAGCCGGCTGCGGCTGGCTCGGTTGATCTTCTGGTGGCGGTGCCAGGTGACGATGTGCAGGTACCGCTTACCCTCCTCGTCCTCGTACCGGCAGACCAGTTCGGCGGCGGCGAGCTGGATCAGGTCGTCCTCGACGTCGACCGGCGTACGCCCGCCTCGGACGGCCCAGAGCTCTCCGCAGAGAGCGGCGGGCTGGTCGCGGACGCGGCCGTGGTCATCGGCACGGCTGATCAGGCCGAAGAAGGTCCGCTCGGCGCAGACGCTCACCTGCGCCAGGGACTCGGAGGTGAAGGCTTCGGGCTTGAAGGTTCGGATCCTGGCCACGGTCAGCGCCTCCCATCCGCGACCGCGTACGCCTCGGCGGCGGTGCGCAGGACACCGGTGGCGAGGTCGAGGTCGTATACCTCGTTCCAGTTCGCCTCGGGGTGAGTGCGCATCACCCAGCGTGCGGCCGTCAGGCCCTGGGCCCGGTTGAGGGCTACGGGGTTGCCCTGCGCGTCGTAGGCGCGGGCGTGGGGGCTGGGCCAGGTTCGCTCGGGTTCACGCTGCGAGACGCGGATGGTGCGAGCACTGGGCACCATGTCCGCGAGGAGGGTGGCCAAACGGCGCCAGCGGGACTTGGTGGCGGGGTCGGCGACCTGGACATGCTGGGCGGCGTGCGCCCTTCCGTGCCGGGACTCGGGCATGCGAGAATTCCTCACTCGTAGGTGGGGTGGGACGGCCGTTCTCGTCGAAAAGGTCAGCCGACCCGCTCCAGTTATGGATCCGCCTCCTTCGGGTGGCGGGCTCGGCGTCCGGAAGCGGCTAACTTCTGGGCGCCGGTTTCTTTTCCCCTGAGGGGAGCGCGTCCGTGGCGCTTGGGATAGCTCCTACTTCCCTCCCATGTACTGACCTGACGTCGGCGTTTCCCGCCGAGGGACCAGCAACATATGCAGACGGCGGCCAACACTCCAGCTGGCAGCGGGTACTGAGCGGATTCGACGCCAACTCGACATATGTCGCTAGGTCAGTGGGCGGTCGTGACTCACGGTCCGCCGGACACTGCACCCCCGCTCGGCGTCCAAGCTGTTGAAGAGGGCTCCGTGCCCCTCCGGGCCGAAGCCGCACACTTCTCAACGCCCGAGAGACGAGTCCCGGCGCCGATCTGTTCTGAGAGCTCTCCGCGCACTGGATGTCGCAGGGGACTCCGATCTCTCCCTCCCGCGACCCAGAGCCTTGGAAGGGTTCGAAGACGAAGATCGAGCAAGCGTGCAACGCCGCTCGCTCTTCGCTAAGCTGAAACTATTCCCGACCGAAGAAAAAGTCAACGCACTGGATCGACTCCAGTTTGCATAAAAACGAGGTCCGATGCCTGCCCGTCACTTCGACCGAAGCCGTCTACGTGCGGTACGGCGAGCCGCCGAGATCTACCAGGCTGCCGTTGGCGAGGCGCTGGGAGTGTCCGACTCGGCGGTCGCCGGCTGGGAGACCGGCGCACAGACTCCCGATCCGGAGAAACTGCCCGCGCTGGCGCGCGCGCTCGGACGGGACGTAAACGACCTGTTCCCACGGTCTGGGCCACCCGATCTGACTGACCTGCGCTGCGATGCTGGCTACTACCAGTACGAGACGGCTGAGCTGATCGGAACCAAAAGCGCCGGACCAGTAGCGGCGGCCGAACGCGGAGAGCGACGCCTCAAGGACAAGTACGTCCCGGCCTTGGCGGCGGCGTATGGGGTCAGCCCCGAGGAGCTGCGGCGAGCGGAGGCCCGGTCGATCGCCAAGGCGCAGGGTGTGCCGGTTGACGAACCTGCGCCGTCGGGAACCGGGAGCGCCTCGGCTCTTGGCACCCCTCCCGAATCGCTGGCCGAGAAGATCACCCTGCTCCTGGACAGCTCGTATCCCGGCCCACAGGGCCCCCCCTCGGATGCGGAGATGGCGAACGCGGTGAACGCTCATGCCGGGGCGCAGGTCATCACCGAGGAGGGCTTCCGGGATCTCCGTACGGGCATCACCGGGACCGCGTCGCCTGCGGTTCTGGACGCGCTTTCAGCCGTCGTCGGCGTCTCGCGGATGTACTTCGAGCCAGACGCCGCCGTGGCTGCTCAGGTCTATGAGGGTCTTCAGCTCCTCGCAGCCGCGAAGAAGGGGGCCGTGGGCCGGGTGAGGGCTCGTGGGCTGGGCTCGCAGGGGCTGTCACCGAAGGCGATGGCGCTCGTAAACGAGTTGGTGGCGGAGCTGGAGGAGAAGGAAGCGGACGCCGGCGAGTAGCGCCCGTCCGCAGCTCCTGGGCCGTGGACGGGCGGCGCGGCTACTGCTGCTCTGACGTCTTGCCCGGCTCGTGCAGGCGGCCCTCGGCGACCGCGGCCCGGACCGCCTTCAGGGCGCCGAGGTCTTCGAGGGGGTCTCCGTCGACCACCAGCAGGTCCGCGCGGAACCCCGGAGCGATCCGGCCTGTCGCCTCGCCCAGTCCGAGCGCGTCGGCCGCGTCGGCGGTTGCCATCCCGAGGATCCTGTCGTTCGGCAGGCCCAAGTGCGCGTAGAACGACAAGGCGGGCACCAGTCCGTCGAACCCGGTGCGCTGGACTCCAGCGTCGGTTCCTGCGATGAGCTTGGTGCCGGCCTCCGCCATCTGCCGTACGAGGTCGAACATGGCCGCCGCCCGCTCCTCGCCGAAGAAGCGGGGGAGCATCTGCCAGTGGGGGCTCACAGCCGGGCAGACCGCGATGCCCCGGTCAATGATCTGCTTCAGGACGTCCTGCCGCAGGTCGAAGCCGTCGCTCGTCATCCACGTGCAGTGCTCAAGTGTGTCCACCCCGACCTCGACGGCCGCGGTGATGCCGTCCGTACCGTGTGCGTGGGCGGCCACTGGCAGGCCGGCCTGGTGGGCCTCGTCCACTAGGGCCTGGAGTTCCTCTGGGGAGAACTGGCTCTGCCAGCTCTTCGGCCCGCCCTTGGTCAGACCGCCTCCGGTCACCATCGCCTTGATCACGGTGGCGCCCGCCGCGATGTTGCGCCGTACGAGATCGCGGGCCTCGGCTTCCCCGGAAACCTCACCGCCGAGGAAGTGGCAGTGGCCTCCAGGCGGGGTCGCAGGTGTGCCCGCGGAGACGATCCGGGGACCGGGAGTGCTGCCGCTGGCGATCTCTGCGTCCAGCTGGAGGGCGAGGCCGTTGCGGTCTCCCAGGTCACGTGCCGTCGTCACGCCGCTGGAGAGGAGTTGTTCCGCGCGTCGGCGCATGTCCTTCAGCAGGGTTTCGTCGCTCGACTCGTGGAGCGTGGCCACGGGGTCCGCGCCGCCGTCGAACACCAGGTGCACGTGGGCGTCGATGAGACCCGGCACCACCGTGCCC
Source organism: Streptomyces sp. NPDC039609 (assembly GCF_055596705.1). NCBI lineage: Bacteria > Bacillati > Actinomycetota > Actinomycetes > Kitasatosporales > Streptomycetaceae > Streptomyces > Streptomyces sp. NPDC039609. The sequence continues at coordinate 135,797 of NZ_JBVIUJ010000006.1, forward strand.
TCGGGAAACGCGAGGTGCGTGTCGTCCGAACCGACCCGCGCCGCGATCTGCGCGCGCGGCCCCACCGCCGTGATCGAGTCGCCTTCGACGAGGACTGCGCCATCGTCCAGATACGTTCCGGGACCCACGAGGACTCGGCGGGCGGTGATCAGCATCTCGGCCTCCTTGATCGTCGATGGTCAGGCGGGCAGACGCAGCGCGTCCGATACCGCGATCAGCTGACGTACGTCCGCGTCCCGGTCATCCGCCTGGGGCACTGCCAGGGCTATGGCCTGACGCGCTGGACGGGCGTCCTTCCCGATCGTGGTGACGGCTCGGCGGAGGCGGTCCGCCAGCACGGCAGGGGGGAGGGCGAGGACTTCGGCGCCCTCACCCTCGCGAGCCAGATACGGGCTGATATCAACCAACCCGTCCCGGCATTCCACTATCCGCCGGTGGTAGCGCCGGTGCACGCCATGCGCCCTCCAACGATCCCAAAGCGCCGGAGAAGCCGGCCGCAGCACGTTCTCGGGGTACGCGTCGGTGAGCAGCAGCCACAGCGGGGCCAGGCGGCGGTGGTCACGGCGTCGCCGCAGCCAGAGCCGCGCGGAGGTGACCCTCGCGCGGGCCCCCGCATACGTGACACCGGAGACGAAGAGCAGGATGGACACGACGAGGAACACCGCGACGCCCGCCATGAGCGGCTGCGGTACGGTCCCGCCGCTCCAACGGACGGCCACGAAGACCGCGCGGACGGCGCAGGCCACCGCCATCGCGCTCAGGCCCACAGCGGCCATCCACAATCCCGTCGCGTGCGGGCGCTGCGACATGCGGGCGTACTGGCGGGTCCACCGACCAGTGACGCCGAGGGCGTACATGAGGTACAGGCCGGTGACACCGTAGAAGAAGGCGATCTGCGGGATCGTCATGTCCGCCGTGCTGAAGGAGCCGGCGAAGACATCATGGGGGACCGCATCCGCGGCCACGACGATAGCCACGGCCACCAACGCGACGACGACGGCCTCTCGTCGGGCCCGTCGACGGGCGGTCGGCCCGTCGGCGGAGTACAGGTAAAAGCACATCAGGAAGTAGACCGTCAGCAGGAGCAGCACGTTCTGTATGAGCTTCGCCGTGCCATGCCCGGCCACGGTGTCGACGCCCGAACCGCCACCCGGCATGGCCAGGGGGTAGGACAGCAGGGCGGTGAGCAGGCACAGAGTGACGGAACGCAGCGGCGCGTCCTGCGGGGCTCGTGACCACTGATAGAGCTTCCACGCCACGGCAGCGGCGAGGCACAGGAGGATCCAGTTCGGTCATGGGTTACAGCCACCCTCGTCGGTCGCCGAGAGCCGCCTGTACCCGCTGCACCGTGGGGTCCTCCGGCATCGGGGCAACATGGTCAAGCACCGACGACCACTCCAGGACGATCGTGGCTGCCAGCTCGACGGCGCACTCTTCCCCGTCGTCGTACGAGCATCGGCGGGCCACACGCCGGATCAGCGCGGGATCGAGCACCGGGATCATCGTGGCCCAGCCCTCGACGAAGTCGTCCGGAGCTTCCTGCTCCTCCTCGGCCTGCTCGTCCTCGGCCACGATGATGTGGAACACCTCGTGCAGGATGATGTGATCCTGATGCAGGGGGGTCGTTTCCTGCTGGTAGAGCACCACGTCCATCTGAGGCGTGTCGACCCACAGCCCCGACGGTCCGGGCTTCTCCAGCGGGAATGGCCGCAGGACGATCGGCCGTCCTCGCCTCTCGCCGAGCGCCCGGCACAGCTCCTTCACGTCCAGCGGCGGCTGGACGCCGAGGTCCCGAAGCTCGCGACGCAGCCGACGGTGCAGGTCCCGCTCCACCGTCCGCTTCTGAGCGGTACGCCACCGCCCCAAGCGCCGACGGCTCAACCCGCCCTGCGCAGGCACCTTGTGTTCAGTCGCCTCGCGGTCAGTTCTTCCCGGCCACATCAGTAATCCCCTTCGCACCAGCCGTGGATTTGCTCCGACACGAAGTAGGGCGACGGCCGCACCCTTTTCGACCATGTCCAGTCCCGCCGCACAGCGCAGCCGAAAGTGATCACGGGTATCGAGGGCAGTACGTCGATCCAGGCCGCGAAGGGCCTAATCCGTGAACCACAGCGGGCGCGCGCCCAAGACTCCTCAGACACCGAAGTCACTGACGCGAACGAGCAATGACACGACGCAAAGCACCCCGGGCAGGCTCTGGGGACTTCATCGGACACTACGCGAAGCCGCATCAAGATCCGGCTGGAAAGCGCCTACCGGGTCGCAGCAGCATCGACGCACCAAATCGCACTAAATCGGCACACCTACTTGTAGATCATGCTTTTGAGCTGGCAGTTCTCACGAACGATGTGGCCATGCCAAGCACCTCAAGAGAGGTTGCCTTCGTTACCGACCCGAGACGCTTTCATTGCTTGCAAATGCACCGAATAGACACATCCAGCACCGAAAAGCCCTGCCTCTCGCGACGGGAGGAGGGGTGTGGACAGTCAGGACATCACTCGCGATTAGGCTTCCAGGCATGCATGCCGAAATACACCGCAGAGGAACTGACTACCTGGAGTTCTGGAATGAGTACCACCTGTGCACTCTGACCACACTCCGCCCAGATGGCCGTCCACATGTCGTGCCTGTTGGGGTCACCGTGGACGCCGCCGCCGGCATCGCGCGGGTTATCACCCGCAAATCGAGTAGGAAAGTCGCCAACGTACAGGCGGCGCTTCCCGGCCAAGCGCGCGTCGCCGTCTGCCAGGTGGACGGAGGTCGCTGGGCGACGCTGGAAGGCACGGCTGAAGTGCGCACGGACGCAGCCGCAGTGGACGACGCTGTGACGCGCTACGGAAAGCGGTACCGGCGCACGCCGGCTCCGGACCCGGAGCGCGTGGTCATCGAGATCACGATCGACCGAGCCATGGGGCATGTCGATGTACCCAAGCCCAAGGTCCCGGACGCCGCAGCCTAGCCTCGCGCTTTCATGAAGCGGGCTGTCCGACGGATGGTCAGGTAAGCGAAAAGCGCCTCTGACCAGCAAGAATGAGGATTGTCGAGGTCCTCGTTCCTGCCGCCGCCGGAGGCACTTCTCAGGTGAAAAAGCGTATCGGGTCCTATCCACGTGTCCGCATCGAGGGCGGCGGCCATGCGGTGGTGTCCCAGGCCGGGGCCGTGCTGCTGGTCGAGATCGTCCGCAAGGCAGGGCTGGACCGGGCGATATCGACGGCACTGATTCCGTGGCGACGTCCGCGGGCGGTGCACGATCCGGGAAAGATCCTGCTGGATGTCGCCCTGGCGGTCGCGCTGGGCGGGGACTGCCTTGCGGATGTCGGGATGCTGCGGGCCGAGCCGGCCGTGTTCGGCCTGGTGGCCTCCGACCCGACGGTCTCCCGGCTCGTCGACAGCCTCGCCTCCGCCGGGCCAAAGGCGCTCTCCGCCATAAGGGCCGCGCGGGCCGAAGCCCGCGAGCGTGTCTGGAACGAGGCCAGGAACGCGGCCCCGGATGTCACGGGGCAGGTGATCGTGGACCTGGACGGGGCGCTCGTGCTGTCCCACTCCGAGAAGCAGGACGCCACCGCGACGTGGAAGAAGACCTTCGGACACCATCCCCTGATGGCCTTCATCGATCACGGAAGCGGTGGCAGCGGGGAGCCAGTGGCCGGCCTGCTCAGGCCGGGCAACGCGGGCAGCAACACCGCTGCCGACCACATCACCACTGGCCAGCTCGCCCTGGCCCAACTGCCGAAGAAGTACCGGCGCGGACGCCAGACGCTGATCCGTACCGACTCCGGAGCCGGCACCCACGAGTTCATCGCCTGGCTCGCCCAAAGGGGAAGGTGGCTGTCGTACTCGGTCGGCATGACCATCACCGACGCCATCCACCAAGCCGTCCTCAAGGTCCCGCCCGCCGCGTGGACTGTGGCCCTCGAGCCGGGCGGCGAGATCCGCGACGGCGCCCGGGTCGCCGAACTCGACGGCGATGCCCTCAAGGGCTGGCCGAAGGGAATGCGCCTGATCCTCCGCAAGGAACGACCGCACCCCGGCGCCCAGTTGCGGATCACAGACTCCGACGGGCTGCGGCTGACCTGCTTCGCCACCAACACCACCGACAAACCGATCGCGGCACTGGAGCTGCGGCACCGCCAGCGGGCACGGACCGAGGACCACATCCGGGCCGCTCGCGCCACCGGCTGCGCAACCTGCCCCTGCACGACACCGCGCAGAAACAGATCTGGCTGAAGATCGTTCAGATCGCCCTCGACTTGCCGGCCTGGATGCCCATGCTCGCTCTGACCGGCGAAACCCACAGGTGGGAGTCCCGCCGTCTGAGGCTCCGCCTCTTCTCCGCCGCCGCCCAGCTCGTCACCACCGCCCACCGCCGGCACCTCCGCTTCGCGCGCCACTGGCCCTGGACCAACGTGATCACCGCCGCCCTGCACGACTCAACACACTCCCGAACCCCGGCTGACCAGCACGTCCCCGTCCCTGCGAGCAGCACCACCCGACCGGAGCCGTGGAACCCGGCGCCCGCCCGACGCGACAGCCGGGCCATCAACCTGCCCGCCACCGACCCGAACAACCGAAACGGCCCGCCGAAGAAACCGACGGACCGTCACGAAAGATCGAGGTTAGGAGTTCTTCGTCCGGCGGGGATGGTTCGGATCGAATTCGGCTTCGTAGTAGGTGAGCACGTTGACGAAAAGATCATGTGTGACAGGCCCGGACCATTCGAGGGCGAGATCGACGAGATCTCTCGACTGCAGAAACCCCTCGATGACGTAGGAGAACGTGCCCTCGGAGATCACTTTGCTAGGGCTGTCTACGAGCTCTTCGAGGAAGTCAAAGAATCGCCCCAGCCCTTCTGGAGTCCTCGTGGAAGGGTCAGTGGAGCGAGTCAGGAGCTCGCTGAGCACCTGCATCGCGAACTGGCCATAGAATGAATCGAGCTCCATGTTGTCCCATGTGGCCGGCTCCTGGGATGCGTCCTCTGCGTCACGGTAGCGGGCCACCTCCTGGGAGATGTCCGGGAAATCACGGAGTAGCCGGGGGAGGAAGTTTGCTCTGTCGATCATTTCTCTCGTCGCTCTGCTCGAATGCATGGAGGGTGCCCGGCCGGATCGTCCGGCCGGGCACCTGCGATGGCTACGCCCTACCTATGCTTCACACCCATGGTTGGCGCATATGTCATCTGTGCCGATCCCCCAGGGGTCGATAAGGCTCCACAGTGTTGACTTCGTGCCTTCCACCAAGCCCTCATCCTGTACCGTAACGCCGTAACCCAGCACCGCCACGGCCACGCTGAGAGGGCCGAGACCCCGCATCGCACCACGTACCTTGGTCGGCTCGCCCACCTGGACCCTTTCCGGGTTGGGGCGCCGTGGGTCTGTGTCGGGGTGATTCTCGAAGGACTGTCCGGTGATGGATGACATCGCTTCGCGGCCAAGGACGGAAGCACGATTGCTCAGGAGCGTCTTTTTTCTGTCCGGATTGGCTTCCAGTTCAGAGGTGAAGGTCCCTGCCACGTCCTCACTGTTGAGGGCGTCGAAAAGCTCCTTTGCTTCCTTCATTGCTAGAGCTTCCTCCGCCTCGGTCAAAAGTGCCGGCTTCCCCTTTTGTTTCGCGTCGCGATTCTTCTGGAGAATGCTGGAGACGTTGGCAAGATAGTTGTAACCCTTCTCGATGTGGAATCCCGTTTCTTCTCCTGGTTTACCCTCGGGGCCCACCTTCTTGCCGGTGTTCAATTCTTCGAGGATCGCGGTCGTAGACTTTCCGTCCCCGAGAACCTTCTTCGCCTGCGGGCGGGCGTAGATAGCATCGAGGAAATTCTGCAGGTCCTTGTTCTTGACGGTCGGGACAGTAGCCTTTGGCTTATCCTTTCCAGGGTTGGGGTTCGCCGTGCGCTCGGGTAGGGGCTTCACCCGATTGCCGTCGCACTGCGCACGAAACTTGCGGCAATGGCCAGCCTCGTCGGGGTCGTACTGCCCTGAGGGATCGCTGCGCGTCGCCGGGTTGTTGTGAGCGTAGGTGTAGCCGCCCATCTGCTGGGCGTCTTGGTCGTCGATGACTGGATCGACAGAAACGAAGCGTCCGATGGACGGGTCGTATTCGCGGGCGCCGAGGTGTGTCAGGCCAGTCGCGTCCTTCACGCCGCCGACGAAGCCCTTGTCACCCACCCAGCTCGTCGGCTGGGGGCCCCGAGTGTCGCCGAAGATCGTGGTCTTGCGGCGACTCAGCGCGCCCGTGGACGCGTCGACCTGGACGGTTTGGGTGCCTTGGGCATCGCCGAGGAGGAAGGTGTACTTCCCTGCCGACTTCATGGCGACGGTGGTTCCGGCGTGGGTGTAGTAGCGAGTTCCGGTGACGGTGCCCGCCTTGTCGAGTCGGGCCTCGGTGCCGCCTGGCAGATAGAGGGTAGTCCCAGACGCGTCCTTGCGGATCAGGCGCTCTCCGTTCGGCGAGTAGACGTACGAGCTGACGTTCCCGCCCGCCGTTCCGACGCTGCCGAGATGCCCGTCCACGTCCCAGTCGAGGGTCTGCGGGCCGTTGGGGCCTGGACGCCGGGTGGTGTTCCCGACTGCGTCGTAGGAGTAGCTGTCCACAGTGCCGTCGCGGGCGCCCCCCTGAGTCTCGACGGATGCGAGACGGTGATTTGTCGCCGTCTGGTAGGAGTACGTCCGGGTGATGTCCTGTACCGGTCCGGACGACGTGGAGTGCTGAACCTCCTTGGTACGCCCGCCACTGGCGTTGTAGGTGTAGGAAGTCCAGTAGGCATCGGGCCCACCGACGTTCTGGCTGCTCGGGGCTCTGTCGCAGCCGGAGGTGGCGGTCCAGACGTCCGTGACTCGGCGCAGCGCGTCATAAGTGAGGCACTGCGTGTCGACGACCGCGGTCGCGTCCTGACCTGATGTGGTGGTGATGCTGGTGACGTTGCCGAAACTGTCCCGCCCGTAGACGGTGTCGTCGATGCGCTGCGACGTCTTGGCCAGGTCCGTGACTGAGCGGGTCATGGACTGGGTGTGCTCGTCGTACTCGAAGGTCTGGATGACCTTGCCTCCGAATTCGCCGGTCTCCCAGCGGATCGGCCGGCCGTAGCGGTTGTACTCGGTGGCACCCGCGAGCATCGATCCGGCGATGCTGGTGTTCATCGGCAGGCCCTCAGTGGGGGTGTAGGCCGTGCTGACCTTCTCCTTGGGGAGACCGCCGATCGCTGGATGCTCGGTCCATTCGTTCTTGCCGGTATGTGCGTTGAAGCCCGCAGTCCATTTGTAGGTGCCTGCCAGCGCGCCCTCGGCGGCGGGGACGGTCAGCTGCCAGGAGTTGGCGTTGTAGCGGTTGTCGTACCAGTTGACCTGCGACGTGTATGCCTGGCCGTCTACGTAGCGAGTGGAGCTGGTGGGGTGTCCCTTGGCCACGGTGTCGTAGGTCCACGTGGCCAGAGTGGTCGCGCCGTTCTTCACAGCCGTCTTGCGGCCGAGCGCGTCGTAGTCCGTGTGCAGTACGTCGCCGAGAGCATCCTCGGTGTCGGTAACACGGTCGCCGGCGTCGTAGTCGTTCTTGCTGACGCCCTTGTCCGGGTCGTCGGTCTCGGTCTGACGTCCGCGACTGTCGTAGGTGTACGTCCAGGTGCTTCCCTGCGGGTCCACGGTCTTGATCTTGTAGCCGCGCTTGTCGTACGAGTATTTCGTCGCCTGGTACGTCGTGCGCTCCGCATTGGTGTAGCTGCGCAGTTCCGTGGTCCGGCCGAGCGCGTCCGTCAGCGTCGTGGTCGCGGTCCCACCGGTGGGAGGAACCACTGTGGTGCGATCACCGCCGTACGACGTCGTGGTGCGGGACTTCTCGTCGCCGAACGACTTGGAGATCTCGATGACCGGGCGTCCGGCTCCGTCGAAGGTGACCTCCGTGGATGCCGGGTACTTGGAGCTGTCGCCGCGTACCAGCACGGGCTCCGCCTTACCCGTCGCGTAGTACTTGCCGGAGGTGCGCCATGCCATGCCACGGCTGTCGTAGGAGGTTTCCGAGATGAGCCTGCCGTCGCTCAGGTCAGGGGCCGGCTCCTGGGTCTCCAACTGACGCAGGAGACCGTCGTAGAGGTCGTACGACGTACGGAAGGTCCCGTCGTGCTGGAGTGTCGTGGTCGCAACCACTGTCGGTCCGTCGGTTCTTACGGTATAGGCGAAAGCGTAGTTCGGCGACTCACTGAAGGACGCGGCTGCCCGGCCAGGAAGCCACATCTTCGTGACACGGCCGAGGGGATCGTAAGCCGTTGTAGTCGTCTTGTTGTTGGCGTCGGTCATTGCCAGCGTCTGGCTGCGCAGTGGGTCGAGCGTGGTCTTGGACGTGTGGCCCAGTGGATTGGTGACCGTTGAGCTCGTGGGGACCTCGCCCGTGGCCGGGGTGACCGCCGTTTTCGTGACCTTCCCGAAGGCGTCCCCGGTCTCGGTGGTCCGTCCGTAGGGGTCGAATTCCGCGGTGCTCTTGAGGTCGTAGCCGGTACCGTCGCCATTGATCTGCTCGGCTCGTGTGACGTTGCCGATGGTGGGAGCCGCACCGAAGGTGGTGCTGCCGTCGAAGAAGTAGCGCTTGTCGGATATGACGTCGGCCGGTCGGTCGACGGTCTGACCACACGGGACAGCGACGGATTCCTGACGGGAGACTCTGTTGAGTATGTGCTTGTCGGTGTTGCGAGCGTAGGTCGTGGTCGTGCACGACTCGTCGCCGGTCCGGCTTTCATCCCCGCTGGAGAAAGAGGCCACCTCCATGCCGAGTTCGTCGTACGAGTGGGTGACGGTCACCTTGCGATCGGAACCGCCTGCCACCGCGGTGCGGGTGGTCTCCGAAGCAACCCCACTCCTGCGGGCCTCGAGTGCGGGCAGTCCGTCCCGCAGCCGTGTGGCTGTGGGATCAGATCGCCAAGGTGTGCTGGAGACGGCGGAGACCAGGGGGCCTCCGTCGCCGTCGTAGACGGCCGTCTCGCGGAGCATGCCCGCGAACTGCGGGCGGTCGGTGACGACTCCGCCGGCACTGTCCCTCACTTCGGCGCCGTCCATGCCTCGGAAGTACCGGGTCTCTGCCAGCGTGCGCGGTTCGAGACCGGTGCCGGACCGGGTCTGGACGGTGCCGTAGCCCCGGTAGTCGGAGAAGGTGCGGTGTTCGGGCTTGGTGAACTCGTCCTCACTCTTGGCCCAGGCCGCGCCGCCGAGATAGTCGTACTCGGTCTGGGTATCCGGTGTCGAGGCGATGTTGTCGCCTTCGAGTACCTTCGTGACCACGTATCTGTGGAACCAGTCCTGCTTCGGGGTATCCCCCTCGTAGGCCCACTTGGCGGGGTAGCAACGCCGAGTGTTGCTGGAATCCGGGGTCGGCATGTCGCCGACCTTGCAGTCGGGGGCGCTGTAGTAGACGCCGATGCTGCCCCCTGACTCGGTGTTGATCTGGTAGATGCGGTAGCGAATGAACGGGGCCAGGCCGTCGCCAAGTTTGTCAACACGGTTGTCCATCTGCTCGCCGAGAAAGCTGACCTTCGGCAGGGCAGCCGTGCCGCCGACCTTTCCGGCGCGGGTGATGGACGCGAGCCACAGGGCGGGGGGTGTGCCGTCACCGGAGACAGGGAACGTCTGTTCCAGTGTCCAGGTGTCGACCTCCTTGAAGGCGCCGCCGGTCAGCACGCGGGTCGTGATGTCAATCAGGCGCTTACGGGACCAGAAGGTCGGTGAGTTGCGATCCTTGCAGTCGGTGTCGGCCTTGCAGTCCTGATCGAACGGAACGTCCGGCCAGTTCTTGGCATGGGCCGCGTCGAATGTGCCGCACTCCTGGAGGCAGCGCTCGGCAACGGTGAAGTCCACCACGGCCATGGCTTTGCTTGTATATACGGCACCTTCACGCAGCCCGTACTCGACACGGTCGAGGGATCCACCGCGGATGTACGGGGTCGCTGTTCCCTTGCCGGTGGTCCAGGAGACGTTGCGGTTGTAGTGATTGCCCTCTTTGTCCCAGTAGTAGGACATGGCGTTGCCGTGACTGTCGACTACATGGTCGAGCTGCCACCGCCACGCCTGCTGGCACCAGCCGGCGGAATATGTGGCGTTGTGGCATTCCTCGCCCGCGTGGTTGCCGAAGACGGGAACGGTCCACGTCGACTCGGTTTCCTCCTTGCCCTGGGTCCAGCCGGGCAGGCGCCCCAGACCGTAGAAGTACTGGGTGCCGTCGGTTGTGGTGACCTTCCAGTACTCGCCATTGTCGTCGCCGTTGACCGCTCCGGTCAGGCGCTCGATCTTCTCGCCGTTGTCGGTGACGGCGTGCCAGCCCTTGTTCTTCTCGTAGACGAGTTCAGTGGTCTTGCCACCCAATGAGAGCGTGGCGTTGTCGGGGCCCCAGCACAGGTCGCCGTTCTTGGCGGTGTTCGTCCCCCCTTGCATGTCGTCGTTGCAGCTCAGGTAGCGCCGTTCGATGAAGCCGGGCTCCAAGCCCCAGCCATCACCGACCCAGCCGGGCTGGTTGTTGGTCGACGCGGTGCGGCCGTCGACGGCCTGGGAGGAGTAGTTCAGCGAGAAGGAGGGCTTGAGCCCGCCGGGCACTTCGGGCACGCCGATCCCGTAGGACCAGCTGAAGGCACCTGGGGAACCGCCGCCGCTCCAGGACGCGGAGTTGCTCAGCGATGTGGCCTTGTAGTCGCCCGCCGCGCCGCCGGAGTCAGCCTCGGCCGCGAAGACCGCCATCGACGTCCGCGAGCCGGTACTCGGTGCGTTCGTGACCACCTTCGCGGTGAGCGTGCCGGCTTCGGAGTCATTGTTCGTCGCAACCGGAGTGCGCACGAGACATCTCGGAATGTGTGGTGTGGTCAGGGCGCACGAGGGCAGCTGAACCAGGCGGAGTCTGGAGGACCAGCCTCCCCCGTAAGCACCTCGAATGCCGCCGTAGTCCACCCGAACCTGAACGGTCGCCTTCTCAGCGCGGCCGTCGGCTCGTGAGACGGAGGCCAGGATGCCTTCAACGCCCGCGACACGAGTGGCGTTCCGGTCCGAGACCATCACGTCGACCTTCGTCGGCGTGGCCTTTGGGGCCGACGCCGACGGGGCTTCCTTCGCCGATGCCAGGACGCTGACAGGCAGGTCCCCGGCACGTCGGAAGGCCTGTCGGGCCTGCCTCGGAGCGGTCAACGCGTGAGTGCTGAGCGGGCTGAAGAGCGAGAGATCCACCCGTGCGTTCCCGGCCGAAGGCCAGTTCACGGTGGGTATGCGCGTGCGCGCATCGGCGCTCGCCTCGTCGACTCTGTTCCAGGCTGAACCGTCTTCGAAAGCGGTCCTCTTCACCGCGACCGCATCCGGCTGCTCGAGAGACGGTAGACGGTTGCCGGCGCCTGTGGTGGCCGCCACCGCCACCGACCCGGGAAGCAGGCCGACGAGGACCGCGAGAGCAGCCACCCCCGCCCCGCTTCGGCTTCCGAGCGACTGCGTCTTTACGCTGTCGCCCTTCTTGTACCACGGCACGAAACCCCCTGCAGGCTATCCAAAAATAACCGGCAAAACATAGCAGTCAGGTGGTCGGCAGAAGGTGTTCCGGCAGAGAGAGAACTGGCCACTGAGCCGTGAAATTGAGGGTGCTTTCTGAGGCTCGAAAAAAGGGGCTGGTTGATTGTCGCTTCAACCGGAGTGAAACGGGCATTCGGAGGGGCCGATTCCACTTTCTGCAGGTCAGAAGGAGGTGTCGGCTTTCCGGGTCAAGATCAAATAGGGGTGATGTGGATCACATCACCGATTGATCACGGGTCGCATGATAGCCCTGTCGGCACTAGAGTGGCGCCGCTTCCCGACGTGTCAAAGAAAGCGAATTTGAGAATTGTCCGCACTTTCTATGCACCCACGCAGACGTAGACCTCGTGTCAAAGCGGCTTCCGGCGCCATCGCTTTGAGTCTTGCCCTCACCGGTGTGTTCGCCCCTGATCTTCTGGGGGGCGCGCCGGCCACTGCGCCCGCTGTGGCCACCGACCCCGTCCCGACCGGGGCTGAGCCGACAGAGGAAGAAGCAGCCCAGGCCAAGGCCGTTGCTGACGGTACCCAGGTGGAGGTGATCTCGCGGCGTACCGAAAGCTCCGACTACTGGGCCAACCCGGATGGGACCTTCTCCGAGATTCGCCACGCTTCCCCGGTGCGCATCCGCAGCCAGCAGGAGTGGGTGAACATTGACCCGACCCTCACCTTCGCTGCCGATGGGCGAGTTGTGCCCAGGGCGACTTCGGTGGACGTGTCGTTCTCCGGCGGTGGGGCGGGCCCCATGGTCACCAACGTCAAGGACGGCCGCACGCTTTCCTACAGCTGGCCCAAGGAGCTGCCGAAGCCAACCCTGAACGGTGACGTCGCCACCTACGGCGAGGTTCTTCCCGGCGTCGACCTGCTGCTGAAGGCGGATGCAGAGGGGTCCTCCGAGGTCCTGGTCGTCAAGACACCAGAGGCGGCAAGGAACCCCGAGCTGGCGACGATCTCGTTGCGTATCCAGACGGTGGGTCTCACGGTCAGTGCGGACGAGGCGGGAAACATCGAGGCACGCAATCCCGCCGGCGAGACCGCGTTCACTTCGTCGGCTCCCATGATGTGGGACTCCAAGACCACGGCCCCCGCTCCGCAACGGGCCATGGCCCTCATGAGCTCCTCATCGGAGGATGGTGCTTTCGAGCCCGCACCAGGTGCTCACGACGCGGTCATGGCCACCGAGGTGAGCGCCGACGGTGAGACCCTCCAGCTCACTCCTGACCAGCAGATGCTCTCTGCCGCGTCAACCGTCTACCCTGTCTACCTGGACCCGTCCACTGCCGAGGGAAAGAAGCAGAACTGGGCGTGGGCCTACGAGGCGTGGCCTCGAAACATCTACTGGAACTACAAGGGCGACGCACGGGTCGGCCACGAGGACGAGACGGGCGGCACCTCGCGCTCCTACTTCCAGATGGCGACGTCGGAACTGAGCGGCAAGGTCGTCAAGCAGTCCACGTTCCGCATCAAGAACAAGTGGTCGTGGTCGTGCGAGCCCAGTTGGGTGCAGCTCCACCAGACCGGTCCCATCAACAACAAGACGAGCTGGAACACCAAGCCGAAGAATCTGGCGCTGATCGACGAGGTTCACGAGTCCAAGGGCTGGGGCAGCGACTGCCCTTCCGGCAACCTTGAGTTCGATGCCACGGCGGCGGTGAAGTCGGTTGCGAGCAAGGGCTCGGCCACCCTCACGGTCGGTCTTCAGGCCAAGGACGAGAACGACACTCTTGAGTGGAAGCGCTTCGACCCCAAGACCGCAGTTCTCGAGACCAAGTACAACACCCCGCCGGAGACTCCCAGCGGCCTCGGCACGGACCCCAATGTCCCATGCGGGGGTGGCCTGATCGGAAACACCGCGATCAGCGTCTTCGCCAAGATCAAGGACGCTGACGCCGGCAATCTCTCGGCCCAGTTCCAGATCTCCCCCACGGGCAAGGCACCGGTCGTCGACACCACTGTGAGCGCGCAGCGCAACCGCATCACGACACTCCTGATCAAGGATGCGGCGACCCTGCCGACTGGCTCCTACGAGTGGAAGGTGCGTGCGAAGGACGCTGCGAACGACACCTCTGCCTGGTCCAGGACCTGCCGGTTCACCGTCGACAGAACCCGCCCCTCGTCCCCGCCTACTGTGGTCTCCACGCAGTTCCCTGACGGCACGGCAGGCTGGCCCTCCAACACGTCCCAGGCTCGTAGCGAGGGTACGTTCACCCTGGGCGCGAACGGGGTGAGCGACGTCGTCGAGTACGGCTTCTACACCGACTGGGACCCCAAGCTGCGCATCGCACGCGCCTCAGGCGCAGGAGGCACTGCGCTGGCCAACCTCACCCCCCGCACACTCGGGCCGCACCGGCTCTACGTGTACAGCGTGGACGCCGCGGGCAACCGCTCCGACGAGAAGGCGTACCTGTTCTACGCCAACGGCACCGGCGTCAAGGACGGTCCCGGCGATCTCAACGGCGACGGTCTGAGTGATCTCTGGAACCTCGACAACGCCGGAAACCTGGTGACGTACAGCAACAACGGTGACGGCACCTTCTCGACCATCGCCAACAACGGCGACTTCACCCAGAGCCAGACCACGCATCGCGGTGACTGGTCCAACGACGGTACCGAGGATCTGCTGACCCGGGTGTGGGACCCCGTTGAGAAGAAGTACAGGTTGTGGCTGTATCCCAACAGTGGCCTCGGCAGCATCGACGCCACCGCACGGATCGAACTGAAGGTCGCCTGCCCAAAGTTCAACCCGGACGAGGGGTGCTTCCAAGAGCCAGGCTTCGATCATTGGCAGAGCGAGAACAGTCAGATTCTTGCCATCGACGACGTCGGTGCCGGACCCGGCAGCCTCGACGGTACCCACCCGACCGCGGACCTGCTGATCAAGAACGACGACGAGTTGTGGCTCTACTACGGAGCAGAGAGTGGTGAACTCGACGTCCAGGATGAGTTCCTTCCCGTCCTCGTCGGCGGCAAGGGGTGGAAGGATCTCGACCTCATCGCGCCTGGCGATGCCACCGGCGATGGAGTGGCGGACCTCTGGGCGCGGGATCGCACCAACGGCAAGATCTACCAGTACGCCGGACGCAACAACTCGCACGGCAAGCTCGACGTGGCGTCCTGGGCCGAAACGCAGGGTGTCGAGATCTTCTCCGGCATCTGGCCCAACACCTACCCGGTGGTCGCCTCCAACGGCGACATGGTGAGTGACGCCACGCCGGACCTGTGGGCGCGTACAGCCGCCAACGAGCTCGTGGCGTGGCCCGGCAAGGATCGCGTCAACAACGTCGCCTTCGGTCCCCGTCTGACGGTCAACGGTACCCGCGGCCTCCAACTGGCGCCCGGAGCGAAGATAGAGAGCGGTCACTCGGTGAGCGCGCCAGGTGGCACGATTCGCCTCGACATGCAGGCCGACGGAGACGCCGTGCTGTTCTCCAAGGCGAACATCCCTGTCTGGAGGACGAAGACCGAAGGTAACCCAGGTGCCTTCATGGAGATGCGCAAGGACGGGAACCTCGTCGTCTCCAAGGCCGACGGGACCGCACTCCTTTGGGAGTCGAAGACTTCTTCTCCTGGCGGCTACGCGGTGTTGCAGGACTACGGAAACCTGACGGTCTACAACGCCGCCGGTGAGTCGACGTGGACCACGGGCACACGGACCCGGCGCGACCACGACGGCGACGGGCGCAGCGACATGGCTGCCTGGTACCGCTACCCTGACGGACATTCAGCCATGTTCACCATGAAGGCAGGGACGGACGGCAGGCTGACTGAGCCGTTCCGTTCCTATACGTCCCTCGTGGGCACGTGGAACGTCGACCGGATGAAGTTCACCAGCGGTGACTACAACGGCGACGGACGAACAGACGCAGCCATGCTCTACGACTACGGCAATGGCGTCGCACGGTTCTATACCGCCCTGGCCACGCCGACCGGCGGCTTCGGTAGTCCGATCGCGTCCTGGAGCTCGGGTCCGCAGGGGTTCTACGCGGCCAACATGACTTTGGAATCCGGGGACTTCAACGGCGACGGCCGTGACGACGTGGCGGTCTGGTACGCCTACTACGACGGACACGACACCCTGTTCACCTACACCAGTCGGCCCGATGGCGGGTTCAACTCGCCCTTCCCCTCCTACACGCAGAAGGCCGGTTGGTGGAACATCAAGGAGAGCAAGCTCACCACAGGTGACTTCAACCGCGATGGCCGCGACGACATCGCCGCGCTCTACGGATACTCCAACGGCGACTTGAAGATGCACACCTTCCTCACCACACCCACCGGCGCGTTCACGGGAAGCATCACCTCCTGGGCCGGTACAGCCACCACGTGGGGGGCTTGGAGCCGAACGTTCGTCGAGGCCGGCGACTTCAACGGCGACGGCATCGATGACATCACCTTCTGGTACGACTACGCCAACGGAAGTGACGCTCAGTTCCGCATCCTGGGTGGCAACGCCAACGGCGCCTTTGACACCTCCTCCACCGTCATGTGGCAGTCGGCGGCGGGGAACTGGTACCGGGAGAACATGCACATCGTCCCTGGGGACTACAACGGTGACGGACTCGACGACATGGGAGCCATGTACTCGTACACCGATGGCAACGAATCCCTCTTCACATGGCTGAGCCGACCCGATGGAACGCTCACGGGGGCACAGAGAGGCTGGCTCAATCCCAACCCCGCCGGCTGGGAGCGGAACGACATGCACATGATCAAGTCCTACAGCTGACGTAGGCGGCCGGCGGCCCTGCCCTGCTCGGGCAGGGCCGCTGCGGTTCACGGACGGATGCGGACGTCGCACTGTCGAGTGACAGTGAATCCGGCCGACCTGCCCGTTGATCGTCGGGCTTGCTTCCCGGCTAGCGAGCTCGTGCACGGTAAGCGGTGAGACGACGAGCTTCCGATCGTCGATCATGGTGGTGTGGTGGGGAACACGTCTCGTGCGGCGATCATCGGTAACCGGCGGATCACGGGCCTGACGGCCGGAGTGATTGCCGAACTCGTCAGCGAGGTCGGGCCGTTGTGGCATGAGCGTCACCAGGCCAGGCTTGCGTCCCGTCCGCGGAAGCGGGCCGTCGGGGCCGGCTCGAAGCACCGCCTGGTGTTCGTCGACCGTCTGCTGGCCACCCTCGTCCATCTTCGTCATGGGGCTACCCACGACGTGCTTGCCTGCTGGTTCGGCGTGGACCGCTCCACCATCACCCGGGCCATCAACAAGGTGAGGCCCCTGCTTGCCGAGCGAGGGTGCATTGTCAGCCCCGACGTGCGGCTGCGGACCCTGGCCGAGGTCGTCGAGCATCTCGGCGCGAGCGGGAAGACCGGCATTGTTGA
The DNA here is from genome assembly GCF_055596705.1 of Streptomyces sp. NPDC039609. NCBI lineage: Bacteria > Bacillati > Actinomycetota > Actinomycetes > Kitasatosporales > Streptomycetaceae > Streptomyces > Streptomyces sp. NPDC039609. The sequence continues at coordinate 152,638 of NZ_JBVIUJ010000006.1, forward strand.
CGGCACGGAGATCCGGGTCCGGCGGCCCGCCGCCGGACGCAAGGACAGGGACAAGTTCATCTCCGGCAAGAACAAGCAGAACGCCGTCAAATCCATGGTGGTCACGGACGGCGAAGGCCATGTGCTGTGGTGCAGCCCGGCCCGTCCCGCAAGCTGCGCGGACATCACCCACGCCCGTCAGTTAGGGCTGGTCAAGCTCCTGGCCGACGGGCCCGCAGTCGAAGTTCTCGCCGATGCCGGCTACCAGGGACTGGGCGCGCAGACCGGCGGACGCGTGGTGACACCGCCACACCGCAAGTTCAAGAAGAACGCCCCCGACTGGTACGAGGAGATGCACGAGCGCCAGCGCAAGGCACATTCCTCACGCCGTATCCAGGTCGAGCACGGCATCGCACATCTGAAGAACTGGTGGGCCCTGGCCCGCCACCTCGGCCGCCGCGAACACCTGAGCGACACCATCCAAGCCATCGCCGGCCTGCTGAGCCACCAGCAGAGCGCGGACCTGACATCGGCACAGCAGATGTGAAAACCAGAGTCCGAGCACACCCCTCGACGTCTCACCGCTTACCGTGCACGAGCTCGCTAGCGCGGTTCGCGGCGGTGTGGGATGACCAGGCCGGTTCCCCGGTAGCCGCCGTCCGCGATCACGGTCGTCTTGCCCACGCATCCTTCGCCCCGGACAGCTGCCACGCCTTGCAGTCATTGCGGTTGCCCGGCAGTGGCTGGCCGACCACGACGACGAGCCGCGTGTCTGCATCTATGACGACCTGGTGGTTGGTGGAGTACCGGTAGTTCTAATAGCTCATCGGTGGGCCTGAGCACGTAAGCGCAAGGTGTGGCCACGCCGAAGGCCGACGGTACACCTCGCGTCGCTGTGCCAGTGAGACTGACCTTTCGGGAAGCCGCCGGTCTGCGTCCCGTTGCCGGCTCAGTCCAGTCCGCCAGTAGATTCGAGATGAGCGAGGAAGGTGGCCACGAGGCGTGGGCGGGGGACGTGGGGGACGAGTGCGTCGGGCAGGTCGGCTTCCAGGCCCCACCCCGTGTTGAAGGTGATGCTGCTGCCGTCCGGGACGATGCTGCCCCATAGCCACTTGACGAACTCCGCTGCGGCATGGGCCGTGCAGTCCTCGATGGCGATGCCTTCGGGGGACAGCTTGGCCATGCTCTCCAGCTTCTCCTCGCCGACCGTGATGCCGAAGTGCATGACGGACCCGCGAACGGGGCCTTCGTCCCCCTCGTCGATACGGATGAACGTGTCCGTATTCCGTTCGCGCAGTTTGGCCTCGATCCCCTCGTAGGTCAGGCCCCATGTGGAACCCTCGGCGGGGCCGAAGACGTACATGGTGCGGAGTTCGGCCAGTTCGGACGCGTCCACGCGCTCGCTCCCTCTTCGTGTGCTGCCGTTGGTCAGGGTACGTATCGGGCGTAGCCCTTGACGCCGTAGGCGGCCATCATCACGCGCCAGTAGGCCACGGAATCCGGGTTGTTGGTGACGGTCTCCACGCCCCGCATCTCCTTGTTGCGCGGGTCGTTGAGAGCGGCGTTGTACTTCGTGAGCTCCTTGCGGTCCTTGTCGTACAGGAAGTCCTTCTTGCCGGACTGGTGGTTCGCGCGGAGTTCGTCGAGCGAGCGGTAGCACGGCTTGTTCGGGTTGTTGACGTACTTGGCCTCGATCGCCATGCCGTCGCGGTTCCGGAAGCCGTCGACCATCAGGGTGCTGTTGGGGCTGATGCTGGGTGGGATGGGGACCTCGTACTCGGGGTATCCGGCGACCCGCTTCTGGTAGGCGACCTCGGCTGGCTTCCCGCCGGACACGTCTCCGGCGCGCAGGGAGTTCAGCCATGTCTGGAAGTTCTGCTGCTCAGGGGCGGTGAGGGGTGGGAAGCGCGGGTCCGGAGGTGTCGGTGGGGCTAAGGCTGTACGCGAGGTCCGTTCGGTGGTCGGTAGCCCACGGGGACCAGGAGGGGTACCCGGATCAGCGGGGCGAGGAAGGGTGGCAGGGATGGAAGGGGCAGGAATCCGCCCCCGTCGGGCTGCGGCATGGGGACCTTGGCCTGCGAGCTGTCGAGCGCCGGAGGGATGTTCCCCAGGCGCGCTGTGCGCATGTCGCCGTTGAGGAGCTCGTGCAGGCCGCCGTCGTGTCCTTCGCCGCCGAACTGCGGTCGTTCCCAGATGGCAAGTGGAGCGCCGAAGAGGGGGCTTTCCTCGTCCGGGATCCTCTTCAGCGCTGTGTCGATGTGATCCGCGTATGCGTCGCAGGCGTGGGCGATCATCCGGCAGGGGGACGGCAGGTTCGCCATCAGGGTCTCGTCCTCGCCGACCTCGGATGGAGGCGGGGTCTTGCCGACGAACACGGTGAAGAAGGTCTGGACGGCTGCGGCGGTCTCGCCGAGCTGTTGGGCGGTCGCGGTACGCCAGGCGCTCTCGGAGTCCCAGTAGGCGTCGTCCAGGATGCCCGCCGCCGAACGCCAGGCGTTGGCCGTCTTGCGGAGCTTGTCCCGCTGGCCGTGGAAGCGGGAGCTGAGCAGGTACTGGTCGGTCCAACTGGTCTCGCCGACGACCTCGGGCAGCTCCTCGGCGTTGTGGCGGCCACGAGGGTTGCAGTCAGGCCTCGAGGGCTGGGCGCCGATGTCGGGTGCCACGCTCTGGCCGAGCAGGGAGGCGGCAATCGCGCTCTCCTGCTTGAGGAAGTCCTCGGTGGCCTTGAGTATGGCGCCCGCACCGTTCGCCATCACCTGGTGAGCGAGGCCGGCCGCCTCGAAGACGGTCTTCACCGCCGGCTTGTAGACGGCGGCGAAGGCCCTGCCGGCGTTGTCGTCACCCGCCATCCCGCCATGAGCGCCGAGCTCCGTGAACAGCAGACCCACCAAGTCGTAGATCAGGTCCCGCAGCCGCACCATGGACCACGAGGCGTTGACGTAGTTCCCGGCCTTGTGTTGAAGATTCAAGACTCCCCCGCGCCCTCGACCACCAGGCTGTTCGATGGACCGTACACGTTGGCGAGGAAAGGAGCTCCGCCACACCGGACACGTGGAGCATCTGTGGCCGATTCCTGTCGAAGACAGGCTCGGCGGCTGTCATCGCATAAGTCTGATGTGTTGTCATGCCCCCGGGGACTTCGGCCCGTGCTCGACACAGGATGCCCCGAGTGCCGTCAGCGTTCTTCCTGTTGGGCGGGTCAGGCGATGCCGTTGGACAGTAGAACGCGGGTGGCCTTGGCGCCACGTTCCGTAACGCGGAACCCTCGCTGCCTGGGTTCTGTCCACCGGAACGGGTTCTGGCACACCCTCCCTGACTATTGATCAGAACCACGGAGTTTCGATCGGCGGAGTCCCCGCGCTCCGCACGAGCGTGGCCGGCCAGTGACCTCTATACCATGGACCCCAAATTCGTCAACTTCTCCCGCATGGGTGGCAGCGCCGCCGTATGTTGCTGCTCGCTGACCCACCCGGATGACGAGGACTGCCCCATGAGTACCGTGGCCCCCGAAACGACCGAGGGCGCCTTCGACGCCGTCGCCACCATCGTCGAGACGAACGGCTTCTTCGTTTGGGAGGCTCGGGGTCTCAAGCTGATCACCGGGGACAAGCGGCTCGGCGCACGCAAGGTCGAGCGTATGGAGCAGGAACTCGCCGACCGCGGCATCCATCACATCCCTCGCCGCATCCCGCGCGATGAGAACGCCAAGGTGCTCTTCTACGCTCCCAACGGGAGCGACGGCCTCGGCACGCTCATCCATCAACTCGTGGGGTCCAACGACAACAACGTCTCGAATGAGGCCCTGGAGCTCGTCGGCGACATCCTCAACAAGCACCGCGAGGCGGTTCGGACCGTCGAGGCCACCCAGAGCTGTTGTCAGTAGCTCGATGCAAGTAGGGGCGGTAGGCGACCGATCGGCGGTGACGCCGGCCCGTCGCCGACCGTCACCTCCGCCCGTCTGGGCCCTGGGAGTATGTGCAAGTGAGTGCTGAGGTGTTGGGACGCTGGGTACCGGATCGTCCCGAGGATGTGGCCGTGGTCTTCGCCAAGGCGGACTTCCCGTGGTGGATCGCCGGTGGCTACGCAATCGAACTCGCGGTCGGCCGCGAGCTGCGCGCACACGGCGATCTCGATGTCCTGGTCCTCCGGCGTGATCAGGGCCGCCTACGGAATCTCCTAGCTGGCTGGGACCTGCACGTGGCGGACCCACCTGGCCAAGGGCGGTTACGACCGTGGCGTCCTGGAGAGGTCCTTCGGCCGCCGCTCCACGACATCTGGTGCCGACGAAAGCCGGAGGCGCCCTGGTCGGTGCAGCTCATGCTGGACGAGGCCGACGGCAGCCAGTGGGTCTCGCGGCGAGCCCCAGCGATCCGGCTGCCAATCGACCAACTCGGGCGGACGAGCCAGACCGGCATCCCCTATCTCGCGCCCGAGGTGCAGCTCTTCTACAAGGCGAGGTCGACCCGAGACAAGGACGAGGCGGACTTCGAAGCGGTACTGCCGCTGCTCAGCACTCCGGCACGCGCCTGGTTGGCGGACGCGATCAACGTGCTCGTGCCCGACCACCCCTGGCTTCGGCGGCTCCCGCCTGTCAGTCGAACCTGAGCAGAGGGACGTCGTAGAGGTCGGGGCCCCGAGGCCGCGTCACCGTGGGCGACATGACCTCCACGATCAGCAGTTCGCGGAGGAACTGAGCCTCGGCGCTGAGGAGGTGGCTACTCCTGGTCACCCACATCGGTGCTGGCAAAGACGAGGGACAGTCGCCTTCAGCGCAGGGTGTAATGGGTCGTATCCATTCGGATACTCCGTCATTAAGCGGTCAACAACTCACCAATCTCCTCAGCGCATCCCCACGAGAGCGTGACGCCAGCGCCTCCGTGTCCGTAGTTGTGTACGACCAGGGTGCCGTCTTCCTGCCGCTCTGCCTCCACGCGGACCGTGGCACGCGTTGGCCTGGCGCCGATTCGGTGCTCCAAGACACGTGACCCGGCAAGACGAGGTTCGACCTCGGCACAGCGGGCCAGGATGTCAGCCTCCGCCTTGTCATCGGGGGCAAGGGCGCCCTCGCCGTCGACGGCAGTGCCGCCCAGTACGACGGTGTCGCCGTGGGGATAGAAGCACAGCAGATCTGGGGAAAAGCCGGTGTCCTCGGAGAAGAACTCGGTCAGTCCTGGGTTGGTGACGACGACGTGCTGGCCGCGGATGGGCCGCAGGTCGGAGTCCGGGACCAGATCCTTGGCACCCAGTCCGGCGCAGTTGACGATCACAGGGGCCGGGCCGACATCCGCGAGCGAGGCCAGGCGTCGCTGCTCGACCGTGCCTCCAGCGGCGTCGAGCCGACGCAGGAGGTGGTCGAGGTACGTGGGCATGTCGATGAGTGGCACGGTGAACCGGTAGCCCGCAGTGAAGCCAGTCGGCAGTTCGGCCGGCTCGCACGGTCGGAAGCCAGGCAGGGTGGTGGCCCAGTCCGGCGGTGCCTCGGCGGTGCGGGACGCCTCAATGCCGCTGGTGAGCCGGACGCCCGTCGACGGGTCCTCGGCCAGCTCGCGGAAGGTCTCCAGGGACCGCTGCCCCCACTGGTCGACCTTGTCCTTCGGTTCGACCAAGTACGGCCCCCACATCGCCCCAGCCGCCAGCGACGTGACGCCGGGCACCTGCTCAGCGATCACATGTACTGAGGCTCCGGCCTCGGCGAGAACGACGGCGGTGGTGAGCCCTGCCACCCCAGCCCCGACAACGACAACGCGCTCCCCTGCGGTCATGATCCCGACCCTAACGGCCAGGTGGCGTCGACGGGGCGTGTTCGGCGAGGGCGTGCTCCAGGGCCGGCAGGAAGCTGCGCACGTGGGAGTTACGCTGTCGGCGCCGCAGGTCTGCGGCGAGCTGGTGGAGCAGGGCCGCACTGCGAGGCGAGCGCACGGCATCGAGGCGGTCGGCGGCGATCTGACCGATCTCGCACGCGGCCTCCAGGTCACCGTGGGCGCTGTGCCCCAGGGCCAGCCAGGCCCCTTCGAACATGGCCCTGCGCTGACTGGGGTCGCCTCGCGGGACGTCGTACGCTCCAGAGCGAAGCATCTCCGCCCCTTGGGCGAGGAACCTCCGTCCTCTCGTTCCGCCGTCGGCCTTCAGTTGCGCGCGGCCCATCTGAATGAGGCCGTACCCCGCCTGGCAGTCCAGGTGGTTGTCGGTGAGGAAGTACATCCAGCGAGGCTCCTCCTGGCTACCGTCCCGGCCGGCGATCAGCTCGCGGGCGGCCCCGCGGGTGTGGGCGAAGTCGTTGTCCCGGCCGGCAGCGGCGTACGCGTAGGCGAGCCGCGACAGGACGGATGCCCGGACGACTGGCGGGGCGGCGTCGCTGGCTCGGCGGGCGGCCTCGCCGAGGGCGATGGCATCCGCGGGGTGGCCGCGGCTGGCCGCCTGGAAGGAGAGGTCGCCGAGGATGTGGGCGCACAGGGGCAGGTCGTTCACCTGGTGCGCTGCCCGCAGCGCGGTGGCGAAGTAGCGCTGTGCCAGGCCGTGGTCGGCGGCGTCGAAGGCCATCCAGCCAGCCAGCTGGCCGATCTCGGCGAGCGCACGGATGAGGCGGCTCGCGACGGCGGGAGCATGACCGCCTTCGCGGATCAGCAGCCCGACCGCACGGAACTGGGCACCCACGTAAGGGAGGTGACGTGCCCCACCGTGTTCGTCGTCGAGCGCGGAAAGCATGGGCAGGTGCTGTTCGACCTGGTCCACGAGCGGATCGGCACCCACGGACGGCGTGATCCGAGGTGCATATTGGCCGCGCCCCGCGGTGCCGTCGAGGTACTGGGCGACGATCGCCAGGAGTCCCGCGCCCGAGATCGCGAGGAACCGGCGTCGGTCTACGAGCCCTCCCATCACCCAGTCCTCCACGATCGCCTCCATACCCTGCACGGTCCAGGGCCGTGCGAGATCCGTGTCCGCAGGGACGAGCGCCGAGGAATCGCCCACGCGGCCCTGCCAGAGTTCGGCCACCGAGACAGGTCTACCCAGTTCCTGGGAGAGCACGTAGGCGGCCATCATCGGTAACGGCGAGCGCGGCAGTGAGCCAGCGTCCCGCCAGTGGTACGGCGCTGACTCGGCCACCGTCCCCGCTCCGAACACCCTGTTCAGCTTGCGAGCAAGCGCCTTGGGGCTCCATCCGAGTTCATCCAGGCACCCCGCCAGTACGTCGTTGGGTTGCCCTGCCTGCGGTGCCACGTGCGACCACCTCTTGCCCCAGTGGTTCATCCATCACTTCTCGCGCTCCCTCATGGTGACGCCCTCGGACGGCTGATTCACCTCCTTCTCAAGGAAGTTGACCGAGTTGACCCGTTGATCGGGTCCTGCGCCACCCCGCTCCTCCGGTGTTCTTGGATCCCGGCGGAAGACGCCGCCCCCGGTGCCGACGGAGAAAGAGGTGGGCCTTGAGACACCGCACGAGCACCTCCCGAAGCCGTCTCGGCAGTGTGCTGGACCACGACACCGGAGCGTCCGGCCCGCGTCCCGGCGTCCGGGCACGCCGACGGCGCCGACGCGACCACGCTGATCACGGATCTGCCGTACGGGCCGAAGGCGGCCGAAGTCGCGCGGGAGGCTGTGGCGGTCGCCCTCCACGACGCCGAGGCGGACCTGCTTGATGACGCCCGCCTGATCACGTCGGAGCTCGCGACGAACGCGTTCGCCTCGGGCAGGCCGCCTCTGGTCCTGTGCGTCGACCGCAGGAGTCAGACCGCCGGTGACCTGGAGGTCGAGATCACGGTCACCGACGGCGGCTGTTCTGACCCCGCGCCCTGCTCTCCTCCAGCTTTTGAGGAGGAGGCCGAATCGGGACGAGGGCTGGTCATCGTCGAGGCATTGGCCGATGCCTGGTCGCTGACGACCGGTAATCACGGCACCCGTGCCTGGTGCCGACTCAGGCGCGGGTCCCACCACTCGCGCGACGGCACCCATTGATGGCCACGCCCACGACACCCCTTCCTCGAAGGAGGCACCACACGGTACGCATCGACCATGCCACTCCACCTCCCCCGCCGACGGCCGCCGTACCGGAGGCGGTGCGCCAGCCCCGTGTCGTCGTCGCCCTCCACGAGGGCTTCTATGGCGCGGCGTCGGGCACCGGCTTCAGCAACCGCGCCTTCCTCACGGCCCTCACCCGCCTACTGCCGCCTGGCCACCTCTCCGTCATCACCCCGCATATGTCGGAGACAGCGGGAGCGCACGACCGGCGGTGGGCCGGCGAAGTCCAGCAGATGCTGCGGCAGGCCAGGGCCGACGTCATCACGATCCCGGAGGTCCAGGCGGCGCCGGACTCGATCCACGGCTCCATGCAGCTGTGCGACCTGGCAGGCGAGGCGGCCGTACGTATCGCCGACCGCGCGAGCCGGTGCCTTCTCATCGGCCTCGACATCCCCTTCCTCGGGCTGGCCCCCTACACGTCGCCGACCACGGACCTGCTGCTCGTTCCCCGCTCCACGACGGCGCTGACGAGGCCCAAGGACATGTCCCGAGTCCGCTGGGAGCGGGACGCCCTGCGGGCGGCGACCGTCCGAGGCGGGCGGATCGGCGCCATCTCCTCCCACATGCGGGGCCACCTCGTCGTCAGTTACGCCGTCCCCCGGGGAAGCATCGTGAGCGTCCCGAACGGGCTGATCCGGGAGGAGATGGCCCGACCGACGAGCGCGCCGCCCCTGCCCTTCAAGGCCCGCGCCGGGTTCCTTTTCGCCATGGGCCGTGCCGTGCCGACGAAGGGCTTCGACGATCTCCTGGAGGCGTTGCACCTACTAAAGGAACGCGGGTTCCGCGCCCCGCACCTGGTCCTGGCGGCGGTGACCTCGGACGAATACGAGCGCCCGACCTCGTACCAGGAGGACCTGAAGGCGAGCATCCGCGCATACGGCGTGGACGCGACGCTGATCACGCGCTTCACCCCCGCGATCCGCGCCTGGCTGCACAACCCGGCCCTGCGTGCGGTCGTCGTTCCCTCGCGGGAGGAGCCCTTCGGTCGCATCCCTCTGGAGGCGTTCGCGGCCGGAGCGGGCCCGGTGGTGGCGACCACGGCCGGCGGGCTGGCCCAGACCGTCGTCGAGGGTGAGACCGGCTTCACCGCCGCACCGCGGGACGCCAGGTCTCTGGCCTCCGCACTGCACCGCGCCCTGACCGTCCTGCCCCGAGAGCGCGACCGGCTCCGGAGCGCCGGGGCGGCCCTGGTGCGCTCGCGCCACGACTACGAGGCGAGCATCGGTTCCGTCGTCGAACGCATCGCTCCTTGGGCTCTCGCGCCAGCGTCCAGCGCGGAGGGCCGAGCGCGATGAACCGGCCGGTGGTGTTGATCAGTCTGAAGTCCCCGCACTCCTTCTGGCGGCTGTCCGCCGAGCACGAGCGGGCGCTGTCCGCCGCCTTCCCCGGTGTCGAGTTCCGTACGGCGACCGAGGAGGCCGTGCCGCACCAGCTCGCCGAGGCGCACGTCTACTTCGGCTGGACGTTCAAACCGTCGTGGCTGTTCGGCGCGCCTCATCTGAGGTGGATCGCGTCCCCGGCCGCCGGCACCGACCATCTGCCCGTCGCCGAGGCCCACTCCGTCGGGGTGGCTCTGACCCGCTCGTACGGGTTCCACGGCAGGCCCATGGCCGAGCACACCATGGGCCTGGTCCTGGGTTTCTCACGCGGGTTGTTCATGAGCCAGCTCGCCCAGCGGAACCGGGCCTGGTGGAAGGACGACCTGGCCGAGGAGTTCTTCGACCTGGCGGGGGCGACGATGACCATCGTCGGCTGCGGCAGCATCGGCGGACACCTCGCTCGTGCGGCCCGCTCCTTCGGCATGGACGTCATCGGCGTACGGCGGACGCCGCCGGTGACCGCCGAGGGTGGGATCACGTGGATGCACACGTCGGCGGTGCACCAGGCGGTCGCCGTCGCCGACGTGGTGGTCGATCTACTGCCCGCCACCCGGGCCACCGACCGCTTCTTCGAACACGACCTCTTCACGGCCTTCAAGCCGAAGTCCGTCTTCCTCAACCTCGGCCGCGCGGCGACCGTCGACCAGGCGGCCCTCCTGGCCGCCCTCAACGCCGGCCGCCTTCGCGGCGCCGCCCTGGATGTCTTCGACCCGAAACCGCTGCCTGCCCGCCATCCGCTGCGGCTCCACCCCCGGGTCGTCCTCACGCCGAAGAGCTCCACGCTCAGCCGCACGTACATGAACGAGGCGGTCGCGTTCTTCGCCGACAACCTGCGCCGCTACCTCACCGACCAGCCGCTTAACGGCCTGGCCGAGGTACCAGTTGCCCGCTCTCCCTTCGTAGGAGGCTGACCGATGCCCACCACGCGCCACCACGACCTCGCCGCCGCCTTCGCCACGACCGGCCGCAATCACCCCTACCTGGCCTTCACCCTGAACTCGCTCTGCAACCTGGACTGCGTGTTCTGCAAGCCACGCTGCATGCCGGACTACGGGCACAAGGACCGTCCCCTGACCGCCTCCGACTATGCGGCCATCGCCGCCGAGGCCGGCGCCTGGAAGATCAGGAAGGCACACTGCTCCGGCGGCGAGCCGACCCTCCGGGCGGACATCCTCGACGTGATCGCGGGCCTCGCCGACGGCCTCGGGCCCGACGCCGCGATCGGCATGACCAGCCACGGCAACCTGCGCCCCGGCCTGAGCGTCGAGAAGCTCCACCACGCCGGCCTGACGTACCTCAACCTCAGCCTCCACAGCCTCGACCCCGACCGATCCGCCGAGATCATGGGCGGCGGCGACCCACGCATCACCCGGCGCACCCTCGACACCGCCCTCGCCCTCGGCCTGCGCGTGAAGATCAACTGTGTTCTCCAGCGCACCTACCTGGACGATGCCTTCGCCGTGGCCGAGCTCGCCCGCGACCTGCCCATCGCCGTCCGCCTGATCGAGCTCCAGAACATCGGCCCCGCGCAGGCGCTGTTCGAGGCCGAGTTCATCAGCGAGGCGGAGGTCCGCGACCGCCTCCACGAGTGGTTCGCGAACGCCGGCGAGGTCGGCAGGGACGAGCTCGGGGTGCGCAGCCCCGGGCGGTACCTCCGCCCGGACGGCTGGGCGGGCTCGATCGGCTTCATCTCGAACTCCAGCTGTGCCACCTGCTCCGACGCCAACCGCATCAAGATCACGCCCACGGGCGTGGCCCGCCCCTGCATCCTCCACAACCGCGACATCCCCCTGAAGCCCCATCTCGTCGACGGCACCCTCGGCGACGCCTTCGCGCACCTCTTCCAGGCAATGCTCGACCGCAATACCAACGACGCGTGGCAGGGCTTCCACTACGTCGACTACGACCTGCGCTGGGACCGGATGGAGCGCCCCGAAGGCACCCCAGTCCTGCCCCTGCTCCCCCTGCTCACCAGGAACGCGGCCGAGCCCGCTTGCTCCCGCGCCTCCAGCGGAGAGCGGTGATGGTCATGGTCGAGGCGCCGCCCCTGTACCCGGGGCTCGGAGCGCTGTACGAACGCGAGCTGGACGCCCACGGCGTCGGGGCGGTGATGCTGACCCACAAGTGGCAGCCGGCCGACATGCTGGCTCCCCACTCCGACATCGACGTACGGGTCCTCCTCCCCCAAGCCCCGGCCGACTGGGAGGAGTGGAACCACCGCCTAGCCGCCGCGCACACCTCCGTGGTCGGCCGGGAGGTCTCCCATCGGCGTCTCCTGGAGCACCCGCCTGGCTTCGCTTTCACCATGGCCGAGGCGGACGAACGGCTCGTCTCCGCACCCGAGCTCGCGACCTGGTCGCTGATCAGCGGGAGCGCCCGGGACTTCCAGCGCTGGAAGTCCCGGGCGCAGATGGCGCCGTGGTGCGAGGTCGACGAGCGGTTCCACCGGGGAATCCTCCAGGGACGGCTGGGCGGCCGGTACCAGCTGGCGGCGGACAGCATCGACAACGTGTTTGAGGACATCGCCGCCTACCGGCGCCACTGCGTAGCCTGGCACTACCTCGCCCCGTGCTGGTTCGCCGCAGCCGCGCTCGCGACACGGACCCGCTGCCCCGGCAAGACGGCCGCCCTCACGCAGTGGCGTCCGGATGGGCTGGACGGGTACGCCGAGCTGTTCCTCGGGCACGCCGAAGACCGACCCGACGCCCCTCCCCGCAGCCCGCGTCACCTCCTCCGCACGGCCCATGTCGCATTGGAGGCGGCCATGCGTCGCGTGCCCGACGCGAACCGCCCTGCGGGCCAGAGCGAGGAGCACGCCCGTACCGACTGGGTCATGGCCGCCGGAATGCTTCGCGTACGCGTCGCCCGCTGGCTGTACTACCTCGACCCGCCGCCCGGCGTGGCAACCGACTACCTGATCCGGCGCGAGGCGAAGGAACTCCGAGCCGCCGCGCAAACCCTGAACGCGCTCGCGGCGGACGAGGCCACCTCCGCCCAGCGGCTGGCCGCCCAGATGGCGACGCTGATCCCCACCCGACCGACCACCGCCGGCACCCTGCGCGCGACCCTCGCGCTCTGGCACCGGCAGAAGTCCACCGTGCAGGACTTCCTCAGCCTCACCCCCGCTGACGTCCATCCCTGACACAAGGAGTCCCGCCATGCACGCGCGTGCGCCCCTGCCCCGCGCCTTGAAGACGGCCAAGATCAAGATCACGACGAAGTGCAACCGGTCATGCGACTTCTGCATCTTCGCCGACGGCGCCCAGGGCGAGAACATGTCCATGGAGCTGTTCTCCATCATCCTGGCCCGGCTGGAGACCATCCCCTTCCAGCAGCTGCACATCAACGGCGGCGAGCCCACCGTGCACCGGGACTTCCCCGCCCTCAGCGACGCGGCCCGCACCCGCCTGCCCGACAAGGTCATGGTTCTGGGCACGAACGCCATCACCCTGGCCCGCAACAAGCGGATCATGGAGGCCACCCTCCGCTCGTACGACCAAATCCTCATCGGCTGCGACGACGAGCACGAGAACTACGACGAGGTCCACGCCGTCGTGCCCCGCCTTCGCGAGGCCGGCAAGACCGTGGTCATCAACAGCGTCCTGGAAGGCATCAGTTCCTCCCGCCTCACGCAGGTCGCGAGGCTGTGCGACAGGTACGGAGCCATCCACGTCACCAACCACGTGCACCACGTCGACGTCGGCCAGCCGGCGAACGAGCTGCGCGGCATCTGCGACCGCTACCTCGACCAGCACCTGATGATCGAGATGGATGGGTCCTGCTACCGCTGCTTCAACGCCATGGCGAAGGACGACAGCGAATTCAGCATCTGGGACGAGGACTTCGCGGCCAAGGTGTTCGCGCCCCGCGGCCACCACTTCCGGTTCTGCCTGCGCTGCCACGAGTACACCGACTCCGGCACCGCCCTCCTCCCCGTCCCGGCCCTCACCGTCTGACCTCAGACCGGAGGTACACCACCATGCCCGCAGTCCTCGGACTGAACTTCCACCACGACACCAGCGCCGCCTTAGTCGTCGACGGTCGCCTCTACGCGGCCGAGGAGGAACGCTGGAGCGGCGTCAAACACAACCACCCCACCCGCAAGGGCATGCTCACCGCCCCGACCCGCGCGCTCCAGTGGTGCCTGGAGGCCGCCGGCCTCGAACCGCAGGACATCGACGCCGTCTGGGCCGCTTCCATGCGCCCCAACCCCGCCGCCGGCTGGTGGCTGGCCGAGGAGCGAGACGAACTCGCCGCCCTCCTGCCCGCCCCGCTCGGCGAACACCTCCGCCTCCTCTCCCACCACACGGCCCACGTGCTCTCCGGCTACCTGCTCTCCGGCCACGACCACGCGGCTGGCCTCGTCATCGACGCCGGCGGCTCCTCCCTCGGCTCCGACTTCGGCCCTGGCCGGGAGCGCATCACCGGGTACGACCTGCGACCCGATCGCATCGACCGCCTCCACCAGGGCATTCCGACCGTCGTGCCCAGCCCGGCCGGACCCCGGCGCGTTCACTCCTCCCTCGGGCACTTCTATCGGAACCTCGCGCGGCGGGTGATCCCGCCCGGCGACGAGCCCGAGGGCAGCATGATGGCGCTCGCGGCCTTCGGCGATCCCCAGCGCTACGGAGCGCAGATCCGCGAGCTGGTCCGGCTCGGCGACGACGGCGAGGTCCGCATCGATCACCCCTGGGGCTCGGCGGACAGCAGTACACCGCTGCTGCTCGCGGGCCGGGCCTGGACCGCCGACAACGTCGCCGAGCAGCCGGACCACGAGCGGGCCGACCTGGCCGCCGCCGTCCAGGAGGTCTTCGCCGAGTCGGTCGTCCACACCGCCCGCCACCTGCAACGGCTCACCAAAGCCTCGACGTTGGTGTTCTCGGGCGGGTGCGCCCTGAACTCCCACCTCAACGGCCAGCTGGCCGCCGACAGCGGCTTCGACACCCTCTTCGTGGCGCCGGCGCCACACGACGCGGGCACCGCCGTGGGCGCCGCGCTGTACGGCTGGCACTACCAGCTCGGGCGGGAGCGCCTTCCGGTGCCGACCGACGCGGCCTGGGGCCCGCACCCGGGCGCCCTGCCGGCCACTGCGGTGCCGACCGGGTACCGCGCGCTGACCGACCTCGGCCCGGGTCTGGCGCCCACGGTGGCCACGCTCCTCGCCGATCACCACATCGTCGGCTGGGTGCAGGGACAGCTCGAATTCGGCCCGCGAGCCCTCGGCCATCGCTCGATCCTCGCCCACCCCGGCCACGCCACCACGCGCGACCGGCTCAACGCGATCAAGAAGCGAGCCTCATACCGCCCCTTCGCGCCGGCGGTCCTCGCCGAGCACGCCACGGAGTGGTTCATGTCGGAGGGCGACCCCTTCATGAACCGTGTCGCCCGCGTCCGCCGATGCCGAGCGGACCGCATCGCCGCGGTCACCCACCACGACGGCACCGCCCGCGTCCAGTCCGTCCCCCCCGACCACCAGGGCCTGCACGAACTCCTGGACCGGTTCCACGAGAGCACCGGACTGCCGCTGCTGCTGAACACCTCCTTCAACCGCAAGGGCACCCCAATCCTGCGAACCGCCGAGCAGGCCGTGGCAGCGGCGGCGGACCTGAGCCTCGACGCCCTGGCGATCGGCGACACCCTGCTGCTTGCCGATCGCGTGCCCGACCCCCGTGCCACGACCCTCCGTACGAGGTGAGGCGCATGAACCCCGTCGCCCTGGACCACGTCCTGACCGTGCTCGGCGCCGCCGCGTGGGGCACGGACGAGCAGTCCCGCGCCCGCGTCGCCGGCGCCCTCGCCCTCACCGTCTACGACGGCCGCACCCGCGACCAGGGGACCCCGTACCTGGAACACCCGCTGGCCGTCGTCACGCTCTTGCGCGCCGAGAACAGGGTCAGCCACCCCGAGACCCTCCTCCTCGCCCTCCTCCACGACGCCCTGGAGGTGGCCCCCGAATCGGAGGCGCTGCTCGTCCAGCACGTCGGCGCCCCGTTCACCAGTCGCCTGCGTGCGATGACGGCCGACCACCGCCTCGAACAGCGCCCGAAGGCCGTCGGCGACGAGACCCGCTGGCGCTTCAAGCAGGCCGCGCTCCCGCCCGAGGACCTCCTCGTCCGGCTCGCCGACCGCCTCCACAACCTGCGCGATCTCGCCGCCTCGCCCAACCTCGACCGGCGCCGACGCTTCCTCCAGAGCCTGGAGGACTTCTACCTCCCGCTCGCCGAAGCCGCCCGTGGCCTCAGCCCCCAGTTGGAGGCCATGCACACGCTGCTCCACGCCGAGTACGTCCAACAACAACAGGAGGTAAGTCCGTGAAGCGGGTCGTCTAACGATGGAGCCGGTCGGCCGGACCGGCGGCCGGGTCTACCTGCGGATGCTCCACGAGGCGACGGCCGACGACGTGGAGTGGCGCACGGTCCCGGACCACAAGCGCACCTACCGCGTCCGCCGCTGGCGCAAGCTCCGCCACCTCGCCCGCCTTGCCCCAACGGTCCGGGCGCTGGACAACGCCTGCGGCACCTTCGTGTGGGACGACCTGAGCCTGCTGCTCTTCACGCCCGAGATGCGGGCCCGCACAGTCTTCCTCCTGCACCACTACGAGCCGTTGCAGCATGACTCGGCCCCCGTCGAGGCCATGCTCTGGGATCGGCTGTTCCAGGTGCTGCCGCAGTGCGCCGCCGTAGTGTGCGTCGCCCCGTACTGGGCCGACTTCCTCCGGGCCCGAGGCGTCCCCGACGTACGGGTGAACTACAACGCCTTCGACATGACCGAGGTCGAGCGAGCACGTGGCTTCGACCGCGCCGAGTGCCGTGCGGAGTTCGGACTGCCCTCGGACGTGATCGGCGTCTACGCAGGCAAGGCCGTGCACTGGAAGGGCATCGAGAAGGTCTCGGCAGCCCTGGCTGACGCTCCGGGACTGCGGGTGATCACCAGCGGCAGCAACACCATCGGCTTCGACGGCACGCACTACGATGTGGAGCGCGAGCGGTACCTGCGGCTGCTCTGCGCCTGCGACGTCGGTGTTTTCGTCCCCCGGATGCGGGAGGGCTGGAGCCGCTGCGCGGCCGAGGCCCTACTGCTCGGCCTGCCCTGCCTCATCCGCCCGGTGGCCGGCCTGGGCGACCTCGCCGCGCTGACCGGCCAGCCGACCCCGGACCTCGGCCGCCTGCCGGCGCAGGTCCGGGAGCGCGCGACGGCGCGCCAGACCGAGACCAAGGCCGCGTACGAGGCCCTGGCCAGGTTCGATCTGAACTACTTCGGCAACGCCTGGGGCGACCTCCTCGCGAAGGTCGCCTGACCAGCGGCTACGCCTGAGCGGCCAGCTTCTTGGCTGCGGCGTCCAGACGGGCGAGCACGCGGTCCCGGCCGAGCAGCTCCATGGACTCGAACAGCGGAAGTCCGATCGTCCGGCCGGTGACCGCGACCCGAATGGGTGCCTGGGCCTTGCCCAGCTTGAGGCCGTGCTTCTCGCCGACGGCGAGGAGGACGGCCTTGAGGTCGTCCGCCTTCCAGTCCGCGACGGTGGCCAGCTCGGTGCGGACGTCCGACAGGATGTCGCCGGCGCCCGCCTTCATCGCCTTGTTCCACGACGCCTCGTCCTCGACCGGCTCGTCGAGGAACAGGAAGTCCACGTAGCTGGTGATCTCCGACAGCAGCGCGATCCGCGTCTGGGCCAGCGGAGCCACAGTCTCGAACACGTCCTTGTCGAACGCCTCCGGCTGCCACGGCGCGTACGGGGCGACGAGCCACGGGGCGCAGGCGGCGGCGAACTGCTCCGGCGCCAGGGCGCGGATGTAGTCGCCGTTGAACGCCGTCAGCTTCTTCACGTCGAAGAAGGCCGGCGCGGTGTTGACGTCCTCGATCCGGAAGAGCTGCTCCAGCTCCTCGTGCGGCATGATCTCCCGGTCGTCGCCGGGACCCCAGCCGAGAAGCATGAGGTAGTTCACCATCGCCTCGGGGAGGAAGCCCTCGGCGAGGTAGTCCTCCAGCGCGACCTTGTCGCGGCGCTTCGAGAGCTTCTGGCGCTTCTCGTTCACGATCACCGGCAGGTGGGCCCACACCGGCGGCTTCGAGCCGAGCGCCTCCCACAGCAGCTGCTGCTTCGGCGTGTTCGACAGATGCTCCTCGCCCCGGATGACCTGGGTGATGCCCTCGTCCAGGTCGTCGACCACGTTCGCGATCAGGAAGACCGGGGACCCGTCACCGCGAGCGATCACGAAGTCCTCGATCGCGCTGTTCGGGAACGCCGGCTCCCCGCGAATGAGGTCGACCACGACGGTCTCGCCCTCGTCCGGCGTCCGGAACCGCAGCGCCCGGCCTTCCTCGAAGGCAAGCCCCCGGTCCCGACAGAACCCGTCGTACCCGAGGTGATCCGAGCCCGTTCGCTCCTTCAGCTGCTCCCGGGTGCAGTCGCAGTAGTACGCACGGTCGGCCGCGAAGAGCTGCTGGGCCGCTTCCCGGTGGCGGTCGGCATTGTGCGACTGGAAGTACGGCCCCTCGAAGGCCGCGTCCTCGCCGTGGATGCCGATCGCCGCGAGCGCGTTGATGATCCCGTCGATCCACTCCGGCTGGTTCCGGGCCGCGTCGGTGTCCTCGATCCGGAGGACAAACGTGCCGCCGGACTGTCGCGCCACAGCCCAGTTGTAGAGAGCGGACCGTGCACCACCGACATGGAACATGCCGGTCGGGGACGGGGCGAAACGAACGCGAACCGGAGCAGTAGACATGCGCTCCAGAGTACCGACGCTGGACACCCCCTCTGGACCACCCCGCCCGCCCTCGCACCATCGTTTTCCAGCCTTCCTCGCCTCCTATTCGTGCGCTTCCTTCCACCTCCCACATCAGTCATCGATTCCTTGCCCCAGGGCCGTTCACCGCACCAAGTGACAGCAGCGAGGCACGTGATTCCAGAGCACAAGGTGATCAAGACATCATCGCGCTGTGATGAACGCCTCCGCCTCGCGCCCCTGTGGCTTCCCACCCCGGTCGGCTGGCCAGCGCCGCCCCGGCGTGCGTCTTGGCTGCAGAGTGTGACTGTCCGAGTGCATCGCTAGGCTCCCCGCCATGACCAGCGATCTCGGATTCACGTGTACGTGCTGCGGCAGCCACCACGGCGAGCTGCCGATGAACTACTCCGCCGCCGCCCCCTACGTCTGGGACCCGAGTTTCGCCGACGCCCCCGACTGCCTGCTCTCCTCGGACCAGTGCGTCATCAAGGCGCAGCACTACTTCGTCAAGGGTCTGATCGAGATACCGGTCATCGGCAGCGACGAAGTCTTCTCCTGGGGTGTCTGGGTCTCCCTCAGCCGAGAGAGCTTCTCCCGGGCGGCCGACCTGTGGGACACGCCCGGGCGCGAGTCGGAGAAGCCGTACTTCGGCTGGCTCACCACCGAGCTGCCGATCTACGCCCCCAGCACCATCAACCTCAAGACCAACGTCCACACCCGCCCAATCGGCGAGCGGCCCCTAGTCGAGCTCGAACCCACCGACCACCCGCTCGCTGTCGAACAGCGCACCGGCATCACCCTCGACCGCGTCCGTGAAATCGCCGAAGGCCTGTTGCACGGCACCGGCCACGAATCCGGATGACGGCCGAGGCAGCGCTGACCTAGCGTTCCGTGCATGACATCCCCCGACGGCGACATCGACGGCAAGCCCTGCGTGACCATCCGCTGCCAGGACAACTCGTCCGTGGGCGTGACGTTCTGCGACCGGTTCAGCTTCGACCAGGACTCCGTTCACTTCGCCATCGAAGCCTGGGCGCCCGGTCTGACCGCCCGTGTCAACGAGGTGGTCGCCTGGATCTGGGACAACGACCTCACCACGTTCCTGGAGGAGCTGGCAGTGGGCTACCGGGGCTGGGATGGCGAACGGACCTGGCACACCATGGACCGCGACCTCGCTGTCTCGGCCGTCTTCCGCTCCGGCGGATACATCGGCCTGACCTGGACCATTCGCCCCTGGCGGAGCGCGGCGGGCGACTGGAGCGCTTCGGTCACCACGTGGCTGGAGGCCGGCGAGCAGATGTCATCCCTCGCATCCGATGTCCGGCACTTCCTTGCCGGGGAGCCCACCGTCCTACCGCCAGGTCAATGACGTCTGGGTCTGCCTCCTGAAACGCAACACGGCAGCGATCACGACGACGAGGAAGGCGAGTTCAGCGACATGGTCGGCTCTTTGGACGTAGCTCAGGCTCTGCGTGGCGGGATACGCGACAGACGGCAGGCCTGGGATTTTGTCCGCAACTTCGCTGCAGCTTGGTCGGCGCCGCTGGGTGACGACTCCGGCACTCAAGGACCGGAGTTGGAGCAGGCCGAGGCAGCCCTCGGGCTCCGCTTGCCAGTGGCGCTGCGCGAGGGCTACTCACTTCTCGGTGCGACACGGCACGACCTCACGGGCAACCAGGATCCGCTGCTGCCACCCTCCGAGCTCTTCGTGCACGACGAATTCGGAGGAGTCCTTGTCTTCCGTAGCGAGAACCAAGGATGTGCCTTCTGGGGCGTTCGTCTTCGAGACCTCGATCACGACGATCCGCCGGTCTTCGTGCAGTCGCGAGACGGCTGGATCCCCTTCCTGGAGCGGATCTCTCTCGCCTGGGTCGAACTTGTCCTCAGCGAGACGCTGTTCAGCAACGGCCAGCTCTACAACGCGTGTGAACTGCCCGCGGAGCTGATCCGTGAGCTATCGCTGCTGTTCACGCACACCGAGCTGCCCGACTACCCGATGTGGACAGGGGGCGAGGAAGCACCCGTGCGCTGGTTCTCTGCGCCAGGAAAGCTCCTGCGGTTGGACGGGCAGGGTCACCACAGCTGGCTACACGTTCGGGGAAGGACAGCCGCCGACCTGGAGTCGATCTACGCGACCGTCCCCGGGCAATGGGCATGCGGTTACTCCCCGCTCCCCGAAACCGACGAGCTGCCCTTCTGAGTGAGTGATCGCAGGGGAAACATCATGCTCAGTCTCGGCAGCCTGCGCGCTGCCTCGTCCTCGCAGCGCACGTCCCACCGCTCACCAAGCGGCCCGGAGCTTCCCTCTTCGTCGCTCTGCTCGGCGTCGACGGCCTCGTAGAACGCTTCGCCGCACTCGTCATCGACGCCGGTCAGGAACCCGTACGCCTCCATGGCGACATAGTCAAGCGACTCCAAATCCGGCCAGTCGTCGTTCCACATCTCCCCCGGACAGCCCACCAGGCGCTGGACCTCCGGGGTGTCGGCCAGGGCATCGGGGTCTGCCACCGCTTGGGAGAACGATTCCCGGCCGAGACTCACCATCCACAGGCCGAAATGGCAGAGTCCGTCGTCCGAACACCAGCCGCCGAAGATCCGGTCCGCGGCTGCCCACAGGTCCCACGTGAACGCTTCGTGCGTCACCTCGTCCAAGCGCACCTGGAACCGCACGACCTCTGCCGGCGACCTTCGCGACAGTTCGCCACGCAGCCACGCAAGCCGTTCGTCCGGTCCCCGCTCCTGCCGCGGGCACTCTTCGATGAGATCCCAGAATGAATCGATGTCCACGGCTGCACTGTGCCAGGCGCCTCTGACAACAGACGGTCCACGCACTATGTTCGAGCGGTGGAGAATCCGGAGATCATCATCAAGCTCACCCCGGACGAGGCGCTGGTCCTGTCGGACTGGCTGGAGCAGGTGCAGATGACGGACCTCAGCCGTCTCGTCGACGATGCTGCGGTCTGGGCGCCCCTTCATCGCATCGCCGGAACACTCGACAAGTCGCTGCCCGGGATCTTCGCGACGGACTACACCGAACGTCTGGACGCGGCCCGCCGCATGAGCGCTCACTCTGGTGATCCTTTCCGGTCAGCGTATTAGACCGGGGGTGGCTGCGGTGGTGGTGCTTGACCTGCTGCGTTCGCAGCCGTCCGGGACATGGCCGTCACGTACTTCATGTCGCTCGGGTCGCTCCGACGGAGTACGAAGATTTTGGCGAGGGCAATCAGACTTGGCCCACAGAGAAGAAGGGACAGCCACCAATGAGCCTGCGCGGCATAGATTCCGCCCCCCATCATCGAGAGCGCAATCACCGCGCCCACGATGTACTCAATTCGGGCTGTCTTATCCGCTCTGGCCGCCTGGCGCTCACGGTATTCGTGTTCCGCCTGTTGGTGAAGAATCTTCATACGGGCCATACGCTCGCGATGCCCGCGCTGTAGCGACGGCTCCATGGCAGCCATCGCGGCCGCCAGATGCTCCGGATCAAGGCTCTGCCACTGTTTGGCTACCAGGGCAGCCGCAGCCAGCGCAGGGTCTTCCTCGGGCGACCACTCGACGGGAAGGCGGGGTGTTGTGCTCACGGTTGCGCGCCCCCTCCGCCGCTGGGTGCTGGCACTGTTTCGCGCCTCAAGCCTGGCGGGGGCGGGCCCAGTTGCAGGAAGAGGCGCGCCAAGGTTGTATTGATCACTGAAGCCGTCTCAAATGCCAGGGCCTGCCGCTCCGCCACGTTCAGGTTGTTGACATCCAACGCGTCGCCCAACGTGTCGTCCGTCAGATCCGACCAATCATCCAAAGCGAGCGGCGGGGGCGGCGTTGACGCTACCTGTTGCTGGTGGTCTCGCCACATGTGCTCCGGAGCCGGGGTGGCATGACTCATCGCTAGAGCCATGAACCACATCGGGAAGCCGTTTTGCGCTGAATGCTCGACCCCACCTTCGAGCTCCTCCAGGTACATGTTGTGGAGCCTTCGGACCTGAACGCCGATTTCACCCTCAAGGGCGTCCGGTTCGTTTAGGGCTTCAAGCGGCGACTCTCCAGACGCAGCGCCCCTCTGGAGGCTATCGATTAGAGCCTCAGCCGACAGTGCCGCAACCGGGTCAGCCAGCGTACTTCTGAGGGCCGGATTCAATACGGTGGGTCGTGCACGCCGCCCGAATCCCCAATTCATGTACCGAATGACCGCCTTGAGTGCGACGTCCCACGGCGATCGGACGACACGCATAGCGGCGTTCAAGGCCGCTGCGATCCCCTCCATGTTGCCCCCATGTCAGACCGATGCCAGCGCGTAACTGTACTGCGTAGCGACGCCGTTGGCTCTTCGGGTGTGGGCAGAGGGTAGCCAACTGGTTGCGTCACCATTCTGCCCCTCCTGCTCAGTGAGCCTGTTCCATCCTGAATAGTTGCAGGTCAGCAGCGTGTGGATGGCCTGGACGATGGTGCCGCTGCGGCGGGTGGAGCATCTGGCCCGTCGGAGTAGTCGCCAGGACTTCAGTTGAGCGAAGGCGCGTTCGCTGGGCGCTCTGAGGTGGGCATGGTCGCGACTGAACTGCTGCTAGTGCTCGGGTTGTTCGCGGTGGTGATAGCACGGGGTGCGGAAGGTGGCGTCGGAGCCCTGGTAGGCCCGGTCCGCGAGGACGAGGATCTGTCTGGTGAGGCAGGCCTGGGCGATGCCGTGAGAGTGGGCCGCGGTCAGGTCGTGGGTTCGGCCGGGTGTCGCGCGGGAGAACCACAGCGGTGTGCCGTCGGGGCGGGCGATGACCTGCACGTTCATGCCGTGCTTGCGGTGCTTCATCGAGTAGTACGGCTCATCCGCGCGGCTTCGGTCGCTGGGAATCAGGGTGCCGTCAACGATGACGTGGTCGCCTTCACCGAGGCCGGTGAGGGCTTCGTGCAGCCCGAGGGCCCGGGCCGCAAGGACGTCCAAGGTCTCGTCGACGTACCGCCAAGCGGTGGCCTTGGGTATCCCGAAACTGCCTTCGAGCTGGGAGAACGTCTCGTTCTTCCGTAGATGCACCAGGGTGAGCAACGCCTGCTGGAAGCAACCAAGCGTGCGCCAATGGATGTTGCGGGCCAGTCGATGCTCATCAGCAGCCAGGCCACACGCTCGACGAGCTCATGCGGGACATCGAGCATGCAGGAAACGGAACCAACAGGGCCCCTTCGGCCGCCAGCGTGTTGAGTGGAATCACCACGCCAAGGATGAGGGGCCCTGCCTCGTCACCACCCCGCTGCAGCAGCGCGCACCTACGGACCGCAGAGACATGGTTCGTCAAATCTTCCTGTGCCCAGGGATTTGGCGCGGCCGAAAACATCGACTACAACACCACCTACACCAAAAAACACGACCACCGGCCGTGGAAGCAGAGATGGGTGAACAGGTTGGCTCAAATCATCGACAACGGTTCCGCCGCGTCCGGCAAGCGGTGGACCGTCCGCTACAGGGAGCCGGGCGGACGCACCGGGCGTCAGCGGGAGAAGTCGTTCTCCCGGAAGAAGGACGCGGTCGACTTCGCCACCAAGATGGAAGGCGACAAGCGCGAGAACATCTACGTCGACCCCGACGCCGGCAAGGTGTCGCTCCGCCGGTACTCGGACGACTGGCTCGCGAAGAAGTCAGCCTCCGCCGGCACCCTCGAGTCGTACGAGCGCATCGTCCGCCTCCACGTGGTCCCCCACCTGGGGAGCAAGATGATCTCACAGGTCACCGCAGCGGACATCGAGGGCCTGTACGCACGTTGGCGCCGGGATGGGGCGGCCCTCAACACCATCGAGTCCCGGCACATAGCCCTCTCGGCGCTGTTCTCCCACGCTGTGCGCCACAGGCGGATTCCCGTGAATCCCATGACGCAGGCCGAGAAGCTGGAGAACCCTGTCATTCCTGTCGACGACAGGAAACTTCCCAGCTTCGACGAGATAACCGCCATCGCCAAGGAGATCGGGCCTCGCCTGTCTCCGGCGATATGGCTCATGACGTGTTGCGGACTTCGTATAGGGGAATCTCTGGGAGTCTTCCCGGAGGACATGCGCGATGGCACCTTGCGAATCCGGCGGCAGGTGATTCGCTACAAGGACACCTCCGGAAAGTACACGCCGAAATACGCCCCGTTGAAGCACCGGAAAGAAGGCGAGTGGCGCGACATACCCGTGCCTGCTTCCCTTGAGCCGT
Organism: Streptomyces sp. NPDC039609; assembly: GCF_055596705.1. Taxonomy (NCBI): domain Bacteria; kingdom Bacillati; phylum Actinomycetota; class Actinomycetes; order Kitasatosporales; family Streptomycetaceae; genus Streptomyces; species Streptomyces sp. NPDC039609. The sequence continues at coordinate 176,904 of NZ_JBVIUJ010000006.1, forward strand.
TCATCGACCGGCTTCCGATCCGCAATGCGAGCGGCGGAATGCCGTATCCCGATCTTCTACGCAAGTCGTGGGACCGGGCCATCAAGCGGCTCGAGCTTCCCGCGTACAACCCGCATAACTTGCGGCATAAATGGGCCACCGTGGCCCTGACCAACGGAGTGTCCATTCACGAGGTGTCTCGCTGGCTCGGACATCGTTCGATCAAGGTCACGGTGGACCGGTACGGCCATCTCACGCAGGACGGCCAGGAGCGCTGCCGTCAGGTCGTCGAGACGGCCGTCGGACCGCACATGCTCACACCAGGCCGAGAGCCTGCAGCGCGCGGTGCTGACTTGGTGCTGACTTGACCGGCCAGAAGAGGTAGCAGACACCCCCCGTACCGCCTCTGACCTTGCCGTTTGCGTCATAACGCTTGGTCCGCAGCCAGATGTTCTCCCACTCACGGCGCCGGTAGACCCTGCGGACGGCCTCGTTGCTGGGCGATGCCGGGTCGTTGGCGATCACGTCGCCGTCCGCCGTGAAGCCGATGACGGTCATCAGATGGCCGGAGGTGCCGTAGCCGGCGCCGGTCAGCTCCTCCTTGAGGAAGGACTGTGACGTTATGGCCGGGATCCCCGCCCGGATCAGGGTCTCCAGCTCCGTGAGCGAGAGCAGCCGGGTCACGACGGCGTTCATGTCCCGGTAGGTGCCGGCGTAGGCGGCGTTGAAGGGCCAGTTGCCGCAGCCCTCGTACTGGTGGTCGAAGGTGAACCGGGCCGCGTGGCAGACCTGCGGGTCGGCGAAGTCCGGGTTCACCCAGGCCAGGTCCTCGTCGCTCGGCCTGCGGCCCCAGTACTCGACGATCATCTGCGAGGAGGTGGGGCTGCACCAGGCCTCGCCTCCGTTGTCGTACTCGGGGTACTGGCCGACGTGGGTGTTCTGCGAGTAGCGCGGGACGGCGAGCTCGCGGTCGAGTCCTGGCGCGGAGGCGGGGACGGTGAAGCGGTCGGGGATGTCGGAGGCCATCGCGCCGAGCCGCCATACCGTGGGGGTCAGAGCCGTGCCGGGGGCCCGGTGGAGGGTCAGGCGCAGCTGGTACGAGACCAGGCGCAGTCCGCTCGACGCGTCGTCGACGGAGAAGGTGTCGGTCCAGATGGAGCTTCTGCCGTCGCTCTGGTCGTCGACCGACGTCCGCTTGATGTCGCCGTCCCCGGCCGCCCACCGGCCCATCACGAACCAGGGGGTGGTGCCGGCGTCGTTGTAGGTGCCGCGCAGCTCGATCTGGATCCAGGTGCCGGGCGGGGTGTCGGCGTTCCAGGAGGCGATGACCTCGGTCGCGGGGACGGTGGAGGTGTGGACCGGGGAGGTCCAGCTCGCATACTCCCAGGTGGAGGTGGTGTCGGTGTGCGGGTCGGTGTAGTCGAGACGGCCGGCGGGGGTGGCGATCGCGAGGCCGGGGCGGTGGCCGGCGACGGCCCGGGTGCCGACGGAGCTGCCGCAGCGCCAGTCGGTGTACGAGGTCCAGAAGCGGTTGTCGACGAGGCCGGGCGCGGCTGCGGCCGACCGGTCGCCGACGTCGTCGCGGGCCAGCGCGGTCGCCGGTGCGGCGGAGGCCGCGGCCGTTCCCGCGGCGGCCGCGAGCGCCGCGGCGAGGACGGTTCTGCGCGGGGTGGAGCTGGTCATGGGCGGTGACCCCCAGTCGAGAACGGTTGAGGCGAACGGACGGGGCTGCGGGTGCGCGTGGTGCAGCGAGGTGGGTCGAAGGCGGTGCCGGGCGTGGACCACTATCGCGGCTCGCCGAGGGCTTCTGCCAGCGATTCGACTCGCGTCGCCGCACCAATATTGGTCTCGTCCACTGGCGGCGCCACGCCCCTGACCTGCGGCGAACGGCCTTCGCCTACGCTTGCCTCCATGACCGATACCGACCGCGCCGCCGACGCGCTGCGCAGCCTGCCGCCCTCCTGCGGGCCGGTGCGGCTGGTCGCGGTCGACGGCCACGCCGGCTCGGGCAAGTCCACCTTCGCCGCCCGCCTCGCCGCCCGGCTGGTCGCGCCCGTCCTCCATCTCGACGACCTCGCCACCCACGAGGAACTGTTCGCGTGGACGGAGCGGATGCGGGACCAGGTGCTCGCTCCCCTCTCGCGGGGCGAGACCGCGCTCTATCACCCGTACGACTGGAATCTGCGGACCTTCGGCCCGCCTCGGGAGCTGCCCCCTGCTCCTGTCGTCCTCGTGGAGGGTGTCGGCGCGGGACGGCGCGCCCTGCGGCCGTATCTCGCCGCGCTGCTCTGGATGGAAAGGGGCTCCGAGGAGTCGTGGGTACGCGGCCGGGACCGCGACGGACCGGCGCAGTCCGCGTTCTGGGACGGCTGGACGGTGGCGGAGACTCGCCATTTCGCCGCGGACCCTTCTCGGCCCTTCGCCGACGCGCTGGTACGGGAGTGTCCTGAGGGTTACGAGTGGCTTCCTGGGCCTTCTGTGGCAGCGAGCCCGAACCACATCCTCACGGAGCGTGATGGATCCCGCCTTCGGAAATGAGCAGCCGGAAGCCCACTTCCGCAAGTGCCTCAACTCACCTTGACCCAAGGGGCGTACAGGTCTTACGTTCTGAATGTGCGGCTTTTCGAAGTCGCCGCGGACACGAAGCCCCCGGTTGTTCCCCCGTGATCGGGGGCTTCGTTCTGCCCTGATCATCCCTTTCTCCGGCCCGTTGCCGACCTTGATGCTTACCCAGGGTCACGGCTACCGGATCATGCGCTTCTCCTTCGTCGCGCACGCTCTGTGCAGGTACGATGCCCCTCGGTGGGGTCATATCCCGTCCACGAGAAGGCGGTTCTGTACGGCTTCCGGCGGGCGCCCGCCCGCCGGGACAGCAACGGGGGCACGTTTTGTGGGGGACCCGATGGACATCGGCACGCAGGGCGGACAGGCCCCGGCCGAGCTCGCCTGGCTGCGGGGAGTCGACGCCTACACGATGGGCGCCTATCCGCAGGCGGAGGAAGAGTTCCGATCGGCGGTACGCGTCGATCCCGGCATGGCGGACGCCTGGCTCGGGCTGCACGCGCTGCGCGTGGACACCACCACCGCGCTGCTGCGGATGTACCGCAACCGCGACCGCTTCGGAGAACAGCGCGCCCGGCACCGCCGGACCCTGAACTCCTGGTACTGGCTGGGCTGGTGGGTGCAGCCGGTACTGGAGAGCCCGCGCGATCTGCTGCTCGCGCACGCCTCGCACTGGCTGGACGGACGCCACGTGCCGGAACTGGACCGGGCGTTGGCGGGACTGCCACCGGTCGACACCGATCCCCAGGTCCGCTTTCTGCACGCCTGCCGGTCCTATCTCGTCAAGGACTGGGACCAGTTGGTTCGCCACACCGACTCGCTCGTGAACGACCCTCTGCTCGGCATCGAGGCGGGACTCTTCGGCGGGATGGCCCGGGTCCGCCTGGAGATGTACAGCCAGGCGGAGCCACTGCTCTCGTCGGCGCTGATGCGGTGTCGCAGCGAGCAGCCGCAGCGCAAGGAGCTGCGCTACTGGCTGGCCCGGGCGCACGAGGGCACCGGGCGGAGCGCCGCCGCCCTGCCGCTCTACCGGGCCGTGCACCGGATCGACCCGGCGTTCATGGACACGGCCGCCCGGCTGGCGGCGATCGCCGAGTACGACGGCTTCGAGGGGCCGGACGACCCGGCGGGGCTCGCCACGGTCGCTCTCGGCGGTGCGGGGCAGGACACGGCCGACGCGACACAGACCGATCCCGAGGGGACGGCCCCCGACGCGCTTCGGCTGGGTACGGAGCCCGGCCCCCCGCCCGCTGCCGGCGGGCCGCCCGAACCCCCGGACGGCGTACGGCAGAAGGCAGTCGTCCCCCTGCAGCCGGCCCCGCCCCGCTTCCCCGCCAGCCCCACCGACCCTGCCCTGCTCGCCGAGGCGCTCGCCGAACTGGAGCGCATGGTCGGGATGGAGCCGGTGAAACGGCAGGTCAAGGCGTTGTCCGCGCAGCTGGAGATGGCCCGGCTGCGAGCCGGACAGGGCCTCCCCGTCCAACCGCCGAAACGTCACTTTGTTTTCTCCGGCCCCTCCGGCACCGGGAAGACCACCGTCGCCCGGATCCTCGGGCGGGTCTTCTACGCCCTCGGCCTGCTCGGCGGCGACCACCTCGTGGAGGCCCAACGCGCCGATCTGGTCGGCGAGTTCCTCGGTCAGACCGCCGTCAAGGCGAACGAGCTGATCGACTCGGCGATCGGCGGGGTCCTCTTCGTCGACGAGGCGTACTCGCTCTCCAACACCGGATACAGCAAGGGCGACGCGTACGGCGACGAGGCCCTTCAGGTACTCCTCAAGCGCGCCGAGGACAACCGGGACCACCTGGTGGTGATCCTGGCCGGCTATCCCGAGGGCATGGACCGGCTGCTCGCCACCAACCCCGGGCTCTCCTCACGGTTCACGACCCGGGTCGACTTCCCCTCGTACCGTCCGCTCGAACTGACCGCGATCGGCGAGGTGCTGGCGGCGGGGAACGGGGACTGCTGGGACGAGGAGGCCCTGGACGAGCTCCGCTCGATCAGCGGCCATGTCGTCGACCAGGGCTGGATCGACGAACTCGGCAACGGCCGGTTCCTGCGCACGCTGTACGAGAAGTCCTGCGCCTACCGGGACCTCCGGCTGTCCGGCTACCCGAGCACCCCGACGCGCGACGACCTGGCCACCTTACGCCTCGCCGATCTGATGCAGGCCTACGGCGAGGTCCTCTCGGGCCGCGGGCCGACGGCCCGGGGCCCCCAGGAGCCACCGGGCATGTGACGACCGTGGCCCGCCGGACGCGTACGCCCGGCGGGCCGCCGTCAGCCCGCCAGCGCCTGGGCCGACCGCTCGGGGCGCTGTTCGCCCAGCGGCACGGCGGTGATCACCTCGGTTCGGTGCGCGGGGTCACGGACCTCGCCGACCAGCGTCTCCAGGACGTCCTCCAGCGTGACCAGCCCGAGGACGCGGCCGGAGCCGTCCGCGACCTGTGCGAGGTGGGTGGCCGCGCGGCGCATCACGGTGAGGGCGTCGTCGAGCGGCAGCTCGGCGCGGACCGTCGCCATGGGGCGCCAGATGTGCTGGGGCACCGCCCGCTCCCGCTCCTCCAGGTCGAGGACGTCCTTGACGTGCACGAAGCCCATGAACGTCCCACGCCCCTCGACGCACACCGGGAAGCGCGAGTAGCCGGTGCGCACGGTGAGCTCCTCGATCTCCCTCGGGGTGACGGACGGGGTGACCGTCACCAGGGTCGCCGGGGCGATGAGGACGTCCGTCACCGGGCGGCTGCCCAGTTCGAGGGCGTCCTCGAGACGCTCCTGCTCCGCCGGGTCGAGCAGTCCGGCCAGGCCCGCGTCCTCGACCAGCCGGCCGAGCTGCACCCGGGTGAAGACCGCCTCGACCTCGTCCTTCGGCTCCACGTGGAAAGCCCGCAGCACCACTCGGGCGCAGGCTCCGAGCGCCCGGGTCACCGGCCGGCAGATCCGGGCGAATCCGACCAGCCCGGGCCCGAGCCACAGCGCGGTCCTCTCCGGCGCCGCCATCGCGAGGTTCTTCGGGACCATCTCGCCGATGACGAGGTGGAGGGAGACGACCGCGGCGAGCGCCAGGACGTACCCCAGCGGGTGGATCAGCCCGTCGGGCACGTGCACCGCGTGGAAGAGCGGTTCGAGGAGGTGCGCCACGGTCGGCTCGGCAACCGCGCCCAGGGTCAACGAGCAGACGGTGATGCCGAACTGGGCGGCGGCCATCATCTGCGGAAGGTTCTCCAGGCCGTACAGGACCTTGCGCGCCCGCTTGCCGCCGAGCGGCTCGATCTGGCTGCGGCGTACGGAGACGAGCGCGAACTCGGCGCCGACGAAGAAGCCGTTGGCCACCACCAGCAGGACGGCGAACAGCAGCTGGACCATGCTCATCGGACGGCCTCCGGCACCAGGGGCAGTTCGGCGGTCCTGACGATTCGCACCCGCTCGGCGCGGTAGCGGTCCACCTGCCGCACAGACAGCCGCCAGCCCGGGAGTTCGGCCCGGTCCCCGGGAGCCGGGATGCGGCCGAGGAGATCGGCGACGAGCCCCGCGACCGTCTCGTACGGCCCGTCGGGCACATCGAGGCCTATCCGGTGCAGGGTGTGGACCCGGCACGAACCGTCGGCCTCCCAGGTGGGCCGGCCGTCCTCGGCGGCCACGGCGGCCAGCTCGGGCCGCTCGTCGACCGCGGTGTCGTGCTCGTCGCGGACCTCGCCGACGAGCTCCTCCACGATGTCCTCCAGGGTGACGACCCCGGCCGTGCCGCCGTACTCGTCGACGACCACGGCGATCGGCTGCTCCCGGCGCAGGCGCTCCAGGAGCGTCTGGGCCGGCAGGGTCTCGGGGACGAGCAGCGGCGGCACGGCGATACGGCCGACCGGCGTGCGCAGCCGCTCGTGCAGGGGCACGGCGAGCGCGTCCTTGAGGTGGACCATGCCGACGATCTCGTCGATGCGCTCGCGGTAGACGGGAAAGCGGGAGAGCCCGGTGGCGCGGGTGAGGTTGAGGACGTCGGCCGCGGTGGCGTCCGACTGGAGCGCGCTCATCCGCACCCGCGGTGTCATGACCTGCTCGGCCGTGAGCCCGCCCAGGGACAGGGTCCGTACGAAGAGATCGGCGGTGTCCTGTTCCAGCGCGCCCGCCCGGGCGGAGTGCCGGGCCAGCGAGACCAGCTCGCCGGGGGTACGGACCGAGTCGAGCTCGTCGGTGGGCTCGACGCCCAGGAGCCGGACCAGCCGGTTGGCGACCCTGTTCAGCAGGGCGATCACCGGCCGGAAGGCGGACGAGAAGAGGTGCTGGGGGCCTGCCACGAACCGTGCCACCTGGAGCGGGCGGGAGACCGCCCAGTTCTTGGGGACGAGTTCGCCGATCACCATCTGCACCGCCGAGGCGAGCAGCATGCCGATCACGACGGCGACACCGGAGACGGCGCCCTCGGGCAGTCCGGTCGCGGTGAGGGGCCCGTCGAGGAGCTGGGCGAGGGCGGGCTCGGCGAGCATTCCGACGACGAGCGAGGTGATCGTGATGCCGAGCTGGGTGCCGGAGAGCTGGAAGGACAGCTCACCGAGGGCCTTGACGACGGTGCGGGCGCGCCGGTCACCGGCGGCCGCGGCCCGTTCGGCGTCGGGGCGTTCCACGGTGACGAGGCCGAACTCGGCCGCCACGAAGAAGCCGTTGGCGAGGATCAGGAGGAAGGCTGCGGCGAGCAGCAGAAGGGGGGTGATCATGCCGCCGCCTCCGTGGAGGGGGCGGCGCAGGTACTACCGGACGATCCGTCCATTGCCGGAGGGAGTCACTCCTCGGGTCGCAGGGAGGCCCCGCGGGCCGCGGCAGCGGCCCTGCACATGCGAGGCGGTGGTGCCGCTCGGCACCACCGCCTCCAGAGTAATCACGCCGACCCCGTGCAGGGCAGGGGGTCGGCCCCCGTATGGGGGACCCTCGGCCCCCGCCGGGGCCGTCGGGCTCAGCTCGCGTCCGGTCCGGTGCCGCGGCTGTCGGCCAGCGCGCGCAGGGCGCGGGCGTCACGGATGGCCTGCTCCTTGGCGATGCCGGGCTGGATGCCGAGCGCGGGCATGCTCGTGCCGTCGCTCAGGTCCAGGAAGACCCAGGCGTCGCCGGGCCGCAGGTTGACCCGCAGGATCTCGGCCCACGCGAGTCGGCGTGTCCGGGTGATGTTGACGACGGTGACACCGCTGTCGTCGGCGACGACCTTGGGGCGGCTGAGGAGCGTCAGCACTCCGAGGAAGAGGGCCGCGGTGACGATGAAGCTCGCGCGCTCCCCCGGCCCCAGCTTCTCCAGCATCAGCGCGACGGCGGTGATGACGGCGAACATCACCGTTCCGATCGTCAGCAGGACCGCTCGGGTGCGGGCCGGCCGGAAGGTGACCGGAAGGGTGGGGAGGGGTGCATCGGACATCGGTTCGTCGTTCCTTCGTGCCTGCGGGAGGGTCAGAGGCGGCAGGCGTGGATGGCCGTCGTCAGGATGGCGCGGGCACCCAGCTCGTACAGGTCGTCCATGATCCGCTGCGACTCCTTGGCCGGGACCATGGCCCGGACGGCGACCCAGCCCTCGTTGTGCAGGGGGGAGATCGTGGGCGACTCCAGGCCCGGGGTGAGGGCGACGGCCTGCTCCAGGTGCTCGGCGCGGCAGTCGTAGTCCATCATCACGTAGGACCGGGCGACCAGGACGCCCTGGAGGCGGCGCAGGAACTGCTGGACCTGCGGCTGGTCGGCGTCGGCGCCGTTGCGCCGGACGACCACGGCCTCGGACCTGAGGATCGGCTCGCCGATGACCTCGAGGCCGGCGTTGCGCAGGCTGGTGCCGGTCTCGACGACGTCGGCGATGATCTGCGCGACACCGAGCTGGATGGCGGTCTCGACGGCGCCGTCGAGGTGGACGACGGAGGCGTCGATCCCCTGGTCGGCGAGGTGCTTGGCGACGATGCCCTCGTAGGAGGTGGCGATCGTCATTCCGTGGAAGTCCTCGGGGCCGTTCGCGGTGCCGGGCCGGGTGGCGTAGCGGAAGGTCGACCGGCCGAAGTTCAACGGGAGGATCTCCTCGGCGTTGGCTCCGGAGTCGAGCAGCAGGTCACGGCCGGTGATGCCGATGTCGAGCTTGCCCGAGGCCACGTAGATCGCGATGTCCTTGGGCCGCAGGTAGAAGAACTCGACCTCGTTCTCGGGGTCGATGACCACGAGCTCCTTGGACTCCTTGCGCTGGCGGTAGCCGGCCTCATGGAGCATCGCCGACGCAGGTCCGGACAGTGAACCCTTGTTGGGGACGGCGATGCGCAGCATGGGATGAGCTTCCTTTGCCTGGGAGTGTTGGGGAGGGTGTGTGACGGATGCGCTCAGAGGTGGGCGTAGACGTCGTCGAGGGAGATCCCGCGGGCGACCATCATCACCTGGACGTGGTACAGCAGCTGCGAGATCTCCTCGGCGGCGGCTTCCTTGCCCTCGTACTCGGCGGCCATCCAGACCTCGGCGGCCTCCTCGACGACCTTCTTGCCGATGGCATGGACGCCCTTGTCCACCAGTTCCGCGGTGCGGGAGGTGGCCGGGTCGCCGTTCTCGGCCTTGAGCTTGAGCTCGGCGAAGAGCTCTTCGAAGGTTTTGTTCGCCATGATGGTCCTAAGAGTACGGGGTGTAAGGAGGCGGGCGCGCAGCGCCTCCGTCGAGGGGTGGTGGTCGGGCGACCTGCGGGGACTTAGCGCCAGGGTTCACTGACCGTGCGCAGCGTCGTCGCGGTGGCGACGGCGGCGGTGACGGCCTCGTGGCCCTTGTCCTCACGGGAGCCTTCGAGGCCGGCCCGGTCGAGAGCCTGCTCCTCGTTGTCCACGGTCAGGACGCCGAATCCGATGGGTACGCCGGTGTCGATCGAGACCTGGGTGAGGCCGTGGGTGACGCCCTGGCACACGTACTCGAAGTGCGGGGTTCCGCCACGGATGACGACGCCGAGGGCCACGACGGCATCGTAGCCGCGACCCGCGAGGACCTTCGCCACCACGGGCAGCTCGAAGCTGCCGGGGACGCGCAGCAGCGTCGGCTCGTCGATGCCGAGCTCGTGCAGGGCCCGCAGGGCTCCGTCGACGAGTCCGTCCATGATCTTCTCGTGCCACTGCGCCGCGACGACCGCGACCCGGAGGTCGCCGCAGTTCTTCACGCTGAGGACGGGTGCGCCCTTGCCGCTCATGTCTCTCCTAGCTCGGTGCTGATCGCTGACTTACTGGTTGCCGCAGGTGGACGCGGTCTCCGCGTCCAGCCAGGGCAGGTCGTGACCCATCCGGTCCCGCTTGGTGCGCAGGTAGCGGAGGTTGTGCTCGCCCGCCTGGACCGCCATGGCCTCGCGGCCCTCGACCTTCAGGCCGTGCCGGGTGAGGGCGGAGATCTTGTCGGGGTTGTTGGTCATCAGCCGCAGGCTGCGCACCCCGAGGTCGGCGAGGATCTGCGCGCCGGCCGCGTAGTCGCGGGCGTCGGCGGGCAGGCCCAGCTCCAGGTTGGCGTCGAGGGTGTCGCGGCCGCGCTCCTGGAGCTCGTACGCGCGCAGCTTGGACAGCAGGCCGATGCCGCGTCCCTCGTGGCCGCGCAGGTAGACGACGACTCCGCGGCCGGCCTCGGTGATGCGTTCCATGGAGGCCTGGAGCTGCGGGCCGCAGTCGCAGCGCAGCGAGTGGAAGATGTCGCCGGTCAGGCACTCGGAGTGGACCCGGACCAGGACGTCCTCGCCGTCGCCGATCTCGCCGTGGACGAGGGCGACGTGCTCGACGCCGTCGACGGTGGAGCGGTAGCCGTACGCGGTGAACTCGCCGTGCGCGGTCGGCAGCTGCACCTCGGCCTCACGGCGGACCGTCGGCTCGGCGGAGCGGCGGTAGGCGATGAGGTCCTCGATCGAGATGATCGTGAGGCCGTGCTTGCGGGCGAACGGGACCAGCTCGGGCAGGCGCAGCATCACGCCGTCCTCGCCGGCGATCTCGACGATCGCGCCGGCCGGGCGCAGCCCGGCGAGGCGGGCGAGGTCGACGGCGGCCTCGGTGTGGCCGTTGCGGGCCAGGACACCGCCGGGCTTGGCGCGCAGCGGGAAGATGTGGCCGGGGCGGACGAAGTCACCGGGCTCGTGCTCGCCACTCGCCAGCATCCGCAGCGTGGTGGCGCGGTCGGCGGCGGAGATGCCGGTGGTGACACCGTGGGCCGGGGCCGCGTCGACGGAGACGGTGAAGGCCGTCCGCATCGACTCGGTGTTGTGCTCGACCATCTGCGGGAGCTGGAGGCGCTCGAGCTCGTCGTTCTCCATGGGGGCGCAGATCAGGCCCCGGCACTCGCTCATCATGAAGGCGACGACCTCGGGGGTGGCCTTCTCGGCGGCGATGACGAGGTCGCCCTCGTTCTCGCGGTCCTCGTCGTCGACGACGACGACGGGCCTGCCGGCGGCGATGTCGCGGATGGCCTGCTCGACGGGGTCGAGGGACAGGTCGGTGATGTCCCAGATCGGCAGCGCGCTCATGCCGCGCCCCTTTCGTTCGCTTCTCCGCCTGCGCGGCGCAGAGGTACGGGCATGACTGTCGGCTGCGGCCCGGTGGCCGCGCACGCGTCGCTCACAGCATGGCTCCTTCCAGGGAGGGCTTGGCGTCGGTGCGCGTCCGGAGCCACCAGTCGCGCATGCCCCAGATGACGAGGGCGAAGTAGATCACGTAGACCAGGCCGGAGAAGGCGAGGCCGCTGTTGAAGGCGAGGGGGACGCCGACCAGGTCGACGAGGAGCCAGGCGAACCAGAACTCGACCAGGCCGCGGGCCTGGGCGACCATCGCGACGAGCGTGCCGACGAAGATGTACGCGTCGGCCCACGGGCTCCAGGAGAGCGACGGGTAGAGGGTGAACAGGCCGCCGACGGCGAGGGTGCCGAGGACCGCGCCGGCGAGGAGCAGTCCGCGCTCCTTCCAGCTCGCGAAGCGGACGGCGATGGAGCCGTCCTGGGCCTGCTGCCTGCCACGGTTCCACTGCCACCAGCCCCAGGCGGCGACGCCGATGACCAGCAGCTGCTTGCCGACACCGCCGCTGAGGTGGGCGGAGGCGTAGGCGCCGACGAGGATGACGCCGGAGAGCAGCTGCGCGGGCCAGGTGAGTATGGAGCGCCGCCAGCCGAGCGCGAGGGCGATCAGACCGATCGTGTTGCCGATCATGTCGGACCACATGATGTGCTGGTCGAGGACCGTGAACGCCTCGGAGTTGAGCCAGTTCACTTGACGTCGTCCTTGGCGTTCGGGCCGAGCAGCCGCTCGACGTACTTGGCGATCACGTCCACTTCGAGGTTGACCGGGTCGCCGCTCTGCTTGATGCCGAGCGTGGTCAGCGCGAGGGTGGTGGGGATGAGGCTGATGGTGAACCAGTCGTCGGCGACCTCGACGACGGTGAGGCTGACGCCGTCGACCGTGATGGAGCCCTTCTCGACGACGTAGCGCGAGAGGTGTGCGGGCAGGGCGACCTTGACGATCTCCCAGTTCTCCGACGGGGTCCGGTCGAGGATCGCGCCGGTGCCGTCGACGTGTCCCTGGACGATGTGTCCACCGAGGCGGTCGCCGACCGCCATCGGACGCTCCAGGTTGACGCGGGAGCCGACCTCGAGGGCGCCGAGCGAGGAGCGCTTGAGCGTCTCCTCCATCACGTCGGCGGTGAACTCGCCGCCGCCGAACTCGACGACCGTGAGACAGACACCGTTCACCGCGATGGAGTCCCCGTGCTTGGCGCCTTCCGTGACCAGGGGTCCACGCAGGCGGAAGCGGGAGGCATCCGTCAGCTTCTCGACGGCGGTGACCTCGCCCAGTTCTTCGACGATTCCGGTGAACACGGTCAGGCTCCCTTGAGGGTCGCGGTGATACGGAGATCGGGTCCGATGCGCACGGTCTCGGTGACGTCGAGCCGCAACGCGTCGGTGATGGTGGTGATTCCGGCGTCGGCGAGGGCGTTCGGGCCCGCGCCGAGGAGGACGGGGGCGAGATAGCCGACGACCTGGTCGACGGCTCCCGCGGCGACGAAGGCGCCGGCCAGGGTCGGCCCGCCTTCGAGGAGGACGGAGCGCACGCCCTGCTGGTGGAGCATGGCGAGGAGCTCCGGGATGTCGAGGCCGCCGCCGGGGGCGCGGGACAGCCGCCACGTCTCGGGAAAGTGGGCGGTGTCCTCCGGGAGGACGTCCTCGGCCACGGCGATCACGGTGCGGGCCGCGTCGTCGAGGACCCGGGCGCCGGGCTTCACGGCGCTCGCCTCGGTGTCGACGACCACCCGGAGCGGCTGGTCGGCGCCTTCGATGTCCCGTACGGCCAGGTGGGGGTCGTCGGTGCGGGCGGTGCCGGAGCCGACGACGACGGCGTCGGACTCGGCGCGCAGCCGGTGGACGTCGGCGCGGGACTCGGCGGAGGTGATCCAGCGGGAGGTCCCGTCGGCGGCGGCGATCCGGCCGTCGAGGGTGGCGGCGTACTTCCAGCGGACGAAGGGGCGGCCGAGGCGTACGGAGGTGAGCCAGGCGATGTTGCCCGCCTCGGCCTCGTCCTCCAGAAGGCCCTGCTCGACCTCGACGCCGGCCGCGCGCAGGGTGTCGGCACCCCCGGTGGCCTGCGGGTTCGGGTCGCCGACCGCGTACACGACCCGGCTGATCCCGGCCTCGACGAGCGCCTGGGCGCAGGGGCCGGTGCGGCCGGTGTGGTTGCAGGGTTCGAGGGTGACGTAGGCGGTGCCGCCGCGGGCGAGGACGCCGGCCGCGCGCAGGGCGTGGATCTCGGCGTGCGGGCCGCCGGCGCGCTGGTGGAAGCCCTCGCCGACCTGGTGTCCGGAGGCGTCGAGAATGACGCAGCCGACGATCGGGTTGGGGCTGGTGGAGCCGAGACCACGGGCGGCGAGCGCGATGGCGCGTCGCATGGCGGTGATGTCGGTCGGCTCTGCCACCGGGTCCTCCTGCCTCTTCGGGCACGGACTCCGGGGCCTGTCGATGACGACAGAGAGCGGGTACGACACTACGCACGGGGATGCCAAGGCCGGACATACCGGTCGCCGACGAGGGCGACCAGCGGCGATACGGCCGAAGCGCCCCCTTGAAGGGTCGCCCGCCGCGCACTGCCTCCCATCCGGACTTTCACCGTCGGTCCAGGAATTTCACCTGGTCAACCGACCGCTGGCTGCGGACGGGTCGCGGACTATACCGCCGGTTCGGAATTACACCGACCCCGGAGTGCGCTGCTGCTGATACAGGGCCAGTGTGCCACGGCCGATCGCCCCCCATGCGGGTGAGGCCCTGTGGGCTGGCTCACAGCGCCCCATGAACTCTTCCGATGGTCCAGACCTATTGACGCACTGGTCTAGTCCTCTTAATCTCCGTGTCACCTCCGAGGTACGGCCCGCCGGCGTGCGCACTCCACGGGCCCAACACGACCCACCCGTTTGTTCGTTGTGTTCTTTCACCTCCCCAGGAGGAACCGATCGTGTTGTCCCCCACGAAGACGAGAGCCTCGCTGCTCGCGTCCGGCGCGGCCGTCGCCGGGCTGCTGATCAGCTCCCTCGCCGGCGGTGTCTCGCATGCCGCCGACAACGAGAGCTGTCGCCCCGACGGGCTGTACAAGACCCCCGGTGTCGACGTCCCGTACTGCTCGGTCTACGACACCGAAGGCCGCGAGAAGATGGGCGCGGACCACCAGCGCCGGGTCATCGGCTATTTCACCGGCTGGCGCACCGGCAAGAACGGCGAGCCCGCCTATCTCGCCAACAACATCCCGTGGGACAAGATCACCCACATCAACTACGCCTTCGGACACATCGGTTCCGACAACAAGCTGTCCGTCGGCACGGACGGCCCGAACAACGCGGCCACCGGGATGACCTGGCCCGGTGTCGCCGGCGCGGAGATGGACCCGGCGTACGCCTACAAGGGCCACTTCAATCTGCTCAACAAGTTCAAGAAGCAGCACCCGGACGTCAAGACGCTGATCTCGGTCGGCGGCTGGGCCGAGACCGGCGGCTTCTTCGACGACAACGGAACCCGCGTGAACTCCGGCGGCTTCTACTCGATGGCCACCAACGCCGACGGTTCGGTCAACCAGGCCGGGATCGACACGTTCGCGGACTCGGCCGTCTCCTTCATCAAGAAGTACGGATTCAACGGCGTCGACATCGACTACGAGTACCCGACGACGATGAAGGACGCCGGCAACCCGCTCGACTGGCAGCTCGCCAACGCGCGCCGCGCGGGCCTCGTCCAGGGCTACGCGGCCCTGATGAAGACGCTGCGCGAGAAGCTCGACCGGGCCGGTGCCGCCGACGGCAAGCACTACATGCTGACGGTCGCCGCGCCCTCCTCCGGCTATCTGCTGCGCGGCATGGAGACCTTCCAGATGCAGAAGTATCTGGACTACGTCAACATCATGTCCTACGACCTGCACGGCGCCTGGAACGAGTACGTCGGCCCCAACGCCTCGCTCTTCGACGACGGCAAGGACGCCGAGCTCGCGGCCGCCGGGGTCTACGGCTCCCAGCAGTACGGCGGCATCGGCTACCTCAACACCGACTGGGCGTACCACTACTTCCGCGGCTCCATGCCGGCCGGCCGGATCAACATCGGTCTGCCGTACTACACCCGCGGTCACAAGAACGTGCAGGGCGGCACCGACGGCCTGTGGGGCAAGGCGTCCGCGACCACCTGCCCGGCCGGCGCGGGCCTGACCAAGTGCGGTGACGGCGCCGTCGGCATCGACAACCTGTGGCACGACAAGGACACCAACGGTGCCGAGTCCCCGGCCGGCTCCAACCCGATGTGGCACGCCAAGAACCTGGAGAAGGGGATCGTCGGCGACTACGTCACGCAGTACGGCTTCCCGGCGAACACCACGCTGACCGGCACCTACGCCCGCAAGTACGACTCGACCCTGGTCGCGCCGTGGCTGTGGAACGCACAGAAGAAGGTCTTCCTCTCCACCGAGGACGAGCAGTCGGTGGCCGCCAAGGCCGACTACGTGATCAGCAAGGGCATCGGCGGCACGATGGTCTGGGAGATGGCCGGCGACTACGCCTGGAACGCGGGCAAGGGCCAGTACGAGATGGGCTCCACGCTCACCGCTCTGATGTACGACAAGTTCAAGGCCGCCACCCCGTACGGCGCGAAGAAGTCGAACACCGCGCTGCCGACGCAGGCCGTGAACGTCGGCGTGGAGTTCACCGAGTTCAAGCTGGGCGACTCCAACTACCCGATCACCCCGAAGATCAAGATCACCAACAACACGGCCACCGCGCTGCCGGGCGGCACGGAGTTCCAGTTCGACTACGCGACCGCCGCGCCGGGCAACGCCTCCGACCAGTCCGGTTTCGGCACGAAGGTGATCAGCAGCGACCACACCGGCAACAACGTGGGCGGCCTGAAGGGCGACTTCCACCGGGTGTCGCTGAAGCTTCCGGCCTGGCAGTCGCTCGCCCCGGGCGCGACAGTGGACCTGGCGTTCAACTACTACCTGCCGGTCTCCACGCCGTCCAACTGGACGGTGAACATCAGCGGTACGACGTACGCGCTCGCCGGTGACCTCGGGCGCGGTACGACGGTGGTGGAGCCGGGCGGCTCCACGCCGACCCCGACCCCGACGCCCACGCCGACCGGTCCGACGCCGACCCCGACGGGTCCGACCCCGACGCCGACCGGTGGCACCTGCACCGCCCCGGCGTACGTGGCCGGCACGGTGTACAACGCGGGCAACGAGGTGTCCCACAAGGGCCACAAGTGGAAGGCCCAGTGGTGGACCCAGAACGAGGAGCCGGGCACGACCGGCGAGTGGGGCGTCTGGAAGGACCTCGGCACCTGCTGACGCCCTGACCTCCGCATGAACGCCCGGCGGCGGAACTCACGGCCCTTGCCGCCGCCGGGTCCTCACCGCGTCCTCGCCGCGGTCCGCGTGTGCGGGCCGCGGCGAAGGCGTTCACGCTGGAGACATGACCACGATCCTGGTGACCGGCGGCACGGGCACACTGGGCGGTCCCGTCTGCGAGAAGCTGCGCACGGAGGGCCACGAGGTGCGGGTGCTCAGTCGGCACTCGCCGCCGTACGCCGTCGATCTGCGCCGGGGCGGCCCGCTCCTGGACCGGGCCGTGGACGGCGTGGACGCGATCGTCCACTGCACGAACATCACGCGTCACGACGAGCAGGCGGCCCGGCTGCTGATCGAGGCCGCGCACCGGGCCGGGGTACCGCATCTGGTGTACATCTCGATCGTCGGCGTGGACCGCGTGCCGCTGGGCTACTACCGCGCGAAGTACGCGGTCGAGCGGCGGATCCAGCAGTCGGGGCTCGGCTGGACGATCCTGCGGACCACCCAGTTCCACGACCTGATCCTGAAACTCCTGGAGGGGTTGGCGAAGCCGCCGGTGATGCTGGTGCCGAAGGCCGTACGGGACCAGCCGGTGGAGGTCACCGAGGCCGCGTACCGCCTCGCGGAGCTCGCGGCGGGCCCGCCGGCCGGGCGTGTGGCGGACATGGGCGGCCCCGAGATCCGTACGTTCGCCGAGCTGGCCGCGGCCTATCTGCGGGCCGGCGGGAAGCAGCGGAGGATCGTCGAAGTCCCCCTGCCGGGCAAGGTCTACCGGGGACTGCGCCACGGAGGTCATCTCGCACCCGAGTCGGCGGTGGGGCGGGTGACGTTCGAGGAGTTCCTGGCGGCGCGGTTCGACGACGGAGGCGTTCCCGGCCGCCCCTCGCCCTAGTGCGGCCTGCACCACTTGGGCGCGTATCAGGCACTTTGCGGAGTTTCGGACGAATTGCCCACGACCTTCCGGCCATAGTGCGGGCATGACACGCACCCGCTTCCCCAGGCGCCCGCGCACCCGAGCCCGCGGCGCGCTGCTCTGCGCCGCCCTCCTCGCCGCGACCGTCCAGACCTCGGCCGCCGCGCCCGCGTTGGCGGAGGGACCCGGCCACCACGGCGACCGCGACTGTGTGAGGACCGAGCGTCCCCTCGACGGCACGGCCCGCAAGGTCCTGGACATCACCCGCAAGGCCAAGAAGGACCTCAAGCTGAACTCCGTCGAGCTGAAGGTCACCCTCGACGGCCGCGAGGTCCTCACCGACGCGCTCGGCGAGTCCATGACCGGGGTTCCGGCCCAGCCCGACATGCACTTCCGCGCCGGCTCCGTGGCCTTCGCCCACATCGGCACCACCCTCCTGCAGCTGGTCGAGGAGGGGAAGGTCTCGCTCGACGACACCGTGGAGCGCTGGCTGCCCGACGTCCCCAAGGCCGAGCAGATCACCCTGCGGATGCTGGCCTCCAACACCTCCGGCCTCCACGACTACGTGACGGACCCGGCGTTCCTGGCCGAGCTGGTGCCCCACCCGTTCCGCCAGTGGACCCCGAACGAGCTGCTGGCGTTCCCGTACAGCCACTCGTTCTGGTACGAGCCGGGCACCAACTGGAGCTACTCCCACGCCAACTACCTGCTCCTGAGCCAGGCGCTGGAGAAGATCACCGGTACCCGGATCGACGAGCTCCTGAAGGAGCGGATCTGGGGTCCCCTCGGGCTCCGCGACACGCAGAACAACTTCACTCCGGACATCCCGAGTCCGGTCCTCCACGCCTTCACGTCCGACCGCGGCATCTACGAGGAGTCGACCTTCTGGAACCCGTCGTGGACCACCGCGCCCGGCGCCGTCATCACCACGAACATCTGTGACCTGGCCCGATCGGCGCAGGCCATCGGCAGCGGCGAACTCCTCTCGCCCCGCTCGTACCGCACCTTCCTCGACCCGGGCACGGTGGGCCTGGGCGGCGGAACCTCCACATGTCCCGCCACGATCTGTCTGAAGCAGACCGAGGCCGCCCACTTCGGCCTGGGCATCATCGTGGTCAACACCTGGCTGGTCCAGAACCCGTCCTTCTCCGGCTACGCGGCGATCCAGGCGTATCTCCCCTCCGAGCGCCTCGCCATCGCGGTCTCCACGACCAAGACCGCGAACACGCCCGAAGGCAACACGGCCGAGGACGTCGCCGAGCTCATCGCGGCCGAGCTGGCCCCGGGCACCCCACTGACGATCAGCTGACCCGCGGGGCCCAGGGGGTGTCCGGTCCAGGGCCGGCCTCGGCCGGCTGGTCAGCCCCCTAGCCCTGCCGTCCGTGGCTGCCGTGCTCCGGCGGGCCGAAGAGCTCGTCCTGCGCGGCGTCGCGGGCGGCCAGGAGAGCGCCCCGGAGGACCGCCGCGTCGCCGAGCTCGGTGGCGCGGACCTCCGTGCGCAACGGCGAGAGCGCGGCGAGTTCGGCCTCGACGCGGGCGGCGAGCTCCCGGCCGCCACGGTGGCCGGTCTCGCCCCCGAGGACGACACAGCCCGGGTCGAGGACCGAGGCGACGGCCGCGGCGCCGACCGCGAGGCGACGGGCGAGGGCGTCGAGGAAGGGGCCGTGTCCCGAGGTGAGCGCGTCGGCCGGGTCAAGGCCGTGCTCGACGGCGAGGTCCTCCACCGCGGCCGCGCAGGCCAGCTCGTGGAAGCCGCCCTCGCAGCCGGTCGCCGAGGGCAGCCCCGACGTGCCGGGCACCGGCAGGAAGCCGAGCTCGCCGGCACCCCCGGAGGCCCCGCGACGCAGCCGGCCGTCCAGCACGACGGCCGCGCCGACGCCCTGGCCGAGCCAGAGCAGGACGAAGGTGTCGCGGTCACGGGCGGCCCCTGCGCGCTGCTCCGCGACGGCGGCGAGGTTGGTCTCGTTCTCGACCAGCACGGTCGCCGGCAGCCGCTCCTGGAGGGCGTCGATCAGCCTGCGGTGCCACTCGGGAAGCTGCGCCGAGTCGCGCAGCCCGCCGGTGGCGGGGTCGATCAGTCCGGGCGCGCCGACGGCGACGCTGTGCAGCCGCTCCACTCCGGCCGACTTCGCGGTCCGTTCGAGGAGGGAGACGGCCTTCTCGACCGCCGGTCCTGTCCCGTCCGCCCCGTCGATCGGCGCCGAGGCCTCCGCGAGCGTCCTGCCGAGCAGGTCGGAGACGGTGAGCGAGAGGGAGTCGGTCCGCACGTCGAGAGCGGCGAGGTGCGCGCGGTCGGCGACGATCCCGTACAGCTTGGCGTTCGGCCCGCGCCGCTCCGCGCCGGACTCCCCCACCACCCGGACGAGTCCCGAGCTCTGGAGCCGTTCGACGAGGTCGGCGACGGTGGGGCGGGAGAGGCCGGTCAGCGCCTTCAGCTGAGTCGCCGTCAACGGCCCTTCGTCCTGGAGCAGTCGCAGGGCGAGCCGGTCGTTGATGGCCCGGGCGGTGCTCGGAGATGCGGGCATGCCGGGATCCTCTCAGACTCTCGTACGTGGACCTCTCCCACCGATCTATTTATCAGGCAGGGTTCCTGATAGTTTACGGCGGACGTCAATCAGGGAGGGCACATGACGGGCGAGACCGTCTTCAGTACCGAGCGGCTGCGGCGGGCCCGATTCGCCGTCGCCGCCGTCTTCTGCGTCCACGGCGCGGTCACCGGCAGCTTCGCCACCCGCATCCCGTGGATCCAGGACCACGCCGACGTGAGCGCGGGCCAGCTCGGACTCGCCCTCGCCTTCCCGGCCATCGGCGCCTCGCTCGCCATGCCCCTGGCCGGTGCCATCAGCCACCGCTTCGGCGCCCGCACCGCGCTGCGCGGGCTGCTCGCGCTCTGGACGCTGGCTCTGATCCTGCCGTCGCTCGCCCCGAACATCTACGGGCTCTGCGCGGCGCTCTTCTTCTACGGCGCCGCCGCCGGCATGTCCGACGTGGCGATGAACGCGCTCGGCGTCGAGGTCGAGACCCGTCTCGAC
The DNA here is from genome assembly GCF_055596705.1 of Streptomyces sp. NPDC039609. Lineage (NCBI taxonomy): Bacteria > Bacillati > Actinomycetota > Actinomycetes > Kitasatosporales > Streptomycetaceae > Streptomyces > Streptomyces sp. NPDC039609. Next base: position 197,201 of record NZ_JBVIUJ010000006.1, read on the forward strand.
AAGTCGATCATGTCCAGCCTGCACGGCATGTGGAGCGTGGGCGCGCTCCTCGGCTCCGCCGCCGGCACCCTCGCCGCCCACTTCGGCACGGACGCCCGGCTGCACCACCTCGTCGCGGCCCTCGTCCTGACCGCGCTCGGCCTCGTCTTCTGCCAGGGCGTGCTCGATCTGCAGAGCGCGCCCGAGGACGAGGCGCCGCCGCGCTTCTCGCTGCCGCCGAAGTCCGCCCTGATCATCGGCGCCATCGGCTTCTGCGGGGTGTTCGCCGAGGGCGCGAGCCTGGACTGGTCGGCGGTCTACCTGCGGGACGAGCTCGGCTCGTCGGCCGGGGTCGCCGCGGCCTCCACCACCGCCTTCGCGCTGACCATGGCCATCGCCCGGCTGGTCGGAGACCGTGTGGTCGACCGGTTCGGCGCCGTTCGGACGGTACGGGTCGGAGGCGTCGCCGCGACCGTCGGCGGGCTGCTGGTGGTCCTCGCACCGCACCCGGCCGTCGCGATGGCCGGATTCGGTCTCATCGGACTCGGGGTCGCCGTCGTCGTTCCACTCGCCTTCGCCGCGGCCGGCCGCAGTGGCCCCAACCCCAGCCAGGCCATCGCGGGCGTCGCCACCATCACGTACACCTCGGGTCTCATCGCCCCGTCGGCGATCGGCGGCATCGCCGACGCGACCTCGCTGATGTTCTCCTTCGGGCTGGTCACCCTGCTCGCGTTCGGTCTGGTGCTCGGCGCCGGGGTGCTCCGCCAGGGCTCCCGGCCCACCGGTACCGCCGCGGCCGGAAGCGGAAGCCGTGCGGCGACCTCGGGGAAGGTCTCGTAGCGTCGCGGACATGGTGTCGGAACCCCGGTGACCAGCGGCCCATTACCATGTGGCTGATCTTTTGCGGCCTCGGCACGGCCGCCGGAACCGGAGAACTGGAGCGACCCCATGAACCTCGGCGTGCGCTGGACCCTGCACGGCGACGGGAGGACACCCGCTCCGGGAGCCGTGGTCCGGCCGGACGAGCGGCTCTCCTGGCCCCGTACGGTCGGCCTCGGCGCCCAGCACGTGGTCGCGATGTTCGGCGCCTCCTTCGTGGCGCCCGTGCTCATGGGTCTCGACCCGAACCTCGCCATCATGATGTCCGGCGTCGCGACGGTGATCTTCCTGCTCGCGACGCGGGGCACGGTCCCCAGCTACCTGGGCTGCTCGCTCTCCTTCGTCGGTGTCGCCGCGGCCATCCGGGCCTCCGGCGGCACCAGCGCGACGGTCACCGGCGCGGTGTTCGTCGTCGGTGGCGTGCTGTTCCTCGCGGGCCTCGCGGTACGGAGGTTCGGGGCGCGGATCATCCACGCGGCGATGCCCCCCATCGTCACCGGCGCCGTCGTGATGCTGATCGGCTTCAACCTCGCCCCGGTCACCGCGAGCACCTACTGGCCGCAGGACCAGTGGACGGCCCTGCTCGTCATGCTGTTCACCGGTCTGGCCGTGGTCTGTCTGCGCGGTTTCTGGTCGCGCATCGCGATCTTCCTCGGCCTGATCTTCGGCTACGGCATCTCCTGGGTCTTCGACCTGGTCTTCGGCAAGATCCACTCGATGTCGCCGAGCGGTGAGGTCACCGACCACTGGCGGCTCGACCTCTCCGGCGTCTCCCAGGCCGACTGGATCGGCCTGCCGTCCTTCCACGGACCCAGCTTCGAGTGGTCGGCGATCCTCGTCGCGCTGCCTGTCGTGATCGCCCTCATCGCGGAGAACGCCGGTCACGTCAAGGCCGTCGGCGAGATGACCGGGGACCCTCTGGACGACAAGCTCGGCACCGCGATCGCGGCCGACGGCGCCGCCTCGATGCTGTCGACCGCCGTGGGCGGCCCGCCCAACACCACGTACTCCGAGAACATCGGCGTCATGGCGGCCACCCGTGTCTACTCCACCGCCGCCTACTGGGCCGCGGCCGGCTTCGCGCTGCTCTTCGGTCTCTGCCCCAAGTTCGGCGCGATCGTCGCGGCGATCCCCGGCGGTGTGCTCGGCGGCATCACGGTGATCCTCTACGGCATGATCGGCCTGCTCGGCGCCCAGATCTGGATCAACGCCGAGGTCGACCTGCGCAACCCGCTCAACCTGGTGCCGGCCGCCGCGGGCATCATCATCGGGGTCGGTGGAGTGAAGCTCACCTTCACCGACACCTTCGAGCTCGGCGGCATCGCGCTCGGCACGATCGTCGTGATCACCGGCTACCACGTGCTGCGGGCCTTCGCCCCGGCGCACCTGAAGCAGCAGGAGCCGCTGCTGGACTCCGGCACCAGCTCGTACGAGGGCAGCATGGACGACGGGTCCGCCACCAAGTCGTAGGCGATTCGCCCGTTCTGGGGAAGCCGGGCCTCGGGAGTTCCCTCGCGGGACCGGCTGCTGCGACGCTGCCCCCATGGCGCAGACCCAGCAGCTCGGCACCCGGCGGACCGGCTCCGGTCGGGACGGCACCGATCAGAACGACCCCGGTCAGCACGGCCCCGGCCGGATCGGGCAGTTCACCGCTGTCGACCCCGTGGTGGAGCGGATGCGCAGCATCCGCTCGGCCTGGCACCCGACCGACGGGGTCGCCGTCTTCAACCGCGTCTATCTGACGGTGACGGAGGAGATCGGCCACGCGATCGATGCCGGCACGTTCGCCGACCGGCGGGCGGCCGCGACCCTCGACGTCCGCTTCGCGGAGCGCTACCTCTCGGTGGTCGACGCCGTCTCCGCCGGCTCCCGCGCCCCGGCCTGCTGGCGGCCGCTCTTCCACTACCGGCGCCACCCCGACGTACGGCCGCTGCAGTTCGCGCTGGCCGGGATCAACGCGCACATCGGGCACGACCTCGCCCTCGCCGTGGTCGACACCTGCCGGGAACTGGAGTGCGCGCCACGGGACCTGGAGGACGAGTTCGACCGCGTCGGCGACATCCTCGTGCTCCTGGAGGAGCGGATCCGCGAAGAGGTCATGCCGGGCCCGGACCTGCTGGAGATCACGGACCCGCTGACGCATCTGCTGGGCTGCTGGAGCCTGGACCGGGCCCGCGACGGGGCCTGGCTCGCCGCCCGCTCGCTCTGGCAGCTGCGGGAGCTGCCCGACCTGGCCGAGGAGTTCCGGGAACGCCTCGACCGGTCGGTGGGTCTGGTGGGGCGGATGCTGCTGACGCCGCTCGCACGGCACGGCTGACCGCTCTCGCGGCCGCTCGCACACCGGTGCTGTCCGCCCCACTCCCCCAACGGCAGCGGCCCCCGGGAAGTTCCACGGGGGCCGGTCTGCGTCTGCTCAGGGGTCGGTACGCCGGGATCAGTCCTCCGGGAGCTCCACCGGGGCGATCTCGTCGTACACGTCGCCCGGGCCCGGGTTGGTGGCATCGGTCGAGCCGCCGAAGTGGTGCATCACGCCCCACACCGCGTTGAGCGCGGTCTGCACGGCGCCCTCGGCCCAGCCGGCCGTCCAGGAGATGTCGTCGCCCGCGAGGAAGATGCCCCGCTTGTCCTCCGGCAGCCGGTCCTGCATGAAGTGGGTGAACAGGCGGCGCTGGTAGCGGTAGTGGCCCGGCAGGTTCGCCTTGAACGCGCCCATGAAGTAGGGCTCGTTCTCCCACGAGACCGTCACCGGGTTGCCGATGATGTGCTTCCGGATGTCGACCTTCGGGTAGATCTCCCCGAGCGACTTCAGCATGACCTCCATCCGCTCGTTCGCGGACAGCGGCAGCCACTTCAGGCTGTCGTCGCACCAGGTGTACGAGAGGCAGATCGTGGCGGGCTTGTCCGGGCCGTCGTCCAGGAGGTAGGTGCCGCGGGTCATCCGGTCGGTCAGCGTCATCGACATGACGTCGCGGCCGGTCTCCTCGTCCTTGTCCAGCCAGAACGGCCGGTCCACGGGCACGAAGAGCTTGGAGCTCTCCATGTAGTGGGTGCGCTCGATCGCCGTCCAGTGGTCGATCGGGAAGAGCGAGTCGTCACAGGCGATCTTGGACAGCAGCATCCAGGACTGGGCGGTGAAGATCGCCGCCTGGTACGTGCGGATGTCGCCGGAGGCGTCGGTGACGGTGATCCGGTTCCCTGCGGTGCGGTTCAGCCGGGTCACGGCCGGCTTCGGGTCACCCTCGTGCAGGGACTTCAGAGAGGTGCCCTGCGCCCAGTGGACGATCTTCTCCGGCTCGCGCTCCCACAGGCGCAGCGGGAGCTGCTGCGAGCCGCCCACGATGCCACGGTGGTGGTCGTCGGCCTCGGTGTAGACGACGCGGAGGATCTCCAGGATGGAGTTGGGGAAGTCGGTGTCCCAGCCGCCGGTGCCGAAGCCGACCTGGCCGAAGATCTCGCGGTGTCGGAAGGACTTGAAGGACTCCGACTCGCACAGGAAGCCGTAGAAGGTCTGGTTGTCGAGCTTCTCGACGAGCTTGGACCAGATCTCGCGGATGCGCGGGACGTCGCGCTCACGCATGGCCTGGTTCATGTCGGAGAAGTCGGCGCCCTCGTCGAGGCAGGCATTCCACGCGTTCATCACGTCGCGGTAGACCTGCGGGAGGTCGTCGACGGTCTGCGCGTAGTGCGACTCGCCCTTGAGGTCGACGACGGTCGACGGGGTGGACTCGGCCAGCGGGTTCGGGAAGGGCTGCGTCTCCAGGCCCACCAGGTCGATGTAGTGCTGGAACGCGGTGGAGGAGGGCGGGAAGCGCATGGCACCCATCTCCGCCGTAAGACCCTCGGTACCGGTGCCCTCGAAGCCGACGGTGCGCAGTCGGCCGCCGATCTTGTCGGCCTCGTAGACGACGGGCTTGAGGCCCATCTTCATCAGCTCGTAGGCGGCGATGATGCCGGAGAGCCCGCCGCCGATGACGGCGACCTCGGTGCCGTGCTCGGTCGCCGGTATCTGCCCCAGACCGGCCGGGTGGGCCAGGAAGTCGTCGTAGGCGTACGGGAAGTCCGGACCGAACATGGTGATCGGCGGCTGGCCGTCGCTGTGCGGGACGGCGGTCGTGGGCACCGTGGACGTCATGGGGTACGGACTCCTTGCGGGGAAAGCGGGGAAAGCGGGGAAGTACGGGAGGAAGAGGACGGCTCAGACAAGGGAGCCGTATAGGCCAGGACGCCGGTCGCGGAGGTACGGGTTGTCCTTGCGGGAGGCGGCGAGCAGGGCGGGGTCCACATCGCCGATGACGAGATCCTCGCCTCGGCCGGCGCGGACCCGGGCGGTGCCGTCCGGGGCGGCGAGCGTGGAGAGGCCGACGAACTCGAAGTCGCCCTCGGGGCCCGTCCGGTTGGCGTACGCGATGTAGATCTGGTTCTCGAAGGCGCGCACGGGGACGACGGACTCGGGGACGACCTCGGCGGGGTGCATCAACGCGGTCGGCACGAGGAGGAGGTCCGTACCGGCCAGGGCCTGCGCCCGTACGTTCTCGGGGAACTCGACGTCGTAGCAGATCATCAGGCCGACCGTGAGGCCGCCGAGCTCCGCCTGGACGACGGCGTCCTCGCCGGGGGTGAACCAGTGGTGCTCGAAGTCACCGAAGAGGTGGGTCTTGCGGTAGCGCGCGAGCGTGGCGCCGTCGGCACCGATGAGCTGGGCCGCGTTGTAGAGGACGCCGTGCTGCTCGGTGTCGCGCTCCGGGTACCCGTAGCCGATGGCCAGGCCGTGTCGGGAGGCGAGGGCCGCGACGGCGCGCGCGGAGGGGCCGTCGGCCGGCTCGGCCAGGCGCGCCATGCCGGCGCCGATCGCGTAGCCGGTCAGGAACAGCTCGGGGGCGAGCAGCAGCCCTGCTCCGGCCTCGGCCGCGCGGGCGGCGGCCTCGTCGAGGATCTTCAGATTGGCGGCCACGTCACCGAGCTCACCGGAGCTCTGGAGCAGGGCGGTGCGCAGCGCGGGCATGGGCGATCCTCAGGGGTCCGAAGCACAGGGGAAGACGTCAAAAACGGTACGGTTCCGGGCTCGACCGGGACAAGGCGCGACCGTTGCGGACCGACCGTCGAACCGTTGCGCGATCTCCGGCCGGGGCGGCGATTCGTTGCGCGGGGCTCCTACGAGGGTCGTACGGCTCCCCCGCCGCGCGGCGGGGGGAGGACCGTTCTGTGGCGCGACGTCCTGGGGCGGGCCTGACGGAAGAGTGGTGGCTGTCCGGTTGACCTGCCGAAAGGACCGAGAAGTCATGAACCGCCGTACGAAGATCGCCGCCTTCGCCGCCGCTCTGATGATCACCGCGGGGGCCGCGGGCTCCGCCGTCGCCTCGGGGGACGGCCGGGGTGGCAACCGGGAGGCAGCCGCGCTGACCGGCAGCGCCAAGATCTACCGGGTGGCGAGCGACGACATCACCTTCTCCTTCGACGCCCATCTCGCGGCGAAGGACAACATGAACCCGGAGGCGGCGACCGGCACCTTCCGGTTCAGCCACTACAAAGGGGACTGGGGCGGCTACGCCGTGGTGAAGGTCGACTGCCTGGCCACGGGCGGGAAGGTGGCCACCGTAACGGGCAGGGTCGTCGAAACCGATGTGAAGGAGTTCGAGGACCGGCGCATCGGCGTCTCCGTGCACGACCTGGGCAAGCACGACCGCCTGGGCTACAGCTGGCTGACCCAGGATCCGGAGCGGGGCGACGTGCCCCCGTGCCACAGCCCGGCGCCGTTCGAGAAGACGAAGGCCGGCACGGGCGACTTCAAGGTGCTGCCCTGGCAGCTGGAGTATCCGACCGAGTAGCCCGAAGGGCGGTGCGGGAACCACGGCCCGCACCGCCCTTCGAACCCGCCGCCCGTCAGGGCTACGCGGGCGAGCCCGAGGAGAAGCGCCGCAGCAGCGGCGACAGGACCAGGACGGACTTGGTGCGCTCCACGAACGGCTCGCCCGCGATCCGCTCCAGGACGCGCTCGAAGTGGCGCATGTCGGAGGCGAAGACCTGGACGACGGCGTCCGCGTCGCCGGTGACGGTCGACGCGGACACCACCTCGGGGTAGCGCTCCAGACCTCGCCGGATGTCGTCCGGCGAGGTGTTGTGGCGACAGTAGATCTCGACGAACCCCTCGGTCTCCCAGCCGAGCGCCGCCGGGTCCACCCGTACGGTGAAGCCGGTGATGGCGCCCTCGGCCCGCAGCCGGTCCACGCGCCGCTTGACGGCGGGCGCGGAGAGTCCGACGAGGGAACCGATGTCGGCGTAGGAGCGACGGGCGTCCTCCGCGAGGGCGTGGACGATGCGTTCGTCGAGGTCGTTGAGTCGCACTACGGGTGGATCACTTCTCTGCGTCGGTGGCCACGATGTCGGTGGCCAGGCGGGAGCGGCGCATGCCGTACAGGAAGTAGAACACGAGGCCCGCGGCCATCCAGCAACCGAAGACCACCCAGGTGATCGAGTCCAGGCTGAACATGTTGTACACGCAGAACACGAAGCCCAGGATCGGGAAGGTCCAGCCGAGCGGCACACGGAAGGTGCGGTCCATGGTCGGGCGGGAGCGGCGCAGCACGATCACCGCGATGTTGACCAGGGCGAAGGCGAACAGGGTGCCGATGCTGGTGGCGTCGACGAGCTTGCCCAGCGGGATGACCGAGGCGAGGGCGGCGCAGAACAGCGACACGATGACGGTGTTCACGCGCGGGGTGCCGGTCTTGCCGCTGACCTTGCCGAAGACCTTCGGCACGAGGCCGTCGCGGGACATCGCGAAGAGCACACGGGTCTGGCCGTAGAGGACGGTCAGCACAACGCTGGCGATCGAGATGACGGCGCCGGCGGCGAGCAGGGTGCCCCAGAACTTCTGGCCGCTGACGTCGTTCATGATCGCGGCGAGCGAGGCCTCGGAGCCCTCGAACTCCTTCCAGTTCCACGCGCCGACGGCGACGGCCGCGACCAGGACGTAGAGGACCGTGACGATGAGCAGCGAGAGCATGATCGCGCGGGGCAGGTCGCGCTTCGGGTCCTTCGCCTCCTCACCGGCGGTGGAGGCGGCGTCGAAGCCGATGTACGAGAAGAAGAGGCTCGCGCCCGCGGCGCTGACGCCGGCCATGCCGAGCGGCATGAAGTCTGCGTAGTTGCCGGACTTGAAGCCCATGAAGCCGATGGCGCAGAAGAGCACCAGAGCGGCGATCTTCACGAACACCATGACGGTGTTGACGAGCGCCGACTCGCGGGCGCCGCCGAGCAGGAAGACCATCGCGAGCAGGACGACGATCAGACCCGGCAGGTTGACGAAGCCACCCTCGCCGGGGGCCGAGGAGAGCACGTCGGGGATGGTGACACCGATCGTGCCGTCGAGCAGCTCGTTGAGGTACTCGCCCCAGCCGACTGCGACGGCGGCGACGGACACGCCGTACTCGAGGACCAGGCACCAGCCGCAGATCCAGGCGACGAGTTCACCCATCGTTGCGTACGCATACGAGTAGGAGGAGCCGGCGACCGGTATGGAGCCCGCCAGCTCGGCGTACGAGAGCGCGGAGAAGAGAGCCGTGAGACCGGCGATGACGAAGGCGACCGTGACGGCCGGGCCAGCCTTCGGAACGGCGTCGCCGAGAACGACGAAGATGCCGGTGCCGAGCGTGGCACCGATGCTGATCATGGTCAGCTGCCACATCGAGAGTGAGCGCCGGAGCGAACCGCCCTCGCCCTGGCCACCCTCGGCGACCAGGCGTTCTACCGGCTTGCGCCGCGTCAGGGCGGAGAGCCCTGAGCTCTTGGGGACGGTCGGCTCGGTGGCCGGTGAGGCCGTGCCTTGATCCAGCACTGCGAAGGCTCCTTGATCGCTGCCTGTCGAAATGCGACGACCACGGCGGTACGCGGGCATGACAAAAGAGCCCGCGAGGGAAGGGGGAACCGCCGAGCAGGCGGTCGCCGCCACTCCTGGTACGAGGCATGAGCCTAAGCCCCCATGCTTCGCGCTCGTAATGCAGGGTTGTTGCGCACTGGCAGATGATCATTGCGCACTTGGGGCCCGGACGGGGAAACATTGCGCCCCCTCGCATGAATCGGCACATTGGGGCGATAAGCGGGGTGTGAAGCACACACGGCATGCGCATTGACTCCTTGTGCCGGATGACCGACTCTGCGAGCCCGCTGCGTCACCTCGATCGGAGGCTTCGGTGGGCTGGCTGGACCCCACTCCCTATCTGCGCGGCACGGCCTGGCTGGACGGCGGCCGTGCGGTCCGCGCCGACCCCGCCGACCTCGCCCGGCTGCCCTGGGACACCGCCGAGCGGGCCGCGTTGCCCATCGGTGTACGGGTCGAGTTCGCGGCCGAGCCCGGCACCCGGGCGGTCGAGCTGCGCTATCGCGCTGCTGTTCCGGGCACGGGGGACGCGATGCGGGCCCTGCGGCACTGCTTCGCGCTATGGCGGGACGGCCGGTGCGTGGGCGAGAGCTTCACCGCACCCGCGGAGGAGGCCACCGTCACGCTCGAACTCCCGCCCGACGGAGGGACGTTCGCGGTCCATCTGCCGGAGAGCCAGGCGCCGGTCGTGCTCGGCCTCCGGGCGAGCGACGGCTCCCTCTCCCCTGCCCCTCGGCAGCCGCGCTGGCTCGTGCACGGCGACTCGATCACCGAGGGCTGGTGGTCGACCCGGCCCGCCCACTCCTGGCCCGCGACGGCAGGGCGGGCACTCGGCCTGGACACGGTCAACCTCGGCTTCGCGGGCGGGGCGCGCGGCGAACTGCCCCTCGCCGAGCAGCTCGCGAGCCTCCAGGGCGAGTTCGTCACGCTTGCCTTCGGCACCAACTGCTGGTCCAGAGCGCCCTGTTCCGCGGGCTGGCTGTACGAGACGGTTCGCGCCTACGTCGGTCTCGTGCGCAGCGGCCACCCCGACGCCCCGCTGCTGATCCTCTCCCCCGTGCTGCGCCCGGAGGCCGAGGCCACTCCCAACGTCCTGGGCGCCACGCTGGAGGACCTGCGCACGGCGATGGAGCACGCGGGCCGCGACCTGGCGGAGGAGGGCGACAGGCGGCTCCTGGTGCTCTCCGGGCGCTCCCTGCTCGACCCCGAGGACCTGGCGGACGGGCTGCACCCCAACGACCGGGGCCATGCGCGGATGGCGGCGGCGGTCGCGGACGCGCTGCGCCCTCACGTACGTACCCGAGGCACGTGACGGGCCCGGATACGGAGCAGGGCCCCGCGAGACGTCTCGCGGGGCCCTGCTGCGGAGAACCGACTAGCTCCAGCTGGCGTGCAGCGGCTTGCCCTCGGCGTAACCGGCGGCGCTCTGGATGCCGACCACGGCCTTCTCCTCGAACTCGGCCAGCGAGGCCGCGCCCGCGTAGGTGCAGGAGGAGCGGACGCCCGCGATGATCGAGTCGATCAGGTCCTCGACGCCCGGGCGGGCCGGGTCGAGGAACATCCGGGAGGTCGAGATGCCCTCCTCGAAGAGACCCTTGCGGGCGCGGTCGTAGGCCGACTCCTCGCTCGTGCGGTTCTGCACGGCGCGGGCCGAGGCCATGCCGAAGGACTCCTTGTACGGACGCCCGTCGGCGGTGTGCTGGAGGTCGCCCGGGGACTCGTACGTCCCGGCGAACCACGAGCCGATCATGACGTTGGACGCGCCGGCGGCGAGCGCCATGGCGACGTCGCGCGGGTGCCGGACGCCACCGTCGGCCCAGACGTGCTTGCCGTACTTCTTCGCCTCGGCGGCGCACTCCAGGACGGCGGAGAACTGCGGCCGGCCGACACCGGTCATCATGCGCGTGGTGCACATGGCGCCGGGGCCCACACCGACCTTGATGATGTCCGCGCCGGCCTCGATGAGGTCGCGCACACCCTCGGCCGCGACGATGTTGCCGGCCACGATCGGAACCTGCGGGTCGAGGGCGCGGACGGCCTTGATCGCGGAGATCATCGACTCCTGGTGGCCGTGCGCCGTGTCGATGACGAGCGTGTCGACGCCCGCGTCGAGGAGCAGCTTGGCCTTGCCCACGAAGTCGCCGTTGATGCCGACGGCGGCGGCGATGCGCAGCTTGCCGTTCGCGTCCGTGGCCGGGCTGTACAGAGTCGCGCGGAGCGCGCCCTTGCGGGTCAGGATGCCGACCAGACGGCCGTCCTTGTCCACGGCCGGGGCGTAGCGGCGGTTGGCGTGGTCGAGCGTGTTGAAGGCGTCGCGCGGCTCGATGTCGGCGTCGAGGAGCAGCAGGTCCTTCGACATGACCTCGGAGAGCTGGGTGAAGCGGTCCACGCCGGACAGGTCCGCGTCGGTGACGACACCGACCGGACGACGCTCCGCGTCGACGACGACACCGGCGTCGTGCGACCGCTTGGGCAGCAGCGAGAGCGCGTCGGCGACGGTCTGGTGGGGCTCCAGGACAATGGGGGTGTCCAGGACGTGGTGGCGGCTCTTCACCCACGAGATGACGTCGGTGACGACCTCGATCGGAATGTCCTGGGGGATGACGACGAGGCCACCGCGGCGGGCGACGGTCTCGGCCATACGGCGGCCGGCGATCGCGGTCATGTTGGCGACGACCAGCGGGATCGTCGTACCGGAACCGTCCGGCGAGGCGAGGTCCACGGCCTGGCGGGAACCCACGGCCGAGCGGCTCGGCACCATGAAGACATCGTCATACGTCAGGTCGTAGGGCGGCTTGACGTCATTGAGGAAACGCACGTGCTGACATCCCAGTCGTTCGGATCGGCCCCTAGGCATTTCAGCCAGGGGAAAAAGCACGTAGTTCATTGTCCCACGCCTGTACGAATACCAGACCCGGGCGTTTCATCCGAGGCTTGCGGGGCCGACCTTGTGGGATCGCACGAATGCGGCGGTCCCGTCAGGGCGCCGTGCTGTCCAGGGCCACCACGTCGACGTCCTCGGTCTCCGTCCAGAAACGGTCGTCCGCGTCCTGCAGTCGAGTGGCCGCGTGCTTCATGTGGCGCAGCGCGGCGTCCCGGGCCGCCTCGGCGTCACCGGACTCGACGGCGGCCAGGATCGCGTGGTGCTCCTGGCGGACGTCCTCGATGAAGTCGTCCCGGCGCGCCTCGTTCGCCCGCGTGATCCGGATGCCGCTGCGCGCCACCTCGCCGAGGTACCGCACCGTGGAGACCATCACGGCGTTGCCGGTCGACTCGGCGATGGACTGGTGGAAGGAGAGGTCCTCGTCCACACCGTCGCCGCCGGCCGCGACGGCGGCGTCGATCGCGTCGAGCGCCGCGCGCATGCGGGCGATGTCGGCCGGTGTCGCCCGGGCGGCCGCGAGCGCGGCCGCCTCGCCCTCCATGGCGCGGCGCACCTCCACGATCTGGAGCACCTTGGACTTGGTCGCGGCGGCCTCGGATTCCAGGTCGAGCGGCCGGGTGCGGCGCGGCAGGACGAACACACCGAGGCCCTGGCGCGGTTCGACGAGGCCGGCGTTGCGGAGCCTGGAGACGGCCTCGCGCACCACCGTGCGGCTGACGCCGAGCTGCTTGACCAGCTCGACCTCGGTCGGCAGCTTGTCGCCCTCGGCGATACGCCCGGACTCGATCTCTTCCGAGAGCACCGCCGCTACGCGGTCCGCGAGCCGGACCGGACCGCTCACCTTGGAAAACATGGTCATCAGTCTATCGGCGCGGAGCCCCGTCGCCCGGTCCGGCCGGTACCGCGGGAGCGATCGCATCGGCGTGGTCGGCGACGTAGTCCCGTACCACGGCCGCGAAGTCGGGGTCGGGCTCCAGACCGAGCGCCGCGGCGCGGGTGTTGTCGAAGGCGGCGGGCCACGAGCCCACGATGCTCCGGACGGCCGGGTCGGGGGCGATCGTCACCAGGTCGGCGACGGCGTCACCGGCCTCCCGGCGCAGCGTGGCCAGCATCTCGGCGACCGTGACCGTGAGCGCGGGCAGGTTGACCGGCAGGTTGCCCTCGAGTCGGCCCGGCCCCGTACCGCGCTCGGCCTGGGCGACGCGGAGGATGCCCTCGACCGTGCGGCGCGGCGAGGCCAGGGCGACCCGCAGCTCCGGGTCGACCGGGCAGATCGCCGGAAGGCCCGCGAGCGGCTCGCGGACGATGCCGGAGAGAAAGCCCGAGGCGGCCGCGTTCGGCTTGCCCGGCCGGACGGACACGGTCATCAGACGGGTGACGCGGCCGTCGACGTAGCCGCGACGGGTGTACTCCGCGACCAGCTGCTCGCAGACGAACTTTTGGATGCCGTAGCTGGACCGGGGGGTGGGCAGGGTCGACTCGGAGACCACCGGAGGCAGCGGCAATGCCGGATCGGAGCCGTAGACGGCGACGCTGCTGGAGAACACCACGACGGCCGTCGGGCCGCCGGCGGCCGACTGGGCGCGGGCGGCTTCGAGCAGGGCGCGGGTGGTGTCGACGTTGGCGCTCATGCCGAGGTCGAAGTCGGCCTCGCACTCGGCGGAGACGGCGGAGGCCAGGTGCACGACCACGTCGACCGGCTTGGCGAACAGCTCGTCGAGGCCGTCGGTCAGGTCGCCCCGCACGACGTCGACGAGCGGGTCGGCCGCCTCCGGCGAGGCGTCGGGCACGAACCGGTCGGCGAGCACCAGCCGCTCGAGGGGCGTACCGCGGAACGTCCGTGCGTCGAGCAGGGCGCGGGCGACCTGCCGACCGAGGAAGCCGAAGCCACCCGTGATGACGATCCTCATGCGTTGTCTCCTCGGTGGTTCTGGTGGTTCTGGTGGTTCTCGTCGTGGTGGTGCCTCTTCAGCCAGCCGAGCCCCTCGCTCGTGCCGGCGCGCGGGACGTACTCGCAGCCGATCCATCCGTCGAAGCCCGACTCGTCGATGACGCCGAACAGATGGCGGATGTCGAGTTCGCCCTCGTCGGGCTCGTGGCGGTCCGGGACGCCGGCGATCTGCAGATGGCCGACCCGGCCGGTGGGCAGGTCGCGGCGCAGGGTGGTGGTGAGGTCGCCCTCGACGATCTGGCAGTGGTAGAGGTCCAGTTGGACCTTGAGGTTCGGCGCGCCGACCTCCCGCACCACGGCGTGCGCGTCGGCCTGCCGGCTCAGGAAGTAGCCCGGCATGTCACGGCTGTTGATCGGCTCGATCAGGATGTCGACGCCCGCCGCGGCAGCCCGCTCCGCGGCGCGGGCGAGGGTGGCCAGATAGGAGTCGCGGTGTGCGGCGAGCTCGGCCGGGGGCGCGTCGGGACGGACGAGTCCGGCCATCACGTGGACGCGGGGGCAGTCCAACGCCGCCGCGTACTCCAGCGCCCGGTCGATCCCGTCGAGCGTCTCCTTCTCGCGGCCGGGGAGGGCGGCCGTTCCGCGCTCGCCGCCGTCCCAGTCTCCCGGGGGCGCGTTGAAGAGCACCTGGCGCAGGCCGTGGTCGTCGAGGCGGCGACGGAGTTCGGTCGCGTCGAAGGCATACGGGAAGAGGTACTCGACAGCCTGGAAGCCATCCGCCGAGGCCGCGGAGAAGCGGTCGAGGAAGTCGTGCTCGGTGTACATCATGGACAGGTTCGCGGCGAACCTCGGCATGGTGACTCCTGTGGGGGAAGGGCCGGATCCGGTCCTGAGCGGTGGTCCGGATCCGGCCGGTGGGACGGGCGCGGCCCGTCAGCGGTTGACGACCTGCTTGTTCGTGGTCAGCACCGCGACGGCGCCGACGACGAGGCTGAGCGCCAGGACGTACATGGGGATCGAGGTGGAGCCGGTGGCGTCCTTGAGCGCGCCGATCATGTACGGGCTGACGAAGCCGGCGAGGTTGCCCACCGAGTTGATCACGGCGAGACCGGCCGCGGCGGCGGTGCCGCCGAGGAACGCGGTGGGAAGCGACCAGAAGAGCGGGGCACAGGTCAGCACACCGGCCGCGGCGAAGGAGAGCGCCACCAGGGACAGCACGGTGGACCCCGACCAGCCGGCAGCGAGCGAGAAGCCGACGGCGCCCATGAGGCTCGGGATCACCAGGTGCCAGCGGCGCTCGCGGCGCTTGTCCGCCGAGCGGCCGAAGAGGTTCATCGCGACGAGCGCGGCGAGGAACGGCACCGCACTGAGCACGCCGATCGCGAGGTTGCCCTTGATGCCGGTCGACTGGACGAAGGTGGGCATCCAGAAGGTCAGCGCGTACTGGCCCATCACGAAGCAGAAGTAGATGAGGCACATCAGCCACACCTTGGGCTCACTGAAGGCGTCGAGGACCCGGCCGTGCACCGACTTCCGGGCGGAGTCCTCGGCTATCGCCCGCTCGACGATGTCCTTCTCCTCCTCGCTGAGCCACTTGGCGTCGCGGACGCCGTTGTCGAGGTAGAACAGGCAGGCCACACCGATGGCGAGCGCGGGGAGGGCCTCCAGGAGGAACATCCACTGCCAGCCCTGCCAGCCGTTGACACCCTGGAAGCGGTCCATGATCCAGCCGGACAGCGGGTTGCCGAAGATGCCGGCGACGGGGATGGCCGACATGAACAGGGCGATGACCCGGGCACGGCGGTGCGAGGGGAACCAGTACGTGCAGTAGAGGATCACGCCGGGGTAGAACCCTGCCTCGGCGGCGCCGAGCAGGAAGCGGAGCACGTAGAACGTCGTCTCGTTCGAGACGAACATGAACCCCGCGGAGACCACGCCCCAGGTGATCATGATGCGGGCGATCCAGGTGCGGGCACCGATGCGCTGCAGCATCAGGTTCGACGGCACCTCGAAGAGGAAGTAGCCGATGAAGAACAGGCCGGCGCCGAGGCCGTAGGCCGCCTCACTGAACCCGAGGTCCTCGGACATCTGCAGCTTCGCGAAGCCGACGTTGACGCGGTCCAGATAGGAGAAGACGTAGCAGAGGATGAGGAAGGGGACGATGCGGCGCACGACCTTGCGGAAGACGGCGTTCTCGCGGGCGAGGTCGGGGGCCTCTGCCGTCGTCGCGGATGTGGACATGACGGAATCCTTCGTAAGCGGCTCAGGGGATTCTCTGACGGGGTGGAGCGCTGGTCACCACGCTGCTCGGAACGTGGACCTCAGTTCGTCGATCGCGTGATCGGGGAGTGGCTCAGGGCGACGGTCGGTCAGGAGCCAGAGGCGTGCCGTCTCCTCGAGTTCTTCGAGGACGGCGAGGGCGGTGGCGGCGTCCGGACCCCAGACCACGGGGCCCAGTCGGTCGAGGAGCACGGCCCTGATCGGGGTGGCGCGAGCGGCGCGGTCGGCGATCGCGGCCGCCACCAGGTCGGCCACGCGCGGGTCGCCGGGCCGGTGGTAGGGGATGAGCGGAACGTGCCCGACCTTCATCACGTAGTACGGGGTGAGAGGCGGGAGCACGTCGTCCTGGCTCCACACGCCGGCCAGGGTGAGCCCGACCAGATGCGTGGAGTGGGTGTGGAGGACGAAGCGGGCCGTGGGGTCGGCCTCGTAGATGCGCCGGTGGAGCGTCAGCGTCTTGCTGGCGCGGTCACCCGCTACCTGCTCGCCGTCGGCGTCGACCAGGGCGAGCCGGTCGGGTTCGAGGAATCCGAGGGCGGCGTCGGTGGGGGTGATCAGATGGCCCTCGCCGACCCGGGCGCTGATGTTGCCGGCGCTGGCGTGGACGTAGCCGCGGGCGAACAGGCTCGTGCCCACTCGGACGATCTCGGCACGCGCCGCGCCCACGGCGCCGTCCGGGAGGCCCGCGGCGCTGTTCGCGTCGTCCGCGGCGCCGTCCGGGAGGCCCGCGGCGCCGTCCGGGAGGCCCGCAGCGCTGTTCATGTTGCCCGCGGCGCTGTTCGCGTGGTCCGCGGCGCTCTTGCGGAGGTCCGCGGCGCCGTTACGGAGCCCGGTCACGCGGCGGCCTCCGCGTCCAGGAGGGCGAAGGCGTCGGTGAAGAAGCCCGGGCCGCCGAAGTTGCCGGACTTCAGGGTGATGTGGAGCGTGTCCCCGGCGGGGAGGGCCGCCGCGCACCACGGCACGCCGGGGTCGATCTGCGGTCCGATGCGCAGCCCGGTGAGACCGAGCGCCTGGACGACCGCTCCGGAGGTCTCGCCGCCCGCGACGACGAGGCGGCGGACACCGCGCTCCACGAGCCCCCGGGCGACCCGGGCCAGCGTGCGCTCGACGAGCTCCCCCGCCTCGGCGGCGCCGAGGCGGCCCTGCACGGTACGGACTGTGTCGGGGGCCTCGGTCGAGTAGACGAGGACCGGTCCGTCGGCCAGGTGCGCCTCGGCGAAGGCCAGCGCCTGCCCGGCGACGTCCTCCCCGGCCGCGATCCGCAGGGGGTCCACGCTGAACGCGGGGCGGCCGCTCTTCAGGAACTCCAGGACCTGGCCATTGGTGGCCTCGGAGACCGATCCGGAGACGATGGCCCGATGTCCGGCCGCCGGCGGGAGCTGGGCGGCGGCGGGCGACGGCAGGAAGCCCCAATTCGCGGGCAGGCCGATCGCGAGCCCGGACCCGGCGGTGACCAGCGGCAGCCCCTGGACCGCCGCACCCATGCGCACGAGGTCGTCGTTGGAGACGGCGTCGACGATCGCCATGGCGACGCCGTTCGCACGCAGCTCGGCGATGCGGGACCGGATCGCCTCGGCACCGTCGGCGACGACCGTGTGGTCGATGAGGCCGACCGGCCGGGTCGTCTGGGCGCCGAGTACGGAGACCAGGTTGGAGTCGGTCATCGGCGTGAGCGGGTGGTTCCGCATGCCGCTCTCGGCGAGCAGGACGTCTCCGACGAAGAGATGCCCCTTGAAGACCGTGCGTCCGTTGTCGGGGAAGGCCGGGGTGGCGATGGTGAAGTCGGTGCCGAGCGCTTTCATCAGAGCCTCGGTGACCGGCCCGATGTTGCCGGCCGGCGTCGAGTCGAAGGTGGAGCAGTACTTGAAGTAGATCTGCTCGGCGCCGGCGGAGCGGAGCCAGGCGAGCGCCCGCAGCGAGGCGTCGACGGCCTCGGCGGCCGGGACGGTCCGCGACTTGAGGGCGATGACGACGGCGTCGGCGTCCATGTCGAGGCCGGTTCCGGCGGGCGGTACGTCGATCAGCTGGACGACGCGCATCCCCGCGCGCACCAGGTTGTTGGCCAGGTCCGTGGCGCCGGTGAAGTCGTCGGCGATGCAGCCGAGTCGGATGCTCATGTCAGCCCTCGGCCTTCGGCAGGTCGACACCCGGGAAGATCTTGATGACCGCGCTGTCGTCCTCGCGGCCGAACCCGGCCGCCGACGCCTGCAGGAACATCTGGTGCGCCGTGGCGGCGAGCGGGAGCGGGAACCGCTCGGGACGGGCGGCGTCGAGGACGAGCCCGAGGTCCTTGACGAAGATGTCGACCGCAGACAGCGGCGTGTAGTCGCCGGCGAGGACGTGGGCCATGCGGTTCTCGAACATCCACGAGTTGCCCGCGCTGTGCGTGATGACCTCGTAGAGTGCCTCGGCCGGGACGCCGGCCTTGATGCCGAGGGCCATCGCTTCGGCCGCGGCGGCGATGTGCACACCGGCCAGGAGCTGGTTCACGATCTTGACCTTCGAGCCGAGTCCGGCGCGGTCGCCCAGGCGGTAGACGGTGCCGCTCATGGCGTCCAGGAACGGGTCGGCGAGCTCGTACGCCGCGGCCGAGCCGGAGGTCATCATGGTGAGTTCGCCGACGGCGGCACGGGCGGCGCCGCCGGAGATGGGGGCGTCCAGGTAGAGCACGCCCTGCTCGGCGAGGCGCCCCTCGAGCTCCTCGGACCAGCCGGGGTCGACGGTGGAGCACATCACGAAGACGGCGCCCGGGCGCAGCCGGTCGGCCGCCCCGTCGGCGCCGAACAGCACGGACTCGACCTGCGCCGCGTTGACGACGACGCCGACCAGGACGTCCACGGCGGCCGCCAGCTCGCCGGTGGTGGCGTAGGCCGTCCCACCGTCCCGGGCGAAGTCTTCGGCCACGTCCGGCCGCAGGTCGTGGACCGCGACGTCATGCCCGGCAGCCCGCAGACTGCGGGCCATCCCCAGGCCCATGGCCCCGAGTCCCACCACGCCAACACGCGGACGTGTCGGCCTGTCCTGGTCGTTCATGCCCCTACCTCGTCTCGCTGTGCCTCCGGAGCGCGAACTCAGAAGGTGATCGGGTCATATGATGACCTGAGGATGTTGGGCAGTCCACTGTGAGGCCCGTCACATTGCATCGGATTGCGCGCTGCGCAACGCAGAAAGCGGCGGTACGCCTGTCAGAGGCGTACCGCCGCCGAGGTCCGGGGCGTCATGAACGGCGCCATGAACGAGGGGCCGTGAGTACCGACGGGACCGACGGTCGGCGCCCGCCGGCCGTCAGGTCCGGTCAGACCCCGTCCGGGTCCGCGCGCTCGAGCGCCGGGCGCGAGCCGGGGGCCGACTCGGTGAGGAGGTAGTCCGCCGCCGCGCGGTCGGTCACCAGGCTGGTGACCAGCCCGGAGCGGAGCACCGCGCCGATCGCCGCCGCCTTGCGCTGACCGCCCGCGATCGCCACGACCTCGGGGATCCGGCGCAGCCGGTCGGCCTCGACCGTGATGCAGCGCTCGCCCAGGTCACGCCCGACCCGGCGCCCTTCGGTGTCGAAGAGGTGCGCGGACATCTCGGCGGCGACGCCGAGGGAGGCGTAATGGGCGCGCTCCTCGTCCGAGAGCATGTCGTGCACGGTCGAGATGCCCGGCTCCCAGGAGCCGATGGACACACAGGCGACGGTGACCTTGTCGAAGTACTCGAACGCCCGGGCGATACCGGTCTGGTTCCGCAGTGCGGCCGCCGTCGCGGGGTCGGGCAGCAGCATCGGCGCGTAGATGGGGTGCGCCTCGCCGCCGGAGACCTGGGCGGCACGCCGTACCGCCTCGACCGAGCCGCGCTCGGCGGTCCCGGCGTCGTACACGCCCGTGAGCTGCACGACCGTGCACGGGGGCAGCCGGTCGAGGGCCGCCGCCATGTGGATGGTGGAGCGGCCCCACGCCAGGCCGAGGACATCGCCCTCGTTGACCAGCTCGCCGAGCAGGTCGGCCGCGACCTCGCCGAGGTTCTCCGGGTCGGGCGACTCGTCCTCGCCCTCGGCCGGGGACTCGACGACGACGGCGTGCCGGAGCCCGTAGCGGGCACGGAGCGCGTCGGAGCGCTCGGCGTCCAGCTCCGCGGGTACGCGGATCTCGATCCGTACGAGGTCGCGTTCGAGGGCGGTCTCCAGGACCCGGGCCACCTTGAAGCGGCTGACGCCGAACTCCTCGGCGATCTGGATCTTGGACTTGCCCTCGAGGTAGAAGCGGCGGGCCATGGCCGCCGCCTGCACCAGCTCCGCGGGTCCCATCCGCAGGGCTGACCGTCCCGCCGAGATTCCCGCCACCGCGATCTCCTTAGCTCTGTTCTCGTACCGCTGCTCAGTGCTGCTGCCGTGCTGCTGCTGTGCTGGTCGTGCGGTCCTGCTGTGCTGCTTGTCGTTCACACTCTGGACTCGCCGTTCATCCTGTCAGATCCGGCGGGCCCTGATCGGTCCTGTCGACGCTCCGACGGACCGCGTTCATCTGGCCGAGGCTCAGTGGCCACACGCCCACGCCGCCGAGGCGATGGTGGACTCGGCCTTCGCGCGGAGCGAGCGAACCGCCTCGGCGGGGTCGGCGGCGCCGTAGACCGCAGAGCCGGCGACGAAGACGTCCGCGCCCGCCTCGGCGCAGCGCTCGATGGTGGATTCGGCGACCCCGCCGTCGACCTGCAGCCACAGCTCGAGGCCGTGCTTGGAGATCAGCTCACGGGTACGACGGATCTTGGGGAGCATGATGTCGAGGAAGGCCTGCCCGCCGAAGCCGGGCTCGACGGTCATGATCAGCAACATGTCGAGCTCGGGGAGCAGGTCCTCGTACGGCTCGATGGGCGTCGCGGGCTTCAGAGCCATCGACGCCCGCGCGCCCTTCGCCCGGATCTCCCGCGCGAGACGCACGGGCGCGGCCGCCGCCTCGACGTGGAAGGTGACGGACCCGGCACCCGCCTCCACGTACTGCGGGGCCCAGCGGTCCGGGTCCTCGATCATGAGGTGGCAGTCCAGCGGCGTGCCCGTCGCGCGGCTGAGCGACTCGACGATCGGCACGCCGAGCGTCAGATTGGGCACGAAGTGGTTGTCCATGACATCGACATGCAGCCAGTCGGCACCCTCGACGGCCTTCGCCTCCTCGGCGAGGCGGGCGAAGTCTGCGGACAGGATGCTGGGGTTGATCTGCGCCATGTGCCAAGCCTGCCATGTTCTTGGGCACTTCTTTGCCGCGGAGCGGTTTCGGACCGGGATCCGCGCGGGTTCGGTACGGATTCGGCCCGGATTCGGCCCGGATTCCCCGCGCGCTCCGCCGATCCCGACCGTCCACATGCCGGACGCGGGCCCGATCGGCCCGCGTCTCCCGGGGCGTCAGGCCGTACGGCGGAGCAGCGCGAGGTACATCGCGTCCGTGCCGTGGAGGTGCGGCCACAGTTGGACATCCGGGCCGTCGCCGAGCCCCGGAACGCCGGCCATCAGCGGGCGGACGTCGATCCACTCCGCCTCGACGGCCGGGCCGCCGCGGCCCTTGAGGACGTCCTCGACGACCACACGGGTCTCCGCCAGGTGCGGCGAGCAGGTCGCGTACCCGACGACTCCCCCGACGCGGACCGCCGACAGCGCCTCGCGCAGCAGACCGCGCTGGAGCGGGGCGAAGCCGTCCATGTCCTCGGGGCGGCGGCGCCAGCGTGCCTCGGGGCGGCGGCGCAGCGCGCCGAGACCGGAGCACGGGACGTCCATGAGGACCCGGTCGAAGGAGCCCGGACGCCACGGCGGGCGCGTGCCGTCGGCGGCGATGACCTGGTACGGGCCGGGGTTGCCGGCCAGCGCGCGCTCGACGAGGCGGGCGCGGTGGGGCTGCTTCTCGGAGGCGAGCAGGGCGGCACCTCGCTGCGCGGCAAGGGCGCCGAGCAGCGCGGCCTTGCCACCGGGGCCCGCGCAGCCGTCGAGCCAGCGCTCGTCGCGGCCCTCCAGAGGCGCGTTGGCCAGCGCGATGGCGACCAACTGGCTGCCCTCGTCCTGGACGCCCGCCCGCCCCTCCTTCACGGCCTCGATGGCGCCGGGCTCGCCGCCCTCGGCCAGCCGGACCGCGTACGGGGACCAGCGGCCGGGCAGCGTGTCCTCGCCGGTGAGCTCCTCGGTGGTGGCGCGTCCCGGCCTGGCCACGAGCGTGACCTCGGGCCTCTCGTTGTCGGCCTCCAGCAGGTCCTCGATGCCGGCCCGCCCGCCGCCGAGGGCGTCCCAGAGCGCGGAGACGACCCAGCGGGGGTGGGAGTGGACGACCGCGAGATGGTCCTCGGCGTCGTCCTCGTACGGCGGGGCCACCTGCGCGACCCAGGTGTCGAGGTCGTTCTGCGCGATCTTCCGCAGAACGGCGTTCACGAACTTGGCCCGCCCGTCCCCGAGCACCACCCGCGCCAGCTCCACGCTCGCCGAGACGGCCGCGTGGCTCGGAATGCGTGTACCGAGCAGCTGGTGCGCGCCGAGCGACAGCACGTCGAGCACCGGCGGATCGACCTCCCGCAGCGGCCGGTCGATGCACGCCGAGACGATCGCGTCGTACGTCCCCTGGCGCCGCAGTGTCCCGTAGACCAGCTCGGTCGCGAGCGCGGCGTCGCGCCCGTCGAAGTCACCCTTCTCCCGGGCCTTCTTCAGCAGCGGCGGCAGCACGAGGTTCGCGTACGCGTCCCGCTCGTCGACCGCCCTGAGCGCCTCGAAGGCCAGGATCCTGACGGGATCCTTCTTGGGACGCCGGTACGGCTTGGGGGGACGGCGATTGGCCTGCTCGCTCAAAAGGTGCTCCGCTGACGAAGTGAGACGGTCGAACCCTCCCAGCCTACGTCCGTGCCGGCCACCCGCTCGCCCATCCGTCGGCCACCACCGCCCTGCTCGCCGGTGCTACGCGCCGACCGCTTCCCCTGCGGCGATACGGACGCCACGGGCCCAGTCCGCCGCCCGCATGGGCTTCTTGCCCTGGGGCTGGACCCAGAGCAGTTCCACGGCGTACGAGCCGGTGCCGACGTACACGTTGTTCTTGCCGACCGCGAGCTCGCCCGGCGTCAGATCGGTACGGTCCGGGACGAGCGCCGCCTGGATCAGCTTGAGGCGCTCGCCGCGGAACAGGGTCCAGGCGCCCGGGGCGGGCGTGCAGCCGCGCACGACGCGGTCCACGCGCAGCGCCGGGGCCTTCCAGTCCACGTGGGCGTCCTCGACCTGGATCTTGGGGGCCAGCGTGATCCCCTCGGCGGGCTGCGGGACGGCCTTCAGGCTGCCGTCCTCGATGCCGTCCATCGTGGCGGCGAGCAGCCCGGCGCCGGCGAAGGCGAGCCGGGTCAGCAGGTCGCCGCTGGTGTCGGTCGGGCGGACGTCCTCGGTGATCACGCCGTAGACCGGACCGGAGTCGAGCCCTTCCTCGATCTGGAACGTCGACGCGCCCGTGACCTCGTCGCCCGCCATCACGGCGTGCTGCACCGGCGCGGCGCCGCGCCAGGCCGGCAGCAGCGAGAAGTGGAGGTTGACCCAACCGCGGGCCGGGATGTCGAGGGCGACCTTGGGCAGCAGCGCGCCGTAGGCCACGACCGGGCAGCAGTCGGGGGCGATCTCGCGGAGCCGCGCGAGGAACGCCTCGTCACGCGGCCGCGCCGGCTTGAGCACCTCGATCCCGGCCTCCTCCGCACGCTGGGCGACCGGGCTCGCGACCAGGTGCCGACCGCGGCCCGCGGGGGCGTCGGGACGGGTGACGACGGCGGCCACCTCGTGCCGACCGGAGGCGAGCAGGGCGTCCAGGGCGGGCACGGCGACCTCGGGGGTGCCTGCGAAGACCAGCTTCACTCGGGGAAACCTCGCATCTCGGGGCGGTGGGGTACCTCCCTGCTCGAGCGGAGCCGAGAGCTTGGGGGAGGGCAGCGCACCAGTCTAGAGGGCGGGGCGCGAGGGGGCGTACGTGAGCCTGAGCGCCCTGCGCATATGCGTGTACGCCCCCGCACCGTGACCCAATCCACGGGTGGCGCGTTGGTCAAGAGAGATTGACCGAAACGGGCCGCTGTCCTCTTCGCGGCCCCACCCTTTACACGCCGGTTCGAGAGGCTTTCACATGGCCGACCACGCCACCCACGACGCCCAAGCCCGGGCGAGTCTGCACCTGTTGGTGCGAGACATCGAGCGGGTCCGGCGGCAGGTGGACGCGCTGCGCACACTCACGGCCCAGCTGGGCAATGTCTACCGCCCGCGCCGCTCCGGCCCGTCGACGGGCTTCGTCGTCTACGGGCGGGCGCCCGCCCCGACCGTCCGGCTCGCCCAGGAACTACGGGACAGTGTCGAGACCTTGGTGACGGCGGCGGTCGACTTCGACCGCTCCCTCGGGTTCTCGTGGGACGCGGTGGGCTCCGCGCTCGGGGTGACGAAGCAGGCGGTCCACCGCCGCTACGGGGCGCGGCGCGCGCCTCAGCCGGGGGCGGTCGTGGAGTCGGACCGCGCCGCGGAGCCGGGCACGACCCGCACGCTGCCGGTGGTGCCGCCGGCCCGCACGATGCCTCCGCAGCCGACCTCCGCGACGCTGCGCGAAGACCCCCGCCCCCCAGCCTTCCCGGGCCCCCGCAACGGCTGACGCCGGCCGCCTGCGCGGGTTGTGCACAGGGCCCTTCGGCACGGTGCACGCCCTCCCCCGTCGCGGGGACCCGTTCTGCCAGGGCGGGCCCACCCTCATCCCCCACCCCGCCGGGTTGTGGGCAGGCCTCCGCAGCACAGTGCCCACCGGCACCCCCCACCCGGGGTTGCGCGTTGCGCAGGACGGTGCCCATCCCTCGACCCCGCCCACGCCGGGGGTAGCGAGGGAGATGCGCGGGTGGGCACCGCGCCCGCGGCACGGGTCACCGCGACGGGGAGGGTGGGCACCGCCCCTGCGGCACGGGCGCCCACGACAGCGTGCGGGCGGCGGCCCAGCGGCAAATGCCCCCACGGAGGTGGGCACCGCCCCGGCGGGTCCGCTGCCC
Organism: Streptomyces sp. NPDC039609; assembly: GCF_055596705.1. Lineage (NCBI taxonomy): Bacteria > Bacillati > Actinomycetota > Actinomycetes > Kitasatosporales > Streptomycetaceae > Streptomyces > Streptomyces sp. NPDC039609. The sequence continues at coordinate 221,981 of NZ_JBVIUJ010000006.1, forward strand.
GCAACCCGCACGGGCTGGGCGAGTGGCCGCCACTCCTGGATCGCGGGTGGGAGCCTCCCGACGCGGCGCGCGTCAGCCGATGTCCGGAGGGTCCACCCGGACCCTCACCGGATCGCCCCCACCCCGTGCCAACCGTCCCGCCCGCGCCTTCTTCAGGGCCGCCGCCAGCGCCGCCCCGTTGCCCGGCGGGACGCGGACCAGGGCGCGTTCCCACTGCTCCCCCGGCGGGGTGTCCCCCGGTCGGCGGGGGCCGCCCGCGCGGACGACCGGGAGCGGGACCGGGCCCAACACCTCGGAGTCGTCCGGCAGTTCGGCCGCCTCGAGGAACGACACGACCGCCTCCGGCGGGCCGGACACCGCCGCCATCCGGGAGACCGGCGGGAAGCCCAGCTCGGCCCGCTCCGCCAGCTCGCGCTGGGCGTGTCCGACGGGGTCCCACCTCACGAGCGCCTGCACGGGCCGCAGCGTGGGTTCCGCGACCACCACCACCGTGCCGCCCTCACCCTGCCCGCGCACCAGCGAGGCCGCGTCGATCCAGCGCCGTAGCGCCTCCTCTCCCGCGCGCAGGTCGGGCCGGCCGAGCATCGCCCAGCCGTCGAGGAGCAGCGCGGCCGCGTAGCCGCCCTCTGCGACCGGCTCCGCGCCCGGCGTGGACACCACGAGCGCGGGCCGCCCGGGCACGGTGTCCAGGACGTGGTCACGCCCCGACGTCCGCACCGGCACCGCGGGGAACGCCCGGCCCAGCTCCTCCGCCGTCCGCCGCGCGCCCACGACCTGGGCGCGCAGCCGTGTCGCACCGCACTCCACGCAGTGCCACTCCGGCGCTCCCCGCCCGCACCAACCGCACCGCAGTTCCTGCTGCTCGGGCGCCTCCAGCGGCCCGGCGCAGTGCCGGCAGCGCGCGGGGGTCCGGCAGCGCTCGCACGACAGCCTCGGTACGTAGCCGCGGCGCGGAACCTGGACGAGTACCGGACCGGTCTTCAGGCCCTCCCGTACCGCCTGCCAGGCCAGCGACGGCAGCCGCGCGGCGCGCGCGGCCTCGTCGCGGGCGAGATCGGTGTCTCCCACGGTCCGTACGAGCGGGGCGGCCGCCCGCACATGGTCGCGGCCGGCGATCAGCGGCGCGGCCCAGCCGGACTCGACGAGCTGCGCGGCCTCGACCGTGCAGCTCGTCGAACCGAGCAGGAAGGCGCACTTGTCGTGGGCGGCGCGCAGCAGCAACACGTCACGCGCGTGGGGCTGCGGCGCGTGCGGCTCGCTGTGGCTGCCGTCCCCGTCGTCCCAGATGGCGACGAGCCCGAGGTCACGTATGGGCGCGAACATCGCCGCCCGGGTGCCGACGGCCGCGCGCACGGAGCCCCGCCGTACCGCGAGCCACTGCGCGTACCGCTTCTCGGGTCCGGTCTCGGCGGTGAGCAGCGCGTGCCGTCCCGGCCCCAGGAGCGTCGTCAGCGCGGCGTCCACGCGCCCGGCGGCCCGTCCGTCGGGTACGACGACGAGCGCGCCCCGCCCGGAGGCGAGCGTCGCGCCCACGGCGCGGGCCAGCTCCTCGGCCCAGTACGGCCCCGGCAGCGCGTTCCAGACCGCCCGCGGGGCCCCGCCCCGGGCCAGGGCGTCCAGGAAGGCCGTGCCGCGCTCGTACCGCGCCCAGGTGCCCGCCTCGGGCGCGGCGGGCGGCGGCAGTGGCTCCGGGGACGCCTTGCCCTCGGCGCGGGCGCTGCGGGGCGGGATCGCCAGCTGGAGCACGTCCGCGAGGCTCCCCGCGTACCGGTCGGCGACGGCCCGCGCGAGCCCGAGGAGGTCTGCGCTCAGCACCGGCTCGGGCGACACGACGTCGGCGAGCGCGGCCAGCGCGCCCTTGTAGTCGGACTCGGCCCGCCGCTCGATCAGGAAGCCGTCGATCAGCCTCCCGCCCTCGCGCCGCCCGTCCCTGACCTGGTGCGACCCGGCCCCGAACCGCACCCGCACCCGCACCCCGGGCTGGGCTACGGCGTCCAGCTCCTCGGGCACGGCGTAGTCGAAGAACTGGTCGAGGTGGAGCACCCCCTTGTTGACCACCACCCGCGCGACGGGCAGCTCCTTGGCCAACGCGGCCCCTCGCCACGTCCGCGGCTTGGCCCGCGGCACCTTCGCCTTCCGCACGGACTCCCGAATGAGCGCGAGCTGCTCGTGCGACTCACCGGCCGCACCCTCGGGCGTCTCGTTCTCGCTGCTCACAGCCACATACCTACCAGACCCCACCGACACCCGGCCCGGGACCGGACGCGCGGAAGCCCGGCTCCCCCACAAGGGTGCCGGGCTTCCGCATCGTGCCTTGTCGGCGCCTAGAGGCCCGCGGCCTTGCGCAGCGCCTCCACGCGGTCCGTGCGCTCCCAGGTGAAGTCGGGGAGCTCGCGGCCGAAGTGGCCGTACGCCGCGGTCTGGGCGTAGATCGGGCGGAGCAGGTCGAGGTCGCGGATGATCGCGGCCGGGCGGAGGTCGAAGACCTCGCCGATGGCGTTCTCGATCTTCTCGGTCTCGATCGTGTTGGTGCCGAAGGTCTCGACGAAGAGGCCCACGGGCTCCGCCTTGCCGATCGCGTACGCGACCTGGACCTCGCAGCGCGAGGCGAGGCCCGCGGCCACGACGTTCTTGGCGACCCAGCGCATGGCGTAGGCGGCCGAGCGGTCGACCTTGGACGGGTCCTTGCCGGAGAAGGCACCGCCGCCGTGGCGGGCCATGCCGCCGTAGGTGTCGATGATGATCTTGCGGCCGGTGAGGCCGGCGTCGCCCATCGGGCCGCCGATCTCGAAGCGTCCGGTCGGGTTGACCAGCAGGCGGTAGCCCTCGGTGTCGAGCTTGATGCCGTCTTCCAGGAGCTGCTTGATGACGTGCTCGACGACGAACTCGCGGATGTCGGGCGCGAGCAGCGACTCGAGGTCGATGTCGGAGGCGTGCTGCGAGGAGACCACGACCGTGTCGAGGCGGACGGCCTTGTCACCGTCGTACTCGATGGTGACCTGGGTCTTGCCGTCGGGGCGCAGGTACGGGATGGTCCCGTTCTTGCGGACCTCGGTCAGCCGGCGGGAGAGCCGGTGCGCGAGGTAGATCGGGAGGGGCATCAGCTCGGGGGTCTCGTCCGACGCGTAGCCGAACATCAGGCCCTGGTCGCCGGCGCCCTGCTTGTCCAGCTCGTCCTCGTCGCCCTCGACGCGCTTCTCGTACGCCGTGTCGACGCCCTGCGCGATGTCCGGGGACTGCGACCCGATGGAGACCGAGACGCCGCAGGACGCGCCGTCGAAGCCCTTCTTCGAGGAGTCGTACCCGATCTCGAGGATCTTGTTCCGTACGAGGGTGGGGATGTCGGCCCACGCCTTCGTGGTCACCTCACCGGCGACGTGCACGAGGCCGGTGGTGATCAGCGTCTCGACGGCGACGCGGGAGGTGGGGTCCTCGCGGAGGAGCGCGTCGAGAATGGTGTCGCTGATCTGGTCAGCGATCTTGTCGGGGTGACCTTCGGTCACGGACTCCGAAGTGAACAGACGACGGGACACAATGCTCCCTGGGGTTGCAGCGGCTGCTGGCTGAACAATGTCGGACGGCAGGGGGCTGCGCCCCGCGACGTACCGCGACCAGTCTATCGGGCGTGCTCGGACATTGGGCCAGGTGTCTCGCAAGGTGGGAGCCGGAGGCTCATGAAATCCGGCCTCACACGCTTGACGAACACCCGCTCCGATCCCCCGAGGGGACCGGATTCCCGGGATTTCACTCCGCCGGGTCGGTGAATTCCGGACGATCGGAGGATTCCCCGGAATTCCCCGCGGGCATGGTCCGCAGGCGTGGTGCGACCAGGTCCCAGACCGTTTCCGCGAGGGCTTCCTTCGGTCCGTAGGGTACGGGCGTGTCGGTGCCGTCGGCGCTGAGCACCACGGCCTCGTTCTCCTCGGATCCGAAGGTCTTGCGCTCTCCCACCTCGTTGACCACGAGCAGGTCACAGCCCTTGCGGCGGAGCTTCTCCCGGCCGTTGGCGAGGACGTCGTCGGTCTCGGCGGCGAAGCCGACGATCAGCTGACCGGGAAAGGCCCGGTCGGCGGAGATCTCGGCGAGGATGTCGGGGTTGCGGACCAGTTCGACGGTCGGCGCCTCGACGCCGTCCCGCTTCTTGATCTTCCCCGATGCGTAGACCGCCGGGCGGAAGTCCGCGACGGCGGCCGCCATGACCACGGCGTCGGCGTCGGCCGCCGCCTTGAGGACGGCCTCGCGCAGTTGGATCGCGGTGCCCACGTGGACCACGTCGACGCCGGCCGGGTGCGGGATGCCGGTGTTGGCCTCGACGAGGGTGACCCGGGCGCCACGGGCGGCGGCGGCCTTGGCCAGGGCGTAGCCCTGCTTGCCGGAGGAGCGGTTGCCCAGGTAGCGGACCGGGTCCAGGGGCTCACGGGTGCCGCCCGCGCTGACCACGACATGGCGGCCGACGAGGTCGGGAGCTGCGGTGCCGCGGGCGAGGATCCGACGGCAGACCTCGAAGATCTCGGCGGGGTCGGGCAGCCGGCCCTTGCCGGTGTCGACGCCGGTCAGCCGGCCGACGGCGGGCTCGATGACGACGGCGCCGCGGCGGCGCAGCGTGGCCACGTTCTCCTGGGTGGCCGGGTGCTCCCACATCTCGGTGTGCATCGCCGGCGCGAAGACGACCGGACAGCGGGCGGTGAGCAGCGTGTTCGTCAGGAGGTCGTCGGCGAGGCCGTGGGCGGCCTTGGCGAGCATGTCGGCCGTTGCGGGGGCCACGACGACGAGGTCGGCGGCCTGCCCGATCCGTACGTGCGGGACCTCGTGGACGGACTCCCACACCTCGGTGGAGACGGGGTTGCCGGAGAGGGCCGACCAGGTGGCCGCGCCGACGAAGTTCAGGGCCGAGGCGGTCGGCACGACGCGTACGTCGTGGCCGGACTCGGTCAGCCGCCGGAGCAGCTCACAGGCCTTGTACGCGGCGATGCCGCCGCTGACCCCCAGAACGACCTTCGGCTTGGTCACCACTGCCACTCCCCGCGCTCGGATGCGTACTCGGATGCGTACGTCTCCATGAGACACCACAGGCCCGGCGGTTGTTCCGCCGGGCCTGAGGTGATGAACGTTACGTGCTTACTGCGCCGGGCCCTCGATGGCCTCGGAGGTCAGCAGACCCGCGTTGATCTCGCGCAGGGCGATCGAGAGCGGCTTCTCGTGGACGTGGGTGTCGACGAGCGGACCGACGTACTCGAGCAGGCCCTCGCCGAGCTGCGAGTAGTACGCGTTGATCTGACGCGCGCGCTTGGCCGCGTAGATCACGAGGCTGTACTTCGAGTCGGTGGCCTCGAGCAGCTCGTCGATCGGCGGGTTGATGATGCCCTCGGGCGCGGTGATGGAAGAGGACACGCTCTAGCCTTCCGAAGAAACTTCTGGGTGAGCTGATCGGGATGATCAGATCCAGGTGATCAGAAAAAGATCAAACAACGTTCATCAAGGCTAGCAGCTCACGCGCCACGTCCTCGACGGAGGTGTTGACCAGGGTGGTGTCGAACTCCGTCTCGGCGGCCAGTTCGATCTTGGCGGCCTCCAGCCGACGCTCGATGACCTCGGGCGACTCGGTGCCGCGGCCGGTGAGCCGGCGGACCAGCTCGTCCCAGCTCGGCGGGGCCAGGAAGACCAGCTGCGAATCCGGCATGGACTCCTTGACCTGCCGGGCGCCCTGGAGGTCGATCTCCAGGAGGACCGGCTCGCCGGCCTCCAGGCGCTCCAGGACCGCCGCACGCGGAGTGCCGTAGCGGTTGCCCGCGAACTCGGCCCACTCGAGGAGTTCCCCGTTGGCGACCAGCTTGTCGAATTCGTCGTCCGTGACGAAGAAGTACTGGACGCCGTGCTTCTCGCCGGGTCGCGGCTTTCGTGTCGTGGCCGACACCGAGAGCCAGACCTCGGGGTGGACCTTGCGCATATGAGCGACGACCGTGCTCTTGCCCACCCCGGAGGGGCCGGAGAGCACGGTCAGCCGCGGACGTACCTCTGCTGCCATGCAGCGATTATTCCAGCTTTACGGGGGTGCCTGGGACGGCAGTCCCGTCTCAGGCGCCGGTGCTGCCGAACTCGCGCTCCAGGGAGGCGATCTGGTTGGAACCGAGCCCGCGCACACGACGGCTCTCGGAGATGCCGAGCCGCTCCATGATCTGCTTGGCGCGGACCTTGCCCACGCCCGGGAGCGACTCCAGCAGCGCGGAGACCTTCATCTTGCCGATGACGTCGTTCTCCTGGCCGGTCTTGATCACCTCGTGGAGGGAGGCGCCGGAGTGCTTGAGTCGATTCTTGACCTCGGCCCGCTCCCGGCGAGCCGCGGCGGCCTTTTCGAGCGCGGCTGCGCGCTGTTCAGGGGTAAGGGGCGGAAGAGCCACGCCTACGTCACCTCGGATGTCGAACTGTCGGATACGGACCGGTGAGGAACCTAGTCGCCCCACACCAGTGGAGCAACGATCAACGGGGTGACCGCTGAACGCTGACTCTGCCCCGGAGACTAGCGGCCAATGTCTCTCCAGTCAGCGAGAACAAGCGAAAAGTCCTGGTCAGCATCGACCGACCAGGACTTTTCGGGCATAACGACCGGGTTTTGAGCCAAGTTCTTGTCACAGAGTGAGACGGCCCCGACCTGCGGATTGGCCCGGTGGGCGGTCAGGAGCCGACGGCCTCGCGGATTTCGGTCGCGTACTGCTCGGCGGAGGCCCGCAGGGCCGCGGCGTCCGGGCCGTGCTTCAGGACGCCCCGGCTGACGTTCGGGACCACGTTCCGGACCGCGGCACCGAAGACGGCCGGGAGATCGGCCGGGGTGGCACCCTGGGCGCCGATGCCGGGAGCCAGGAGCGGGCCGTTGATGTCCAGGTCGAAGGAGGACAGGTCGCCGAGCGTCGCGCCGACGACCGCGCCGAAGGAGCCCATCGGGGTCTCCCCCGCGTTCTCCTCCGCGAGGTGGGCCAGCATGGTCGCGCCGATCGTACGGCCGTCCTCGCGGACCGCCCGCTGAACCTCCGCGCCCTCCGGGTTGGAGGTGAGGGCCAGGACGAAGAGGCCCGCGCCGGACTCCCTCGCCAGGTCGACGGCCGGCTTGAGCGAGCCGTAGCCGAGGTACGGGGAGACCGTGAGGGCGTCCGAGAAGAGCGGGGAGTCCTTCCGGAGGAAGGTCTCGGCGTAGGCGGCCATCGTGGAGCCGATGTCGCCGCGCTTGGCGTCCATCACGACCAGGCCGCCCGCCGCCCGCAGCTCGGCGACGGCGCGCTCCAGGACGGCGACACCGCGCGAGCCGAAGCGTTCGAAGAACGCCGACTGCGGCTTGAAGACGGCCACGGTCTCGGCGAGAGCCTCCACCACGGTGTACGTGAAGCGTTCCAGGCCGGCGATGTCGTCGCCGAGGCCCCAGGAGTCGAGGAGCGCGGCGTGCGGGTCGATGCCGACGCAGAGCGGGCCGCGCTCGTCCATGGCGGAGCGCAGCCGGGTTCCGAAGGAGAGAGTCACTTGGCGGCGGCCTTTCGGTTGTCGGCGCCGACGGCCTCGGCGAGGGTGGCGTACGGGGAGGCGGCGAGGCGCGCCGCGAGGCCCTTGTGGATGGCGCGGGCGTAGAACGGGCCCTCGTAGATGAAGGCGCTGTAGCCCTGGATCAGGGTGGCGCCGGCCAGGATGCGCTGCCAGGCGTCCTCGGCGTTCTCGATGCCGCCCACGCCCACGAGGACCAGCCGGTCCCCCACGCGCGCGTGGAGGCGCCTGAGGACCGCGAGGGAGCGCTCCTTGACGGGCGCGCCGGACAGGCCGCCGGTCTCCTTGATCAACGCCGGGTCGGACTTCAGACCCAGGCCCTCGCGGGCGATGGTGGTGTTGGTGGCGATGATGCCGTCGAGGCCGAGCTCCAGGGCCAGGTCGGCGACGGCGTCGACGTCCTCGTCCGCGAGGTCGGGGGCGATCTTGACCAGGAGCGGGACGCGGCGGTCGGTGACGGTGCGGTCGGCCGCTTCGCGTACCGCGGTGAGCAGTGGGCGGAGCGACTCGGTGGCCTGGAGGTTGCGCAGGCCGGGCGTGTTCGGCGAGGAGACGTTCACGACCAGGTAGTCGGCGTGCGCGGCGAGGCGCTCGGTGGACTTCACGTAGTCGGCGGCCGCCTCGGCCTCCGGCACGACCTTGGTCTTGCCGATGTTGACGCCCACGACGGTCCTGAAGACCGGCACGCGCGCGTGGAGGCGGGCGGCGACGGCGGCGGAGCCCTCGTTGTTGAAGCCCATGCGGTTGATCAGGGCGCGGTCCGGAACCAGCCGGAAGAGGCGCTTCTTGGGGTTGCCGGGCTGGGCCTCGCCGGTGACCGTGCCGATCTCGACGTGGTCGAAGCCGAGCATCGACATGCCGTCGATCGCGACGGCGTTCTTGTCGAAGCCGGCGGCGAGGCCGAAGGGGCCGTGCATCCGCAGGCCGAGGGCCTCGGTGCGCAGCTCCTTGTGGCGGGGCGCGAGGACCGCGGCGACGAAGGTGCGCAGGACGGGGACGCGGGCGGCGAGGCGGATCCAGCGGAAGGCCAGGTAGTGGGCCTTCTCGGGGTCCATGCGCTTGAAGACGAGGTTGAAGAAGAACTTGTACATGTGGGTGTCCTCAGCAAGAGGGGGACACCGTTTCCGGTGTCCCCCTCGTGGGTTGCTAGTCGCGGGCCGCGATCAGGTGTTCGGCGTGTTCCTGGAGCGAGCGGACGCCGACATCGCCGTGGTTGAGCGCGTCGATGCCCTGGACGGCCGCGGCGAGCGCCTGGACCGTGGTGAGGCACGGGACGGAGCGGGCCACCGCCGCCGTACGGATGTCGTAGCCGTCGAGGCGGCCGCCGGTGCCGTACGGGGTGTTGACGATCAGGTCGACCTGGCCGTCGTGGATCAGCTGGACGATCGTCTTCTCGCCGTTCGGGCCCTCGCCCTCGGACTGCTTGCGCACGATCGTGGCGTTGATGCCGTTGCGCTTGAGCACCTCCGCCGTGCCCGAGGTGGCCATCAGCTCGAAGCCGTGGGCGACCAGCTCGCGCGCCGGGAAGATCATCGAGCGCTTGTCGCGGTTGGCGACGGAGATGAACGCGCGGCCCTTGGTGGGCAACGGGCCGTAGGCGCCGGCCTGCGACTTGGCGTAGGCCGTGCCGAAGACCGCGTCGATGCCCATGACCTCGCCGGTCGAGCGCATCTCCGGGCCGAGGACGGTGTCCACACCGCGGCCGTGCACGTCGCGGAAGCGGCTCCACGGCATCACGGCCTCCTTGACGGAGATCGGCGCGTCGAGCGGCAGGGTGCCGCCGTCGCCGGTCTTCGGCAGCAGGCCCTCCTCGCGCAGCTCGGCGATGGTGGCGCCGAGCGAGATGCGGGCGGCGGCCTTCGCGAGCGGGACGGCGGTCGCCTTCGAGGTGAAGGGGACGGTCCGGGAGGCGCGCGGGTTGGCCTCCAGGACGTAGAGGATGTCACCGGCCATGGCGAACTGGATGTTGATCAGTCCGCGGACCCCGACGCCCTTGGCGATGGCCTCGGTGGAGGCGCGCAGGCGCTTGATGTCGAAGCCGCCGAGGGTGATCGGGGGCAGGGCGCAGGCCGAGTCGCCGGAGTGGATGCCGGCCTCCTCGATGTGCTCCATGACGCCGCCGAGGTAGAGCTCGTGGCCGTCGTAGAGCGCGTCGACGTCGATCTCGATGGCGTCGTCGAGGAAGCGGTCGACCAGGACCGGCCGGGTGGGGCTGATCTCGGTGGACTCGGCGATGTACGACTCCAGGCGGGTCTCGTCGTAGACGATCTCCATGCCGCGGCCGCCGAGCACGTACGAGGGGCGTACGAGGACGGGGTAGCCGATCTCGTCGGCGATGGCCTTGGCGCCGGCGAAGGTGGTCGCGGTGCCGTGCTTGGGGGCCGGGAGGCCGGCATCGGCGAGGACCTGGCCGAAGGCGCCGCGGTCCTCGGCGGCGTGGATGGCCTCCGGGGAGGTGCCGACGACCGGCACGCCGTTGTCCTTGAGCGCCTGGGCCAGACCCAGCGGGGTCTGGCCGCCGAGCTGGACGACGACACCGGCGACGGGGCCGGCCAGCGTCTCGGCGTGGACGATCTCCAGCACGTCCTCGAGCGTCAGCGGCTCGAAGTACAGGCGGTCGGAGGTGTCGTAGTCCGTCGAGACGGTCTCCGGGTTGCAGTTGACCATCACGGTCTCGTAGCCCGCGTCGCTGAGCGCGAAGGAGGCGTGGACGCAGGAGTAGTCGAACTCGATGCCCTGGCCGATGCGGTTCGGGCCGGAGCCCAGGATGATCACCGCGGGCTTCTCGCGCGGGGCGACCTCGCTCTCCTCGTCGTAGGACGAGTAGAAGTACGGGGTCTTGGCGGCGAACTCGGCGGCGCAGGTGTCGACCGTCTTGTAGACCGGGCGGACGCCGAGCGCGTGCCGGACCTCGCGGACGACGTCCTCGCGCAGGCCGCGGATCTCGGCGATCTGGGCGTCGGAGAAGCCGTGGCGCTTGGCCTCGGCCAGGATCTCCGGGTGCAGCTTCTCGACGGCTGCCAGCTCGTCGGCGATCTCCTTGATCAGGAAGAGCTGGTCGACGAACCAGGGGTCGATCTTCGTGGCGTCGAAGACCTCCTGGGGGGTGGCGCCGGCGCGGATGGCCTGCATGACGGTGTTGATGCGGCCGTCGGTCGGGCGGACCGACTCGCGCAGCAGCTCGTCCTTGTCGCCGGGCTCGCCGACGAAGGTGAACTGCGAGCCCTTCTTCTCCAGCGAGCGGAGGGCCTTCTGGAGCGCCTCGGTGAAGTTCCGGCCGATGGCCATGGCCTCGCCGACCGACTTCATGGTCGTTGTCAGCGTGGAGTCGGCGGAGGGGAACTTCTCGAAGGCGAAGCGCGGGGCCTTGACGACGACGTAGTCGAGCGTGGGCTCGAAGGACGCCGGGGTCTTCTCCGTGATGTCGTTCGGGATCTCGTCCAGCGTGTAGCCGACGGCGAGACGGGCCGCGATCTTGGCGATCGGGAAGCCGGTCGCCTTGGAGGCGAGGGCGGAGGAGCGGGAGACGCGCGGGTTCATCTCGATGACGATGATCCGGCCGTCGTCCGGGTTGACCGCGAACTGGATGTTGCAGCCGCCGGTGTCGACGCCGACCTCTCGGATGATCGCGATGCCGATGTCGCGCAGCCGCTGGTACTCGCGGTCGGTGAGGGTCATCGCCGGGGCGACCGTGATGGAGTCACCGGTGTGGACGCCCATCGGGTCGAAGTTCTCGATGGAGCAGACGACCACGACGTTGTCGTTCTTGTCGCGCATCAGCTCCAGCTCGTACTCCTTCCAGCCGAGGATGGACTCCTCCAGGAGCACCTCGGTGGTGGGAGAGAGCGTGAGGCCCTGGCCGGCGATGCGGCGGAGCTCGTCCTCGTCGTGGGCGAAGCCGGAGCCGGCGCCGCCCATGGTGAAGGAGGGGCGGACGACGACGGGGTAGCCGCCGAGCGTCTCGACGCCCTGGAGGACGTCGTCCATGGAGTGGCAGATCACGGAGCGGGCGGACTCGCCGTAACCGATCTTGGCCTTGACGGCCTCGACGACACCCTTGAAGAGGTCGCGGTCCTCGCCCTTGTTGATGGCCTCGACGTTGGCGCCGATGAGCTCGACGCCGTACTTCTCGAGGACGCCCTGCTCGTGCATGGAGATCGCGGTGTTGAGCGCGGTCTGGCCGCCGAGGGTGGGCAGGAGCGCGTCGGGGCGCTCCTTGGCGATGATCTTCTCGACGAACTCGGGGGTGATCGGCTCGACGTACGTGGCGTCGGCGATCTCCGGGTCGGTCATGATCGTCGCCGGGTTGGAGTTGACCAGGATCACCCGCAGGCCCTCGGCCTTGAGGATGCGGCAGGCCTGGGTGCCGGAGTAGTCGAACTCGGCGGCCTGGCCGATGACGATCGGGCCGGAGCCGATGACCAGGACGGACTGGATATCGGTGCGCTTAGGCACGCTCGGCCTCCATCAGGGATACGAAGCGGTCGAAGAGGTACGCGGCGTCGTGCGGGCCCGCGGCCGCCTCGGGGTGGTACTGGACGGAGAAGGCCGGCTGGTCGAGCAGCTGCAGGCCCTCCACGACGTCGTCGTTCAGGCAGACGTGCGAGACCTCGGCACGCCCGTAGGGGGTCTCGGAGACCTTGTCGAGGGGCGCGTCGACGGCGAAACCGTGGTTGTGCGCGGTGACCTCGACCTTGCCGGTGGTGCGGTCCTGCACCGGCTGGTTGATGCCTCGGTGGCCGTACTTCAGCTTGTACGTGCCGAAGCCGAGCGCGCGGCCGAGGATCTGGTTGCCGAAGCAGATGCCGAAGAGCGGCGTCTTCCGCTCCAGGACCGCCTGCATGACGGAGACCGGGTGGTCGGCGGTGGCCGGGTCGCCCGGGCCGTTGGAGAAGAACACGCCGTCCGGGGCGACCGCGTACACGTCCTCGACGGTGGCGGTGGCGGGCAGCACGTGGACCTCGATGCCGCGCTCGGCCATCCGGTGCGGGGTCATGCCCTTGATGCCGAGGTCGATCGCGGCGACGGTGAACTTCTTGGTGCCGATCGCGGGGACGACGTACGTCTCCTTGGTGGCGACCTCGGCGGAGAGGTCCGCGCCCTTCATCTCGGGGGCCTGGCGGACCTCGGCGAGCATGGTGCCCTCGTCGGGCAGCGCGTTGCCCGAGAAGATGCCGACGCGCATGGCGCCGCTCTCGCGCAGGTGGCGGGTGAGGGCGCGGGTGTCGATGCCGGAGATGCCGACGACGCCCTGGGCGGCCAGCTCCTCGTCCAGGGAGCGCTGGGCACGCCAGTTGGAGGAGACGCGGGCGGGGTCGCGGACGACGTAGCCGGAGACCCAGATACGGGAGGACTCGGGGTCCTCGTCGTTGACGCCGGTGTTGCCGACGTGCGGGGCCGTCATCACGACGACCTGGCGGTGGTACGACGGGTCGGTGAGGGTCTCCTGGTAGCCGGTCATGCCGGTGGAGAACACGGCCTCGCCGAAGGTCTCCCCCACGGCCCCGTAGGCGCGGCCGCGGAAGATGCGGCCGTCCTCCAGGACGAGTACGGCGGGAACCTTGTCGGCTCCCCTTGTGGAGGTCGTCATCGTGCGGTGCCTTCCGTCGTGCTTACGTGGTTCATGGAGTTGATGGCCTCGACCCAGGCGGTGTGCTCGGCGGCGCGGTCGGACCGGAAGCCGGAGTCGAGGAGCTTCTCGCCGTGCGCCCAGGTGACGATCAGCAGCCCGCCCTCGGCGAGGACCTTGCCGGCGATGCCCTTGTCGAGGCGGGCCTCGCGCAGCGCGGCGGCGGGGACGAAGAAGTCGTTCGCTCCGGGGCGTACGGCCTCGATCCCGGCGTCGGTGAGCGTGAGCTCGACGCGGCTGCGGGTGCCCAGACCGTGGGCGACGATCCGGTCGAGCCACTGCCCGGCGGTCGTCGAGCCGTGGTAGCGCCCGCTGAGGGTCAGTTTCGCCTCGCCGGGCGCGTCCGGCGCGCTGGGGAGCTCGGGGAGGTCCGACTGGAGGCTGCCGCGCCACTTCCATCCCTGGCGCATCAGCCAGTAGACGAACGCGATGAAGAGCAGGAGCCCGGCGACCCAGCCGAGCCGTCCGGCCCAGTCGGTCACCTCGGCCGACTTCTTCTCAGCCTCGGCTGCGAATTCGATGAGTGATGTCACGCCAGCTTCCCGTCCACGACCGTCGCACGGCCCCGCAGGAAGGTGTGGGTGACACGTCCCGGCAGCTCGCGGCCCTCGTAGGGGGTGTTGCGGCTGCGGGAGGCGAAGCCCGCGGGGTCCACGGGTCCACGGTATGCCGGATCGACCAGCGTCAGGTTCGCGGGCTCACCTGCCGAGACGGGGCGTCCGTGGCCCGTGGCCTGCCCGATCCGGGCGGGCTTGACGGACATGCGGTCGGCGACGCCGGCCCAGTCGAGCAGTCCGGTCTCGACCATCGTCTCCTGGACGACGGAGAGCGCGGTCTCCAGGCCGACCATGCCCATGGCGGCCGCGGCCCACTCGCAGTCCTTGTCCTCGTGCGGGTGCGGGGCGTGGTCGGTGGCGACGATGTCGATGGTGCCGTCGGCGAGGGCCTCGCGGAGCGCCATGACATCACGCTCGGTGCGCAGCGGCGGGTTGACCTTGTAGACCGGGTTGTAGCTCCGGACCATCTCGTCGGTGAGGAGGAGGTGGTGCGGGGTGACCTCGGCGGTGACGTCGATGCCGCGGGACTTGGCCCAGCGGACGATCTCGACCGAGCCGGCGGTGGAGAGGTGGCAGATGTGGACGCGGGAGCCGACGTGCTCGGCGAGGAGGACGTCGCGGGCGATGATCGACTCCTCGGCGACGGCGGGCCAGCCGCCGAGACCGAGCTCGGCGGAGACGATGCCCTCGTTCATCTGGGCGCCCTCGGTGAGGCGGGGCTCCTGGGCGTGCTGGGCGACGACTCCGCCGAAGGCCTTCACGTACTCGAGGGCGCGGCGCATGATCACGGCGTCGTCGACGCACTTGCCGTCGTCGGAGAAGACGGTGACGCCGGCGGCGGAGTCGTGCATGGCGCCGAGCTCGGCGAGCTTCTTGCCCTCGAGGCCGACGGTGACGGCGCCGATGGGCTGCACGTCGCAGTAGCCGGACTCCTTGCCGAGCCGGTAGACCTGCTCGACGACTCCGGCGGTGTCGGCGACCGGGAAGGTGTTGGCCATGGCGAAGACCGCCGTGAAGCCGCCGGAGGCTGCGGCGCGGGTGCCGGTGAGGACGGTCTCGGAGTCCTCGCGGCCGGGCTCGCGCAGGTGGGTGTGGAGGTCGACGAGACCGGGCAGGAGGATCTGCCCCTCGGCCTCGACGACCGTCGCGCCCTCGGCCGGCAGGTCGGACCCGACCTGGGCGATGGTCTCGCCGTCGATCAGGACGTCCTGGGCCTCGCCGCCGAGGACCTTCGCACCGCGGATCAGGATCTTGCTCATGATTACTTGCTCTCCTCGGTACGAGTGACGGTGGCGGCGGGCTCGGAACCGCCGAGCAGCAGGTAGAGAACGGCCATGCGGATGGAGACGCCGTTGGCGACCTGCTCGACGACCGTGCAGCGGTCGGAGTCGGCGACCTCGGCGGTGATCTCCATGCCGCGGACCATGGGGCCGGGGTGCATGACGATGGCGTGCTCGGGCATCTTCGCCATCCGCTCGCCGTCGAGCCCGTACCGCCGCGAGTACTCGCGCTCGGTCGGGAAGAAGGCCGCGTTCATCCGCTCACGCTGCACACGCAGCATCATCACCGCGTCGGACTTCGGCAGCACGCTGTCGAGGTCGTAGCTGACGGCGCAGGGCCAGGTCTCGACGCCGACCGGGACCAGCGTGGGCGGGGCCACCAGGGTGACCTCGGCGCCGAGGGTGTGGAGCAGGTCGACGTTCGAGCGGGCGACCCGGCTGTGCAGGACGTCGCCCACCAGGGTGATGCGCTTGCCCGCGAGGTCCTGGCCGAGGCCGGCGTCGCGGCCGACGAGGCGGCGGCGCATGGTGAAGGCGTCCAGCAGGGCCTGGGTGGGGTGCTGGTGGGTGCCGTCGCCGGCGTTGATGACGGGGGCGTCGATCCAGCCGGAGGTGGCGAGCCGGTAGGGCGCTCCGGAGGCGCTGTGGCGGATGACGACGGCGTCGACGCCCATCGCCTCCAGGGTCTGGGCGGTGTCCTTCAGGGACTCGCCCTTGGAGACGCTGGAGCCCTTGGCCGCGAAGTTGATCACGTCGGCGGAGAGGCGCTTCTCGGCGGCCTCGAAGGAGATCCGGGTGCGGGTGGAGTCCTCGAAGAACAGGTTGCAGATCGTTCGGCCGCGCAGGGTGGGCAGCTTCTTGATCGGCCGGTCGGCCACCCGGGCCATCTCCTCGGCGGTGTCGAGGATGAGGACGGCGTCGTCGCGGGTGAGGTCGGCGGCCGAGATGAGGTGACGCATCATCGGGTTTCGCTCCGTGGTGGCGAGGTGTGAGGGCGTGCGGGCACGCAGGGGTGTGCCCTGGACCCGTCGGGGTGCCGGTACGGCTAGGAGGAGGACTTGCTGCCGAGCAGGACGGTGTCGCGACCGTCCTCTTCGGCGAGCTGGACCTTGACCGTCTCCCGCAGCGACGTGGGGAGGTTCTTGCCGACATAGTCGGCGCGGATCGGGAGTTCGCGGTGGCCTCGGTCGACGAGGACCGCGAGCTGGACGGCGCGAGGGCGGCCGATGTCGCCGAGCGCGTCGAGCGCGGCGCGGATCGTCCGGCCGGAGAAGAGCACGTCGTCGACGAGGACGACCAGGCGGCCGTCGATGCCGTCACCGGGGATCTCGGTGCGGCCGATGGCGCGCGCGGGCTTCATCCGCAGGTCGTCGCGGTACATGGTGATGTCGAGCGAGCCGACCGGGATGGTGCGTCCGGTGATCTCGGCGAGCTTGTCGGCCAGCCGGCGGGCGAGGAAGACGCCACGCGTGGGGATGCCGAGGAGAACCACGTCGTCCGCGCCCTTGGCGCGCTCGACGATCTCGTGGGCGATGCGGGTCAGTACCCGCGCGATGTCGGGGCCCTCGAGAACGGGCCGTGCGGCATCGGTCTGCTGCTGTGCGTCCATATGAAACGGACCTCCTTCTCCGCCTCACGGGACGGACCTTAAAGGACGTCGAAATTGCGCCACCGACTCTACCAGGGGCGGGCGACTCCCCAGCTCACCACCCTGCCGCCACTCCGGGCGCCGTCCCCCGGGAGGGGGCGGTATGGACCATTCGGCTTGACGGGAAAGAGTAACGCTGCGTAACCTCACAGTGAGTTACCAGCCAGGCGGCGGAGCCGCACGTTGTCTACAGCGTCCAGCGTCCGGGGAGCTATATGTCCAGCGAATACGCAAAGCAGCTCGGGGCCAAGCTCCGTGCCATCCGCACCCAGCAGGGCCTTTCCCTCCACGGTGTGGAAGGGAAGTCCCAGGGCCGCTGGAAGGCCGTCGTCGTCGGCTCGTACGAGCGCGGTGACCGCGCCGTGACGGTGCAGCGACTCGCCGAGCTTGCGGACTTCTACGGCGTTCCGGTGCAGGAGCTCCTGCCCGGCACGACCCCGGGCGGGGCCGCCGAGCCGCCGCCGAAGCTCGTTCTCGACCTCGAGCGACTTGCCCACGTCCCGCAGGAGAAGGCCGGCCCCCTGCAGCGCTACGCGGCGACGATCCAGTCGCAGCGCGGCGACTACAACGGAAAGGTGCTGTCGATCCGCCAGGACGACCTGCGCACGCTCGCCGTCATCTACGACCAGTCGCCCTCGGTGCTGACCGAGCAGCTGATCAGCTGGGGCGTCCTGGACGCGGACGCGCGCCGCGCCGTCGCCCACGAGGACAACTGAGCAGAAACGTTGCCGCCGGGGCGGGGAAGGGCCTGAGGGCCTTCCCCGCCCCGGCGGTTTCTCTGTGCCCGGAGAGACCCGGAGAGGGCCCGGAGAGACCGGAGAAGCCCCGGGAGGCCCGGGGAGGCCCGGAGAACGCCTGGAGACACGCCGAAGGGGCCCGCAGCACGATGTGTGCTGCGGGCCCCTTCGACTGCCGGGGACCGCCGGTTCAGGCGTCCCGGCGAAGGCGCGGCTTCAGGTCCTTGAAGCGGGCCAGAAGGCCGTTGACGAACGTCGGGGACTCGTCGGTGGAGAACTCCTTGGCGAGCTGCACCGCCTCGTCGATCGCCACGGCGTCCGGCGTCTCGTCGGCCCAGATCAGCTCGTACGCGCCGAGGCGCACGATGTTCCGGTCGGCGACCGGCATCCGGTCCAGGTCCCAGTCCACCGCGTAGGTGGCGATGAGCTCGTCGATCCGGTTCGCGTGGTCCGCGTACCCCTCGACCAGCTGCATCGTGAACTCGTTGACCGGCGGCTGACGGTCGTCGGACCGCGCGTGCCGTACCCAGTCCGCGAGGACCTGCTGCACGGACGCACCGCGCTGGTCGGCCTCGAAGAGGATCTGGAAGGCGCGCTTACGGGCCTTGCTGCGGGCAGCCACGGTTAGCTGTTCACCCGGCCGAGGTAGTCGCTGCTGCGGGTGTCGACCTTGATCTTCTCACCGGTGGTGATGAAGAGCGGGACCTGGATCTCGTGGCCGGTCTCCAGCGTGGCCGGCTTGGTGCCGCCGGTGGAGCGGTCGCCCTGGACGCCCGGGTCGGTGTGCTGGATGGTCAGCTCGACGGCGGCGGGGAGCTCGACGTAGAGCACCGAGCCCTCGTGCTGCGCGACCGAGGCGGTGAAGCCCTCGATCAGGAAGTTGGCGGCGTCGCCGACGGCCTTGCGGTCGACGTGCAGCTGGTCGTAGGTCTGCATGTCCATGAAGACGAAGTAGTCGCCGTCCATGTACGAGAACTGCATGTCGCGGCGGTCGATGGTGGCCGTCTCGACCTTCACGCCGGCGTTGAAGGTCTTGTCGACCACCTTGCCGGAGAGCACGTTCTTGAGCTTGGTGCGCACGAAGGCCGGGCCCTTGCCGGGCTTGACGTGCTGGAACTCGACGACGGACCAGAGCTGGTCCCCGTCGAGCTTGAGCACCATGCCGTTCTTGAGGTCGTTCGTGGAAGCCACGGTTGCGGAATCTCCTGGACTGACGCGGGACCAGGGAGGCGTACGCGCCCTACAGCGCGAGCAGCTCCTTGGTCGTAATGGTGAGTAGCTCGGGTCCGCCGTCCGCCTCCTGGCGCACGACGAGCGTGTCATCGATCCGGACACCGCCCCGGCCCGGGAGGTGGACCCCCGGTTCGACGGTGACCGGCACACAAGCGTCCAGTTTACCCATGGCCGAGGGTGCGAGCTGCGGGTCCTCGTCGATTTCCAGACCGACACCGTGCCCGGTGAGGGACGGAGCGGCCTCTCCGTGGCCCGCGGCGTCCAGGATCTGGCGGGCCGCGCGGTCCACGTCGCGGTACTCGGCGCCGGGTGCCAGGGACTCCCGGCCCGCCCGCTGAGCGGCGAAGACGAGGTCGTACAGCTCGATCTGCCAGTCGGCGGGGGTCGTCCCGATGACGAACGTACGGCCGATCTCGCAGCGGTAGCCGCGATAGTTGGCGCCGAGACAGACGGAGAGGAAATCCCCTTCCTCGACCCGGCGATCGGAGGGCCGGTGGCCGCCACGGCCGGAGTTCGGTCCGGTGGCCACAGAGGTCGGGAAGGCGGCGCCGTCCGCGCCGTGGTCGACGAGCCGGCGTTCCAGCTCCAGGGCGAGATGCCGCTCGGTCCGCCCGACCAGGATGGATTCCAGCAGCTCTCCCAGGGCCTGGTCGGCGATCTCGGCCGCGATCCGCAGACAGGCGATCTCGTCCTCGTCCTTGACGATCCTCAGCTGCTCCACGGCTCCGCCGAGGTCGGCGAGCTGGAGCTGCGGCGCGACCGAGCCCATGGCCCGGTGGCGAGCCACGGTCAGATGATGCTCCTCGACGGCGAGAGCGTCCGCGCCCGCCTTGCGGGCGAAGTCGACGGCCGCGACGGCCGGATCACCGCCGGCCGCGGGCAGCACGGCCTGTCGGAGCAGCTCGTCGAGCCGCCCGTCGGCCGGATCGGCGCCGGGCGTGGTGGGGCAGAGCAGTACGTCCTCGTCCGGGCCGATCAGCAGCACGGCGCCGAGGGGTGAACCGCCCGCGAGATAGCGGACGTTGGCGGGGCGGGAGACCAGGGCCGCCGGGGCGCCGGCCGCCGCGCACCGGTCGCGCAGCCGCACCCGGCGGTCCGCATACACCTCTGACATGTTCCGAGCCTACGAGGGACGGGCCGCCCCGGCCTGCTCAGCGCGGCCGACCGGGCCATCAGGCGCCGCATCGGGCCGTCACCAGGCGGGCGGGCTCGCTATGGACCGGGCCAGGACCTCGTCGAGGACGCGGGCGGTGGTCTCGACGTCGTACTTGGAGTTGTCGATGATCGGCAGGCCTGAGCCGTACCAGCCGGCCATCCGCCCGTGGATGGAGGCGACCTCCTCGTCCGACAGGCGCCGGTTGCCGCTGCGCTCGGCGTTGCGCTCCAGGACGATCTCCAGGCCCGGCAGGAGGACGACCGGAAGCAGTCCGGGGCCGACGTGCCGCTTCCAGCCGCCGAGGCCGACGACCGGACGGTCGGGGAAGACGGCGTCGTCGAGGATGCACGAGATGCCGTTGGCGAGGAAGTTGCGGGCGGCGAAGCCGCAGGTGCGACGGGCGAGGCGGTACTGGGCCTCGGAGTGCTCGTTCCAGCCGGACTGGGGGTCGGCGAAGCCGGAGCAGACCCACTCGCGGACGTCGTCGAGGCTGATGTGCGCGGTGGGCACACGGCGGCGGGCGGCCCAGTGACGGGCGACGGTCGTCTTGCCGGCACCCGCGGGGCCGATCAGGAGGACGGCGAGGGTCGCCGTGCCGGTGCCGGGCTCGGCGGGGTGCGGCGGGGGTATGGCGACGGGCGGCAACTGGACGTGCCCGGTGGTGTCGCGCGGCGCCGGGGCCGGCTGTGCAGGATGCGGCGGCACACCGCCGGCCGTCCAGCCGGGGGCGGGCGGCGCGGTGGGGTGGGGCGCCTGTGGTGGGCCGGGGGGAACGGGGTGGGGGTGCGGATGCGGTGCCTGGTGTCCGCCCTGCGCCATCGGCGGTCGCCCGGCGCCCTGCGCCCATCCCGAGGATTCGGGCGGTGGCAACGGAGCCCCCACTGCGTGCTGCATCCGGTGCCACTCCGTCTCGTACGGCCGATACTTCCAGGAACGTTACCGCCCCCGGCCTCCACAGGGGGAACGGCCGGGGGCGGTACGAAGTGCCCTGCGAGGCGAGTTCGCCTCCGGGGACGCTCGCTGTCAGTCGGTCAGTTCCTCCGCCAGCGCCCGCAGGGCGAGCCGGTAGGAGCCGATCCCGAATCCGGCAACGGTCCCGGTCGCGACCGCGGCGACGACCGAGGTGTGCCGGAATTCCTCGCGGGTGTACGGGTTCGAGATGTGCACCTCGATCAGCGGAGCGGTCCGCTGGGCGGCCGCGTCGCGCATCCCGTACGAGTAGTGCGTGAACGCACCCGGGTTGAGAACGACCGGAATCGAGCCGTCCGCGGCCTCGTGCAGCCAGCGGATCATCTCGCCCTCGTCGTTGGTCTCCCGCACGTCGACGTCGAAGCCGAGTTCGGTCCCGAGGGCCCGGCAGGACTCCACAAGGCCCTTGTACGACGTGGCGCCGTAGATGTCGGGCTCGCGGGAGCCGAGCCGGCCGAGGTTCGGGCCGTTCAGCACGAGGACGGGACGGAGGTCGCTCACGCGGACACCTCGCCGTAGGCCGCGATCAGCACGGCCGGGTCCGGGCCTTCGAGCACGGTCGGCTTGCCGAGCCCGTCGAGGACGATGAAGCGCAGCAGGTCGCCGCGGGACTTCTTGTCGACCTTCATGGTCTCCAGCAGCTTGGGCCACTGGTCGCCGCGGTAGGTGAGCGGCAGTCCGACCGACTCCAGGACCGAGCGGTGGCGGTCGGCCGTGGCGTCGTCGAGCCGGCCGGCGAGCCTGCCGAGTTCGGCGGCGAAGACCATGCCGACGGAGACGGCCGCGCCGTGCCGCCACTTGTACCGCTCGTTCTTCTCGATGGCGTGGGCGAGCGTGTGACCGTAGTTCAGGATCTCGCGCAGCCCCGACTCCTTGAGGTCGCCGGATACGACCTCCGCCTTGACCTTGATCGAGCGGACGATCAGCTCCGCGGTGTGCGGTCCGGCCGGCGTACGGGCCGCCTGCGGGTCCGCCTCCACCAGGTCCAGGATCACCGGGTCGGCGATGAAGCCGGCCTTGATGATCTCCGCCATGCCGCTGACGTAGTCGTTGACCGGCAGCGAGTCCAGCGCGGCCAGGTCGCAGAGGACGCCGGCGGGCGGGTGGAAGGCGCCGACGAGGTTCTTGCCCTCGGCGGTGTTGATGCCGGTCTTGCCGCCGACGGCCGCGTCGACCATGCCGAGGACGGTGGTCGGTACGGCGATCCAGCGCACGCCGCGCAGCCAGGTGGCTGCCACGAAGCCGGCGAGGTCGGTCGTCGAACCGCCGCCGACACCGACGATGACATCGGTGCGGGTGAAGCCGGTCTGGCCGAGCGCCTTCCAGCAGTACTGCGCGACCTCGGCGGTCTTGGCCTCCTCGGCGTTGGGCACCTGGATGGCGACGGCCTCGAAGCCCTGGTCGGCGAGGTCGGCCCGCAGGGCCTCGCCCGTCTCCGCCAGCGCCTCGGGGTGGATCACGGCGACGCGCTTGGCCTTCTGCCCGATCAGGGCGGGCAGCTCACCGAGCAGCTGCCGCCCGACCAGCACCTCGTACGGATCCGTGCCCGCCGAACCGCCGACCTGGATTCGGGTCACTTCCTGGTCCGTCATACGTCCTTCTTCAGCTCCAGTGCGTCGAGGACCGCGTCCGCGACCTCTTCGGGGGTGCGGTCGTCGGTGGCGACGACGACCCGGGCGACTTCGGTGTAGAGGTGGCGGCGTGCCTCCATCAGCTCGCGCCACTGGCGGCGCGGGTTGACGGCGAGCAGCGGCCGCGCGGTGTTGAGCCCGACACGGCGTACGGCCTCCTCGACGTCCATCGAGAGATAGGCGACCGGCAGTCCGGTGAGGAGTGCGCGGGTGCCGGCGTCGAGGACCGCGCCGCCGCCCAGCGCGAGGACGCCCTCGTGCTCGGCGACCGCGGTCCGTACGGCGTCACGCTCCAGCGCGCGGAAGTGCTCCTCGCCGTCCTCGATGAAGATGTCCGAGATCTCACGGCCCTGGGCGGCGACGATGTCGGCGTCGGTGTCCCGGTAGGGCGCGCCGAGCAGCTCGGCGACGAGCGCGCCCACCGTGGACTTGCCGGACCCCATGGGCCCGACCAGGACGACCAGGGGTCCGGTCACCGGATCTGGAGGTTGTCGAGGTACGACTGGACGTTGCGGCGGGTCTCCGGGACGCTGTCGCCGCCGAACTTCTCGACGACGGCGTCCGCGAGGACGAGCGCGACCATGGCTTCGGCGACGATGCCGGCAGCGGGGACGGCGCAGACGTCGGAACGCTGGTGGTGGGCCTGGGCGGCCTCGCCGGTGGCGACGTCGACGGTGGCGAGCGCGCGCGGGACGGTCGCAATCGGCTTCATCGCGGCGCGGACACGGAGCAGCTCACCGGTGGTCAGACCGCCCTCGGTACCGCCGGAGCGGCCGGTGGTGCGCTTGATGCCGTCGTCGGTCCGCACGATCTCGTCGTGCGCCTTCGAGCCGGGCACACGGGCGAGCTCGAAGCCGTCGCCGACCTCGACTCCCTTGATGGCCTGGATGCCCATGAGCGCGGCGGCGAGCCGCGCGTCGAGGCGGCGGTCCCAGTGGACGTGGGAGCCGAGGCCGACGGGCACGCCGTACGCGAGGACCTCGACGACGCCGCCGAGGGTGTCGCCGTCCTTGTGGGCCTGGTCGATCTCCGCGACCATCGCCTTCGACGCGTCCGCGTCGAGGCAGCGCACGGGGTCGGCGTCGAGCTTCTCGACGTCGGCGGGGGTCGGGTAGACGCCGTACGGGGCCTTGGCGGCCGCCAGCTCCACGACGTGGGAGACGATCTCGATGCCCGCGGCCTCCTTGATGAAGGACCGGGCGACGGCTCCGAGGGCGACGCGGGCGGCGGTCTCACGGGCGCTGGCGCGCTCCAGGATCGGCCGGGCCTCGTCGAAGCCGTACTTCTGCATACCGGCGAGATCGGCGTGCCCGGGGCGGGGCCGGGTCAGGGGCGCGTTACGGCCCGTCTCCTTGAGTTCGGCGGGGTCGACCGGGTCGGCCGCCATGACCTTCTCCCACTTGGGCCACTCGGTGTTGCCGACCATCACGGCGATCGGCGAGCCGAGGGAGAGCCCGTGGCGGACACCACCCAGGAAGGTGATCTCGTCCTGCTCGAACTTCATGCGCGCGCCGCGCCCATAGCCGAGGCGCCGCCGCGCGAGGTGGTCCGCCACGAGCTCCGTGGTGACCGGGACGCCGGCGGGAAGGCCCTCCAGCGTCGCGACCAGCGCGGGTCCGTGGGACTCTCCGGCTGTCAGCCAGCGCAACCTGCTCAACGATGCTCCTCATGCTCGCGCCCAGAACTGCTTGGCGCGACCAGGTGCGCGGCCCTGGCCCGCCGTCATCGATCCTCCCACGTTCGGCGACCGATCCCGGTTCAGGTCCAGTTATCGGACGATGCACGGGACGAATATGTCAGCTGGCGGGCGCCGGGCACGCTGTCACGCCATGGGCTACGCGGTGGACGCGAGGGCCTCGGTTCCCGCCTGCCGCATCGCCTCGAGCGGCGCCGGGGCGCGACCGGTCATCTGTTCGACCTGGAGGACGGCCTGGTGGACCAGGAGGTCCAGGCCGCCGAGGACCGTGCCGCCCCGCGCGGACCAGGCCGCGGCGAGCGGGGTCGGCCAGGGGTGGTAGAGCACGTCGAAGAGGGTGCCCGGAGCGCCGGAGACCTCGGGTGCCAGGGAGTCCGTCGTCCCGGCGGGGGTGGTCGCGATCACGAGCGGGGACGCGAACGCCTCCGCCGCGCTCCCCCAGTCCGCGGTACGGACGTCCACACCGAGCCGCTCGCCCCAGCCGCGCATCTCGTCGGCCCGCGCCTCGCTCCGTACGTAGGCGGTGACGGGGCCCGCGCAGATGCGTGCCAGCGCGGCGAGCGCCGAGGAGGCGGTGGCACCGGCGCCGAGGACGGCGGCGGACTCCACCTTCACGACACCCCGCTCGCGCAGGGCGGCGACCAGGCCGGGGATGTCGGTGTTGTCGCCGACGCGACGGCCGTCCTCCGTGAGGACGACCGTGTTCACGGCCTCCACCGAGGCGGCCGTGTCGCTGATCTCGTCGAGCAGCGGGATGATCGCCCGCTTCAGCGGCATGGTCAGCGACAGGCCGGCCCAGGAGTCGTCCAGCCCGGCGACGAATTCGGGCAGCCCGGCCTCGTCGACCTCGAACCGGTCGTACGACCAGTTGTCGAGGCCGAGCGCGGCGTACGCCGCCCGGTGCAGGACCGGGGAGAGCGAGTGGGCGATGGGCGAGCCGAGGACAGCGGCGCGGCGCATCGACGACATCAGTTCTTCCTCGACTTGTTGAACTCGTTGACGAGCTTCTGGTGGTCGGCGTTCGTCTTGGTGAACTTGGACGTCTTGCCGTCGAGCGAGATGAAGTAGTACCAGCCCTCGTTCGTCGGGTTCACCACGCCCTTCAGTGCCTCGTTGCCCGGGTTTCCGATCGGACCGGGCGGCAGGCCCTTGTAGTAGTACGTGTTGTAGACGTTGTCGTACTTCCGCAGCTCTTCGAGCGAGAGGTCGATCTTGCTCTGGTTCTTGATGTAGTTGTACGTCGAGTCGAACTCGAGCTTGCCGTAGGTCTGCGGGTTGCTGGGCTTGAGCCGGTTGTAGACGACCTCGGCCATCTTGCGGAAGTCGTCGTGCGAGGTGCCTTCCGCCTGGACGAGGCTCGCGATGGAGACGAGCTCCCACGGGCTGTCCACCCCGAGCTGCTTCGCCTTGGCCTCCAGGTCGTACTTCGCGAACTCCGCGTTGGAGCGGGAGACCATCTTGCGCAGCACGTCGTCGGGCTTGTTGCCCTTGGCCACCGGGTAGCTCGCCGGGAAGAGGAAGCCCTCCAGCGGGTCCTTCACGCCCTTGCGGTTCTTCGCCCAGTCCGGGAGGCCCAGGTCGTTGGCCTTCGCCTTGGCGATGTCCTGCGTCGTGCCGGCCTTGAGCTCGAGCTTCTTGTCGATCTGCTCGTAGATCCAGACGTTCCGCCGGCCTTCGGCGATCACGAAGTTCGCCTGGCTCGCCGGGTCGAGCATCAGCGTGACGGCGCTCTCCGCCGACATCTCCTTCTTCAGCGTGTAGACGCCCGCCTGGATCGAGAGGCCCTTGGGGTTCTTCCCCTGCGCGGCGACGAAGGCGTCCACGCTCTTGACGACGCCGGCCTTCTTGAGGATGTTGCCGATCTGGTAGCCGCCGGAGTCCTTGGGGATCTCGACCTGGACCTCGCCGCTGCCGTCGCCCGCGTAGTCGGGCGCCGCGCCGAACTGGCCCTGCCAGAACTGGTAGCCGAAGTAGCCGATGCCACCGACGCCGCCCGCGAGGACGAGGGCGACGACCAGGCACGCGATGCCGTTCTTGCCCTTCTTGCTCTTCTGGCCCTTGCCGCCACGCCGGTCGCGACCACCCCGCGACGAGCCGTCGTCGGAGGGGTCGTCGTCGTAGTCGTCATCGGCGCCGTCGTCGCCGGTGAAGAAGGGGTGCCGCTCCTCTTCCTCGGGCTCCGCGTCCCAGTCGACCACCGGCTCCGGCGGGCCCTGCCGTCGGCTCGGAGGCTGCGGCGGCGGGTACGCCTCGGGAGTGTTGTAGAGATCGGGGTTCTGGCCGCCGTACGGTTCGGCGGGAGTCGCGCCGTACGGCATCGCCGCCTGACCCGTCTCCCAGCCCGTGTCGTACTGCTGTGCGGGGTACCCGGGCGTGTCGTAACCCTGCCCGGGATACCCCTGCTGCCCGCCGTAGGACTGATTACCGTACTGCGGATCGCTGTACTGCTGAGGCCGCTGACCCTGCTGCTGCTGACCCTGCTGGTACTGCTGAGGCTGCTGCTGGTACTGCGGGTCGTACCCCTGCTGCCCACCCTGAGCGTAGGGGTCCTGAGCGTACGAGCCCTGGCCGTACTGGTCCTGGGCGTACTGGTCCTGACCGAGCTGCCCCTGGCCGTACTGATCCTGGCCGTACTGCGCCTGCTGCGGGTACGGCTGCTGCTGGCCTCCCCATCCCTGGTCCCCGTACAACGGGTCCGCGGGATGCCACGGTTCGGAGCTGGAGCCCCGGCCATACTCAGTCATCGATCCCCAAACAGCCGCGAGGCTTCCGGACGATCCGCCTCTACGTTGTGCGGTAGCTGTTCGAACACCACCGCATCGCGCGGAACGTTACCGTATCGCGATCAGATGACCACTTCGACGCCCTCGCCGGGCGGATTACCTGATACCCGTTCGGACTCAAGAGCGTTCTGAAGGATGATCACAGCGGCGGCCTGATCGATGACGGACCGGCCCTTCTTCGACTTCACCCCCGAGGCCCGCAGGCCCTGTGTGGCCGTCACCGTCGTCATCCGCTCGTCGACCAGGCGGACCGGGATCGGCGCGATGCCCTTCGCCATCTCCTGCGCGAAGGCGCGGACCTTGGTGGCCGCTGGGCCCTCCCGCCCGCTGAGCGAGCGGGGCAGGCCCACGACGACCTCGATCGGTTCGTACTCCTCGACGATCTGCCTCAGCCGCCGGTGGGCGGCCGGGACGTCACGTCCCGGCACGGTCTCCACCGGAGTGGCGAGGACCCCGTCGGGGTCGCACGAGGCGACCCCGATCCGGGCGTCCCCGACGTCGATCGCGAGTCGACGGCCGCGACGCATCGTCACGCCGTCTCCACCACGAGGCGCTCGACGGCGTCGATGGCGTCGCCGACGGCCTCGGGGTTCTGACCGCCGCCCTGGGCGACGTCCGGCTTGCCGCCACCGCCGCCACCGAGGGTCTTGGCGGCCGTACGGACGAGCTCACCGGCCTTGAGACCACGCTCGCGGGCGGCCTCGTTGGTGGCGATGACCGTCAGCGGGCGACCGTTGGCCGTGGTGAAGAGAGCCACGACGGCCGGGCGGTCCGAGGAGATGCGGCCGCGGACATCGAGAACCAGCTTGCGCAGGTCGTCGGCGGAGGTGCCGTCGGCGACCTGGCCGGTGACGAGCGCGACACCGCGGATGTCCTTGGCGCCCTCGACGAGACCGGCGGCGGCCTGCAGCACCTTCTCGGCGCGGAACTTCTCGATCTCCTTCTCGGCGTCCTTCAGCTTGCCGAGCATGGAGGAGATCTTCTCCGGAAGCTCCTCGGGGCGGCCCTTGACCAGCTCCTGGAGCTGGGCGACGACCGTGTGCTCACGGGCGAGGAAGTTGTACGCGTCGACACCGACGAGGGCCTCGACCCGGCGCACACCACTGCCGATCGACGACTCGCCGAGCAGCTTGACCAGGCCGAGCGCGGCGGTGTTCTTGACGTGCGTACCGCCGCACAGCTCCTTGGAGAAGTCGCCGATGGTGACGACGCGGACCTTCTCGCCGTACTTCTCGCCGAACTCGGCGATGGCGCCCTGGCGCTTGGCCTCGTCGATCGGCATGACCTCGGCGTGCACGTCGAGCTCGCGGGCGAGAACCTCGTTGATCTTCTGCTCGACGTCCATGAGGACCGTGCCGGGGACGGCGTTCGGCGAGCCGAAGTCGAAGCGGAAGCGGCCGGGCGAGTTCTCCGAACCGGCCTGGGCGGCCGTCGGGCCGAGGGCGTCACGAAGGGCCTGGTGCGTCAGGTGCGTGGCGGAGTGGGCGCGGGCGATGGCCCGGCGGCGGCGGATGTCGATGGCGGCGTAGGCGGTGGAGCCGACCGTCACCTCGCCGACCTGGACGGAGCCCTTGTGCACGGAGACGCCGGGGACCGGCTGCTGGACGTCGCGGACCTCGATGACGGCACCGCTGTGCAGCTTGATGCGGCCCTGGTCGGCGAGCTGGCCGCCGCCCTCGGCGTAGAACGGGGTGCGGTCGAGGACGACCTCGACCTCGTCGCCCTCGGAGGCGGCCGGCGACGGAACACCGTTGACCAGCAGACCGACGACCGTGGTCTCGCCCTCGGTGTTGGTGTAGCCGGTGAACTCGGTGGCGCCGTTGCCGTCCGCGATCTCGCGGTAGGCGGCGACGTCGGCGTGGCCGGTCTTCTTGGCCTTGGCGTCGGCCTTGGCCTTGTCCCGCTGCTCCTGCATGAGGCGGCGGAAGCCGGCCTCGTCCACGGAGAGCCCCTGCTCGGCGGCGATCTCCAGGGTGAGGTCGATCGGGAAGCCCCAGGTGTCGTGGAGCAGGAACGCCTTGTCGCCCGGGAGGACCGTGCTGCCGGCGGCCTTGGTCTCGGTGACGGCGCCGTCGAGGACGTTCGAGCCGGCGTTGAGCGTCTTGAGGAAGCGGGCCTCCTCGGCGAGCGCGACGGTCTCGATGCGCTTGCGGTCGCTGATCAGCTCGGGGTACTGCTCGCCCATCGTGTTGATCACGGTGTCCACGAGCTCGCCGACGACCAGGCCCGCGGCGCCGAGCAGGCGCATGTTGCGGATGGCGCGGCGCATGATGCGGCGCAGCACGTATCCACGGCCCTCGTTGCCGGGGGTGACACCGTCGCCGATGAGCATCACGGACGTGCGCATGTGGTCGGCCACGACACGCAGCGAGACGTCGCTCTCGTGGGCCTTGCCGTAGGCGACGCCGGTGAGCTCGGTGGCCTTGTCGATGACGACCTGGAGGGTGTCGGTCTCGTACATGTTCTGTACGCCCTGCAGGATCATCGCCAGGCGCTCGAGGCCGAGGCCGGTGTCGATGTTCTTGGACGGCAGCTCGCCGAGGATCGGGAAGTCCTCCTTGCCGGAGCCCTCGCCGCGCTCGTACTGCATGAAGACCAGGTTCCAGATCTCCACGTACCGCTCGTCGTTGACGGCCGGGCCGCCCTCGACACCGAACTCGGGGCCGCGGTCGTAGTTGATCTCGGAGCACGGTCCGCAGGGGCCGGGGACGCCCATCGACCAGTAGTTGTCCTTCTTCCCGAGGCGCTGGATGCGCTCGGCCGGGACGCCGACGACGTCGCGCCAGATCTGCTCGGCCTCGTCGTCCTCCTGGTAGACCGTGATCCAGAGCTTCTCCGGCTCGAGCCCGTAGCCGCCGTGCTCCACCGAGGTGGTCAGCAGCTCCCAGGCGAGCTTGATGGCGCCTTCCTTGAAGTAGTCGCCGAAGGAGAAGTTGCCGCACATCTGGAAGAACGTGCCGTGGCGGGTGGTCTTGCCGACCTCTTCGATGTCCGGCGTACGCACACACTTCTGCACGCTGGAGGCGCGCGAGAACGGCGGCTTCACCTCGCCGAGGAAGTACGGCTTGAACGGAACCATGCCCGCGGGGACCAGAAGCAGAGTCGGGTCGTCCGCGATGAGCGACGCCGAAGGGACGACGGTGTGCCCGCGCTCCTCGAAGAAGCTCAGCCAGCGGCGGCGGATTTCAGCCGACTCCATCAGTGGTCCTCATTCCGGTTGTACGAGATCGTTCGGTACGAATGCGTGGTGGTGTTCGGGGTGGCATCGAGCGATGCCCTGCGGCGCGGACCCGGGAGCTCGCGCTCCGCAGGTGCGTCGACCGGTGCCTCCAGGCCGAGGGCCTCGCCCAGTTCGGCCTCGCGCTGGACCATGCCCGACCTGACGTCGAGGGCGAAGTCCTTGAGCCGGTGGCCGGTCTCGATCGCCTTGTTCGCCGCCTGCGCGGCGAGGCTCTCCGGGGTCAGCTGCTTGAGCTTCCGGTTGACCTTGGTGGTGGCCCAGACGCCCGCTGCGGCACCTGCGGTGAACCAGAACGTACGGCGGAACATCGCGCGTCAGCCCTTCTGCTTCCGGCGTCGCGCGGCCGGCACGGTGCGACCGACGACGACGGTACGTCGCGAGGGCGCCGGCGGCGCCTCGTCACGGCCGCGGCCGAGGGCCTTGCGCACCCCGTAACCGAAGGCCGCGACCTTGACGAGCGGGCCGCCGAAGGTGGAGGCGACGGTGGAGGAGAGCGCGGAGGCGTTGGAGGTGACCTCCTGGACGTCCGAGGCGATCGCGTCGACCCGGTCGAGCTGGGTCTGCGCCGACCGCACGGTGGCGGAGGCGTCGCTGAGCAGCGGCACGGCCTGCTCGGTCACGTCCGCCACCAGCTTGGTGGTCGCCTTGAGCGTCTGCGCCAGCCTCACCAGCACCACGGCGAGGAAGGAGACGAGAATCGCCCAGAACACGGCCACCAGAATCCCGGCAACCTCTCCACCGGTCACTCCGCACCGCTCTCTGCTTGTCGTTGGCCCCTTGCCAAAAGTCGTCCTCCGACCCTATCGCGCCCGGGGTCTTCCCCCGTACCGCATTAGGGGTCGTATCGCGGCTCCGGGGAGGGGACTCACCCGATCCGATTGTACGGAGTGCGTGCGGATGGGTACGCTCCGTGTCCCATGCGAAGGAGCAACCTCCCGGCGGAGCTGAACCGGTTCATCGGACGAGCCGACGAGCGGGCCGAACTGGCCCGGCTTCTGGGGGAATTCCGTCTGGTCACGATCGTCGGGGTGGGCGGTGTCGGCAAGACCCGGCTGGGTCTGAGAGTCGCCTCGGCCACGCAGAAACGCTACGCCGACGGGGTGTGGCTCGCGGATCTCTCGGTGCTGCGCGACCCGGATCTGGTGGCCCTGGCCCTGGCCGAGGCGCTGGACCTGACCGACCACACCCTGCGCACCCCGCGCGAGATCCTGACCGAGCATCTCGCGGAGCGCCGGCTGCTGCTGGTCCTCGACGGCTTCGAGCACCTGGTGGCGGAGTGCGCCCCACTTGTACGGGAGTTGCTGCGGCACTCTCCCGGCCTGACCGTGCTGGCGATGGGCCGCCGTCCGCTGCGGGTGGACGGCGAGGCGGTCTTCACGCTGGCGCCGATGGACGAGGCGGACGGTGTGAGCCTCTTCGAGGAACGGGCGCGCACCGCCGGGGCGCCCGGTGGGCCGGACGACCGGGACCCCGCCGCGGTGCACGAGCTGTGCCGACGGCTCGACGGAATCCCGCTGGCCCTGGAGCTGGCGGCCGCCCGGATGCCGCTGCTCACGGTCGAGCAGGTGCTGCACCGGCTCGACGACAGGTTCCGGCTGCTGACGGACGGGGCACGCGGCGGGCTGCCGCGCCATCAGACGCTTCGGACGGCGATCGGCTGGAGCCACGAACTGTGCACCCCGGAGGAGCGCCTGTTGTGGGCGCGCCTCTCGGTCTTCGCCGGGCCGTTCGACCTGGAGGCGGCCGAGTACGTCTGCGGCGGCCCGGACCTGCCGGCGAACGAGGTGCTCGAGGTGCTCGGCGGCCTGCTCGCCCAGTCGCTGGTGACGCGGGAGGACACCGCCGCGGGTCCGCGCTACCGGATTCTGGACACGGTGTCCGCGTACGGGGCGGACTGGCTGGCGGCGCTGGGCGACACGGAGCGGATGCGCCGGCGGCACCGCGACTGGTACATGGGTCTGGCCACCTGGTGCGAGCTGGAGTGGTTCAGCCCGCGCCAGGCCGAGGTCGCGGCCTGGACGGACGCGGCACTGCCCAATCTGCGGGCGGCGATGGAGCTCTGTCTGGAGCAGCCGGACGAGGCCCATCTGGCGCAGCATCTCGCCGGGACGCTCTGGTTCTACTGGGCGGGGTGCGGGCGGCTCTCGGAGGGCAGGCACTGGCTGGACCGGGCGCTGGCGCTCGGCTCGGAGCACGAGGACGCCCGGCTGAAGGCGCTGTGGGTGCTCGGCTACGTGGCGATTCTGCAGGGGGACAGTACGGCGGCGGTCGCGGCGCTCCACGAGTGCGGCGAGCGCGCCCGCTCGGTGGGGAATCCGGTGGCGGAGGCGTACGCGACGCATCGGATGGGCTGCCTGGCGCTGCTGTCGGACGACATGCCCCGCGCGGAGGAGCTGATCGGCAGCGCGCTCGAGGCGTACCGGGAGCTCGGCGAGCTGAACAGCAATGTGCTGATGGGGCAGGTCGAGCTGGCGATGGCCCGGGTCTTCCAGGGGGATCTGGAGGGTGCGGTCGCGCTGTGCACGGAGGTGCGGGAGATCTGCGAGGAGCGCGGCGAGCGTTGGACCAGGGCGTACGCGCTGTATGTGCTGGCGTACGCGGCATGGTGCGGGAGCGATCACGACGAGGCGCGAAAGCTGCTCATCGAGTGCGTGACCATCAACCACACGTTCCACGATCTGGTGGGTCTGGTCCTGGGGATCGAGCTGCTCGCGCTGGTGACGGCGAGCGAGGGTGACCCGGCGGAGGCGGCGGTGCTGCAGGGTGCGGCGCTGCCGGTGTGGGACTCGGTGGGTCTGCAGCTGTTCGGCTCGGGCCACTTCAACGGAGCGCGGACGCTGTGCGAGCGGCAGGCCGGCGAGGTGCTGGGCGCGGAGCGTTACGGGGCGTCGGTGCGGGAGGGCCGGCGGCTCTCCTTGGACGCGGCGGTGGACCGGGCGCTCAGCGAGCGTCGAAATCCGGCCAGCCGCATCGCCGGTCCGCGGGCGCCCCGGCCGTTCCGTACGAGCAGTGCCGGACAAGCGGAAGCCCGCCGCTTCCCCACCCGTAAGGGCGGGGAAGCGGCGGGCTGAACACCGCGGGGGTGGTACTACGGCAGCTGGATCAGCGGGCGTAGTACTCGACGACCAGCTGCTCGTCGCAGATGACCGGGATTTCCTTGCGGTTCGGGTCGCGGTCGAGGCGGAAGGCCAGGGCCTTCAGGTTGACCTGCAGGTAGCGCGGGGTCTCACCGTCGGCGGCGAAGCCACCCTCACGGGCCACCTGGAACAGCGGCTTCTCGCGGGAGCGCTCGCGGACCATCACGACGTCGTCGGGACGGACACGGAACGACGGCTTGTCGACCTTGCCACCGTTGACCTGGATGTGACCGTGCACGACCATCTGGCGGGCCTGGTAGATGGTGCGGGCGATGCCCGAACGCAGGACCAGGGCGTCGAGGCGACGCTCGAGCTCGACGACCAGCGCCTCGCCCGTCTTGCCCTCGGCCTTCTTGGCGCGGTCGTACGCGCGGGCCATCTGACGCTCAGAGATGTCGTACTGGGCGCGCAGACGCTGCTTCTCGAGCAGACGGACCTTGTAGTCCGAGTTCTGCTTGCGGCCACGGCCGTGCTCGCCCGGCGGGTAGGGGCGGGCCTCGAAGTACTTGACGGCCTTCGGGGTCAGCGCAATGCCGAGGGCACGCGACTTCTTGACCTTGGGACGGGACTGGTTCGGCATGAACCAACCTCTCTATCTGTACGAATACGGCTTCACCAGGGTTAGAGGAGGTCGCATCCGCAGCCGGGGAAACCCTTGTGGTCCGTGAGGACCTGTCGGGCAGCCGCTCCCTGGTCTGGGCACATACGTGCAGCACGCGAACGGCCCATCGCCTGGTCCCGGGAATCCGGGGAGGTGATGGGTTGCCCGCGACACCTTCGAAGGTGCGCGACACTCCTGGAGATCCCGCCTGAGGCGGGCCTCCGGCTGCCTGTCCCGTTCTGGTGGCGCCGACCGAAGCCGGACACGGGACGCAGCACTCCGCACGAGTGTACCGGGTCGCGCGGGGGCCCGTGCACGCGCCCGGGTCCCGCCGTCAGCCGTCGCCCCGCAGCCTCTCCCGTACCTTCTCCACCACATCCGCGTACCGTGCCTCCGCGCCGTAGCGGGTCGGCTCGTAGTAGCGCCTGCCGTGGACCTCGTCCGGTGCGTACTGCTGGGCCGCGATTCCGCCCGGGACGTCGTGCGGGTAGACGTACCCCTGGGCGTGGCCCAGCTTGGCCGCGCCCTTGTAGTGGCCGTCGCGCAGATGCGCGGGGACCGGGCCCGCCAGACCGTTCCGTACGTCCGCCTGGGCCGCGAAGATCGCGGTCGTCGCCGCGTTCGACTTCGGGGCCAGGGCCAGGGCGATCGTGGCGTGGCTCAGGGTCAGCGCCGCCTCGGGGAATCCGATCATGGCGACCGCCTGCGCGGCCGCGACCGCCGTCGGCAGCGCCGTCGGGTCGGCCAGGCCGATGTCCTCGCTCGCGGAGATCATCAGACGGCGGGCGATGAACCGGGGGTCCTCCCCCGCCTCGATCATCCGGGCCAGATAGTGCAGCGCCGCGTCCACGTCCGAGCCCCGGATGGACTTGATCAGCGCGCTGGCCACGTCGTAGTGCTGGTCGCCGTCCCGGTCGTACTTCACCGCCGCCCGGTCGACGGTCTCCTCGACCGTCTGGAGCGTGATCTCCGGCTCGCCCTTGGCGATGGCGGAGCCCGCGGCCGCCTCCAGCGCGGTCAGTGCGCGCCGGGCGTCGCCGCCGGCGATCCGCAGCAGATGCGCCTCGGCGTCCTCGGGCAGGGTGACGGCCCCGCCGAGCCCGCGGTCCTCGGTGAGGGCCCGCTTCAGCAGGTCGCGCAGGTCGCCGTCGGTGAGCGGCTCGAGCGTGAGCAGCAGAGAGCGGGAGAGCAGCGGGGAGATGATCGAGAAGTACGGGTTCTCCGTCGTCGCCGCGATCAGCGTCACCCAGCGATTCTCCACCGCCGGGAGGAGCGAGTCCTGCTGGGCCTTGGAGAAGCGGTGGATCTCGTCGAGGAAGAGGACGGTCTCCTTGCCGAAGCCGCCGGCGGCCCGCCGGGCCCCCTCGATGACGGCACGGACCTCCTTGACGCCCGCGGTGATCGCGGACAGCTCCACGAAGCGCTTGTTGGTCGCCTTGGAGACCACGTACGCGAGGGTGGTCTTCCCGATGCCGGGCGGCCCCCACAGGATCACGGACGAGGCACCCGCCGGGCCTCCGCTCCCCTCCCCCACCAGCCGCCGCAGAGGAGATCCCGGCTTGAGCAGATGCTGCTGCCCGAGGACTTCGTCCAGGGTGCGCGGACGCATCCGTACGGCCAGGGGGCTGGCGGACGGGTCCTTCTCCTGGCGTTCTTCGGCGGCTGCGGTAAAGAGGTCGGGCTCCACGTCATGAAGCCTAGGTCACGCCACCGACAGTCCCTCCCGGCCGGTCAGGAGGTCCAGAAGTCCCACCAGCGCGTCAGGATCAGCATCCCGATGATCCCGACGTGCAGGACGGGCAGCACCCAGGTGAACTCGTCGAAGAAGGTCCGCAGGCCCCGGGGGGCGGGAATCACACCGTTGCGGACGTTGTGCGAGGTCACGTACCAGAACATGACGATCGTGGCGACCCAGGCCAGGCAGCACCAGAGGCAGAGCGCGTTGATCTCGTACAGCGACTGGTGCATCAGCCAGGTGCAGAACCCGACGCCGAACAACGTGCCCGCGTTCAGCCCGAGCCAGTACCAGCGGCGGTAGCGGGCGCCCGCGAGGAGGGCGACGCCGATCGCGATGACCATCGCGTACGTGACGAGGCCCAGCATCGGATTCGGGAAGCCGAAGACCGACGCCTGCTCGCTCTTCATGATGTTGCCGCAGGAGACGATCGGGTTGAGGCTGCAGCCCGGGGTGAAGTTCGGGTCCTCGAGGAGCTTGAACTTGTCGATCGTGATCACCCAGGCGGCGAGCAGGCCCGCGGCTCCGGTGATCACCAGCAGCCAGGCCAAGGCGCGGCTCGCGCCGATCGTGCCGCGCGTCGCGTCGTCAACGGCTGCGTCTGTCATATCCCCGATCCATCACTCGCGAGCTTCTGGGCAGGGTCATTCTGCCGCACGAGGGACCCGTTCCACCGTTCGGTGGACATAAGGACGGCCGGGAACGCGGCGGGCCCGGGCCGCGAGAAGCGGTCCGGGCCCGTCGTCACGACGACTCGATTCAGGCGGTCTTCGCCCGGAGGGTGTCGACCAGCTTGTCCAGGGCCACCGGCTCCTGCTCGCCGGACTCCATGTCCTTGAGCTGGACCACGCCCTCGGCCAGGTCGCGCTCGCCGGCGACGACCGCGTACCGGGCGCCCGAGCGGTTGGCGTCCTTCATCGCGCCCTTCAGGCCCTTCCCGCCGTACGAGAAGTCCGTCGCGACGCCCTCCCGGCGCAGCTCGGTGACCACGCCGAAGAGCACCCGGCGCGCCTCCTCGCCCAGCGGGACCGCGAAGACGCTGGTCGAGGACGGGATGTCGAGCTCGATGCCCTCGGCCTCCAGGGCCAGCACGGTACGGTCCACGCCGAGCGCCCAGCCAACCGACGGGAGCGCCGGGCCGCCGATCATCTCGGAGAGGCCGTCGTAGCGACCGCCGCCGCCGACCGCGGACTGCGAGCCCAGGCCGCCGTGGACGAACTCGAAGGTCGTGCGGGTGTAGTAGTCCAGCCCGCGCACCAGCTTCACGTCGTCCTCGAAGGCCACCCCGGCCGCCGTGAGCAGCTCGCGCACCTCGGCGTGGTACGCCTTGCACGCGTCGCACAGGTAGTCGGTCAGCGCCGGAGCGCCGACCAGTTGCTTCTGGACGTCGGCCCGCTTGTCGTCGAGCACGCGCAGCGGGTTGATCTCGGCCCGGCGGAGCGTGTCCTCGTCGAGGTCGAGACCGCGCAGGAAGCCCTGGAGCGCCTCGCGGTAGACGGGACGGCACTCCTTGTCGCCGAGCGAGTTCAGCAGGATGCGGAAGTTCCGCAGGCCCAGCGAGCGGTACGCCTGGTCGGCCAGGATGATCAGCTCGGCGTCGAGCGCCGGGTCCTCGGCGCCGATCGCCTCGGCACCGACCTGGGAGAAGTGGCGGTAGCGGCCCGCCTGCTGGCGCTCGTAGCGGTAGTACGAGCCCGAGTACCAGAGCTTCACCGGCAGGTTGCCCTGCTTGTGCAGGTTGGCCTGGAGCGCCGCGCGCAGCACGGACGCGGTGCCCTCCGGACGCAGGGCGAGGTTGTCGTTGCCCTTCGTCGTGAGGGTGTACATCTCCTTGGTCACGATGTCCGTGGACTCGCCGACACCGCGCGAGAACAGCTCGACGTTCTCGAAACCGGGCGTCTCGATGTAGCCGTAGCCGGCGTTCTTCAGCGGCGTGGAGATCGCGTCCCGGACCGCCAGGAACGTGGCGGAGCGGGGCGGGATCAGGTCGTACGTGCCCTTGGGGGCCTGAAAGGTGCTCACGAAAGTCTCGTCACATTCCTCGTCGGGGAGCCTTCGCGCTCCCGAGGCCGGCGGCCACGTCCCGCAGATACGGGTTGGTGGCGCGCTCCTGGCCGATGGTCGTCTGGGGACCGTGACCCGACAGCACCACGGTCGAGTTGTCGAGCGGCAGGCACACGCGGGCCAGCGATTCGAGCATCTCGTCCATGTCACCGCCGGGCAGGTCGGTGCGTCCGATGGAGCCGGCGAAGAGCAGATCACCGGAGAAGAACACGGAGGGGATCTCCGTGGTCTGCGGCATCTGGAAGGTCACCGACCCCTTGGTATGACCGGGCGCATGCGCGACGGAGAACTCCAGTCCGGCGAGGTCCAGCTTCGCGCCGTCGGTGAGCTCGTGCACGTCGTCCGGCTCGCCCACGGTCAGTTCGCCCATGAGCGGCATCCCGATGGAGCGGCCGAGGGCCTTCTCCGGGTCGCTCATCATGTACCGGTCGGAGGGGTGGATCCACGCGGGTACGTCATGGGCGCCACAGACCGGGACGACGGAGGCGACGTGGTCGATGTGGCCATGGGTGAGGACCACCGCGACGGGCTTGAGCCGATGCTTCTTGAGCGTCTCCTCGACTCCCTGGGCGGCCTGGTGGCCCGGGTCGATGATCACGCACTCCTCGCCTGCGGCGGGGGCGACCAGATAGCAGTTGGTCCCCCAGGCCCCGGCGGGGAACCCGGCAATCAGCACGATCGTCCTTAAATGTCGTCCGGCACAGAGGTGCGGCGGAGCGGAAGCGGCAGATCAGAGCCTACCGGCGCTGCGTATTCCACAGCCAACCCGTATACGGTACGGGCACACCCGGCCAGGGCAGGAACGCACGAGCGACAAGGAGCAGACCCGGTGGTCAGCAGCGATCAGCGGCGGCGGCAGCTCGCCAGGGAGAAGTACGTACGGCAGCAGCAGCGACGGCAGGAGGCGCGACTGAAGGCCAGGCGCCGTTACACCGTCATCGCAGCCTCGCTGGCCGTGGTCCTGGCCGCGGGTGGTGCCGTGTACGCCTCGGTGGCGCTGTCCGACGGTGGCAAGAAGGGCTCCGACGACGCCGCGAGCGACGCCCCGACGCCCACTGCGAGCGAGTCGACGACGCCCGAGCCGGCGATGACCGTCGACAAGAAGGCCACGTACACGATGGCCCTCAAGACCAACGAGGGCGACATCTCCATCGCCATGGACGCGGCGAAGACCCCGCGGACGGTGAACTCCTTCAAGCACCTGGCCGACAAGAAGTACTTCGACGGAACGAAGTGCCACCGGCTCACCACCGACGGCATCTTCGTCCTCCAGTGCGGCGACCCGAAGGGCGACGGCACCGGCGGGCCGGGCTACACCATCCCGGACGAGAACCTGGACTCCCTCGGCAAGGCCGGCGCGGACGGTTCGGTGACGTTCCCGGCCGGAACGGTGGCGATGGCCAACACCGGTCAGCCGGGCACGGGCGGCAGCCAGTTCTTCCTCGTCTACAAGGACACGAAGCTGCCCCCGAGCTACACGCCCTTCGGGAAGATCGACGCGGCGGGCCTGAAGGCGGTCCAGGAGGTCGCGAAGGCCGGGGTCGAGGGTGGCGCCAAGGACGGCGCGCCGAAGAAGCCCGTCACCATCGAGAAGGCCACGGTCGCCAAGAAGTGACGCACGGCGTGACCGTTGAATTTCGGTCGCGCTGAGTGCGGACAGCCGGGCGGCCGGTCGCCTAGATTGGCGTTGTGCAGCGCGGTCCTGTATCCGCGTTGTTGAGGGCGGGCGAGGCCCGCCGGGAAACTGTGGACGATGCCCAGGGGGCACAACCCCCTCAGCGGCATCATGTGGAGGAGGCGCTGTGAGCAGCGACCCGTGGGGCCGCGTCGACGAGACGGGCACCGTGTACGTGCGTACTGCCGAGGGCGAGAAGGTCGTCGGATCGTGGCAGGCCGGCACTCCCGAGGAGGCACTGGCCTACTTCGAGCGCAAGTACGAGGGCTTGGTTGTCGAGATCGGCCTCCTCGAGAAGAGGGTGAAGACCACCGACCTCTCGGCGAAGGACGCCACTGCCGCGATCGACCACATCCGGCAGCAGGTCGACGAGCATCACGCCGTGGGTGACCTCGCCGCGCTGACCACGCGTCTCGACAAGCTGGTCGAGACGGTGGAGTCGCGCCGCGAGGAGCGCAAGGTCCAGAAGGCCAAGCAGACCGACGAGGCGCGGGGCGCCAAGGAGGCTCTGGTCAAGGAGGCCGAGGAGCTGGCGCAGAGCGAGCAGTGGCGGGCCGCCGGTGAGCGGCTGCGCGCGCTCGTGGACACCTGGAAGGGCCTGCCGCGGCTCGACCGGAAGTCGGACGACGAGTTGTGGCACCGCTTCTCGCACGCCCGCTCGGCGTTCTCCAAGCGCCGCAAGGCGCACTTCGCCTCGCTGGACGCGCAGCGCGAGGAGGCCCGCAAGGCCAAGGAGAAGCTGGTCGCGGAGGCCGAGTCGCTCTCCAACTCCACGGACTGGGGTGGCACGGCCGCCCGCTACCGCGAGCTGATGGCGGAGTGGAAGGCGGTGGGCCGCGCCCAGCGCGAGCACGAGGACGACCTGTGGAACCGCTTCCGCGGCGCCCAGGACGTGTTCTTCGCGGCGCGCGGCGAGGTCTTCGCCGAGCGGGACGCGGAGCAGACCGAGAACCTCAAGCTGAAGGAGGAGCTCGCGGTCGAGGCCGAGAAGCTGGTGCCCGTGGGGGATCTGAAGGCGGCCCGTGCGGCCTTCCGTTCCCTCAACGAGCGCTGGGAGGCCATCGGCCACGTGCCGCGCGACGCCCGCCCGAAGGTCGAGGGCCGGATGCACGCGGTGGAGCGGGCGCTGCAGGAGGCCGAGGAGTCGGAGTGGCGCCGGACCAACCCGGAGGCACGCGCGCGTGCCGCGGGTCTGACGGGCCAGCTGCAGGACGCGGTCGACAAGCTGCAGAAGCAGATCGACGCGGCTCGCGCGGCGGGCAACGACGCCAAGGCGGACAAGCTGGGCCGTGAGCTGGAGGGCCGCCAGGCGCTCCTGGACCAGGCGCTCAAGGGTCTGCAGGAGTTCGGCGGCTGACAGCGGTCGTACGGGAAGGGCCCCGGTACCTGTGACAGGTGCCGGGGCCCTTCTCTTGTCTCGTGCGTCCGCGTCACGGCCTGCGGGCCGAGGTGACGCGGTAGACGTCGTAGACGCCCTCCACGCCGCGGACGGCCTTCAGGACATGTCCGAGGTGCTTCGGGTCGCCCATCTCGAAGGTGAAGCGCGAGGTGGCGACCCGGTCGCGGGAGGTCTGGACGGCCGCCGACAGGATGTTGACGTGCTGGTCCGACAGGACCCGTGTGACGTCCGACAGCAGCCTGGAGCGGTCGAGTGCCTCGACCTGGATGGCGACCAGGAACACCGAGGACTGGGTGGGCGCCCACTCGACCTCGAGGATGCGCTCGGGTTCACGGGAGAGCGACTCGACGTTGACGCAGTCGCTGCGGTGAACCGATACGCCACTGCCGCGGGTGACGAAGCCGATGATCGGGTCGCCGGGTACGGGCGTACAGCACCGGGCCAGCTTGACCCAGACGTCCTCGACGCCCTTGACGACGACACCGGGGTCGGCGCTGGAGCGGCGCTTGGCGCGGCCGCGCGTGGGCGGGGCGGTCTCGACGAGGTCCTCGTTGGCGGCCTCTTCGCCGCCGAGGGCCTGCACCAGCTTCTGGACGATGGACTGGGCCGTGACATGGCCCTCGCCGATCGCCGCGTACAGCGAGGAGATGTCGCTGTAGCGCATCTCGTGGGCGAGCGTGACGAGCGAGTCGCCGGTCAGGATGCGCTGGATCGGCAGGTTCTGCTTGCGCATGGCCCGCGCGATGGCGTCCTTGCCCTGCTCGATCGCCTCCTCGCGGCGCTCCTTGGAGAACCATGCGCGGATCTTGTTGCGGGCTCGCGGGGACTTGACGAAGCCCAGCCAGTCGCGGGAAGGCCCGGCGCCGGCGGCCTTGGAGGTGAAGACCTCGACCAGGTCGCCGTTGTCGAGGGTCGACTCGAGCGGAACGAGCCGCCCGTTGACCCGGGCCCCTATGGTGCGGTGGCCGACCTCGGTGTGGACGGCGTAGGAGAAGTCGACGGGGGTGGCCCCGGCGGGCAGCGCTATGACGTCGCCCTTGGGGGTGAAGACGAAGACCTCGTTGCGCGACAGGTCGAAGCGGAGGGACTCCAGGAACTCGCCGGGGTCCTCGGTCTCCTTCTGCCAGTCGAGCAGCTGGCGCAGCCACGCCATGTCGTTGAGGTGGTCGTCCTTGCCGGCGCTCTTCGGCACGTCGGTCCGCACCTTGGAGGCCCCGGCGGAGGGGTCCTGCTTGTACTTCCAATGGGCGGCGATGCCGTACTCGGCCCGGCGGTGCATGTCGAACGTACGGATCTGCAGCTCGACGGGCTTGCCGTTGGGGCCGATGACCGTCGTGTGCAGCGACTGGTACATGTTGAACTTCGGCATCGCGATGTAGTCCTTGAACCGGCCGGGGACCGGGTTCCATCGCGCGTGGACGGTGCCGAGGGCCGCGTAGCAGTCGCGGACGGTGTCCACGAGGACGCGGATGCCGACCAGGTCGTAGATCTCCGCGAAGTCACGGCCGCGGACGATCATCTTCTGGTAGACGCTGTAGTAGTGCTTGGGCCGTCCGGTGACGGTGGCCTTGATACGGGCGGCGCGCAGGTCGGACTGGACCTCGTCGGTCACTATGGCGAGGTACTCGTCGCGCTTGGGCGCGCGCTCGGCGACGAGCCGGACGATCTCGTCGTACATCTTGGGGTAGAGGATCGCGAAGGCGAGGTCCTCCAGCTCCCACTTGATGGTGTTCATGCCCAGGCGGTGGGCCAGGGGCGCGTAGATCTCGAGGGTCTCGCGGGCCTTCTTCTCCTGCTTCTCCCGCTTGAGATAGCGCATCGTGCGCATGTTGTGCAGCCGGTCGGCGAGCTTGATGACCAGGACGCGCGGGTCCTTGGCCATGGCGACGACCATCTTGCGGACCGTCTCGGCCTGCGCGGCCTCGCCGAACTTGACCTTGTCGAGCTTGGTGACGCCGTCGACGAGCAGGGCGACCTGGTCGCCGAAGTCGCGGCGCAGCGTGTCCAGGCCGTATTCGGTGTCCTCGACGGTGTCGTGCAGCAGACCGGCCATGAGCGTGGCGGGGTCCATGCCGAGCTCGGCGAGGATGGTGGTGACGGCGAGCGGGTGCGTGATGTACGGGTCGCCGCTCTTTCGCTTCTGTCCGCGGTGCCAGCGCTCGGCGACCTGGTAGGCGCGCTCGACCTGGCGGAGCGTCGCGGTCTCGATCTTCGGGTCGTTGGAGCGGACGATCCGAAGCAGCGGTTCGAGGACCGGGTTGTACGGGGAGGAGCGCTGGACGCCGAGGCGGGCGAGGCGGGCCCGCACACGGTTGGACGAGCCGCCGCCGGAACGGGCCACGGGGGCGGGCGCGGGCTTGGGCGTGGAGGCCGGTGCCGGGGCGGGGGCCACGGGCGCGGGCCTGCTCTCCGCGGGCTTGTTCTTGGGCGTCGCGGGTTCCGCCGCGGCCTTCTCGGCCTGCGGGTCGGGCTGCGCGGCGGAGAGTGGCTGGGCCTCGTCTGGCAAGAGCGCTCCTTGGGGGTCCCCCCGGACGGAGTCTGGGGGAGGTTCCGGGTCCCCCGGTCAGG
Source organism: Streptomyces sp. NPDC039609 (assembly GCF_055596705.1). NCBI lineage: Bacteria > Bacillati > Actinomycetota > Actinomycetes > Kitasatosporales > Streptomycetaceae > Streptomyces > Streptomyces sp. NPDC039609. Next base: position 265,247 of record NZ_JBVIUJ010000006.1, read on the forward strand.
CCCGGAAAGGTCATGGTATCGATCCGGGAGCCACCGTGCTCACGCGTGCGGGGGGTGAGACGGGCACCACGCGCCGGAACGGTTACGTTCCGGGACATACCGGGAGAACGGCGGGGGCGCCCCGGGGATTCCCCGGGGCGCCCCCTCACCGCACGTGGTGCGGTGTCAGACCGTGATCAGCGCCTCCAGCGGGGCGCCGCGCAGCGCGGGCTCCAGCCGGGCCCGCCCGGCGAGGAAGCCGAGCTCCATGAGGACCGCGACACCCGCGACCTCGGCGCCGGCCCGCCGGATGAGCTCCAGCGAGGCCTCGGCGGTGCCGCCGGTCGCGAGGACGTCGTCGATGACCATGACGCGGTCGCCCGCGGCCAGGTCCTCGGCGTGCACCTCGATCTCGGCGGTGCCGTACTCCAGCTCGTACGCCTGCTTCAGCGTCGCTCCGGGCAGCTTGCCGGCCTTGCGGACCGGGATGAATCCCAGGCCCGCGCGGACGGCCACCGGGGCGGCGAGGATGAAGCCGCGCGCCTCGAGCCCGACGATCTTCGTCGCACCGTGCGTGGCGCACAGCGTGGCGAGGGTGTCGGTCAGGGACGTGAACGCCTCCGGGTCCGCGAGCAGCGGGGTGATGTCCTTGAACAGCACGCCCGGCTTCGGGTAGTCGGGGACGTCACGGATCCGGCTGAGCAGCAGCGCGGTGGTGTCCTGGGTCCCGGCGGTCATCCGCGGTTCTCCGACGCCCGACCCCGACGACCGCGCTGGCCGACGACGGCGGCGTGGTCCTCGTCCTCGAAGCTGTCACGGTGCTCGTCGGATTCGTCCAGGCTCTCGCCCTTGGCGGCAGCCGACGCCCGCTTGGCGAGCACCCGCTTCTTGAGCGCCTTGATCGCCGGCTCGCGCTCCTTGAGGTCGGCGACGAGCGGGGTGGCGATGAAGATCGAGGAGTACGCACCGGCGGCGAGGCCGACGAACAGCGACAGCGAGATGTCGTTCAGCATGCCGGCGCCGAGGACACCGCCACCGATGAAGAGCAGTCCGGCGACCGGCAGCAGGGCCACGACGGTGGTGTTGATCGAACGGATCAGGGTTCCGTTGATCGACCTGTTGGCCAGATCGCTGTACGTGTAGCGGGTCTGCTTGGTGATGTCCTTCGTTCCCTCCTTGAGGGAGTCGAAGACGACGACCGTGTCGTACAGCGAGTAGCCGAGGATCGTCAGCAGACCGATGACCGTACCGACCGTGACCTCGAACCCGACGAGCGAATAGATGCCGACGGTGATGGTCAGGTCGTGGATCAGGGCGATGAGCGCCGCTACCGCCATTCTCCACTCGAAGGCGATGGCCAGATAGATCACCACGAGGATCATGAAGACCGCGAGACCGGTCCATGCCTTGTTGGCGATCTGCTCACCCCAGCTGGGGCCGACCAGCTCCGCCGCGATCTTGTCCTCGGCGATGTTCAGGTCCTTGGCGAGCTCGGTGCGGACCTGGTCGGACTGCGACGTGTCGAGGCCGCCGACCTGGATGCGCAGCGCGCCGCTGCCGAGCTTCTGTACGACCGCGGTGTGGCCGGAGGCCTCTTCGGCGTACTCCTGGGCCTGGGAGACCGAGACTTCCGACTTCGGGGTGGTGAAGACCGCACCGCCCTGGAACTCGATGCCCATGTTCAGGCCTCGGACGGCCAGAGCCACGATCGCCGTGATGGTGATCAGGATGGACAGGCCGTACCAGAGCTTGCGGTTGCCGATGAAGTCGTAGGCGACCTCACCGCGGTTGAGCCGGGCGCCGAGGCTGTCGCGCTTGTTCGCCATCTCACGCCTCCTTCGGGGAGTCGACGGGGGCGGAGACACGACGGGAGCGGCGCAGCGGCGGCTTGGCGCCGAGACGCTTCGGGTCCAGCCCGGACCAGGCGTGACCCTCGCCGTAGAACTTGGTCCGTGCGAGCAGCGTCATCAGCGGCTTGGTGAAGAGGAACACCACGACCACGTCGAGCAGGGTGGTCAGACCGAGCGTGAACGCGAAGCCCTGGACCTTGCCGACGGTGACGACGAAGAGCACGGCGGCGGCGAGGAACGACACGAAGTCGGAGACGAGGATCGTGCGGCGGGCACGGGGCCACGCGCGCTCGACGGCCGGGCGGAGCGTGCGCCCCTCGCGGATCTCGTCGCGGATGCGTTCGAAGTAGACGATGAACGAGTCTGCGGTGATACCGATGGCGACGATGGCACCACAGACGGCCGGCAGGTTCAGCGCGAAGCCGATGGCCGGGCCGAGCAGCGACATGATCACGTACGTCAGGATCGCCGAGGCCAGAAGGCTGAGCAGCGCCACGAAGGACAGGCCGCGGTAGTAGACCACCAGGTAGAGGACGACCAGGGCCAGACCGATCGCACCGGCGATCAGACCCGCCTGCAGCTGCTCGCCGCCGAGGGCGGCGGTGACGGTGTCGACGCTCTGGGTGTCGAAGGAGAGCGGCAGGGCACCGTAGGACAGGATGTTGCCGAGGTCCTGGGCCGACTGCTGGGTGAAGCTGCCGGAGATCTCCGCGTTGGCGCTCAGCGTGGTGCGCACCGACGGGGCCGAGACGACCTCGCCGTCCAGCACGATCGCGAACTGGTTCTGCGGCTCCTGCTGCTGCGACAGCTTGCTGGTGATCTGCGAGAACTTCTTGGCGCCCGCCTCCGTGAACTCCATGTTCACGATCCACATGCCGCGCTGCTGGTCGAGGACGCCCTTGGCGTTGTCGACGTCCTTGCCGTCGACCTCGGCCGGGCCGAGAAGGTACTTCTCCCACTGGCCGATGGCGTTCTTGCCACAGGCGACGGTGGAGTCCTCGGGCTTGACGCCCTGACCGGCGGCGGCGCGCTGCTTCGGGTCGAGGCAGTTCAGGGCCGCGAACTTCTGCTCAAGGGCGGAGGCCGCGGGGTCGGCGCTCGGCGTGGCCGAGGGCTTGGGGCTGTCCGAGCTCTTCGGGGTGGCGGAACCGCTCGCGGTCGGCGTGGGGCTCGGGGCCTTCAGGGCCTCGGAGACCGCGCGGCCCTGGGTGGAGGCGCTCGACGACGGTGTGGCGGACTTCTCGTCCTTCTTGCCACTGTCGGCGGTCGCTCCGGAGGCCGAGGGCTTCGGAGAGGCGGAGGAGCTCGCGTCCGGCGCGGGCTGCTGCGAGGGCGCGTAGGTCAGAACGGGCCGGAAGTAGAGCTGGGCGGTGGTGCCGACCTGCTCACGGGCCTGCTTCTCGTTCACACCCCGGGGGATGTTGACGATGATGTTCTCTTTGCCCTGCGTCTGAACCTCGGCCTCGGAGACACCCAGACCATTGACACGGCGGTCGATGATTCCGACCGCGGTGTTCATGTTGGTCTCGTTGACGGCGTCTTCCTTGCCCGGCTCGGCCTTCGCCTTGAGCGTGATCGACGTACCGCCCGCGAGGTCGATGCCCAGCCGCGGAGTGGTGTGCCCCGACCAGAACATTCCGCCCGTGAGCGCGACCATGGCGATCAGGATCAGAGCCAGGGCACGCCCCGGCCTGCTCTGGCCCCCCGCCGGCCGTCGGCCCTTCTTCGGTGCTGCCACCTTGTCGTTTCTCCCTGTCCAACCGCCCTGCGCCGGGTGTGCGCGGTGCGGCCACGAAGTGTGTGTGGGGACCTGCCCCCGCAGACGTGGAACCGTGCCGGGGACCGCGGACGCCGGTGGGCGTCCGCGGTCCCCGGTCGCGACTACTTCGCCTCGGCCTCGCCGCCGGCCTTGTCGTCCTTCTTGACCTCGGCGTCGGCCTCGACGGCCTCGACCTTCTTGGTCAGGTCGGGCTTGGCGTCCTCGGCGGCCTCGTCCGACGCGTCGGCGTCGGCCGACTCGGTCAGCGAGGAGGCGTCGTCCGGGACGACCGTCTCGGTGTCCGGCTCGTCGCCGTGGACGATGCGGTTGTACTCGTCGTCCGCGAGGACCGCGCCGATGGCGTTCTTCGCGTAGACGGCGTGCACGCCGGGAGCGACCTCGAGGAGGACGGTCTCGTCGCCGATCTCCTTGACGGTGGCGTACATCCCCCCGATCGTCCGCACACCGGTGCCGGGCTGCATCTCGTCGCGCATCTGCGCGGCCGCCTGCTGCTTCTTCTTCGCAGAGCGGGTCATCAGGAACATGGCCCCGATGAGGACGATGAAGGGGAGGAGGGTCACGATACTCACGGGACGGGTTTCCTTCGCACGGACGCGGAGATCCCGCGGCCTGATCTTCGGGGGTGGGCGTGCCGACCAGAAAGGTCGGCATCGGCGGAGTCTAGGCGAGTCCGCATCATTGGAACAACGTCCAGCATCGCACCCTGGTTCCTCGTCCGACGAGTCTCCGCGCCGTCACGGCATGGTCACGCCCCGAAGAGCCCCTGTTGTCCGCTTCCTGGCGCGCCCGGGCCCGCTGCCTGCGGCGGAACGAGTCCGAGATGGGTCCATGCGGCGGGAGTGGCGACCCGACCACGGGGCGTGCGCGCCAGGAGTCCTTCCCGTACGAGGAAGGGTTCGGCGACCTCCTCGACGGTCTCGCGCTCCTCCCCGACCGCGACCGCGAGGGTCGACAGACCGACCGGACCGCCGCCGAAGAGCTTGAGCAGGGCCTCCAGGACGGCGCGGTCCAGACGGTCGAGACCGCGGCTGTCCACCTCGTACACCGCGAGTGCGGCGGCGGAGATCTCGCGGTTGATCACGCCGTCGGCCCTGACCTGGGCGTAGTCGCGGACGCGGCGCAGGAGACGGTTGGCGATGCGGGGGGTGCCCCGGGAGCGGCCGGCGATCTCGGCGGCTCCGGCCGTGTCGATCTCGACGTCGAGGAGTCCGGCGGAGCGGTGGATGACGCGCTCGAGCTCGGAGGCGTCGTAGAACTCCATGTGGGCGGTGAAGCCGAAGCGGTCCCGGAGCGGGGGCGGCAGGAGTCCGGCCCTGGTGGTGGCGCCGACCAGGGTGAAGGGCGGGAGCTCCAGCGGGATGGCGGTGGCGCCGGGGCCCTTGCCGACGATCACGTCGACGCGGAAGTCCTCCATCGCCATGTAGAGCATCTCCTCGGCGGGGCGGGACATGCGGTGGATCTCGTCGAGGAAGAGGATCTCTCCCTCCTGGAGGGAGGAGAGGATCGCGGCGAGGTCTCCGGCGTGCTGGATGGCCGGGCCGGAGGTGATCCGGATCGGGGCCTTCATCTCCGCCGCGATGATCATCGACAGGGTGGTCTTGCCGAGGCCGGGAGCGCCGGAGAGCAGGACGTGATCGGCGGTGGCTCCGCGCTGGCGGGCGGCCTTGAGGACCAGGTCGAGCTGCTGGCGGACCTTCTCCTGGCCGACGAACTCGCTGAGGTCCTTGGGCCGCAGGGCCGCCTCGACGGCCTGGTCGTCACCCTCGGCGGCCGCGGCGACGATGCGTTCGTCGGTGGGCGGTGCGGTGTCGTCGTCCCAGTTCACGTGGTCTGCCTTCGTGGTGATGGTGCGGTCGTCTGTACGTGCGGGGCGCCTGCGGCGAGCTCCGTCCCCACCCCGCGCAGCGGTCATGTCAGCGGGCGCGGTTCAGTGACTGGAGGGCCGCCCGCAGGAGCTGCGGGACCGGGGCCGAGCCGCCCGCGGCGATCGCAGCCTCGGCCTGTGGCGTCACCGCGGCGACCGCCTCCTCCGCCTCGCGTGACGCGTAGCCGAGGCCGATGAGGGCGGCGGCCAGCTGCTCCGTCCACGGCGCCGGGCCGGAGGCCGCCGCGCGCTGCGCGCCGACGAGGCCGGTGCCGAGCGGCTGCCCCAGCTTGTCCTTCAGTTCGAGGAGGAGCTTCTGCGCCCCCTTCTTGCCGATGCCGGGGACGGCGGTGAGCGTCTTCTCGTCCCCGGTGGAGACGGCGAGGCGCAGCGCGTCGGGGCTGTGCACGCCGAGCATGGCCTGGGCGAGTCGGGGTCCGACACCGCTCGCTGTCTGGAGCAGTTCGAAGACCTGCCGCTCGTCGTCGTCCGCGAAGCCGTACAGCGTCAGGGAGTCCTCACGGACCACCAAGGACGTGGCCAGCCGCGCCTCCTGACCGATCCTCAGGCCGGCGATGGTGTTCGGCGTGCACTGGACGGCCATGCCGACGCCGCCGACCTCGATGACCGCGGTGGTGGGGGCGAGCGCGGCGACCGGGCCGCTGACAAAGGCGATCATGCGGAACGGCCTTTCGTTGCGTGATGGGCGGCGACGGCCTGCTGGAGCCGGTTCTGGGCCGGGGCTCGCCAGATGTGACAGATGGCCAGGGCGAGGGCGTCGGCGGCGTCGGCCGGCTTGGGCGGGGCGGAGAGCCGGAGCAGCCGGGTCACCATGGCTCCGACCTGGGCCTTGTCGGCACGTCCGCTGCCGGTGACGGCGGCCTTGACCTCGCTGGGGGTGTGCAGGGCGACCGGGATGCCGCGGCGCGAGGCGCAGAGCATGGCGACTGCGCTGGCCTGGGCGGTGCCCATGACCGTACGCACATTGTGCTGGCTGAACACCCGCTCCACGGCGACCAGTTCGGGCGAGAAGCGGTCGAGCCACTCCTCGATCCCGCGCTCGATGCCGACGAGGCGTATGCCGATGTCGTCGGCGGCGGCCGTCCGCACGACGCCGACGCCGAGCATGGTCAGGGGGCGCCCGGCCACGCCTTCGACGACGCCGACACCGCACCGGGTCAGCCCCGGGTCCACCCCGAGCACGCGCACCTGAGCCCCTCCCTGGACCGTCTTCGTAAATCTGTTTGTGCAGGCTATCCGCTGCCACTGACAACGCCGCACGAACGACAGCGGGCCGACGGGGGTGTGTCCCCGTCGGCCCGCTGCGAGAAAGCGACCGCGCTCAGGCGTCGACCTTCTCCATGACCTCGTCGCTGACGTCGAAGTTGGCGAAGACGTTCTGCACGTCGTCGCTGTCCTCGAGCGCGTCGATCAGCTTGAAGATCTTGCGCGCGCCCTCTTCGTCGAGCTCGACCTGCATGGTCGGGACGAAGTTGGAGTCGGCGGAGTCGTAGTCGATGCCTGCCTCCTGGAGGGCGGTGCGGACCGCGACCATGTCGGTGGCCTCGCTGATGACCTCGAAGCTCTCACCGAGGTCGTTGACCTCCTCGGCGCCCGCGTCGAGCACAGCGCCGAGGACGTCGTCCTCGGTCAGCTCGCCCTTGGGCAGCACGATGACGCCCTTGCGGTTGAACAGGTACGAGACCGAGCCGGGGTCGGCCATCGAACCGCCGTTGCGGGTCATGGCGACGCGGACGTCGGAGGCGGCACGGTTGCGGTTGTCGGTGAGGCACTCGATGAGCACCGCGACACCGTTCGGGCCGTAACCCTCGTACATGATCGTCTCGTAGTCGACGCCGCCGGCCTCGAGGCCGCCGCCGCGCTTGATCGCCGAGTCGATGTTCTTGTTCGGGACGGAGCTCTTCTTCGCCTTCTGTACGGCGTCGAACAGCGTCGGGTTACCGTCCAGATCGGCACCGCCGGTCCGGGCGGCGACCTCGATGTTCTTGATCAGCTTCGCGAAGAGCTTGCCGCGCTTGGCATCGATCACGGCCTTCTTGTGCTTCGTCGTAGCCCATTTAGAGTGGCCGGACATCTGCCTGTCTCCTTCGCGTAACCCATTTCTGAACGAACCCCAGAGATCCTACCGGGACCTCGTCACACCGCGGCGCGCACCATGTCGACGAACAGGGCGTGAATGCGGTGATCGCCGGTGAGCTCGGGGTGGAACGAGGTCGCCAGGGCCAGGCCCTGCCGTACGGCCACGATGTGACCCTCGTGCTCCGCGAGGACCTCGACCTGGGCACCGACGGACTCGACCCACGGGGCGCGGATGAAGACGCCCTCGACGGGGCCGTCCTCGATACCGGTGACGGTGACGCCGGCCTCGAAGGACTCGTTCTGCCGTCCGAACGCGTTGCGGCGGACGATCATGTCTATGCCGCCGAAGGTCTCCTGGCCCGAGCGCGGGTCGAGGATCTTGTCGGCGAGCATGATCAGACCGGCGCAGGTGCCGTACACCGGCAGTCCGGCGGCGATGCGTTCGCGCAGCGGCTCCATGAGGCCGAAGAGCTCGGCCAGCTTGGAGATGGTGGTGGACTCGCCGCCGGGTATGACGAGACCGTCGACCTCGGCGAGCTCCTCGGGGCGCCGGACCGGCCTGGCCACGGCGTCAGCCGCGGCCAGGGCGATCAGGTGCTCCCGTACGTCGCCCTGGAGGGCCAGGACACCGATCACGGGTGTGCTCATGGGTGGTTACCAGCCGCGGTTGGCGTAGCGCTCGGACTCGGAGAGCGTGTCGCAGTTGATGCCGACCATGGCCTCGCCCAGGTTGCGGGAGGCGTCCGCGATGATCTTCGGGTCGTCGTAGAAGGTGGTGGCCTTCACGATGGCGGCGGCGCGCTTGGCCGGGTCGCCCGACTTGAAGATGCCGGAGCCGACGAAGACGCCCTCGGCGCCGAGCTGGCGCATCAGCGCGGCGTCGGCGGGGGTGGCGACACCACCGGCGGAGAACAGCACGACCGGCAGCTTGCCGAGCTCGGCGACCTCCTTGACGAGCTCGTACGGGGCGCGCAGGTCCTTGGCGGCGGCGAACAGCTCGTTGTTGTCGAAGCCGCGCAGCTTGGCGATCTCGTTCTTGATCTGGCGCAGGTGGCGGACGGCCTCGACGACGTTGCCGGTGCCGGCCTCGCCCTTGGAGCGGATCATGGCCGCGCCCTCGGCGATGCGGCGCAGGGCCTCGCCCAGGTTGGTGGCGCCACAGACGAAGGGGGTGGTGAAGGCCCACTTGTCGGAGTGGTTGACCTCGTCGGCCGGGGTGAGGACCTCGGACTCGTCGATGTAGTCGACGCCAAGGGACTGCAGGACCTGGGCCTCGACGAAGTGGCCGATGCGGGACTTGGCCATGACCGGGATGGAGACCGCGCCGATGATCTCTTCGATCATGTTCGGGTCGGACATGCGGGCGACACCGCCGTCCTTGCGGATGTCGGCGGGGACCCGCTCCAGGGCCATGACGGCCACGGCACCGGCGTCCTCGGCGATCTTCGCCTGCTCGGCGTTGACCACGTCCATGATCACGCCGCCCTTGAGCTGCTCGGCCATGCCGCGCTTGACGCGCGCGGTGCCGGTCTCGGGAGACTGGGTGCTGTTGGGAAGCGTGGTGGACACGGGGACCTCACTCGGGAAAGCGGTGTTGAGACAAGAGTGAGGAAACAGGCCAGCACCAGTCCACATCAAGGGCCAATGTGCAGGCGGTGGATCGTTTTCGCTGTTTTCGCAGGTTACCGGAGGTCAGGCCGGGCGATCGGCAAGGGCGACGGGCGGTTCGTCGTCCATTTCGAAGGCCAGCGGGAACGGAGCGTGACCGGCCAGCCGGAACCAGCGCACCTTGCGGTGGCGGCGCAGGGCACGGGCGGCGCGCACGGCGTCGTTGTGGAACCTGCGCGCCATCGGCACGCGGCGGACGGCTGCCGCGAGCTCGTTGGCGGCCTCCTCTCCGCCGGGGGCCGCCCGTACCGCCTCGACCTGCTCGGGCTCCCCGAACACGGCGCGCAGGGCCTGGCTCAGCTCGCTCTCGGCGACCTCGCGCTGATCCTCCTCGGCCTGCCGGGCGGCGTGCGCGGCCTCGTACAGCACGATCGAGGCGGCCGGGTCGAGGACGCCGGACGTGGCCAGTTCCTGGGCGACCGAGGCCCGGCGGAGCAGCTGGGCGTCGAGGGCGGCGCGGGCCGCGTCGATCCGCGCGTGCAGCCGGTCGAGGCGGCCGGCGGTCCAGCTGAGGTACAGGCCGATCGCGATGAGCGCGACGACGGTCCAGATCAGGGTTTCGGTCACGGGCGCACAGGCTACCGTCGCGGCGGCAGGACCCCTTCCCACAGGTCACGGTCGTGGGCGAACCGGACCTTCGCCGTCCGCCCGTCGGAGAGCTCCGCGAGCCGATCGAGCCAGGGGTGGTGGGGCACGCCGAACTCGGCCGCGAAGTCGTACGCCTGCCCGGCGAGGACGGTGACGTGGTCGCCCTGGTCGAGGACCAGGGACTGGTGCCCCTCGGTGTGCCCGGGTGTGGGTACGACGGTGATTCCCGGCGCGATCGTGTGTTCGCCGTCGATCTCCTCGTAGCGGACACCGTCGAGCAACCAGTCCAGTGTGTAGTCGCCGGCCCGTGCGGTGGCCAGTTCCTTGCGCTGGACGAGCACGGGGGTGTCGGGGAAGAGCGGGTTACCACCGATGTGGTCGAAGTGGAGATGGCAGTTCACGACGAGGTCGACGTCCCTGGCCACGGCGGGGAGGGGGTGGCGGGTGGGCCGGTAGTGCGCGTCCGTCTCCGGGGAGCCCTCCCCCATGCCGGTGTCGAAGAGGAGGGTGCCGTGCTCGTGGCGTACCAGGTACGCGAGCACGGGCTCCACGCGCGCGTGGGGCCCGCCCCACTCTTCGGCCGGCCGCACGAAGTACCCCAGGTCCAGTGTTTCCACGCTCGGTGAGGTCATCGCCCCAGCGTGCCACGCGTGCCAGGCCGTCGTGCCGAACCGGCCGAAGCGGACTTGAAGCAGCGGCAGTCCGGCCGGTTCAGGACGGGGCTGGGATCCCGGGCTGGGATCCCAGCCGACCGCGGTCCCGGGCCGGTCCCAGGTCGGCCGGGGCCCCAGGCCGGTCCCAGGTCGGCCGGGGCCCCGGGTCTGCCGGACCCCAGGCCCCGAAGGCAGTTCAGTCCCGCGACGCCAGACCGAACCTGGCCCGCAGCCCCGTGCGCTCGTCCGTCGCCACCGAGGCCGCGCCGTCCGTCACCGTCTCGTAGACCGCGAGGATGTCCGCGCCCACCGTCGACCAGTCGAAGCGCCGTACGTGCGCACTGCCGCGCTTGCGCAGCTCGTCGCGGCGTACGTCGTCCCCGAGCAGCCGGATCGCCGCGTCGGCCAGCGCGTCCGCGTCCTCGTTGGCGAACAGCTCGCCCGCCGCTCCCTGGTCCAGGACCTGGGCGAACGCGTCCAGGTCCGAGGCGAGGACCGGCGCTCCCGCCGACAGCGCCTCGACCAGGATGATCCCGAAGCTCTCGCCGCCCGTGTTCGGCGCCACGTAGACGTCGACGCTGCGCAGCAGCCGGGCCTTGTCCTCGTCGCTGACCATCCCGAGGAACTCGACGCGCGACCGCATCTCGCGCGGCAGCGAGGCCACCGCCTCCTCCTCGTCGCCGCGCCCGGCGACCAGGAGACGGGTCTCCGGCCGCTCGGCGAGGATCTTCGGCAGGGCCTTCATCAGGACCGGGAGGCCCTTGCGCGGTTCGTCGATCCGGCCGATGAACCCCAGCGTGCCCCCCCGTCCCCCACCCTCGCCGGAGCTTCGCGCCCCTTCCGTCTGCCACTCCTTCTTCGGCTCGGCCCGCGCAAAGAAGTCCACGTCGACGCCGTTGGGAATGACGACGGCGTCGCCGCCCAGATGCTCGACCAGGGTGCGGCGCGCGTACTCGCTCACCGCGATCCGCGCGCTGATCTTCTCCAGGGCGGGTTGCAGGATCGGATAGGCCGCGATCATCGCCCGCGAGCGCGGGTTCGACGTGTGGAAGGTGGCCACGATCGGCCCCTGCGCCGCCCAGCAGCTCAGCAGCCCGAGCGAGGGGGAGGCCGGCTCGTGGATGTGGATGACGTCGAAGGTGCCGTCGTGCAGCCAGCGCCGCACGCGCGCCGCCGACAGGAAGCCGAAGTTGAGCCGCGCCACCGAGCCGTTGTACGGCACCGGCACGGCGCGCCCCGCCGAGACGACATACGGCGGCAGCGGCGTCTCGTCGTCGGCGGGCGCGAGGACGGAGACCTCGTGACCCAGCCGGATCAGGTGCTCCGCCAGGTCGCGGATGTGGAACTGGACGCCGCCCGGTACGTCCCAGGAGTACGGGCAGACGATGCCGATCTTCACGTCCGTCCTTCCTCCCCGCGCTCCTCCAGGTCCACGAGCCACAGTCGTTGCAGCATGTGCCAGTCCTCCGGGTGGTCCGCGATACCGCCGGCGAAGGCATCGGCCAGCGCCTGTGTCATCAGGGACGTCTTTTCGGCCCGGGTACCTGTCTCGGGTACGTCGATGGGTGCGTGCACCCGCCCCTTCATGACCGAGGTGTCGTCGTACCAGAGGGTCACGGGCAGCAGCAGCGCACCCGTCTGCTGGGCGAGCATCGCGGGACCGGCCGGCATCCGCGCCGTCTCGCCGAAGAACTTGACCTCGATGCCGGTGGCGGAGAGATCGCGGTCGGCGACCAGACAGATCAGACCACCGGCCCGCAGCCGCCGCGCCAGCGTGCCGAAGGCGGATCCGCCGGTGTGCGGCAGGACCTCCATGCCCAGCGACTCGCGGTAGGCGACGAAGCGGTCGTACAGCGTCTCCGGCTTGAGCCGCTCCGCGACCGTGGTGAACGGCACGCCGAGCGAGCGGGTCACCCAGACACCCGCGAGGTCCCAGTTGGCCAGGTGCGGCAGCGCGAGGATGACGCCGCGCCCCGAGGCGAGGCCGTCCTTCAGGTGGTGGACGTCCTTGATGTCGAAGGAGTCGTCGACGCGTTCCCTGGTCCAGGTCGGCAGCCGGAAGGACTCCATCCAGTACCGCATGTAGGAGCGCATCCCGGCCTTCGACAGCTCGGCGAGCCGCTCGGGTGTCGCGTCGGGGACCACGCGCGCGAGGTTGGACTCCAGGCGCAGCACGCTCTTGCCGCGCCGCTTCCAGGCGTAGTCGGCGATCCGCCGGCCGAGCCCGGTCGCGACGGGCTCCGGCAGTTTCTTCACGGTCGACCAGCCGAGCCCGTACAGCCCGTCGGTCAGCCGGTCCTTCATGCCACTCGCGCCACTCATGACGTCGCCTCGTTCCCCCCTGCGGCGGACGCGGCCGCGTCCGCCTCCGCCGACTCCCGTCGTACCGTCACCACGCGCTGCCCCAGGGTCACCGCGGAGCCCACGGCGACGATCCACAGCGCGATCGGGAGGAGCACGTCGATGCCGGGCACGCCGAAGGCGTGCAGTCCGGCGAGACCCGCGGCGACCAGTGAGATCACCAGCCGCTCGGCCCGCTCCACCAGGCCGTTGACGGCGACCGGCAGGCCAATCGATTCACCACGCGCCTTGGTGTACGAGACGACCTGGCCGCTGGCCAGGCAGAAGATGGAGACCGCGCACAGCACGTTGTCGTTGCCCGTACCCGCGTACCAGAGCGCGAAGCCACCGAAGATGGCCCCGTCGGCGACCCGGTCGAGGGTCGAGTCGAGGAACGCGCCCCACCGGCTGGAGATCCCGGCCTGCCGGGCCATGTTGCCGTCGACGAGGTCGGAGAAGACGAAGAGCGTGATGACGATCGTGCCCCAGAAGAACTCTCCCCTGGGGAAGAAGACCAGTGCACCCGCCATCACTCCGGCCGTGCCGATGAGCGTGACCGCGTCGGGGCTGACGCCCCGGCGAAGCAGAAACGCGGCGAACGGTGTGAGGACACGCGTAAAAAATGCACGCGCGTACTTGTTCAGCATGGCCTTCCCGAGGTTCGGTGGGCCGCGCGGCCCCTACGACCACCGGCCCGCCCATCGTAGCCAGGACCACCTTGCCATTCCGTCGGCCACCCGCCCTGTCGCGTCGTGTACGACGTATGGACGCGCCCTGACGTCGGTGCAAAGCTCGAAGGACCACCGCGGGCATCGCTGGAGCTGCACGCGATCCCCTCCCGCGCCGACTCCCTCGCGCCCGCGCCCCGCCGCACCGTACAGCCGGCCCACGCCGCGCGACTGGTGCAAGCGATCGGGAGGAACGAACCATGGGCGACAAGGCGAACGCACACTCCGGAGCCGCCGGCAGGGCTCCAACGGCCGACCGGCCCTCGGCCGTACGGAACGTGGTGCTGGTCGGCCACAGCGGATCGGGAAAGACGACGCTCGTCGAGGCGCTCGCGCTGACCGCGGGGGCGGTCAACCGGGCAGGGCGCGTCGAGGACGGCGGAACGGTCTCCGACTACGACGAGATCGAGCACCGCCAGCAACGTTCCGTACAGCTCTCCCTCGTCCCCCTCGAATGGGACGGGTGCAAGATCAATCTCCTCGACACCCCGGGATACGCCGACTTCGTCGGGGAGCTGAGGGCCGGTCTGCGCGCGGCGGACGCGGCCCTCTTCGTCGTCTCGGCCGCCCAGGAGGCCGACGCGATCGCCGGGTCGACCCGCATGGTGTGGGAGGAGTGCGCGGCGGTCGGAATGCCCCGCGCCATCGTCGTCACCCACCTGGACACGGCCCGCACCGGCTTCGACGAGCTGACCGCCGTCTGCTCCTCGATCTTCGGCGGCGACGACCCCGATGCCGTACTCCCGCTCTATCTGCCCGTCCACGGCGCCGAGGCGCCGGACGGCCACGCCCCGACCACCGGCCTGGTCGGACTGCTCTCGGAGCGGATCTTCGACTACTCCACGGGCGTACGGCAGGAGAATCCGCCGGACGACGGCCAGCAGGAGCTGATCGCCGAGGCCCGAAACCGGCTGATCGAGGGGATCATCGCGGAGAGCGAGGACGAGACCCTCATGGACCGCTATCTCGGCGGCGAGGACATCGACATCAAGTCGCTCATCGACGACCTCGAGAAGGCCGTCGCCCGTGGCACCTTCCATCCGGTGCTGGCCGCGGCGCCCGCCGCGGACGGCGGGAAGCAGGGGCTCGGCACCGTCGAGCTGCTCGAACTGATCACCGGCGGCTTCCCCACCCCGTTGGAGCGCGAGGCGCCGGCCGTCACCACTCCCGACGGCGTCCCGCGGCCGGCGGTCACCTGCGACCCCGACGGTCCGCTCGTCGCGGAGGTCGTGAAGACCGCCTCCGATCCGTATGTCGGCCGGATCTCGCTGGTCCGGGTCTTCTCCGGCACCCTGCGCCCCGACGAGACCGTCCATGTCTCGGGGCACGGGCTGACCGACCGGGGTCACGAGGACCACGATGTCGACGAGCGGGTCGGCGCGCTGACCTCGCCCTTCGGCAAGCAGCAGCGCACGCTCAACCGGGTCATCGCGGGCGATCTCGCCTGTGTCGCCAAGCTCGGCCGCGCGGAGACCGGTGACACCCTCTCCGCCAAGGACGATCCGCTCCTGATGGAGCCCTGGACGATGCCCGATCCACTGTTGCCGCTCGCGATCGAGGCGCACAGCAAGGCCGACGAGGACCGGCTCTCCCAGGGGCTGTCCCGGCTCGTCGCCGAGGACCCCACCATGCGCCTGGAGCAGAATCAGGACACCCACCAGGTCGTCCTGTGGTGTCTCGGTGAGGCCCATATGGACGTGGCCCTGGAACGGCTGCGCAACCGGTACGGGGTGCAGGTCGACGCCGTGCCGCACAAGGTGTCGCTCCGAGAGACCTTCGGCGGGCCGTCGGCCGGCCGGGGCCGGCATGTGAAGCAGTCCGGCGGACACGGCCAGTACGCGATCTGCGAGATCGACGTCGAGCCGCTTCCTCCGGGCAGCGGCATCGAGTTCGTCGACAAGGTGGTGGGCGGGGCGGTGCCGCGCCAGTTCATCCCCTCCGTCGAGAAGGGGGTACGCGCCCAGGCCGCGCGCGGGGTCGCCGCCGGATATCCGCTGGTCGACGTGCGGATCACGTTGCGCGACGGCAAGGCCCACTCGGTCGACTCCTCCGACGCCGCCTTCCAGACGGCGGGCGCGCTCGCGCTGCGCGAGGCGGCGGCCGAGGCCAGCATCCAGCTGCTGGAGCCGGTGGCCGAGGTCCAGGTCCTCGTCCCCGACGAGTACGTGGGTCCGGTGATGAGCGATCTGTCGGGGCGGCGCGGGCGGGTCGTCGGGACCGAACAGGCTGGTCCCGGGCGGACGTTGGTCCGGGCCGAGGTCCCTGAGATCGAGATCGGCCGGTACGCGGTCGACCTCCGGTCCGTCTCGCACGGCACCGGCCGCTTCGACCGCGCGTACGCCCGTCACGAGGCCATGCCGCCGCATCTCGCGGACAAGATCCGCGGGCAGGCGGAGAAGGGATCCTAGTCACCTTCCGTCACTCGCGCCCCCTCCCCCACGGCCGGATGTCGCCCGTCCAACTTCCCTCCGACGGGCGGCATCCGGCCGACCCGTGACGCATCCGCCGGTACCCGGTTACGCTGTGGTGCCCAGCTCAGCAGGTGTGCGGGGCGCGGTAGTTGGGAACAGGCCGCAGAGGGTACGCGGTCGACCACGCGGGCACGCGGCGATGGGGGCATCAGGTGACGATGGGCAGTTTCGGACCCGGGGCGCAGATTCCCCTCCAGGGCTCCGACGGACAGACGGCGGCCACGCACGCCCTCGCCTCCGCCGCGTACCGTGACGGCCCGGTCGAGGAGATCCTCAACGCCAACAACGACTGGCACAAGTCGACGGTCAAGGAAGGGAAGTGGAAGAAGCTCTTCCGCCCGGATCTCGGTGAGGCCTTCTCGCGGGCGGTGCAGGTACGGACGCTCGGCGGAGCCCGCAAGCCGCTGATCCAGTCCTTCGGCACCGAACCGCAGCCCGTGGTCGAGCACTGCCTGGCCGCCACCGGGATCCGCAAGCAGCGGGACACCAGGCTGACGCTGATCACCCTGGTCTTCGGCATCCTCTTCCTGCCCGGCCTGCTGCTCTGGCTCGGCGTCATCCAACTGCGCCGCATGGTCGCCGGCACGGAGAACAAGCGCACCAGCGCCGTCGGCACGGGGCTTCTGGTCGGCGCCGGCCTGCTCGCCGCCATCGTCATGATCAAGCTGCCCGTCGACGGGGTGCTGTCGCTCTACCTCCGGGCCATGGTCGTGGCCCCGATCATCGGCTGGTTCCTCGCCAAGCGGGTCTGCGAGTCCACGGCCAAGGATCTGCGCGAGCGCTGGTCCGCCCTGCTGAGCGGCGGCGGCATCGGCGCCAAGGTCCCCGAGGCCGTACCCCAGGACCCCACCGAGAAGGCGGCCGAGGCCCTCCGCCAGAACCTGGAGAAGCTCACCGCCGAGCAGCAGTCCAACGTCGTCTTCTACGCAGGCCCCAAGGGAATACTGGGCATGGGCACGCGCTGGGGCAGCTGGACGCTCGCCGAGGAGCTGGTCCCCAAGGAGGGCACGGAGATCCACGACTTCCGCGCCTGGGACGTCGTTCGGAAGATCCACGACCAGCTCACGCTTCTGGAGCGCGGCTCCCTCAAGACCGGTTTCCCCAAGCCGACCGTCAAGCACTGGATCGTCTCCCCGGTCGGCGAGGGTGCCGACGAGGTCGCCCGCCCCGACGGCGAGAACATCGTCCACTTCCAGGTGAAGCCGCACGAGATACAGCGCATCTGCAACGACCAGCAGTTCGGCAGCGGCAACCGCCACTACCTCGGGGTGCAGTTCACGCTCTGGGACGGCCAGCTGGTCCTCACCATGATGATCACGGTCACCTCACTGCTGCACACGCTGCGCGTGGAGGTCACCGGCCACGCCCTGGGCCCCGTCCACTCCCTCTTCACCACCAAGCCCAAGGCGAAGACCAAGGAGGTCTCCAAGACCGTCCGGTTCTGGGAGACCAGGGAGATCCAGCTGCCGCTGGTCGACACCGACGAGGTGGTCCGCCTCGCCGTCCGCGCCCCGCTGACCTGGTTCCCGGCGATCCTGGACTTCCTCGGCGGCAAGCTCGTCCTGCCCGAGCCCTTCGGGCTGCGGCACGCCTGGGCCGCGCAGCCCTGGCGGCACCGCTTCATGGCCGACGACGCCATCCGCACCGCGACGCCCGTGATGCGCGCCGTCCACGCCGCGACGATCAAGGTGCTCGACGAGCACGGCGTGGACACCGAGCGCTTCACCAACCGCTCGCTGATCCTGAGCGGCCTCGTCCAGGAGCCCAGCCCGCGGAAGGCCGACGCCTACGACGCGTAGGCCCCGGACGCCCGCAGCCGCCGGCAGCCGGGAGTGCCGTGCTCGCCTCAGGCGAGCTCGGACGAGGCCGGCCAGGCGGCGGCGAGCATGGTACGGGTGTCGGCGAGGAGCTGCGGCAGCACCTTGGTGTGGCCGACGACCGGCATGAAGTTGGTGTCGCCGCCCCAGCGGGGCACCACGTGCTGGTGCAGATGGGCGGCGATGCCGGCGCCCGCGACCGAGCCCTGGTTCATGCCGATGTTGAAGCCGTGCGCGCCGGACGCGGACCGCAGCGCGATCATCGCCCGCTTGGTGAACTCGCCCAGCTCGGCGGTCTCCGCCGTGTCCAGGTCCGTGTAGTCGGCGACGTGTCGGTACGGCACGACCATCAGATGCCCGCCGTTGTACGGGTAGAGATTGAGCACGGCGTACACCTTCTCGCCGCGCGCGATCACCAGCCCGTCCTCGTCCGACTTCGCCGGGATCGAGCAGAAGGGACAGCCGTCCTCGGCCCCTGGCCCGGTCGGCTTGTTCTCGCCCTGGATGTACGCCATCCGGTGAGGGGTCCACAGGCGCTGGAACGCGTCCTGCGTCCCCACTCCGATCTGCTGCTCCGGCTCAATCGTCATGCTGTGCAGCATATTGCTTCGCCCGTTCGGAACGTGTCGCCGGGGCGTTGATCACCCCGCCTCGGAGATGCTGATCCGATGAACGAGAGGCTGGACAGGCAAGAGCGCTGGGACCGGCGCATGGAGACACCGCTCGCGGTGGCCTCCCTGCTCTTCCTCCTCGGGTACGCGGTACGGGTCCTCGCCAACGGCCTCGACCAGGCCTGGCTGGACCTCTGCCTCACCGTCACGCTCATGGCCTGGACCGTCTTCATCGTCGACTACGCGGTACGGTTCCGGCTCAGCGGCCTCGGCCCGCTGCGCTTCGTCCGCGCGCATCTCCTGGGCACGGTGATCCTGGTGCTGCCGCTGCTGCGGCCCTTGCAGATGGTGAAGATCTACGAGCGAATCCAGCGCCGCCGCGACCAGCCGCGTCTGACCCTTTACGCCCGGGTCATGGCCTACTCCAGTCTCACGGTCTCCCTGCTGGGCTTCGCGGGCGCGCTCGCCGTCCTCCAGCACGAGCGCGGGGCCCCGGGCGCCACGATCCGCACCTTCGGCGACTCGCTCTGGTGGGCGGCGGAGACGCTGACGACGGTCGGGTACGGGGACGTGACCCCGGTGACCCCGACCGGGAGGGTCATCGCGGTGGGCATGATGGCGTGCGGGGTCGCGCTGATCGGAGCCGTGACGGGTTCGTTCTCGTCCTGGCTGATCCAGTCGTTCAAGCGGGAGGACGAGAAGAGGCCCCCGGGGGATTCCCCGGGGGCCTCCTGACGTCGTGTCCGCGGTGTATCAGACCTGGACGCGGTCCTCGACGATCTTGGCGATCTTGGCGATGGCCTCGTCGACCGGGATGCCGTTCTCCTGCGAACCGTCGCGGTAACGGAAGGAGACGGCGCCGTTGGCCATGTCCTCGTCACCCGCGATGATCATGAACGGGACCTTCTGCTTCTGCGCGTTGCGGATCTTCTTCTGCATCCGGTCCGAGGAGGCGTCGACCTCGACCCGCAGCCCCTGCTTCTTCGCCTTGGCGGCGAACTCCTGCAGGTACGGGATGTGCGCGTCGCCGATCGGGATGCCGGTCGCCTGCACCGGGGCCAGCCACGGCGGCATGGCGCCCGCGTAGTGCTCGAGCAGCACCGCGAAGAAGCGCTCGATGGAGCCGAACAGCGCGCGGTGGATCATGACCGGACGCTGCTTGGTGCCGTCGGGGCCGGTGTACTCGAGGTCGAAGCGCTCCGGCAGGTTGAAGTCGAGCTGCACGGTCGACATCTGCCAAGTGCGGCCGATGGCGTCGCGCGCCTGCACGGAGATCTTCGGGCCGTAGAAGGCGGCGCCGCCCGGGTCGGGGGTGAGCGGGAGGCCCTGCTTCTCGGCGACCTGCTGGAGGACCGCGGTGGCCTCCTCCCAGATCTCGTCCGAGCCGACGAACTTCTCCGGGTCCTTGGTGGACAGCTCCAGGTAGAAGTCGGTCAGACCGTAGTCGCGCAGCAGGTTCAGGACGAAGGTGAGGGTCTTGTCGAGCTCCTCCGCCATCTGCTCCTTGGTGCAGTAGATGTGCGCGTCGTCCTGGGTGAAGCCGCGGGCCCGGGTCAGGCCGTGCACGACGCCGGACTTCTCGTAC
This sequence comes from Streptomyces sp. NPDC039609, assembly GCF_055596705.1. NCBI lineage: Bacteria > Bacillati > Actinomycetota > Actinomycetes > Kitasatosporales > Streptomycetaceae > Streptomyces > Streptomyces sp. NPDC039609. Next base: position 285,281 of record NZ_JBVIUJ010000006.1, read on the forward strand.
CGGTACACGGTGCCGAACTCGAAGAGGCGCAGCGGCAGCTCACGGTAGGAGCGCCCACGCGCGTCGAAGATCAGGTTGTGCATCGGGCAGTTCATGGGCTTGAGGTAGTAGTCCACGCCCTCGTCGAGCTGCATGGGGGGGTACATGCCCTCGGCGTACCAGTCGAGGTGGCCCGACTTCTCGAACAGCTTGCCCTTGGTGGCGTGCGGCGAGTAGACGAACTCGTAGCCCTCCTCCTCGTGGCGCTTGCGCGAGTAGTCCTCCATGACCCGGCGGATGATGCCGCCCTTGGGGTGGAAGACGGCGAGGCCGGAGCCGATCTCGTCCGGGATGGAGAAGAGGTCGAGCTCGTTGCCGAGCTTGCGGTGGTCACGCTTCTCGGCCTCGGCGAGGAAGTCGAGGTGGGCCTTCAGCTCGTCCTTCGACGGCCAGGCGGTGCCGTAGATGCGCTGGAGCATCGGGTTCTTCTCGCTGCCGCGCCAGTAGGCGGCGGCATTGCGCATCAGCTTGAACGCCGGGATGTTCCGGGTGGTGGGCAGGTGGGGGCCTCGGCAGAGGTCCTTCCAGCACAGGTCGCCGGTCTTGGCGTCCAGGTTGTCGTAGATGGTGAGTTCGCCGCCGCCGACCTCGACGTTGGCACCGTCGTCGGTCGAGGCGGAGCCCTTGATGCCGATGAGTTCCAGCTTGTACGGCTCGTCGGCGAGCTCCTCGCGGGCGGCCTCGTCGGTCACCACGCGGCGGGAGAAGCGCTGCCCCCGCTTCTGGATCTCCTGCATCTTCTTCTCGATGGCCTTGAGATCCTCGGGGGTGAACGGCTTCTCGACGTCGAAGTCGTAGTAGAAGCCGTCACGGACCGGCGGGCCGATGCCCAGCTTGGCCTCGGGGAAGAGCTCCTGCACGGCCTGGGCCATGACGTGCGCGGTGGAGTGGCGCAGGATGTCGAGGCCGTCCGGGGAGGAGATCTCGACGGGCTCGACGGCATCGCCCTCGGCGACGACGTAGGTGAGGTCCTTCAGCTCACCGCCGACACGGGCGGCGATCACGGACCGGTCGTCGGCGAACAGCGCGCCGGCCGTGGTGCCCGCGCTCACCGCCCGATCCTCGGCTCCTGAGGCGGACTGGACGGTCACACGGACATCAGACACGGATGCTCTTTCCATAAGGGCGCAGGCAGACACGACGTGCCGGCGTCGACGGTGCGCGGCAGAGACGAGGTGCCGCGTCCCAGCAATCCTAAGGGCTCGGTTCGCCGCGGGGCGCGGAGAGCCGGGCTCACAGCGCCGTACGTGCCCGCCCCGTACCTCGGAGAACGCGCGCGTTCGCCGCTGTTCGCCCGGCGCCCTTCGACGCGTTCGCCGGGCCCATGAGGGCACCGCTGCCACGCGGCGCCCCGGCGGCACCGGTCCCGCGGGTCACTCGCCCGGCCCGCAGGCCTCCTCGAAGAAGTCGAGGTTCTCGTGCAGGGACTTCATCAGCCGGTCCCGCTCCGCCTCGTCGACCTGCACCGGTACGACTCCGGAGGCATCGGTCAGCCGCCGGAACCCTCCCCGGCTCTCCAGCCGTCCCACGACCCGGATCGGCAGCCCCACGAGATGGGCGTGGCCCGCCGTGCGGTACGACTCCTCGTCCAGGGTGACCCGCACATGCGGCACCTCCGCGCCGCCCAGGACCCGCAAGCGGACGGTTCCCTCGCCGCGCGGGCCGGAGCGGCGCAGCCGGACGACGGCACCGGTGATCCGCACCGGTACGGACGGCTCGTCGGTCAGATAGCGTGCGCCGGCCTCGCGCAGCGCGGGCAGATCGCCCGCCGAGAACTCCACGGGCTCGGGCCGCGCCGCGCAGCCCGCAGGGGTCCCGGCCGCGGGGGCCCACTCCAGCGCGATCCGCGCGCCCTCGGTACCCCGCACCAGTGCCACGAGGGCCTCGGTCAGCTCGCGGCTCACCCCGGCCTCCACCGCCGCGTCGAAGGCCTCCATGCCACCGGTCGCCCGCTGGTAGTCGGTGGCCTCCCGCGCCGCGTAGAGCGCGTGGTAGAGCCGTACGGCGATCGCCCGGCCGGGATCGACGGGGACGAAGGCGGTCAGACCCCGGCCGCCCGGCGCCGCCCCCACGACGACGGCCTGCAGGGACGCCTGGGCCTGGCGGCGGTGCCTGGCGCCGTAGTACCCGGCGCGGCCGCGGACGGCGAGCGCGCCGGCGAGGAGGAGCTGGCGTGCGGCGGACCTGAGCTGTTCCTGGACGGTCCACGGGACGGTGCCCGCCGGTCCGGGCGGCACGTCGCGCCACCAGCGGATCTCGTCGCTGGGCACGGTCAGTCCGACCAGGACCTCCCGGGCGGAGGGCGCCGCGCTGTGCTGGAGGGCGGTGAGCGCCTCGCCGAGCAGGTCCTCGCAGTCGGGGAAGGCGCGGCTCTCGGGCACGAGCAGGCTCGTGGCACCGGTCGAGCCGCCCGACGGCGGAGGGGTCCAGCGGCTGTAGCGGCCCGCGGCCCCGCCGCGTCGCCGCCAGCCGTGGCGGGCGAGGAGCGCGCCGAGGACGAGCGGGTCGACCCGTCCGGGGTCCGGCGCGCCCCCGGTCTCGGCCCAGGGGCCGCCGGGGATGTCGCCGGGCGTGGGATGAGGGCGGAACGGTGGCAGAGCGGGCCCGAATCCGGACCCGCCTCCTGGTTCCTCGATCGGTCGGTGCATCAAGGTCTCCCTCCCACGCCGACCCGGGTCATGATCTCGCAGAGCGCCCGGTCGTCGAAGATCCGTGCCGTCGGTATGCGCACGGTCGTCCGGCGCCGTCCCGTGACCGGGTGGCCGGCCAGGTTGATCCAGTAGCAGCAGTGCCGCAGGTCGAGCCGGTCGTGGCCGGCCCGCAGCCAGTCGTCCTGGGAGCGCGGCACGATCATCACGACCAGGATCTTGTGCACCGAGACGGGGGTCCGTGCCAGCTTCACCAGGTGGTCGTTGTCGAGGGTGAAGGAGAACGCGGGCCCGGGCGGCCGGGGCGCCAACTGGTAGGTGCACTTGAGCTGCACCTTGATGGTCACTTCGTCGTCGACGGTGTGGCCGGGAGCGCTGTGGCTCACGTGCCAGTCGATTCCGTTGTCCGGAAAGGGCTGCGACAGCGAGCAGCCCGCCGCCGCCGCGACCGCGTGGAGATATCCGACCTGGAGGGTCTCCATGCAGGCGGTGGTGGCGAGTGAGCCGCGCAGCGGTGCTGCCCGCTGGGGCGGCAGCCCTCCCGATTCGGGCTGGGCGAGCGCCATGTCAATTCCCTTCCCCGTCATCTGTGTTGTCACCGGCCCGCGTACGGCGCAAACAGCCCGGGTATCACCGATTCGGGCAGGGGGATCGCCATCTGCCGCAGAGGTGCGAGGAGTTCGGGGATGACGACGCACTGGTACGACGGGCCCCTGGCCGCATTCGACACGGAAACCACAGGAGTCGACGTCGAGGAGGACCGGATCGTCTCGGCCGCCCTCGTCGTCCAGGACACGGCCGGGGGGCGTCCGCGGGTGACGCGCTGGCTGGTCAATCCCGGGATTCCGGTGCCCGCTGCGGCCACGGAGGTCCATGGCCTGACGGATGAACATCTGCAGCGGCACGGGCGCTGGCCCGCGCCCGTGATGGAGGAGTTGGGGCGGGCACTCGCCGAACAGTGTGCGGCGGGCAGGCCGTTGGTGGTGATGAACGCGCCGTTCGATCTGACGATCCTGGACCGCGAGCTGCGGCGCCATCGCGCCTCCTCGCTGGGTCGCTATCTGGAGAACGCGTCGCTGTGCGTGCTGGATCCGCGGGTGCTCGACAAGCATCTGGACCGCTACCGCAAGGGCCGCCGGACACTGACGGATCTGTGTGCGCAGTACGGCGTGGAGCTGGACGGCGCCCACGACGCGGCGGCCGACGCGACGGCGGCGCTGGATGTCGTACGGGCGGTGGCGCGGCGTTTCACGTCCCGGCTCGAGCGGCTGTCGCCGGCGGAGCTGCATACCTTGCAGGCGGTGTGGCACGCGGCGCAGGCGCGCGGGCTGCAGGCGTGGTTCACGCGCAACGGGACGCCGGAGACGGTGGATCCGGCGTGGCCGCTCCGTCCGGAGATGCGGACGGCGGCGTGAGCGACGGCTGCGGAAGGGCCGGGAAATGCGGAAGGCCGGTCCGTCTTTCGACGGACCGGCCTGTCCCGGTGGGCGATACTGGGATCGAACCAGTGACCCCTTCGGTGTGAACGAAGTGCTCTCCCGCTGAGCTAATCGCCCGGGAACGGGTTGAACCATACAGGTTTCCGCGGGCTTCCTTCAAACCGGCCCGCTGTCCCCCGTCGCCGGCCGGGACGCGCCGCCGTCACCGGGCCCCGCCAGCCTGGCCGCCAGGCCGCGCCGGCCGGCGCGCATCATCAGGGCGTGGTTGGCGCGGAAGACGGGCCGGCCGGGGACCGCGAGGCGGCGCATGAGGGGGCTGGTCACCTCGACCTCCTGCTCGTAGACCGCGCGGGTGCCCGGGCCGCGGGAGGTCAGGGTCCAGCGGGCCCAGCCCTCCAGATCGCCGCGCAGCGCGACCTCCAGGACGCGGGCGACGGGGTCCCGGCGCCGGGCCTCCGCGGTGACCACGAGGTCGTACGGGAGCAGGGAGCGGAACCGGGCCGTGCCGGTGAGCTCGTCGACGGGGACGACCTCGCGGACCTGCGGCCACCACCGGGGGTACTCCTCGGCGCGTTCGAGCACGGCGTAGACCGCGTCGGGCGGGGCGGCCAACTGCCAGACGCTGCGGAAGCGGTAGCGGCACCAGTCCATGTCCCCAGTGTGTACGTACTCAGGCGGGGATATGAGTACCCGCGCGCATACCCGTTCCGTGTGTCCGGGGCCACACTCCGCACATGGACAACGCCCTGCCACCCGCGGACGAGCTGCGGCTCGTCGACCGCGAGCTGGCCCAACTCGACGCTCGCCGGTCCCAGTTGCTGGCCCGCCGGAGCTGGCTGCTGCACGTACTGCAGCCGCCCGTGACGATCCCGTCCCCGCCGCGGACCGCCTCCGGACCGGTGGCGGACTCGACCCCGCGCAGTGCGCAGAACGTACTGCTCACCCTGGGCGGGGTGCTGCTGACGATCGCGGCGCTCGCCTTCACGCTGGTGAGCTGGGGTTCGATGGGGATCGGCGGCCGTGCGGCCGTCCTGGGTGTGGTGACGTCGGCCGCGCTGGCCGCGCCGGTGCTGCTGCTGCGCCGGGGCCTCGGCTCCGCGGCGGAGTCGGTGGCGGCGCTCGGCCTGGTGCTGATGGTGCTCGACGCGTACGCGCTGCACCGCGTCGCGCTGCCCGGCACCGACGCCCTCGGGTACACCGCGGTGGCCTCGGCGGTCCTCGCCGGCGCCTGGACGGCGTACGGCTCGGCGCTGGGACGGCTGAGGGTTCCGCTGCCGGTGGCGGTGGTGACGGCGCAACTGCCGCTGCCGCTGGGCGTGCTGGCGGCGGACGGCGGCGCGCTCGCGCTGGGCTGGGCGGCGCTCGCGACGGCGGTGGCGGATCTGGCCGTGGTGCTGTGGGTGAAGCCGGCGGCGGTACGGGTGACGGGGGGCATCGGCGCCGGGGTGATGGGCGGCTGGGCCCTGGTGACGGGCGGCGTCCTGTCGCTGTCCTCGGCGATTCCGGCGGGTGCGCTGCTGCTGGCCTGCGCGGGGGTGGCGCTGTTCCTGGTGATGGGGGCACCTGCCGGCGGCAGCCGGGCAAGGGTGGCCGAGGCCGCGGAGGCCGTGTCCGTGGTCGCGGGGCTCGCGGTGATCGCGGCGGTGGGCGGTGTGCTGCGGGTGGTGCTGCCGGGCGACTGGGAGGTGCCGGGGTACGTGCTGTGCGCGGTGACCCTGGCGGCGGTCCTGCGCTCCTCGGCGCCGCGTGCGGTGAAGCGGGGCCTGGCGGGCGCGGGGGCGGGCCTGCTGGCGCTGGGCGTGGCCTGGGCGCTGCCGCCGGTGGCGGCGGCGCTGCTCGCTCCCCTGGCGCGGACGACCCCGGTGTGGTCGGGCGCGCACGCGGGCGACGTGCTGACCTGGTACCCGTCGACGGCCCCGCTGGTCCTGCTCGTGGCGGCGGCGGTCCTGTCGGCGGTGCCGCGCCTCTGGACCCGCTGCGGCGCGCTCCTGCTCGCATGGGCGCTCCTGACGGCCCTCCCGCTCTCCCTGGACCTCCCCCACGCACCCACCCTCGGACTCCAACTCCTGACGACCGCGGCGGCCCTGTTCCTGGCGTGCCGCCCGGGAACGCTGACACGGGGCATCCCGGTTCAGGCTGCGACAGCCGAGACCGGCGACGCGGACACGGGTGCCGAGACCGGCGAGGACGCCGGGCCGGCTGCACAGGCCACAGCTCCCGCTTCCGGCGCCGCCGAGGCCTCCGGTCCCGCTCCGCAGGGCCAGTGGGTCGGTTGGGGACCCGGGGCGGGCCCGGGGGGCGTCGGTGTACCCGCGTCGCCGCGGGAGGTTCTCGGATGGGTCGCGCTCGGCTGCGGGCTCGCGACGGCGGCGAGCGCGGTCGCGGCGGCCCTGGACACGCGAGCGGCGACGTTCACCGTGCTGGGCGTCCTGCTCGGGCTCTTCGTCGCGGTCGCGTTCCTCGCCGAGGGCGCGCGGCGGGCCGTGGCGGCCTGTGTCGCGGTCGGTACGGCGGCGGGCCTCGTGTGCGCCGTGGCGGCCGCCACGGAGCTCCAGGACCACCACACGGGTCTCGCCCTGCTCGTGGTCCCGGCGGTCACCGCCGCGGCGGGAGCCCGGCTGCGGCGCCATCCGGTCGCCCTGCCCCTGGAGATCAGCGGTGCGGCCGTGGCGGTCCTCGCGCTCGCCCTGGCCGTCTCGCGGCCGGCCGTGCTCGCGCTCGCCCTCGCCCTGTGCGGGGTGGTCGCGGCGGCGACGGCCGTCCGCCCCGAGCGGCGCCCGTTCGCCTCGTGGACGGCCGCGGCACTGTTCCTCGTCGCGACCTGGGTGCGGCTCGCCGTGTGGGACGTGGAGACCCCGGAGGCGTACACACTGCCGGTGACCGTGCCCGCGCTCGTGGTCGGCGTGCTGCGTCGGCGCCGCGACCCCGGGGCCTCGTCCTGGGTGGCGTACGGCCCCGGACTCGCGGCGACGCTGGTGCCGAGCCTCTTCGCCGCCTGGGCGGACCCCGACTGGCCGCGCCCGCTGCTCCTCGGCCTCGCCGCGCTCGCGGTGACCCTGCTGGGCGCCCGGTTCAGGCTGCAGGCGCTGCTCGTGCTCGGCGGCTCGGTGCTCGCCCTCGACGGGCTCCACGAGCTGGCCCCGTACGTGGTCCAGGTCGTGGGCGCCCTCCCCCGCTGGCTGCCCCCGGCCCTGGCCGGACTGCTGCTCCTCGCGGTGGGCGCGACCTACGAACAGCGGCTGCGGGACGCCCGCCGGCTCCGGGAGCGGCTCGGCCGCATGAGCTGACGTGACGGGGGAACGCCGAAGGCCCGGAGACTGGATCCAGTCTCCGGGCCTTCGGTCCGGGTGGTGGGCGATACTGGGTTCGAACCAGTGACCTCTTCGGTGTGAACGAAGCGCTCTCCCACTGAGCTAATCGCCCGGGCGCACCGCAAACATTACCCCATGTCAGAGGGGCGCCCGACCGCCTTCAGGTCAGTCGTTGATCTTCCACGGCATGACGAAGCCGTACTTCCACAGATAGAAACCGAGCAGCACCGCGATGATCACCAGACCGATCGTGGTCAGGATGATGTTGCGGCGCCGGACCTTCGGATCGAGCGCCCGCTGAGCGGCCTCGGTGACCTTCCGCTTCGTCCAGCGGAGCACGAGCTGCGCCCAGACGAACTCGGTGGCCCAGATGGCCATACCGCCGAAGATCACCAGCCAGCCGGGACCGGGCAACGGCAGCATGACGACGCCCGCCCCCACGACCGCCAGCCCCACGATGAAGACGCCGACCTGCCAGCTCAGGTGCAGGGTCCGGCGGGCCTTGATGAACTCGGGGGCCCGGGATCCCAGCTCGGATTCCCCGTCGGCCGCGGACTCCCCGGTGCGCTCGTCACTCTCCGCATTCATGGGCCCCAACCTACCGGATTCAAGACCATCACCGGAATGGCGGTATTACCCGAAGTCACACACCCCCGAACGAGCTACCTGAACGATCACAAAACAGACAGAGGGGTTTACAACGGCACCGTAGGTGGCATGTCGATTTCGCCGACGTGCGAATCCCCGAGCGCACACTGAGCGAAAGGCCCTGGCGCTTATGAACACCACGGTCAGCTGCGAGCTGCACCTGCGCCTCGTTGTGTCGAGCGAGTCCTCACTGCCTGTACCCGCGGGCCTGCGGTATGACACGGCCGATCCGTATGCCGTGCACGCCACCTTCCACACCGGAGCCGAGGAGACGGTCGAGTGGGTCTTCGCCCGCGACCTTCTCGCCGAGGGGCTGCACCGGCCCACCGGCACCGGCGACGTCAGAGTCTGGCCGTCCCGCAGTCACGGTCAGGGCGTCGTCTGCATCGCGTTGAGTTCCCCCGAGGGCGAAGCCCTGCTCGAGGCCCCGGCGAGGGCCCTGGAGTCGTTCCTGAAGCGGACCGACGCCGCCGTGCCACCGGGCACCGAGCACCGCCACTTCGACCTCGATACGGAGCTCTCCCACATCCTGGCCGACAGCTGAGCCAGGCCGAGAGCCGCACGGCGCCGTCCGACTCGGGGAGACGGCGCCGCGCGGACAAACCCATACGGCAGACATCGGCGTCCTCACCGCGCAGCCGGCGCGAGGAGGACGCCGATGCCCGTTTCCGGGTCGCGGGCGGCAGGTCGAAGCATGGTTTCGGCCCCGTTCCGGCCCGCTTTCGGACCGCTCCGGGCGACACCCGGCGAAGCCGCTAGAGTCAGCGCAATTCGCGGGCGCCCGCCCGCAGCCGGCCATGGAGCGAATCGTGCTGATCCCTCACGACACCCGGATCGCCCTCGACACCGTCGTCGATCTGATGAACACCGCCCCCCAGGGCGACCGTGACGACGAGCTCGGGGACCTCCAGTCGCTGCACACCTTCGTGCGGGCTCATGACATCAGCGGCGTCGGCGAGCTCGACGAGAACGACCTGCGGGGCGTACGCGAGGTGCGCGCCAGGTTCACGGCCGTCTTCGCGGCACCGGACGCCCGGATCGCGGCGACGCTGATCAACCAGCTGGTGGCGGCCGCGGGCACGACGCCCCAGCTCACCGACCACGACGGCTACGACTGGCATGTGCACTACTTCGCCCCGGGCGCGTCGATCACCGACCACCTCGCCGCGGACTGCGGCATGGCACTGGCGTTCATCGTGGTGGCGGGAGAGCAGGAGCGCCTGCGGCGCTGTGAGGCCCCGGACTGCGGCCGGGCCTTCGTCGACCTCTCCCGCAACCGTTCCCGCCGGTACTGCGACAGCCGCACCTGCGGTAACCGGCTCCATGTGGCCGCGTACCGGGCGCGCCGCAAGGAAGCCGCCGGCTGATCCGAGCCGATCCGGCCCCTCACAGCAGGAACAGATCGTGCACGGCGGCCATCAGGAGCAGACAGCCGATCACCGCGAGGAAGATCATCAGCGGCGGCTGCGAGAGCGCGAACAGGCAACCGCGCGGCTCTTCGGTGGGGGCGGGGGCGTGATCCCGCGAGGTATCCAGCATCTCGGGGGCGATCATGGCGCAGCGACACCCCTGACCGCCCGCAACACGCCCCTCGGGGAGGGCAGTTCATCCCATCCCGTGGATACCGAGCCCGTCAGATCCCGTGCTTCTTCAGGATCGCCTCGATGTCGCTGAAGTCGTCCCCGGCCTGCTTCGCCTGCGGCTTCGGGGTCGCCCCGCGCTGCCCCTGCCCCAGCGCGGGGGCCGAAGCGGCCGGTGCGGCGACGGCATCGGGCCGGGCGCCCTCGGTCGCCTCCGTGCGCCCCTTCCTGCGCCGCTCGACGGCGCGCGTGGACATGAAGAGCAGCCAGGCCACGCCGAGCACACCGAAGCCGGCCCAGGCTGTCGGGCTGAAGGCCGTGTCGAAGGCCCACTCCACCGCCCCGGTCATGACCAGGCCGATGGGCACGAGGGAGTAGGCGGCGATCCGCGTCGCGGCGAGGAAACGCTTGCGGTACGCCGTGATCGCGGCAATGCCCAGTCCCGCCACGGACACCGCGGAAAAGATGGTCTCGGCGAGCATGCGATCCTCCTGGGCCAGGGCGATACGTCCCTTCCATCCTGCACCGCTGAGGCCGCTCGCGGCCATGTTCCGGGCCGACCTCAGGGAGATCTCCGGGTCACCCCCGCCGGATCTCCTCCCCAGGTCCCGGTTGGGACCGGTCTCCGGCGGCTGGAAGACTGCTCCCATGAGTGACTCCACCACCCCGTCCACCTCCCCCGTCGCCGTGGAGGCCTGGTTCGACCTCCAGTGCTCCGACTGCTTCCGCGCGCTCGACGACGTGCGCGCGCTGCGCGAGAAGTACGGCGAGCGGATCGACGTACAGCTGCGGCACTTCCCGCTGGAGAAGCACAAGCACGCCTACGCCGCCGCCCAGGCCGCGGAGGAGGCGGCCGAGCAGGGCAAGGGCTGGCCGTACGCGGAGGCGCTGCTCGCCAGGACGACGGAGCTGGGAGACCGGGGCGAGCCGGTCCTCCTGGACGTCGCGAGCGAACTGGGCCTGGACGCGGAGGAGTTCGACACCGCTCTGATCGACGGCCGGCATCTGCTGACCGTCGACGCCGACCAGGCCGAGGGCAAGGCGATCAAGGTCACCGGGACGCCGACCTATGTCGTGGGCGGCGAGCGCCTGGACGGCGGCAAGAGCCAGGACGGCCTGCGCGAGCGCGTCGAGGCGATCGTCGACCGCCTCCTCGCCGGCTAGCCCGTCACGGCCTAGAGCAGTCGCTTGTAGCTGTTGACGTGCGTCGTCCGGTAGCCGAGCGACTCGTAGAGCCGGATCGCCGGCGTGTTGCCCGTGAAGACATGGAGTCCCAGCAGGCGCTCGCCGGCGTCGATCGCGACCCGCTCGGCGAGCAGCATCAGGGCGCGGCCGTAGCCATGGCCCCGAGCTCCCTCCGCGACCTCGATGTCGTAGACGTAGCCGCCCGCGACCCCGGGCTCCAGCTCACGGGCGGCGGTCCACACCCGACCGACGACCTCGTCGTCCCGCAGCGCCAGGTTGATCGCCGTGCCGGGCGTGGCCAGTCCCTGCGGAAGCAGCTCCCGGTGGCTGGCCTCGGCCTTGGCGCGCGCCTGGTCCGGCGCCACACCCCGGTCGATCCAGCTCTGCGCGAAGGTGTCCCTGGCCGTCGCCTCCCAGTCCCCGTACTCCGCCTCGGTCATGGGGCGGACGGTGACGCCCTGGGGCAGCTCGGGCGGCTCGCCCGGCAGCTCCTTGACCATGTTCCGGCTGCGTTCGGTGTACCCGAGGGCATCGGCCATCCGCAGCGCCGCCCGGGCGTCCGCCGGTACGGAGATCTGGACCTCGCCGCAGCCCCAGCCGCGCAGCACCTCCTCGGCGGCGAGCGCGGCGACCGTGCCACGGCCGCGGCGGCGGTCCTTCTCGTCGATGCCCAGGGCCTCGATCACGCCGGCCGCGGCACCGAATCCTGGGGCGGTGGCGAGATGCACGGAGCCGACGCGACGGCTGTTCACACAGACGTCGTAGGTGCGTGATCGGTCGCCGCCGGGGGTCTGCTGAAGCGGCCCGGTCGGCCGCAGGGTGGTGGTCATCACCGGTGTTCTACCCAGCCGGCGGCCGTCCGTCATCCGGTTTTGGGGGCCGGGTCGTTCAGAGGTGCGGGTCCCTGCGGGCCGCCGCGCGCTCGTCGAAGATCCGCATCGCCTTGGCGGTCACCGGGCCCGGGGCGCCGGTCAGCTCGCGCCCGTCGACCCGGTGGACGGCCTGGATGTCGCGGAGGGTCGAGGTCAGGAAGATCTCCTCGGCACTCTCCAGGACGTCGAACGGAAGGTCGGTCTCCTCCGCGCCGGTCCACTGCACCGCGAGGGCGCGGGTGATGCCCGCCAGGCAGCCGGACGAGACGGGCGGGGTGTGGATCCGGCCGTCGATCACGACGAACACATTGGATCCGGTGCCCTCACAGAGCCGGCCGACGGTGTTGGCGAACAGCGCTTCGGAGGCGCCCTGTTCACGTGCCCTGGCCAGGGCGACGACGTTCTCGGCGTACGAGGTGGTCTTCAGGCCGGTGACCGCGCCGCGCTCGTTGCGGGTCCAGGGGACCGTGATCACCGCGGTCGAGTCCGCGCGACGGCCCGTCTCGCCGAGCGCCACGACCAGACCGGCGCCCTCGTCGCCGCGCTCGGAGCCGAGCGGGGAGACTCCGCCGGTGTACGTGATCCGGAGCCGGCCCAGCTCCATCGGGTTGGCCTCGAGGACGGCGGCGCAGGCGCGGCGGACCTCGTCGAGGTCGGGGTCGGGCAGGCCGAGCCCGCGTGCGGAGCGGGTGAGGCGCTCCAGGTGCAGGGTGAGGGCGAAGGTCTCGCCGCGCTCGGCCTTGACCGTCTCGAAGACGCCGTCGCCGACGGTCAGACCGTGGTCCAGTACGGAGACCCGGGCTTCCGCCGCGTCGTACAGCCCGCCGTTGACCCAGAGTTTCATCGAGATATGGCCTTTCCACTCGCCTCGTACGTGCCCGACGCTACCGCCAGCAGACGGGACGCCTTCAATTCGGTCTCCGCCCACTCGCGCTCGGGGTCGGAGCCCCAGGTGATGCCGGCCCCGGTGCCGAAGCGGAGTACGCCCTCGGCGCGGTCGATCCAGAAGGTGCGTATGCCGACGGCGAGCTCCGCGGTGCGGCGGTCGGCATCGACCCAGCCGATGCCTCCGCAGTACGGGCCGCGGGGCGCGGTCTCCAGGGCCTTGATGATCCGCAGGGCGCTGGACTTGGGAGCGCCGGTGACGGAGCCGGGCGGGAAGGTCGCGTCGAGCAGTTCCCGCCAGCCGGCGCCCTCGTCGAGGTCGCCGCGGACGGTGGAGACGAGATGGACGAGGCCGGGGTGGGGTTCGACGGCGCACAGCTCGGGGACGGTGACCGAGCCGCTCGCGCAGACCCGGCCGAGGTCGTTCCGCACGAGGTCCACGATCATCACGTTCTCGGCGTGGTCCTTCTCCAGGAGACCGTCGGCGGTCCGCGCGGTGCCCTTGATGGGGCCGGACTCGACGGTGCGCCCCGCGCGACGCAGATAGAGCTCGGGGGAGGCGGTGGCGATCTCCACCCCGTGGGCGGGCAGCCGAATCGTTCCCGCGTACGGGGCGGGGTTGCCGCGGGCCAGGACGGCGGTGAGGGCGTCGACGTCGGCGGCGTGCGGGTCGGGCAGCGGCGCGGTCATCACACGGCAGAGGTTGGCCTGGTAGACCTCGCCTCGTGCGATGTGCGCGCGGATGGCGCGGACGCCGGCGACGTACGCGGCGCGGTCGAGCGAGGACGTCCAGTCACCCACGGCGGGCCCCCGCCAGGCTCCGGGGTCGGGCGCGCGGACGGGGTCCGGGCGTACGTCGCCGAAGCGGGCGCAGGTCAGACGGCCCTCGAAGTCCGCGGAGACGGCCCAGAAGCCGGCGGAGTCCAGGGCCTCGGGGTCACTGGTGACATCCCGCAGGTCGGTCGCGACGAGGCCGCCGAAGCGGGCCAGGGGAGCAAGGTCGTGCACGGATCGAGTCTAGGCGGGTGGGTGAGGGACGGCGGGCGTACGCCGGGACGCTCACGTGGGGGCGGCTGCGAGCCACGTCGGGAACACGAGGAGTGAACGCCGCACGAACGCTCCTGGCCGCCCGGCTGGGTACGCAGCTCAGCACGCTGCGGAAACGCGTTTTTGTGCTGGCCCAGGAATCCGCTAGAGTTCAACACGTCGCCGGGACGCGCAAGCGGAACGGAAACGACAAGCGGACGTGGCTCAGTTGGTAGAGCATCACCTTGCCAAGGTGAGGGTCGCGAGTTCGAATCTCGTCGTCCGCTCGATGTGGGGGATCTTCCCGAACCCCTGTATTCACTCCTGGTGGAGTGGCCGAGAGGCGAGGCAACGGCCTGCAAAGCCGTCTACACGGGTTCAAATCCCGTCTCCACCTCCAAGCGCGATTAGCTCAGCGGGAGAGCGCTTCCCTGACACGGAAGAGGTCACTGGTTCAATCCCAGTATCGCGCACGCAGAACAACCGAAGATCCGGTCCGCATGGACCGTCCCGCGCGATTAGCTCAGCGGGAGAGCGCTTCCCTGACACGGAAGAGGTCACTGGTTCAATCCCAGTATCGCGCACGCAGTAACAGCTGGTCCTGTATGGTTTGGGACCGTCCCGCGCGATTAGCTCAGCGGGAGAGCGCTTCCCTGACACGGAAGAGGTCACTGGTTCAATCCCAGTATCGCGCACCACCCCGAAGCCCCCGGCCGCATCTCGCGACCGGGGGCTTCGTCGTGCCCGCTCCCGCTCAGGAGGAGAAGAGCATCCGGCCGAAGCCGCGCTGGTGGTGGTGACCGCCGTGGTGGCCGCCGTGGTGCGGGGCACCCCAGGCGGGGGCGGCGGGGGCGGCCTGCGCCGGGTAGGCCGGCGGGGCGGGCGGCGCCTGCTGCACCCACTGGGACTCGAGCCGGGTCAGGGCCTCCAGCTCGCCGTAGTCCAGGAATATCCCGCGGCAACCGCTGCACTGCTCGATCTGGACGCCGTTGCGGTTGTACGTGTGCATGGCCGCATGACACTTGGGACACTGCATGTTCGGCTCAACTCCCTGCCGTTCGGATGGTGCTCTCAGCTTAGGAGGACGCAGGCGGGGTCAACTCGGTTCGGAGCGAACCTATTCGGCCGCAGGTGTCGATCATCACTTCCTCCACCTCGTCGAGGGGGCGCTTTTCGGCGGTGGACTTGGCGAGGGCGAGCGCCGCGGTCTGGACGGTCAGGGCGCGGGCGGGGACGTCGAGTTGGGCCCAGGGGTCGTGGGCGGTGACGGCGGGGCCGTCGGCCCGGTGGTACGCGTCGAGGAAGCGGGACCAGATGTCCGGGGGCAGGATGCCGGCGGCGAACCAGGCGGCGGGGCGGGCGAGGTCCCAGGCGGGGTCGCCGAGTCCGAGGTCGTCCACGTCGATGAGGAGCCAGGGGCCTTCGGATGTCCGTGGATCGCGGACGAGCTGGCCGAGGTGGAAGTCGCCATGGCAGAGGAGACGGCGGTCGGCGGGCTCGTCCGGGAGGGTGCGCCAGGCGCTCAGCACGGCATCGACAGCGGTGCGGGGCGCGCCGTCGGCCCGGCGCATCCGCTCGACGGCCAGGGCGGCCTTGGCGGGGGCGCGCATGGCCGGGAGTGCGGGGGGCGGCGGGGTGCGGTGGAGCCGTGCGAGGAGCCGCGCCGCGTCCTCCCAGGGGGCGGCATCGGGATCGGCGGGGTCGACGGGGGTGCCGTAGGGCCAGGCGGTGAGGGGGCGGGCGTCGTGGGTGGCGGTCGGTGGGGCCTGGGGCGGCAGCAGGATCCCGTCGAGCGCGTCGAGCGCGGCCACGGCGATGCGGGCGGCGTGCTGGTCGGGGTCGATGCCGGGCGCGTGGGCCTTGACGACGACGGCGCCGTGGCGGACGACGGTGCCGTCGTCACGGTCGGCGAGAACGCCGGTGGTGCGCGGGGCGCACACGCAGGCCGGGTCGGCGCGGTGCGCGGCGTCGCGCGCGAGGGCGCTGAGCTGTTCGAGTTGGGCGTGCTCCACGCGGGGAGCGTACGCGCTGCGCTGCCAACGGAGGGGGCTCCCCCACTCCACCCCTGAACCCTGCCGGGGTGATGGTGCGCTGAACTCCCGGGGCCCCCACGCCCCCGTTGCGGAAGCTTCGTGCCGCGGGAGGCCGCGTGTGCGCCATGCCGGGGCCGCAGCAAGCAGCTTCCCGCCGCCCGGGCGACACCCGGGGCGGGCCGCGCTCGCGCCCGGGGGATGGCGAGAGGCGCCAACGTGGCCTGCCCAGGGTCCGTGCGGGCCGGGCTAGGCGGTTGGCCTGCCGCGCTCACGGCATCGGGCTGCCGGTCCAGGGGCGTGGCCTGCCCAGGGTCCGTGCGCGCCGGGCTCGGCGGTTGGCCTGCCGCGCTCACGGCATCGGGCTGCCGGTCCAGGGGCGTGGCCTGCTCAGGGTCCGTGCGCGCCGGGCTAGGCGGTTGGCCTGCCGCGCTCACGGCATCGGGCTGCCGGTCCAGGAAAGCGCGAGGGCCGGTCAGCTCCCCAGCTGACCGGCCGCACGCTGCCGTCCGCCGCACCCCCGTCCCCACGGGGTTGTTGGCCGGATGTCCCCGACCCGGGCCGCTCTCCCGGGTCCGGGGCGCCGCTCAGCGCCCCAGCATCACGCCCACGGACGACGCCTGTGTGACCACTGCCTCCCAGCCGCCGAAGACGACGACCAGCAGGGTCGCGAGAGGGAGGACCATGGCGGTCGCCACCAGGGGGTGGCGGCGGCCCGAAGGCCGGGTGCTGATCCGCGGTGCCGAGTAAGCCATGGGTCCTCTCCTGTCTCGTCTGGCAGCGGCGGGTGTCTGACCTCGGGGGACGAGTGCTGCACCCGCCGCTTGACTTCAACACTAGGGATCCGATGCCGCCCGGACGTCATGCCCGCGTACCGATCTCCGGGCCTCCATGAGGATGACGAGTACCCTCACGGCGTACTCCCCTGGGTGGAGAGACCGCCCTAGGACTGAGGGTCTTCCCTGAGGGGTACCGGCTGCTCGACCAGTGCGAGGACCCGGCTCGCCATGAAGCGGGCCGTCCGCACGACCACCCCGGTCCGCGTGACTTCGCTCACTTCGACCACCCCTCGCCGTACCGCCGTCTCCACCCTGCGGCCCGCCCGGCTTGCCACCACTTCGTACGTCCGAGTCGTGTCCCCCGCATCCACGACTATCTCCACACGATCACCCTTCATCGACCGAATCCCCCTTCTGCGATTGGATGTTGGAGAATCCCGCGGCTCGGGCGGCCGTCCACCACGCCGTCCTGACCACCCCTCAAGTGTCCTCCCCAGCACTGACAATCGATGCCTGCGCGAGGGCGCGGCCTATGAGCACACCGGGGCGGCAATACGTAAGCTGTGCCACGTCGAACGGACGAGGGGACGGACATGGCGATGATGCGGCTCCGGCGCGAGGATCCGCGGATCGTCGGGTCGTTCCGGCTCCACCGGCGACTCGGCGCCGGCGGTATGGGGGTCGTGTACCTGGGGTCCGACCGCCGCGGTCAGCGCGTGGCGCTGAAGGTGATCCGGCCCGATCTGGCCGAGGACCAGGAGTTCCGGTCGCGCTTCGCCCGCGAGGTCTCCGCGGCCCGGCGGATCCGGGGCGGCTGCACCGCCCGGCTGGTCGCAGCGGACCTGGAGGCCGACCGCCCCTGGTTCGCCACCCAGTACGTTCCCGGCCCCTCCCTGCACGATCGCGTCGCCGAGGAGGGCCCGCTGCGGGCCGCCGACGTGGCCGCGATCGGGGCGGCGCTCTCGGAGGGCCTGGTCGCCGTCCACGAGGCCGGGGTCGTCCACCGGGACCTCAAGCCCTCGAACATCCTGCTCTCCCCCAAGGGACCGCGGATCATCGACTTCGGCATCGCCTGGGCCACCGGCGCCAGCACCCTCACCCATGTGGGCACGGCCGTCGGATCCCCCGGCTTCCTCGCACCCGAGCAGGTGCGGGGCGCGGCCGTCACCCCGGCCACGGACGTGTTCTCGCTCGGCGCCACCCTGGCGTACGCCGCCATGGCGGACTCGCCCTTCGGGCACGGCAGTTCGGAGGTCATGCTCTACCGGGTGGTGCACGAGGAGCCTCAGCTGAACGGCGTACCGGACGCGCTGGCCCCCCTCGTCCGGGCCTGTCTGGCGAAGGATCCCGAGGAGCGCCCCAGCACCCTGCAGCTCTCCATGCGGCTCAAGGAGATCGCCGCCCGCGAGGCTCAGGGACTGCCCGCCGCCCGCCCGCCGGTGCAGCGGGACCGCACGGAGCAGTCGGCCGACAGCCGGCCGACGGAGCGGTACACCGAGCGCACCACGCAGGGCCGGGCCCAGGGTCCGGCCTCGCGGCCGTCGGCTCCCCGCACGGGCGGCGGCTCTTCGCGCGCCTCGCAGTCCCGGCCCAACGGGCGTCCCGCGCCCTCCCGGCCCGGGGGCGCGCGCACGACCTCGACGGGCCGGCGCCCCGCCAATCCGCGTCTGCTGCGCCAGCGGCTCTTCGTCTTCGTCGTGGTGACGCTGGTCGTGGCCCTGGGCATCGCGGCCGCCCAGGCGCTCCAGAGCTGAGAGTCCCGGACCGGGCGGCGGATCAGTCGCGGTCCGCGCGTCCGGTGCGGGCGTACCTGCCCGGGGTGACGCCCCAGACCCGCTTGAAGTGCCGGGTGAGGTGGGACTGGTCGTAGAAGCCGCTGGCGCCGGCCACCTCGGCGGGCGGCCGGCCGTCGAGGAGCAGCCGTCGGGCGAGGCTCACGCGGCGGGACATCACGTACTGGTGGGGCGCGATGCCGAACGCGGCGCTGAAGGCACGGACGAGATGCGCGGGATGGGCGTGGAGGACGGACGCGGCCTCCTGGAGCGTCGTCCCTTTGCGCAGCCGCGTGTCGAGGAGGTCCCGGAAGTCCTGGGCGATTCCGGGGTGGCGCACGGCCCGATCGGGTCCTGTCGCGAGGTCGGCGGCCGCAGCTGTGCTCAGGTGGGTACGCAACCGCCGGCCGATGAGCGCCAGACGGCTCTCCGCCTCCAGCTCGTCGCCCGGCCGCGCGAGAGCGGTGTGCAGCTGCTCGACACGGCGGCGCAGCACGGGGTCGGCGAGGTCAGGTCGGTCGACCGCCGCCCCGATGAGGCCCTCGTCCAGCTGCGTCAGGTCGAGGTAGAGCACGCGCTTGCGGAAGCCGTGGGCGGTGGCGGGTGAGCCGTTGTGCGGGACGTGGGGCGGAAGCAGGCTGACGGTTCCGTTCGGGGTGCCGCGCTCATGGCGGTCCAGGTCGTAGCGGACCGCGCCGTCGTCGACGATCAGCAGCGTCCAGTCGTCGTGGACGTGCATCGGGTACGCGTGCTCGGTGAAGCGTGCGTGGAAGACCTCCGTGACCCCCGGCACCGACGGGCGCCATGCGGAGATCTCCTGCCGGGACGTCATGCAAAGAACGTACAAGACGGCGACCGTGCGGATCCCGCAGTCTCGACGTATGAGAACGAACGACGAGATCGGCACGCCGGCCGAGGCCGGGAACGGCACGGTGGACGCGAGCTCACCGGTGCGCTTCGACACGAAGATCGCCGTGCTGCTGCGCTCCGACCTGGAGCCGTGGCAGCGGCTGAACGTGACGGCCTTCCTGGTCAGCGGCCTCGGTACGACGGCGCCCGAGGTGATCGGGGAGCCGTACGAGGACGCCGATGGCACGGCGTACCTGCCGATGTTCCGTCAGCCGGTGCTCGTGTTCGAGGGGACGAAGGAGGTGCTCACCGCCGCCCACGGCCGGGCGCTGTCCCGTGGGCTGCCGGCGGCGGTGTTCACTTCGGACCTCTTCGGCACGGGAAACGACCGGGACAACCGGGCGGCGGTCCGGGCCGTGGGCAGGGACGCGCTGGATCTGGTGGGGATGGCCGTGTACGGGCCGCGCAACGCGGTGGACAAGGTCCTCAAGGGCGCCCGGATGCACCCCTGAGCCGACGGCACCTGGCCGTTACCCCCGGGCCGTGGGCGCCTGGTGGGTCCCTAGTCCTGGGGCCGGCCCGAGGCGACCGCGTAGAAGGCGACGGCGGCGGCCGCGCCCACGTTGAGCGAGTCGACGCCGTGGGCCATCGGGATCCGGACCCATTCGTCCGCGGCGCGCAGCGCCTGCGTGGACAGGCCGTCGCCCTCCGCGCCGAGCATCAGGGCCGCCCGCTCCAGTCTGTGCGGGGCCGCCACGTCGATCGGGGAGGCCTTCTCGTCCGGGGTGAGGGCGAGGAGCTTGAAGCCCGCCTCCCGTACCGCCTCCAGGCCACGCGGCCAGGTGTCCAGACGGGCGTACGGGACGGAGAAGACCGCGCCCATGGAGACCTTCACCGACCGGCGGTACAGCGGGTCCGCGCAGTCCGGGGAGAGCAGGACCGCGTCCATCCCGAGGGCGGCGGCACTGCGGAAGATGGCGCCGATGTTGGTGTGGTCGTTCACCGACTCCATGACGGCGACCCGGCGGGTGGTCCGGAGCAGGTCCTCGGCGCTCGGCAGTGGCTTGCGCTGCATGGAGGCGAGGGCGCCGCGGTGCACGTGGTAGCCGGTGACGCGTTCGGCGAGCTCCGGCTGCACCGCGTACACGGGCGCCGGAACCTCGTCGATGACGTCACGCATGACGTCGACCCACTTCGCGGACAGCAGCATCGACCGCATCTCGTACCCGGCCTGACGGGCCCGGCGGATGACCTTCTCGCCCTCGGCGATGAACAGGCCCTCCGCGGGCTCGCGTCGGCGGCGCAGCTCGACGTCGGTCAGCCCGATGTAGTCGCGCAGGCGCGGGTCGTCGGGATCGTCGATGGTGATGAGTTCGGCCACGAGGTGATACTGCCTTGTCCGGGGTGCGGTGCCAATGTGTGCGGCGGGGCTTCGATCACCCCTGGTTACTTCACGAGCTTGTCGGGGCCCTCGCCGACGACCTCTCCGATGACGATGACGGCCGGCGGGCGGACCTCCTGCGCCGTGACCGTCTCCGCGACCGTGGCCAGGGTGGCGTCCACACGGCGCTGAGCGGCCGTGGTGCCCTCCTGGACGAGGGCGAGCGGGGTCTCGGGGGCCTTGCCGTGGGCGATCAGCGCCTCGGCGATCTTCCCGATCTTGTCGACGCCCATCAGGATCACGAGCGTGCCGGTGAGCTTGGCGAGCGAGGCCCAGTCGACCAGCGACCGTGGGTCGTCGGGGGCGACATGGCCGCTGACCACGGTGAACTCGTGCGCCACACCGCGATGGGTGACCGGGATGCCGGCCGCGCCGGGGACCGAGATCGAGCTGGAGATGCCGGGGACGACGGTGCAGGTGATGCCCTCCGCCGCCAGCGCCTGGGCCTCCTCCATGCCGCGACCGAAGACGAACGGGTCGCCGCCCTTGAGTCGTACGACGGACTTGCCGGCCTTGGCGTGCTCGATCAGCGCGTTGTTGATGGCCTCCTGGGCCATGAACCGGCCGTACGGGATCTTCGCCGCGTCGATCACCTCGACGTGCGGGGGCAGCTCGTCGAGCAGGTCGCGGGGGCCCAGGCGGTCGGCGATGACGACGTCGGCCTCGGCGAGCAGTCGGCGGCCGCGGACCGTGATCAGGTCCGGGTCGCCGGGGCCGCCGCCGACCAGCGCCACGAAGGGGGTACGGGAGCGGTGCTGCGGGGCCGCGATCGAACCGTCCCGCAGACCTTCGACGATCGCGTCGCGCACGGCGGCGGAACGCCGCGGGTCGTGGCCGGTGAGCACGGCGACGGTCACGCCCTCGCTGCGGCCGGTGGCCGGGGTCCAGGCGGTGGCCGCGTCGGCGTCGTCGGAACGCACGCACCAGGTCTTGGTGCGCTCGGCCTCGGCGGACGCGGCGGCGTTGGCGACGGGGTCGCTGGTGGCGACGAGCGCGTACCAGGCGTCGGCGATGTCCCCGTCCTCGTAACGACGCCTGACCCAGGTGATCTCGCCGGCCTCGGCCATCGCCTCGACGGAGGGGGTGGCGGACGGGGAGACGAGGGTGATGTCGGCGCCGGCGGCGATCAGGGCGGGGAGCCGGCGCTGGGCGACCTGGCCGCCGCCGAAGACGACGACGCGACGGCCGGAGAGGCGGAGTCCTACGGGGTAGGCGGGGTGCGCGGCGTGCTCGGCCATGGGTGTGCGGCTCCTCGGAGGGGCGAAGCGTGTGCGGGGCCGCTGCGGCGGTGAAGCGGCTGGTGGGGCGCGGTTCATTGACCGGTGCCAACGATATCGGTCACCGGGGGTGGGTGACCTGTGACGGATGTCCCTACCGAGCGGTGAGCAACTGTTCCGCGGCGGGGTCCCCAGGACGAAGTGATGGGGGGGAGGAAGGGGTGGGTACAGCCCCACGGCCCCGGTGCCGTTCCCCGGGGCCTTGCAGTGCGCACGGCCCCGGTGCGAGGCGAGGCCCCCGTCCTGAACGACAGGAGGGGGCGCCGCCCTCGGGTTCGTCGTGCTACTTCTCCGTCACGCCCGCCGAGTCGAACGTCGCCACCTCGTGCATCGCGCGGGCCGCGCTCTGGACGATCGGGAGGGCCAGGAGGGCGCCGGTGCCCTCGCCGAGGCGGAGGTCGAGGTCGACCAGCGGGCGCAGGCCCAGCTTGTTGAGGGCCGCGACATGGCCGGGCTCCGCGCTGCGGTGGCCCGCGATGCAGGCCGCCAGGGACTCGGGCGCGATCGCCCGGGCCAGCAGGGCCGCCGCGCCCGTCGAGACGCCGTCCAGGACCACCGGTGTACGCAGCGAGGCCGCGCCCAGGATCAGGCCGACGAGCGCCGCGTGCTCCAGGCCGCCGATCGCCGACAGGACACCGATCGGGTCCGCCGGGTCCGGCTTGTGGAGGTCGAGGGCCCGGCGGACCACGTCCACCTTCCGCGCGTGCATCTCGTCGTTGATGCCGGTGCCGCGACCGGTGACCTCGACCGGGTCGACCCCCGTGTACACGGAGATCAGGGCCGCGGACGCGGTCGTGTTCGCGATGCCCATCTCACCGGTCAGCAGCGCCTTGTTGCCCGCCGCCACCAGGTCCCGCGCGGTCTCGATGCCCACCTCGATCGCGGCGAGCACCTCCTCGCGGGTCATCGCGAGGCCGGTCGTGAAGTCGCCCGTGCCGGCGCGGACCTTGCGGGGCAGCAGCCCCGGCGTGGACGGCAGGTCGGAGGCGACGCCGACGTCGATGACGCACACCTCGGCGCCGACCTGGTTCGCGAAGGCGTTGCAGACCGCACCGCCACCGAGGAAGTTGGCGACCATCTGGCCGGTCACCTCCTGGGGCCAGGCGGTGACGCCCTGGGCGTGCACGCCGTGGTCTCCGGCGAAGATCGCGACGGCCGCGGGCTCCGGGATCGGCGGCGGGCACATCCGGGAGAGCCCGGAGAGCTGCGCGGAGATGATCTCCAGCATGCCGAGCGCCCCCGCGGGCTTCGTCATGCGCTTCTGCCGTTCCCACGCCTCGCCGAGCGCCTTGGCGTCCAGCGGGCGGATGTTGGCGATGGTCTCCTGGAGCAGGTCGTGCGGCTCCTCGCCGGGCAGCGCGCGGCGGCCGTACGTCTCCTCGTGGACGACCCAGGACAGCGGCCGGCGCTTGGACCAGCCCGCCTGCATCAGCTCGGGCTCCTCGGGGAACTCGTCGACGTACCCGACGCACAGGTACGCGACGACCTCCAGGTGCTCGGGGAGGCCGAGCGCGCGGACCATCTCGCGCTCGTCGAAGAAGCTGACCCAGCCGACGCCGAGGCCTTCGGCACGGGCGGCGAGCCACAGGTTCTCGACGGCGAGCGCGGAGGAGTACGGCGCCATCTGCGGCTGCGTGTAGCGGCCCAGGGTGTGCCGGCCGCCCCGCGTGGGGTCGGCGGTGACGACGATGTTGACCGGAGTGTCGAGGATGGCCTCGATCTTCAGTTGCCTGAACTGCTTCGCCCGGGCCTTGGGCAGCGACTGGGCGTAGGCCTCACGCTGACGCTGGGCGAGCTCGTGCATGCTCCGGCGGGTCTCGGCGGAGCGGATGACGACGAAGTCCCAGGGCTGGGAGTGGCCGACGCTGGGGGCCGTGTGGGCGGCCTCCAGAACGCGGAGCAGCACCTCGTGCGGGATCGGGTCGGACCGGAAGCCGTTGCGGATGTCGCGGCGCTCGCGCATCACGCGCAGCACGGCCTCGCGCTCGGCCTCGCCGTACCCGGGCGCGGGGGCGCCGGGCGCCTCCGGCTCCTGGGCCTCCTCGGCCCCCCCGGCGTCCTCGGCGTCCTCGGCCGAGGGCTCCTCGGCGACCGGCTCGTCCGCCGACGGCTCTTCGGCGGCGGGCTCCTCGACGGCGGACTCCTCGACGGCCTCTCCGGCCTCAAGAGGCTCCACGGCCTCGACGGGCTCCACGGCCTCTACCGCGACGGGCTCCACGGCCTCGGTCCGGACCTCCGCCTCGGGCGACGGCTCGGTCTGGTCCTGCTCGCCGACCTCGGCGTCCGCCTCCACGACGGCGGGCTCGTCCACGGCTGCCTCGTCCACGGCGGGCTGCTCGACGACGGGAACCTCGGCGACCGGCTCCCCCTCGGGCTCGGGCGCCACCTCGGCGACGGGCTCGACGGCCGGCTCGGCGACGGTCTCGGCGACAACCTCAGGGACCGGCTCCGGCTGGACCTCGGCCACGGGCTCGGCCGCGGCCTCGACCGTGACCTCGACCGGCGGCACGGGAACGGCGGTCGACGGACCACCGTCACGCGGCGCGGGGACGGCCGCGGGGACCTCCTCCACCGGCACCTCGGCCGCGACGGGAACGTCCACCGGGGTGACCTCGGCCGGGACCTCGGCCACGACCTCGGCCGCAGGCTCCTCGGCGACCGGCTCGACGGCCTGCACCCGTACCGGCTCGGGCTGCGGCTCGGACTCGGGCAGGGGCTCCGGTGCCGGGACCGGCTCCGCCGCTGCCTCGACGACCTCGACCACCGGCGTCGGCGCCAGGTGCGGAGTGGTCGGGACCGTGCCCTCGACCTGGACGAACTGGCCGACCGTTTCTGCGGGTACCGCCTGCGGCGCCGGCTCGGGTGCCGCGACGGGTCCCTGGGGCTGCGGGTCCCACGGCACGGCGCCCTGCGGCGGGATCTCGCCGAACTGGGGGGCGACCGGCGCGACCGGCTGCTCCTGCGGGCTGTCGAGGTACTCGGGACCGGTCGTCGGCGGGCCCTGCATACGGGCGGGCATCGGGGCGGCGACGGAGGCACCGACCGGTGCGGGCGCCGGGACGGGCATGGGAACGGACGCGGCTGCCGGTACGCCGGCGGGTCCGCGGTCGGCGAGCGAGCGCACGACCCCTCCACCGGCCTCGGGCACGGGCGGGCCCATGTGCAGCGGACGGCGGGCGGGCGGTGGGGTCGGAGCAGCGGCGGGCTGCGGAACGCGCACCGCGCTGAGGTCGACCGAGCCGGAGTCGCGGCCGGCAGCCTCGTGGGCGCCGGTGTCCAGGATGCCGGGCTCGTAGCCGTGGTCGGTGAGGACCGGCTCCTGAGGGGCCACGGGCACTCCGTGCGCCGGTGTGGCGACGGCCTCGTGGACGACGGGAGCCGTTGCCACCGGCGTCTGCGCGGCGAGGGCTTCGGCGATCGGACCTGCCAGCGGGTCGGTGAGCGGGTCGCCCGCGTGCTGCGGCTGCCCCGGCATCATCCCGGGCACCGGTACGGCGACGGGCGGCGCGGGCACGGCGCCCGGCTGGTGCTCGCTCCACGCGCCCTGCGCGCCCGGCATCAGGAGCAGGTCGTCGTCCTCGGCTGCGTTCTCGGAGGGGTCCAGGAAGGTGTACGCGCCCGGAGCGGGGATGCCCGGCTGCTCGACCATGCCTGCGTTCTCCGGCAGCCCCTCGCCCGGGACCTGGCCGGTGTCCGTCATGCGTACCCCTCGCCCATCGGTTGTGCTCCTTCAGACCTTCACCCGTCAACAAGAACGAGCGTGCGCGCCGTGCGGCACGAATGACGCGCGGACACCCCAGCATTGTCGCGGCCATCGGCCGTCATGACAGGCGGATCCGCCACGGTTTGCTGTGGACTGCGCCACGTCGCGCGTCCCCCGGTTGCTCCGTACCACATCAGCGACCCAATGGGGCCCCTACTTCCGGACATTGACGAACAAAGTATTGAAGGTCCGGCTGCGGTACAACAATCCGCCAGCCTACCTGGCCCTGCGGCGCGGCAGGGTCACGGGTGGGGGTTCCCCGGCGGAGCTAGGAGGAGGTCGACCGGCGCCCGGAGATCAGGAAGACGACGGTGCGGTCACGTTCCGACCAGTCGGCCGGGTCGAGGCCGACGCTCTGCAGCAGGGCGCATTCGACGGTGTAGCCGCCGTCGGTGAGCGCCGCGCCGACGGCCTCCGCCTCGTCGCGGGTGGAGGCGTGGGTGACGATCCGTTCCGGCCTGCGGTCGGTGCAGGCGGTGACGACGGGGACGCCGCCGCCGCCGATCCGTACGACATCGGGTTCGGGGAGCCGTTCCAGTACGTGGGGGGCGCGGCCGCGCACGGCCTGCAGCTGGACGCCGTCGCGGCGGGCGGCGGCCTCGGTGCGGGCGCAGGCGTCCGGGTCGGCGTCCACGGCGATGACGGCCGCGCCGAAGCGGGCGGCCTCGACCGAGAGGGCGCCGCTGCCGCAGCCGATGTCCCAGACGAGGTCGCCGACGCGCGGGCCGAGGCGAGCCAGTTGGGCGGCGCGCAGGACGGATGTCTCCCCGCTGCCGGTGCCGGTACGCGAGCCGGTGCCGATTCCGCCGCCCGTCTCCTCCGGCGACAGTGCCCAGCCCCGTACCTTCGGTGTCTCGTGCCCCATCAGCCAGCCCCCGCCCTGTCCGCCGGCGGATCCGCCGATGACGATCACGACGTTCGGGTCGCGCCAGGCGTGGTCGGCGGCCTTGTCCGAGGTGAGGACGGTGACCTGCTCGCGGTCGGTGCCGAGCTCCTCGCAGATGACGAAGGTCCGGTGCACGCCGTCGAGGAGGAGGGCGAGTTCGGCGGGGCCGGCGCCGGGCGAGGTGAGGACGGCGACCTTGGGGTGGGCGCGGCAGACGTTCACGGCGCGCCGCAGGGTGCGCTGGTGCGCGACGACGATCCGGGCGTCGTCCCAGGGCATCCCGGCGCGGGCGAAGGCGGCGGCGACGGAGGAGACCGCGGGGACGACCTCGACCTCGAGGCCGTGCTCGGGGGCGCGCAGGGTGCGGACGACGCCGAAGAAGCCGGGGTCGCCGTCGGCGAGGACCACGGCGGTGCCGCGGTGGCCGGCGATACGGCGGGCGGCGAGGTCGACACTGCCGAGGCGGATGCGCTCGGCCCCTGGCGGTACCTCGGGCAGGGCGAGGTGGTGCGGTGCCCCGGCCACGAGGGTGGCGGCGGAGAGCGCGGACCGGGCCGCTGCGGTGAGGGGCGAGCCGTCCCAGCCGATCACCGTGACCCGGTCGGCCATCGTCGTCTGTCTCCTGAGGTCTTTGTCGCAGGTCGGGGGGTGTCGAGGGTACCCCGGCGTGGGTGGCCCGCTCAGCTCCAGTCGGTGAACGAGGAGTATCCGGCCTCCGCCATCTGATCGGCGACGCCCTCGAGGTCCTCGGGGAGCAGGCCCCACAGGATGTAGTCGGTGCGCAGGTCGGCCCAGTCACCGTTCTCGGTGCGGGTGCGGGCTATGCAGGCGCCGCGCAGGATGCCTTCGCTGATGCAGCCGATCTTCTGCGCGACCTGCTGGGAGGCGGTGTTGTCGGCGGCGGTGCGCAGCTCGATGCGCTCGAAGCCCTGGTCGCCGAAGAGCCACTGGGCGGTGGCGAGGGCGGCTTCGGAGGCGTAACCCTCGCCGCGGGCCCAGGGGGCGACGATGTACGACATCTCGGTGGACCTCACCCGCCAATTGGTCTTGCCCAGCTGGATGATGCCCACGAGCCGCTGGGTGAGGAACTCGGTCACGGCGAGGTCGAGCCCGCGGCCGGCGGTGCGCTCGGTGGGCGCGTACTCCGTGATCCAACGGTGCGCGGCCTCTTCGGTGAACGGCTGGGGGACGGCGGTCCATGCCGCGACCATCTCGTCGTTCATCATCTCGGCGAGCGCGGGGGCGTCGACCTCTTCGAGCGCGCGCAGCACCAACCGATCCGTGTTGATGGAGATGTCCGGAAAGGTGGTAGTCATGCGCAGCTCCATGCCGAGGACCGTCCGAATCGACCGTGAACGCACAGCATGCAGTATGAAGCCGTGGGTGTGCATGGCCGGGTCCGATGTGGCGTCAGATGGGGCGGGGAGCGACGAAGACCCCGCGCATCGGACGGGATGCGGGGGCCTTCGTCACAAGAACTGTACTGCGGGCCTTACTTGGCGACGGCACCGAAGGCCGGGATGACCGACCCGTTCTTGTAGGTGTCCTCGATGTACTTCTTCACCTCGGGCGAGTTGAGGAGCTTGACGAGCTTCTGCACGCGCGCGTCCTTCTCGTTGCCCTCCTTGACGGCGAGGAAGTTGGCGTAGGGGTTGCCCTCCGCCTTCTCCAGGACCAGGGCGTCGGTGGCCGGGTTGAGCTTGGCCTCGATGGCGTAGTTACCGTTGACGACCGCGGCGTCCACGTCGTTCAGGGCGCGGGGCACGGTGGCGGCCTCCAACTCCTTGAACTCCAGGCCCTTCTTGTCCGTGATGTCGGAGAGCTTGGCGTTGGAGCCGACGCCGTCCTTGAGGGTGATGAGCCCGTTGTCGGCGAGCAGCTTGAGCGCGCGGCCGCCGTTGGTGGTGTCGTTGGGGACGGCGACGGTCTGGCCGGCCTTGATGTCCTTGAGGTCCTTGACCTTCTTGGAGTAGAGGCCGAGGGGCTCCAGGTGGACGTTGACCACCGGGACGATGTGGGTCTTGTTCTTCAGGTTGAAGTCGTCGAGGTACGGCTTGTGCTGGAAGAAGTTGGCGTCGACCTGGCCGGACTCGGTGGCGGTGTTCGGCAGGACGTAGTCCGTGAACTCCTTCACCTCCAGCTTCAGGCCCTCCTTCGCGGCGAGGTTGTCCTTGACGTAGTTGAGGATGTCGGCGTGCGGCGTCGGGGACGCGGCGACGACGAGCGCCTTGTCGGCGGAGCCGGCCGAGTCCTTCGAGGAGGACGGGTCCGACGACGTGCCGCAGGCGGAGAGGCCCAGGGCGAGTGCGGCGGTGGCGGCGATACCGGCGGTGAGCTTGATGTTCTTACGCACGAAAAGTGCCTCTTTCTGGTGGTGCGGTGGACGCCTGGACAACAAGTCCGGGCTCTTCTTCGAAAAGACGAAGTCTGTGGGGCGGCGCCGCGGTCAGGCGGTGCGTCCTCGGCGGGCGAGGAGACGGACGGCGAGGTCGCCGATGAGCTGGACGACGGTGACGATCGCGATCAGGACGACGACGGTGACCAGCATGAACTGGGTGTCGAAGCGCTGGTATCCGTAGGTGATCGCCTTGGAGCCGAGGCCCTCGCCGCCGACCGCGCCGGCCATCGCGGAGTAGCCGATGAGCACGATGACGGTGGTGGTGATCGCGGAGACCAGCGAGGGCAGCGCCTGGGGCAACAGCACCTTGCGGACGATCGTCGGTACGGAGCCGCCCATGGACTGGACGGCCTCGACCAGCCCGTGGTCGACCTCGCGGATCGCGGTCTCGACGAGGCGCGCGAAGAACGGGATGGCGCCGATGGCGAGCGGCACGATCATCGCGGTGGGGCCGATGAAGGTGCCGACCACGAAGGTCGTGAAGGGGATCAGGGCGATCAGCAGGATGATGAACGGCAGCGAGCGGCCTATGTTCACGATCACGCCGACGACCTTGTTGACCACGGTGTTCTGCAGCAGGCCGCCCTTGTCCGTGAGGACGAGGAGGATGCCGAGCGGAAGTCCGCCGAGGACGGTGACGACCGTGGCCCACAGGACCATGTAGAGGGTGTCGACCGTGCCCTGCTCCAGCAGGGGCTGCATCTCCGACCAGGTCACTTGGCACCTTCCTTGACAAGCACGGCGCTCTGGGCCTGCGCGGGCGTCGCGTCCTCGTCGACGACGTCGACCTGAAGGCCCTGTTCACGGAGGAAGCCGACGGGCACGACGTTCTCCTCGTACCGTCCGGGCAGTTCGATCCGCATGCGGCCGATCTGCTTGCCGCCGACGGTGTCCATCGCGGCGCCGAGGATCGAGATGTCGATGTTGTACGTACGGGAGAGCTGGGAGATCACCGGCTGCGTCGCGGCCTCGCCGTGGAAGGTGACGTCGACGACCGTGCGGTCGGGGCCGGTGGCGGCGCCGCTGACGGGGAAGAGCTCGGCCGCCAGCTCGGAGCCGGGGGTGGCGAGCAGTTCGCTCACGGTTCCGGACTCGACGATCCGGCCCTTCTGCATCAGCGCTGCCGAGTCGCAGATCGTCTTGACGACGTCCATCTCGTGCGTAATGAGCAGGACGGTGAGGCCCAGCTGCCGGTTGAGGTCGCGCAGCAGCTGCAGGATGGAGCGGGTGGTCTCCGGGTCGAGGGCGCTGGTGGCCTCGTCGGAGAGCAGGACCTTGGGGTTGCCGGCGAGGGCGCGGGCGATGCCGACGCGCTGCTTCTGACCGCCGGAGAGCTGGCCGGGGTAGGCCTTGGCCTTGTCGGCGAGGCCGACGAGGTCGAGGAGTTCCAGGGCGCGGCTGGCGCGCTCGGCGCCGGAGACGCCGAGGATCTCCAGCGGCAGCTCGATGTTGTCCTTGACGGTGCGCGAGGACAGCAGGTTGAAGTGCTGGAAGACCATGCCGATGCTGGAGCGGGCGCGGCGCAGGTCCTTGCCGGCGCGGCGGCCGTTCGCCGCCAGCGCGGTGAGGTCGACGCCGTCGACGGTCACGGTGCCGGAGGTGGGGCGCTCCAGGAGGTTGACGCAGCGGATGAGCGAGGACTTGCCGGCGCCGCTCTGGCCGATCACGCCGAACACCTCGCCCTCGCGGACGTGGAGGTCGACGCCGTCCAGAGCGGTGACCTGGCGGCCTCGCGACTCGTAGACCTTGGTCAGGCCCGAAGTGGTGATCACAGGGGTTTCCGTCACTGTCGAGTGCGCGGCGCGGGGTCCGCCGGGCACGGGGCATTCGTCGTTCGGACAGTCAGGCGCGAAGTGGGCTGGTCCAGCGGGTGGCCGGAAGGCAGCGTGTGCGCGGGGCGGGCACGGTCCGGCGCCGGAAGGGCGGGCGGATCGGCTCGGCCGTCGGGGTCTCGCTTCGGGGCGCGAGGCTCAGGCGGGGGCCCTCAGAAGGCGCACATTCGACACATACAACGAGCACCGGGCGTGCTGATCGCCTCGGTCGCAAGGGTGCGGCTGCTCGTCGTGGTCATGTCTGCAAGTAAAGCACGCACCTGTCAGGCCGAATCGGGGGTGTCCGAATAGCGGACATGGCCGAGACATCATGCGGACACCTCGCTCGACCGTCAGGCCCCGGCGGTGATCTCCGGTCCCCCGTCCGTGGCCTGCGCGGATGCCTCCAGCAGGTCGGTCAGGGCGACATCGGCGTCGAGCTCGGAACGGTCGTGGGTTGTGGTCAAGACCACGACTCTCCTGCCCGCCGCGCGGCGGTGCCTCACCGAGCGGCCTCATGGGTCTCGACCCTACGGGGCGGGTGGGGGGCGAGCGCATCGGGCCTTTTGGCCCGTAATACCCTCGGGCCCATGCTTGACGCCCTGACGGTCGCGGTCTCGGTGGCCGCGCTCGCCCTCGCCGCCTGGTGCGGCTTCGCCTTCACCCGTGACCAGCCCACCAAGGACTGGCACTTCATCGGCATGGCCGTGGTGACCTTCCTCGCACTGGTCCAGCTGATCGTCGGCATCGTTCAGCTCTCGCGCGGCGAGAAGGCCGAGGAGGGCACGACGATCTTCGTCGCGTATCTGCTGGGCTCGCTCTGCGCGGTCCCGGCGGCCGGGTTCATGTCGCTCGCGGAGCGGAGCCGCTGGGGCTCGGCGACGGTGGCGGCCGGCGCGGTCGTGCTCGCGGTGCTCGAGGTGCGTCTCTTCGACATCTGGACGGTGGGCTGAGATGAGTGCGACCGAGGGAGCGGGCCGCCTGGTCACGGGGCCGGGCATGCTGCTGGTCTGGCTGTACGGAGTGATGTCGGTCGGCGCGGTCTCGCGCTCGATCTACCAGATCGCCACCGAGTTCGACCGGGCGCCGCTGGCGTACACGCTGTCGGCGGTGGCGGCCGTGGTGTACGCCTTCATCACGTACACGCTGGTCAGGGGCGGGGAGACGGCCCGCAGGGCGGCGCTGGTGTGCTGCGCCGCCGAGCTGGTGGGCGTACTGACCGTGGGGACGTGGACGCTCGCGGACCCGTCCGCGTTCCCCGATGCCACGGTCTGGTCGGACTACGGCTACGGCTACATCTTCATCCCGGTGCTGCTGCCGGTGACCGGGATCTGGTGGCTTCGCCGCTCCCGGGCGACCGCGTAGGCGTACGCGGTCTCCTCGGGCGAGCGCCTAGGCGGCTTTCTCCAGGGTCACGAGGGTGAGCCGCGGTCCGATCTCGCGGGTGGCGACCGGCTCGTAGCCCTTGCTGCGGTACAGCCGGAGGTTGCCCTCGCTGCGGTGGCCGGTGAACAGCTGGAACCGCTTGGCGACGGGGACCGGGTCGCCGGCGAAGTGGCTCTCGATGGCGTCGAGCAGCCGGCCGCCGAGGCCGTGGCGCTGCATCCGCGGGTGGACGATGAGCTTGGCGATCCGTACGGTGCCGGTCTCGTCGACCCGTCCGCGCACGGAGGCGACGACCTCGTCCCCGAGGCGTGCCACGAGGCCGTACCCCTGGGCCAGTTCGGCCCGCAGGGCGTCCAGGGTCTGGGTGAGCGGCTCGATGGAGTAGTCGCCGTAGAGCTCGGCCTCGCTCTGGTAACAGAGGTACTGCAGCTTCAGTATGTGCTCCGCGTCCTGCGCGTCTGCCGCTGAGATGGTCACGCTCATGCCCATGTGCGCATGCCTCCCGCTCACCTGGTCAACCGGTCGGTCTACCGCACCCTTCCCCTCGAGGTCGATGCGGGAACCTCTGCAGCCAGCATTCTGCGCAGGCATCCCAGGCAACGGGAACGCATCGGCCCCAGACTGCCTTGTGAGATACCCAACTCCCCTGCGATTTCCCGGTAGGTGGGGTCGGCCGGGTCGAGCATCGCGGTGAGCAGCCGCGGGCAGTGGCCGGGGGTACGGCGGACGGCGGCGCGCACGACACGGCGGCGTTCGGCCACGAGGGCGGAGCTCTCGGGCGAGTCGTGCGGTTCCGCGGCCTCCTCGCCCTGGTAGGGGCGTTCCCGCAGGGCGGCGCGGCGGGCGCGGCGGGCCTCGGCACGGACGGCCCGGCGCAGCCAGTCGGCGGGGCGGGTGGGCGCGTCGTCCTTCTCGAGGCGCTCCAGGAGCCTCAGCCAGACCGCTTGTTCGAGGTCCCCGGCATCGACGCCGGCGGCCGGGGCCTCGGCCTTCGATTCCGCCGCGAGGAGGGGGGCGAGGGTGCGCAGGAGGTGGGTCATGCCCGGCACGATGCGGGCCCGGGCCGGGGCGGTTGCGGAAAGGGGCGTAAACCACCCGGTCGGGCGTTCCGACCGGGTGGCGCGGGGCTCAGCTCCTCGTGAAGTCCGCCGCCGCCAGGAGTGCCGTGTCCGGATTGTCGGAGAAGATGCCGTCGATACCCGTCGCCAGATAGGTCTTCAGCGCGCCGAAGACGTCTCCGTAGGCGTTCGGGTCCGTGCCGCGGCGGAAGTCCGCGGGCAGGAAGCTGTTCTCGTTGCGCTGGGTGTACGGGTGGAGGATCAGGCCCGCCGCGTGTGCGTCGGCCACCAGCGTCGTCGGGGTACCGAGCCGACCGCTCGCGTCGCGTGGGATGACCAGATCGAGGGTGGGGCCGATGCCCTGGGCGTACGAGGCGATCCAGCGCAGCCCCGCGGGCGTCACCAGGTCGGCGACCGTGCGCGGGTCACCCGCCTGGACGAAGTCCCAGGGGCGGCTGCTCGCGGCCGACAGCAGGACCACGCGCGGGGAGTTCACCAGCTTGGCGAGGCGCTGGATACTGCTCGGCTCGAAGGACTGCAGGAAGACCGCGGAGTCGGCGCGGTGACGACCGTACCGGCGCAGCAACTTGGCGAGGCGCTCCTCAAGCCCGAGGCCGAGGCCGCGGAAGTACGTGGGGTGCTTGGTCTCGACGTGCAGCCAGACCTCGCGGCCCCGGCAGCGCCCCTCCCGCTCGGCCCAGCGCAGCACCTCCTCGAAGGTGGGTATCTCCCAGCGGCCGTCGTAGAGGGTGTTCTCCTGGCGGGTGCCGGGAATGCGCTCCTTGGCGCGCAGCGTCTTGAGCTCGGCGGGGGTGAAGTCCTCGGTGAACCATCCCGTCAGGGAGACGCCGTCGACGGACTTGGTGGTGCGGCGGGAGACGAACTCCGGGTGGTCGGCGACATCGGTGGTGCCGGTGATGTCGTTCTCGTGGCGGCAGACCAGGTGGCCGTCCTTGGTGGGGACGAGGTCCTGCTCGATCACATGGGCGCCGAGGTCGAGGGCGAGCTGGTAGGAGCCGAGGGTGTGCTCGGGGCGGTAACCGCTGGCGCCGCGGTGAGCGATGACGGTGGGGACGGGGAGGGAGCGGAAGCCGTGACCGTGTCCCCGGCCCCGACTCTCCGCCGCCTGCGCGGTGCCCGCGGGCAGGACCGTCGATGCGCCCAGTACGGCCGCGCCCGCCACCCCGAGGACCGTCCGCCGGCCCGGGCTCCGGTGCTCACCCTGTGTCATGAAGGCTCCTTTGCATGGTGATGTCCCGCACCTGTCAACAGCTGCTCCGACCCTAGGCAGTCACCCCCTACCTGCGGCAGATCCTGGCCGAACATGGCGGAAACACACGTCAACACTGTGTATCCACTCGGTGAACCCGATGTGCGCAGGGGGGTGACCCGCGAGTATCGTCCTCACCTGCACAGTCCCCCACACACATCGACGCCGACCGCCCCGATACCGGAGGAACCGTTGTCCCGTCTCGCACTCATCAAGGCAGTGCTCGGACCGATCCTGCGCCTGATGTTCCGCCCACGTGTGGAGGGCGCCGAGAACATCCCGGGGACGGGTCCGGTGATCCTGGCGGGCAACCACCTGACCTTCATCGACTCGATGATCATGCCGATCTGCACGGACCGCCCGGTCTTCTTCATCGGCAAGGACGAGTACGTGACCGGCAAGGGGTTCAAGGGCCGGCTGATGGCCTGGTTCTTCACCAGCGTCGGCATGATCCCGGTGGACCGCGACGGCGGCCGCGGCGGTGTCGCGGCGCTGATGACGGGCCGCCGAGTGCTCGAGGAAGGCAAAATCTTCTCCATCTACCCGGAGGGCACCCGCTCCCCCGACGGCCGGCTGTACCGGGGCCGTACCGGCATCGCTCGCCTCACGCTGATGACGGGCGCGCCGGTGGTGCCGTTCGCGATGATCGGCACCGACAAGATCCAGCCGGGCGGGGCGGGGCTGCCCCGGCCGGGCCGGGTGACGGTGCGCTTCGGCGAGCCGATGGAGTTCTCGCGGTACGAGGGCATGGACCGCGACCGCTACGTACTGCGGGCGGTGACGGACTCGGTGATGTCCGAGGTGATGCGGCTGTCCGGCCAGGAGTATGTGGACATGTACGCCACCAAGGCGAAGGCCGCGTAGCGGTTACGGAGTGAACGAAGGGGCCCCGCACGGCGACTGCCGTGCGGGGCCCCTTCTTCTGCGACGCCTGCGCGTCAGTGCTCGACGCCGTCCTCCAGCTTCTGGCCCTTCAGCAGGAACCAGGCCGCGACCGCCGTCGCGAGAAGCACCGCCGCGCCGACGCCCGCCGCGATGCGCAGGCCGTCGACGAAGGCCACCTGGGCCGCGGAGACCAGGGCGGTCGCCGCGTCCGGCGCGAGGCCGGCGGTGGCCTCGACCGCGCCGCCGAGCGATTCGTGCGCCGCCGCGGCCGCGTCCGAGGGGACTCCGGCCGGGGTCGCGAAGCCCTGGTAGACGCCGGTGACGATCGAGCCGAGGAGCGCGATGCCGAGCGCCGCGCCCAGCTCGTATGCGGTCTCGGAGACCGCGGAGGCCGAACCCGCCTGCTCCTTGGGCACACTGGAGAGGATCACGTCGGCGGTGACGGTGAACGAGAATCCGGCGCCGAGGCCGACGACGAGCAGCGCCGCGCCGAGCAGCGGATAACCGGTCTCCTTGTGGACCAGGGTGACGACGGCGAGCGCGAGGCCGATTGCGCCGAGACCGCCGGCGACGACGGCGCGCACCGAGAACCGCCGGGCGTACCGGCCGGCGATCAGACCGGTGACCACCGCGCCGATGGCGGCGGGCAGTTCGGCCAGACCGGCCTCCAGCGGCTCGCGCCCCTGGACCAGCTGCAGGAACTGGGAGAGGAAGAAGACCAGTCCGGAGAGCCCGAAGACGGTGAGCAGGTCGGCCAGGACAGCGCCCGAGAAGCCACGGTGCTTGAACAGCCGCATGTCGAGCAGGGGCGACGCCAGCGTGTGCTGGCGCCTGACGAAGGCGTACAGGGTGGCCGCGCCGATGACGGCGGCCGCGACGACCTCCCACGTCAGGCCGTGCGAGGCGACTTCCTTGATGGCGTAGACGACTCCGATGACACCGACGAGCGAGAGCCCGACGCTGATCAGGTCCCAGGGGCCGGCGACCGGGTTCCTGGACTCGGGCAGCAGCTTGATGCCGACGAGGACCAGGGCTGCCATGACGGGCAGATTGATGAGGAAGACCGAGCCCCACCAGAAGTGCTGGAGCAGCGCTCCGCCGACGACCGGGCCGACCGCCGCGCCGGCCGATGCGGTGGCTCCCCAGATGCCGATGGCGAGGCTGCGCTCCTTGGGGTCGTGGAAGATGTTCCGGATCAGCGCAAGCGTCGACGGCATCAGCGTCGCGCCGGCGACGCCGAGGAGCGCACGGGCGACGATCATCATCTCGGGGCTGGTGGCGTACGCGTTGAGTACGGAGACGGCGCCGAAGGCCGTCGCACCGATCAGGAGCAGCTTCTTGCGGCCGATCCGGTCGCCGAGCGAACCCATGGAGACGAGCAGGCCGGCGATGACGAACGAGTAGATGTCGCCGATCCAGAGAAGCTGCGTGCCGGACGGCTCGAGGTCCTCGCTGAGCGAGGGCGTGGCCAGACCGAGCACCGTGGCGTCGACCGCGACCAGCAGGACCGCCAGGACGAGCACCGCGAGCGCGAGCCATCGCCCGGGGCTCTTCACCTCCGTCCCCTTCGTGAGGTTCAGCTGCTGGGTGGTGCTCATTTCTCCACGCTCCGTCGTGCGCCACCGAGCAGCAGCTCGGTGATCATGTACTGAAAGTCATTGGGGGCGACCCGGCCGTCCATCACGGACCAGGCACAGGCCGAGACGAGGCCGTAGAGGGCCTCGGTGAGCCAGGCGGGGCTCAGGTCGATCCGGAAGGTGCCTTCCTCCTGACCGCGTCTGAAGAGGGCGCTGACCCTCGCGTCGAGCCGGGCCCAGCCCTCGTCCACGTCGTCGCCCTCGAAGAGCTGGTTCTCGGTGACGAGGAAGGCCAGCAGCGGCGCGTTGGGCTCGGTTTCGACGACGAGCCGCCGTAGCGCCTCGTCCGCAGGACCGTCGTCGAGGCGTGCGGCGTCGCACGCGGCCTCGAACTCCGTCAGGCC
Organism: Streptomyces sp. NPDC039609; assembly: GCF_055596705.1. Taxonomy (NCBI): domain Bacteria; kingdom Bacillati; phylum Actinomycetota; class Actinomycetes; order Kitasatosporales; family Streptomycetaceae; genus Streptomyces; species Streptomyces sp. NPDC039609. The sequence goes on from NZ_JBVIUJ010000006.1 coordinate 322,500, forward strand.
CATCGCCTCCAGCGCCCTGACCAGCGCGTCCCGTCCGGCGAAGTGCCGGTGCAGGGTGGCGCGGCCGATGCCCGCGGCCCGGGCGACCTCGTCCATGGTGGCGGTCGATTTCCGGGAGAGCAGAGCGGCTGCGGTGCGGAGCACCTGGGTGCGGTCGACTGACATGAGACGACCATACACCGAATGAGACACCAATGTCTCATTCGATAAATCAACGCCTCACGATGGCGCGGGAGGGAATGCTGTGGACATGACGAAGCCGCTGCTGCTGATCGACGTGGACGGACCGCTGAATCCCTATGCGGCTCAGCGCGAACGCCGACCTGAGGGGTACACCACGCATCGCATGCGGCCGACCGGCTGGTTCGACACGAAGCCGCTGCGGGTATGGCTGAATCCCGCCCACGGGGCCGAGTTGCTCGCGCTGGCCGACGCGTACGAGCTGGTGTGGGCGACGACCTGGAAGGACGAGGCGAACGACTGGATAGGGCCGCACCTCGGACTGCCCGAGCTGCCCTTCATCGACTGGCCCCAGATGCACGGAAAGGCCCCTCGCGGGACCTTCTGGAAGACGCAGTACATCCTGGAGTACGCCGCCGGGCGGCCGTTCGCCTGGGTGGATGACGACATCACGTCGTACGACCACGAGTACGTGGACCGGAACCACCTCGCCGCCGCCCTGTTGCTGCACGTCGACCCCCGTATCGGACTGATCCGGCCGGACTTCGACGCGCTCGCGGACTGGGCGGCGGCGCTGTGACGCTGGGTGTTACAGCTTGGCGGTGGCCCAGGCGTGCTGGATCACCAGGTCCGCCTTGACCTCCAGGAGCTGCACGGCGACGGCCGAGGGAGCGGTGCCGCCGCGGCCGTCACGGGAGGCCAGCGCACCCGGCACGTTGAGGACCGTGCGGACCTCGGGGGTCAGATGCTCGGAGATCTTGGCGAACTGGTCGTCGGTGAGCCCGTCGAGCTCGACGCCGTCGGCCTCGGCCACCTTCACGCACTCACCCGCGACCTCGTGCGCCACCCGGAACGGCACACCCTGCTTGACCAGCCACTCGGCGATGTCGGTGGCGAGCGAGAAGCCGGCCGGGGCCAGCTCCTCCATGCGCTCCCGGTTGACGGTCAGCGTGGCCATCATGCCGGTGAAGGCGGGCAGCAGGACCTCCAGCTGGTCGCAGGAGTCGAAGACGGGCTCCTTGTCCTCCTGGAGGTCACGGTTGTAGGCGAGCGGCAGGGCCTTGAGGGTGGCCATCAGACCGCTGAGGTTGCCGATGAGGCGACCCGACTTGCCGCGCGCAAGCTCGGCGATGTCCGGGTTCTTCTTCTGCGGCATGATCGACGAGCCGGTGGAGAAGGCGTCGTGCAGGGTCACGAAGGAGAACTCCTTCGTGTTCCAGATGATGATCTCCTCCGCGATACGGGAGAGGTTGACCCCGATCATCGCGGTGATGAAGGCGAATTCGGCGACGAAGTCGCGCGAGGCCGTGCCGTCGATGGAGTTGCCCGCCGAGCCCCGCTCGAAGCCGAGGTCCTTGGCGACCGCCTCCGGGTCGAGCCCGAGGGAGGAACCGGCCAGGGCGCCGGAGCCGTACGGGGAGACGGCGGTCCGGGTGTCCCACTGCCGCAGCCGCTCCGCGTCCCGGGAGAGGGACTGGACATGGGCGAGGACGTGGTGGGCGAAGAGCACCGGCTGGGCGTGCTGGAGGTGGGTCCGGCCGGGCATGGCGACGTCCGGGTGCGCCTCGGCGAGGCCGACCAGGGCGTCCTGGAGGTCGGCGACGAGACCGCCGATGATGCGGGCGTGGTCGCGCAGGTACATCCGGAACAGGGTGGCGACCTGGTCGTTGCGGGACCGGCCGGCGCGCAGCTTGCCGCCGAGGTCGGGACCGAGACGCTCCAGGAGGCCACGCTCCAGGGCGGTGTGGACGTCCTCGTCGGCGATGGTGCCGACGAACTCGCCCGAGGCCACGTCCGTTTCCAGCTGGTCGAGGCCCGCGAGCATCCGCGTCAGCTCGTCCTCGGTGAGCAGCCCGGCCTTGTGGAGCACGCGCGCGTGGGCACGGGAACCGGCGATGTCGTACGGCGCGAGGCGCCAGTCGAAGTGGACCGACGCGGAGAGCTTCGCGAGGGCCTCGGCGGGGCCGTCGGCGAAGCGGCCGCCCCAGAGCCGGACGTCACCGTTGTTGCTGCTCACTGCTGTGCTCCTCAGGACAAGGGTGGAGATGTGCGACCGCCTTCCCCACGGCGGGTGGACGACCGGGGAGGCGGCTGTGGAACGACTAGGGGTTGCGCGAGGTCACGCCGGGCGGCGGTCGCCGCGGAGAGCTCGACGATGCGATAGGCATAACTATGCAGTCCTCCGTATGTTCTGTCAACGCGGTCCCTGGGGCGCGGGAAATTCAGGGGCGGTCGCCGGAGGCGACGCCTACGCTCCCCCCATGCCGAGCTGCGAAGACATCGAACACGCCGTGCGACTGGCACAAGGGGTACCGGTCGCCGAGGCGATCGATGTCTCGGACGCGGCGGAGTGGACCGGGCTGGACCGCGCGGTGCGGGAGATCGCGGGGTATCGGCGGTCGAGCTTCCCCTCCTTCGCATGGGCGGCCGCCGGCCCCGTGCGCCGGGCGACCTGGGAGTGGGACGCGCCCCTGCCGTCGGTGAACCTGTCGCGGAATCGTTCGCATCCTGAACCCGCCGAATCCGAGGTCGCCCTCGCCCTGTGCCACCCCGACGGCCGGATACGGCAGGCCGCGCTGCGACGGGCGGAGGGGCTGCCCGCCCTGCTGCCGCTGATCGCGATCCGTTGCGCGGACTGGGCGGAGCCGGTCCGCACGGAGGCACGGAGCCTGCTGCGGACCGCGCTGCCCGGCGTCGACCCGGACGGGATCGGGGTCCTGGCCGCCGTCGTCCTGCGGATCTCGGGCCGACAGCGCGGAGACGTCGCCCTCGACCTGGTGGAGACCGCCCTGCGAGCGGGCCCCGCACCCGCGCTCGACGCCCTCCTCGCGAGCGAGGAACGGGCCGTGCGAAGGCTCGGACACCGGCTCGCGGTCGAACGCCAGCTCTTCTCCCCCGTCCGGCTGGCCGTGATCGCCGCCACGGACGGGGACGTGGTCGTCCAGGACCTCTGCGCGAGCGGCGCGCTCGCGGCTGTCGACGTCACCACCGGCGACGACGTACTGCAGCCCCTGCTGCGGTCCCCGTTCCCGCGGGTGCGGTCGGCCGGCGTGACGGCGTTGCGCCGGACGGAGCGGCACGGGGAGGCCGCGCCCTTCCTCACGGACCGGTCCGCACTGGTGCGGGCCTGCGCCCGCTACGTACTGCGGCAGGCCGGGACCGAAGCCGCTCCCCTCTACCGAGCGCTGTGCGCGGGCACGGACGTGCCGCCCGGCGCGCCGCTCGGGCTCGCCGAGTGCGGTTCGCGGGACGACGCGGACCTCCTGTGGCCGCTGACCCTCCACCCGCGCGACGGTGTGCGCGCCCGTGCCGTGGCCGGGCTGCGGCTCCTGGAGACGGTGGACGTGGCGCGGCTGAAGGTACTTCTCGACGACCCCGCGCCCGGCGTCGTGCGGGAGGCGGCGAGCGCACTCGTACCGTGGGCGCACCGGCTGTCCCCGGCGGAGCTGACGGAGCGCCTGGACCCGGACCGGCCCCGGCACGTGCGCGTCGCGGCCTTCCGGCTGCTGGCCGCGCAGGGTGGGAAGGGGTACGGGGAGGCGGCGCGGCGGCTGAGCCGGGACCCGGACGCGAAACTGCGGGCCAACGCGCTGGCGGTGGTGGGGTATTGACGCACCACCAGGTGACGCGGGCTGCCGTACGCCTCCCGGCACGGAAGAATCGGAGGCATGGGAAAGACATATGAACGAATAGACGGACGGCTCCGCGCCTTCATCGAGGCCCAGCCCATCTTCTTCACCGCCACCGCGCCGCTCGACGGCGACGGCACCGTCAATCTCTCTCCCAAGGGGCTGACCGGCTCCTTCGCCGTGATCGACGAACTGACCGTCGCCTACCTCGATTTCGCCGGCAGCACCGCCGAGACCGTCGCGCATCTGCGGGAGAACGGTCGCATCACCCTCATGTGGTGCGCGTTCCAGGGGCCGCCGAACATCGTGCGCGTCCATGGACGCGGCGAGCCCGTGTTCCGGGACGACCCGCGGTGGGAGGGGCTTCTGGCGCACTTCCCGGGCATCGATGTCACCCTGCACGGGCTGCGTGCGATCGTCGTGGTCACCGCCGAACTGGTCCGGGACAGCTGTGGGTACGGGGTGCCGTTCATGGCGTACGACGAGGACCGCGATCTGCACGGGAGGCGGTTCGCGCGCGAGGACGACACCTCGCTCAGCGAGTACTTCGCGAAGAAGGAGCACATCGCGTCCAGCATCGACGGGCTCCCGGGGCTTCCGCTGCCCCTGCCGCCGCTCACCCGGCCGGGGCGTTGAAGACCGGCGGGGCGCGTACCGACCGATTCGACATCGGTCGGTACGCGCCCCGCCGGCGTGACCTCAGCGGTCGTTCTGCGCGAGCCGCAGCAGGTGGTCGGCGAGCGCCTGGCCGCCCGCCGGGTCGCGGGAGATCAGCAGCAGCGTGTCGTCACCCGCGATCGTGCCGAGGATCGCGTGGAGTTCGGCCTGGTCGATGGCCGACGCGAGGAACTGGGCCGCCCCCGGCGGGGTCCGCAGCACCACCAGGTTCGCGGAGGCCTCGGCGGAGATCAGCAGTTCGCCGGAGAGCCGCCGCATCCGCTCCTCCTTGGCGGACTCGCCGAGCGGCGCCTGCGGGGTGCGGAAGCCGCCCTCGCTGGGCACCGCGTAGATCAACTCGCCGCCCGTGTTGCGGATCTTCACCGCGCCGAGCTCGTCGAGGTCGCGGGAGAGGGTCGCCTGGGTGACGCTCAGCCCGTCGTCCGCGAGGAGCTTGGCCAGCTGGCTCTGCGAGCGCACCGGCTGCCGGTTGAGGATGTCGACGATCCTGCGGTGGCGTGCGGTGCGGGTCTGCGGAACGGACGGCCCGCCGTGCTCGGATTCCTGCGCGTCGGTCATCGTCGTCTCATTCTCCGGTTCGTCCTTCCCCGTTCACCGCTTCGTCGAGGACACCGGGCAGCGCTGCCAGGAACGCGTCCACCTCGGCGTCTCCGATGATCAGTGCCGGCATCAGCCGTACGACATCGGGGGCGGGCGCGTTCACCAGGAGACCGGCGTCCTGAGCCGCCTGCTGCACCTGGGGTGCGAGGGACTCGGTGAGCACGATACCCAGCAGGAGGCCCGCACCACGGACATGGGAGACCAGCGGGTGGTTCAGACCCTCGATTCCACCGCGCAGCTTCTCGCCGAGCCGCTTGACCTCGTCCAGCGTTCCGCCGGTCGCAAGAGTGTCGAGCACGGCCAGGCCGGCGGCGCAGGCGACCGGGTTTCCGCCGAAGGTCGTGCCGTGATGGCCGGGCTTGAACAGCTCGGCCGCCTCGCCGAAGGCGACGGTCGCACCGAGCGGCAGCCCGCCGCCGAGGCCCTTGGCCAGGGTCACGATGTCGGGGTCGACGCCGTCGTGGCCCTGGTACTCGAACCAGTGGCCGGTCCGGCCGACACCCGTCTGGACCTCGTCGAGGACGAGGAGCGTGCCGGTGGCGCGGGTGATCTCGCGGGCGGCCTGGAGATAGCCGACGGGCGGGACGACGACGCCGTTCTCCCCCTGCATCGGCTCGATGATCACGAGCGCGGTGTCCTCGGTGACCGCGGCGCGCAGGGCGTCGACGTCTCCGTACGGGACGTGCGTGACGTCGCCCGGCAGCGGCAGGAAGGGGGTCTGCTTGCCGGGCTGGCCGGTGAGCGCGAGCGCGCCCATGGTCCGGCCGTGGAAGCCGCCCTGGGTGGCGACCATATGGGTCCGGCCGGTCAGCCGGCCGATCTTGAACGCACCTTCGTTGGCCTCGGCCCCGGAATTGCAGAAGAAGACCCGCCCGGGCCGGCCGAAGAGCTGCAGCAGCCGCTCGGCGAGGGCGACCGGCGGCTCGGCGACGAAGAGGTTGGAGACATGGCCGAGCGAGGCGACCTGGCGCGAGACGGCCTCGACGATCGCCGGGTGGGCGTGGCCGAGGGCGTTGACGGCGATACCGCCCACGAAGTCGAGGTACTCGGTGCCGTCGGCGTCCCAGACCTTGGCGCCCTCACCGCGGACGAGCGGCAGCCGGGGCGTGCCGTAGTTGTCCATCAGCGAGCCCTGCCACCGCTGGGTCAGTTCCGCGTTGCTCATTCCCCGTCCCCCGTCGTCTCGTCGGGCACGACCATCGTGCCGATGCCCGAATCGGTGAAGATCTCCAGCAGGATCGAGTGCTGGACGCGGCCGTCGATCACGCGGGCCGTGGTGACCCCGTTGCGTACGGCGTGCAGGCAGCCCTCCATCTTGGGGACCATGCCGCTGGAGAGGTCGGGCAGCAGCTTCTCCAGCTGGCTCGCGGTGAGCCTGCTGATGACCTCGTCGCTGTGCGGCCAGTCCTCGTAGAGGCCCTCGACGTCGGTCAGGACCATCAGGGTCTCGGCGCCCAGCGCCGCAGCGAGAGCCGCAGCCGCCGTATCAGCATTGACGTTGTAGACATGTCCGTCGTCCTCGGAGCGGGCGATGGAGGAGATGACCGGGATCCGGCCGTCCTCCAGGAGCGCCTCGATGGCGCCGGTGTCGATGCCGGTGATCTCGCCGACCCGGCCGATGTCGACCTGTTCGCCCGCGATGACCGGCTGGTGCTTGGTGGCGGTGATGGTGTGCGCGTCCTCGCCGGTCATGCCGATGGCGAAGGGACCGTGCTGGTTGAGCAGGCCGACGAGTTCGCGCTGGACCTGGCCGGCGAGGACCATCCGTACGACGTCCATGGCGTCCTCGGTGGTGACGCGCAGGCCGGCCTTGAACTCGCTGACGATGCCGTGCCGGTCGAGCGCGGCGCTGATCTGGGGCCCGCCGCCGTGCACGACGACCGGCTTGAGCCCGGCGTGCCGCAGGAAGACGACGTCCTGGGCGAAGGCGGCCTTGAGTTCCTCGTCGATCATGGCGTTGCCGCCGAACTTGATGACGACCGTCTTGCCGTTGTGGCGGGTCAGCCAGGGCAGCGCTTCGATGAGGATCTGGGCCTTCGGGAGCGCCGTGTGCTTACGGGTGGGGTTCGTGGAATCGCTCATGACGAGTACGCGCTGTTCTCGTGGACGTAGTCGGCGGTGAGGTCGTTGGCCCAGATGACGGCGGACTCGGCACCGGCGGCGAGGTCGGCGGTGATGGTGACCTCCCGGAAGCGCATGTCGACGAGGTCGCGGTCCTCGCCGACCGAGCCGTTCTTGCAGACCCACACGCCGTTGATGGCGACATTGAGCTGGTCGGGGTCGAAGGCGGCCTGCGTGGTGCCGATGGCGGAGAGCACCCGGCCCCAGTTGGGGTCCTCGCCGTGGATGGCGCACTTGAGGAGGTTGTTACGGGCGATGGAGCGGCCCACCTCGACGGCGTCGTCCTCGGTCGCGGCGTTGATCACCTCGATACGGATGTCCTTGCTGGCGCCCTCGGCGTCGCCGATGAGCTGACGCGCGAGGTCCTGGCAGACGGTCGTCACGGCCTCGGCGAACTCCTCGTGCGCCGGGGTGATGCCGGAGGCGCCGGAGGCGAGGAGGAGGACGGTGTCGTTCGTGGACATGCAGCCGTCGGAGTCGACCCGGTCGAAGGTGACCTTGGTGGACTGCCGCAGGGCCGTGTCGAGGTCCTTGGCGGCGACGTCGGCGTCGGTCGTGAGCACGACGAGCATGGTGGCGAGGCCGGGGGCGAGCATGCCCGCGCCCTTGGCCATGCCGCCGACGGTCCAGCCCTCCTTGGTGACCACGGAGGTCTTGTGGACGGTGTCGGTGGTCTTGATGGCGATGGCGGCCTTCTCGCCGCCGTGCTCGGAGAGCTCGCCGACGGCCTTCTCGACGCCGCTCAGGACCTTGTCCATGGGGAGCAGCAGGCCGATGAGGCCGGTGGAGGCGACGGCGACCTCGCCGGCGCCGACCTCGAGGAGCTCGGCCACCTTCTCGGCGGTGGCGTGGGTGTCCTGGAAGCCCTGCGGGCCCGTACAGGCGTTGGCGCCACCGGAGTTGAGGACGACGGCCGCCAGCTCGCCGGTGGTCAGCACCTGCTGGGACCACAGGACGGGCGCGGCCTTGACGCGGTTGGAGGTGAAGACGCCGGCGGCGGCGCGGCGGGGCCCGTTGTTGACCACGAGGGCCAGGTCCGGGTTGCCGTTCTCCTTGATCCCGGCGGCGATGCCCGCTGCCGTGAATCCCTTCGCTGCGGTGACGCTCATGGAGCGACTCCAATCGTGGAAAGTCCGGTGTCCTCAGGGAGCCCGAGGGCGATGTTCATGCTCTGCACCGCGCCGCCGGCGGTGCCCTTGGTGAGGTTGTCGATGGCGCTGATCGCGATGATGCGGTTCGCGGTCTCGTCGTACGTGACCTGGATCTGAACGGCGTTGGAACCCTGCACGGACGCCGTCGACGGCCACCGGCCCTCGGGGAGCAGGTGGACGAACGGCTCGTCCGCGAAGGCCTTCTCGTACGCGGCCCGTACCGTCTCTGCCGTCGCCCCGGGCTTCGCCGGCGCGGAGCAGGTGGCGAGGATGCCGCGCGGCATCGGGACGAGCGTCGGCGTGAAGGAGACGGTGACCCGCTCGCCGGCCAGGGGGCTGAGGTTCTGGCTCATCTCGGGGGTGTGCCGGTGGCCACCGCCGACGCCGTAGGGGGTCACGGAGCCCATGACCTCGCTGCCGAGCAGGTGCGGCTTGAGGGCCTTGCCCGCACCGGAGGTGCCGCTGGCGGCCACGATCACGGCGTCGGGTTCGGCGAGACCGTTCTCGTACGCGGGGAAGAGCGCGAGCGAGACGGCGGTGGGGAAGCAGCCGGGGACCGCGATGCGCTTGGACCCCTCCAGCGCGGCACGGGCACCCGGCAGTTCGGGAAGGCCGTAGGGCCAGGTCCCGGCGTGCGGGGACCCGTAGAACTTCTCCCAGTCGGCGGCGTCGTTCAGCCGGAAGTCGGCGCCCATGTCGACGACGAGGACGTCGGGGCCGAGCTGCTCGGCGACGGCGGCGGATTGGCCGTGCGGCAGGGCGAGGAAGACGACATCGTGCCCGGCCAGCTCCTCGGCGATGGTCGGCGCGAGGACGCGGTCGGCGAGCGGGAGGAGGTGGGGCTGGAGGGCCCCGAGCTTCTGCCCGGCGTTGGAGTGGCCGGTCAGGGTACCGATCTCCACCTGGGGGTGGGTGAGGAGGAGACGCAGGAGTTCTCCACCCGCGTATCCGCTCGCGCCTGCCACTGCTGCTCGTACCGTCATCGAAACCCTCCTCCTGGATGGCATGACTATACGCAGACCCGCAGTTTTATGCAAAGCAAGATCCGCTGATCTGCGGAAGCGAAGAATCCGATTCGTGGCCGCATCCGCAGGCCCATGGGAAACCTCCCGGACCACCGGCATCGCCGCACGCTGCGCGGCACCGCTTCGGGAGGAGCCCGTCCGTCCACAGCGGACGACACATGACGGAGAAATGACAAAGGCAAGGAGGTTCACCCACTCCTTGCCACTCTCAACATATAGCACGAGGGGGGCCTTGCGGCAAGGCCCCCCTCGTGGCGCAGACTCTCCGAGTCAACGCCGGGACCTGCGGGAACGCGGTGTTCGCGGCGTACGTGAGCTTTCTTCGAACGGGGCGGTTCTCATGATGGACGTGATCGTGGTCGGCGGCGGACCGACCGGCTTGATGCTGGCCGCCGAGCTGCGGCTGCACGGGGTGCAGGTGCTCGTGCTGGACAAGGAGACGGAGCCGACCCGGCAGTCCCGCGCGCAGGGTCTGCATGTGCGCAGCATCGAGGTCATGGACCAGCGCGGTCTGCTGGAGCGCTTCCTCTCGCTCGGGCAGCAGATCACGGCCGGCGGTTTCTTCGCCGGTCTCAGCAAGACGTGGCCGGCGCACCTGGACACGGCCCATTCGTACGTCCTCGCCATCCCGCAGCAGGTCACCGAGGGCCTGTTGGCCGAGCACGCCACCGAGGTCGGCGTCGAGATCCGGCGTGGCTGCGAGGTGGTCGGACTGCGCCAGGACGACCAGGGGGTGACCGTCGAGCTGGCCGGTGGGGGCGTAACCGGCGAGGGAGGGACGGAGCTGCGTTCGCGCTTCGTCGTCGGGTGCGACGGTGGCCGCAGCACGGTGCGCAAGCTGCTCGGTGTCGGCTTCCCCGGTGAGCCCTCCAGGGTGGAGACGCTGCTGGGCGAGATGGAGCTGACCACACCGCAGGAGGAGATGGCCGCCGTGGTGGCCGAGATCCGCAAGACCCAGCAGCGGTTCGGCACCATGCCGCTGGGGGACGGGGTGTACCGGGTCGTGGTGCCCGCCGAGGGGGTGGCCGAGGACCGTACGACCGCGCCGACCCTGGACGAGTTCAAGGTGCAGCTGCGGGCGTTCGCCGGCACCGACTTCGGCGCGCATTCGCCGCGCTGGCTCTCACGCTTCGGCGATGCCACCCGGCAGGCCGAGCGCTACCGCGTCGACCGGGTGTTCCTGGCCGGTGACGCGGCGCACATCCACCCGCCGACCGGCGGGCAGGGGCTCAACCTGGGCATCCAGGACGCGTTCAACCTCGGCTGGAAGCTGGCCGCCGCGGTCGCCGGCTGGGCACCGGAGGGGCTGCTCGACAGCTACCACGCCGAACGGCACCCGGTGGCCGCCGACGTGCTGGACAACACCCGCGCGCAGATCCAGCTGATGTCGACCGAGCCCGGTCCGCAGTCGGTGCGCCGCCTGCTGACCGAGCTGGTGGAGATCGAGGAGGTGAACCGGTATCTGATCGAGAAGATCACCGCGATCTCGGTCCGCTACGACTTCGGCGAGGGCCATGACCTGCTCGGCCGGCGGATGCGCGACGTGCGGCTGAAGCACGGCCGCCTCTACGAGCGGATGCACACCGGCCGCGGTCTTCTGCTCGACCAGACCGGCCGGCTCTCGGCGGCCGGCTGGGAGGACCGGATCGACCACGTCGTCGACGTCAGCGACGAACTCGACGTGCCCGCGGTACTGCTGCGGCCCGACGGTCACGTGGCATGGGTCGGCGAGGATCAGAAGGAACTGCAAGGGCGGCTGCCCGAGTGGTTCGGCCCCGCGACCGGTTGAGCAGGGGGATGTGGCCCCTTGGCATCCCCCTCGGTGCGCCCTCGCCTCGCCGCCGGCCACCGGGCCGAGAGGACGGTGCAGATGTCGTTCTCGGCGCGGGTGGCCGGATCGGTGCCGGCGGCGTGCCGGGCGAGGTCGCCGAGAGGGATGCCGGCCCGGTGGAGCCCGGAGAAGCGTCGGTCGGTCTCTTCGAGGTGCCGACGGACGGGGTCGGTGACGTGGTCGCGGAGGGCTTCGCCGCTGTCGCGGAGCGCGAGGACGGAACGGATCTCGGCGAGCGGCGGTCCGGCGTGCCGGGCGTCGCGGACGAACGCGAGGCTGGTGCCGCTTCGTTCTTCGGGCCGCTGCCCGGCCGCGAGAGCCACGCGCCGACGGGCTCTACCCGTCCTTCAGGGGGTTGGGGAGCCGCGTCCAGAGGTCCCTGCCACCCTTCGGATCCAGCCGCATCAGGGTGAGCGCCTTCGCGGGGAGCGGTTCCGTCCGCAGGACGTGAAGGGCGGGGGTCGGTGCGAGGTCCCGGGTCGCTGCTTGCAAAATCGCGCCGAGCGTCGCCGCGTCGCCTGCCGGCGGGCCGAGCGCGCCGGTGACCAGGCTGCCGAGGACCTTGCGGCGGAGGGTGGCCGGGTCGTCGTTCAGAAGCCGGCCGCTCACGGGCGGGGGCGGGATGCCGTGTCGGGCCAGACGGGCGGGGCTGATGCGGATGTCGGCGAGATCCCGGTAGACGAGGCGCAGGGCCCGGCCCTCGGCGTCGATGACGACGAGAAGGTTCTGGCCGTGCGCCTCGAGGGCCACCCCGAGGTCGAGCAGGTCCAGGCAGACGCCGAGGGCCAGTCGCGCGAACTCGACGACCCGGTCGAACCGTTCACCCGGTGCGCGGGAGTCGAGGACCGCCGGCAGAGCCGCCACCGGAACGACCTGCTCCCCGGCTGCCGAGTCGGCGTGGATGTGCGGTGACTCGCGCAGGATGGCCGCCAGGTCGGCGGTTCCCGCTCCCGCCGCCGCCCGTGTACGGGCGATGTGCAGACGGCCGTCGAGCCGGCGGGCGAGGCGCTCGACGAAGTCGGACGTGGCGACGGCGTGGGTGACGCTGTACGCGGAGATGTCCCGCACGGTCGAGGTGAGTCGCGTACTCAAGGCCGTCTTGACGTGCGTGTCCCCGCCGAAGTCGAGCGTACGCAGCGACAGCAGGGGGTGCGCGGCCGGACCGGGGCGGAGGGGGAGACCGGACAGGACGTGCTGGGCCTGCCAGGGGTGGACGGGAATCAGTACCGAGCGGCCGTCGCGGAGTTCGCGGGGCCAGGTGCCCGACACCGCCGCGCCCTCGACGACGGCCAGCCGCAGGGAGACCACGGGCCGGTGCTCCGGCGCGTACGCCAGCTGCTCCGCCGCGGAGAAGCCGGGCCGGGAGCGGCAGCCGGGGTGGTACGGGTGCCCGTCGGTCACCCCCTGCTCCCACTCCCACGGGCGGCTCGCGGGCGGAATCGGTGGCCGGGGCGCCGTGCGGGAGAGCGCCAGGGAAGCGACGCTGTGGTCGAGCTCGGCAGCGAACCGTCCGCCCTGCGGCACGGTCAGGGCCGCCATCAGTTCAGCCGGGTGATCGAACAGTGCTCCGTCCAGGCCGAGCCCGGTGACCGACGACGCCGTCGCCCACGGATCCGAGAGCGGGCCGCGCAGAGACCGCCCGTCGGCCAGGCGCAGGGTGACGCCTTCGCGGTCGGTCGTACGCGCCGCGATCCAAGGAAGCGGCTCGTGGACCAACCCGCGCCAGAGTCGGGTCAGTACCGCCGCCCGGGCGTCCGGAAGCGCCATGGCGTACGCGGCCGTCGACGTGGGGCGGACTGCGTCCAGCTCGGACAGGAGGGTGCGTTCCGCGACCGTTCGACACATGCGGATGTTCTATCGCAGGGTCGCTCAATCCACACATACTGATGTCGATGAAGAGACTCAGCCGGGCCGCTGACGCACTGGCCGTGACGCCTCTGCTCAACTGCCTGCTCCGCGAGGCCGCGGAGCCGATCGGCGGGCCGACCGGGGACCGGGCCGGAACGGCGACCGACGGATACGCCGTCCACCGGCTTCGGGTCAGCGGGCGGCTCCTGCGGGTGCGCCCCGGCCACCGCCCCTCCGCGCCGGAGCTGTGGAACGGTCGTACGTGGCGGATCCTGCGCCACGCCGGGCTCGTCGACCTCGCCGTCCGGGAGATGCACGCCTCCACCGGCCGGTCCAACCCCGCTCTGGCCGCCGAGATGGCCGCCAGCCGCACCGCGGTGAAGGCCGCGCTCGCGGCTCGCGCCCGTGCCGTACCACCCGAGAACCTCTGGCTACGGTCCGAGCAGTCGCTGGTGATGGGGCACCCCTACCACCCGGCCCCCAAGGCACGTACCTGTGACGGCTCCCCCACCGCCTGGCTGCGATACGCGCCCGAGGCGTACGCCCGGTTTCCCCTGGTGTTGTTGGGCGTTCGCGAGGACGCGGTGGTCGAGGGCGGAGACACGAGGGCCCTGGACGCCCTCGGCGAGGCACCCCCCGGCTACCGTCTGCTTCCCGCCCATCCCTGGCAGCTCGAACTCTCCGGACGGACACCGCGGATACGCGCCGCCTTCGCCGAGGGCCGCCTCGTCCGGCTGGGCATCACGCCCGGGTCGGCACGACCGACGGCTTCGGTGCGCACGCTGCACATCCCCGGGGACGGCCCCTGGGGCGGCGGGGACCTGTTCCTGAAGTTCAGCCTCGACGTCCGGATCACCAACGACATCCGCCGGATGCGGCGTCACGAGCTGCTCCATGTGCGCCGCACCGACCCGCTGGTCGCAACCGCCTTCGCCGCCATGGACGGCCCGGCGGCCTGGCTCAGCGACCGCGGCCATCGCACGGTGGACGGCCTCGTCGAGACGTGTGCCGTCCTCGTACGGGACGGCCTGGACCGGCACCTGGTCCCCGGTTCGACCGCCGTGCTGGCCGCCGCGCTCGCCGAGGGCTTCCGCGGCAACCCCCTCGACCGGATCGACGACCCCCTGCCCTGGTGGTCGGCGTATCTGCGGTGTGTCGTACCGCCCGTCCTCGAAGCGTTCGCCCGCTTCGACGTCGTCGTGGAGTGTCACCTGCAGAACACACTGATCGCGGTGGACGCCCAGGGCACCCCCGTCCAGGCCGTCTTCCGCGACGCGGAAGGGGCCAAGACGATCCCGCGGATGCCCCGCGCGGCGGCCTGGCGGAGGCTCGTGTACTGCCTCGTCGTCAACAACCTCTCCGAGATCGCCGGCGCCCTCGCCCACCGCTTCCCGGGATCCGCCACCGCTCTGTGGGCCGTGGCCCGCGACGAGTTCGGGCGAGGTGGGCGGCAGCGGGATCTCCCCGACATCCACGGCCTCCTCGACTCGCCGACCGTCCCCGGCAAGGCCAATCTGCTCTCCCGCTGGATCGACGCGGACGGTACCGAGCCCCGCTACGTCCCCGTGCCCAACCCGCTCACGAACCGGAAGGGCTCCGGAGCCTGACGGTCCGTCGTTCATGGCGGGCTGCCGTGTGTCACACGCCGCCTCTCGCGCACGTCATCGCACTGACGGAAGCGACGAGGAGTGATGACGACCATGGACGACCACGAGTTTCTCGCCCGGCGGTTCGACGCCCACCAGGACCGGCTGCGGGCCATTGCCCTCCGGATGCTCGGATCGCACGGCGAGGCGGAGGAGGCACTGCGCGAGGCGCGGGTTCGGCCAGGCGAAGTGGAACGCTGGCTGGAGGTCGCCGTCGGGCGGGTATGCGTAGGCAGGCTCCGGACACGGATGGCGGACGGGTACGGGCGGGGCGAGGCGCTCCCGGGGCCGGAGGACGGTGTCGACTCCGTGTGGCTGGCGCTGCTCGTCGTACTGGACTCGCTGGCACCGGAAGAGCGGCTCGCGTACGCCCTGCACGACCTGTTCGGGCTGCCGCTGCGCGAGGTCGCGCGGATCACAGGCCGTACCCACGAGGAGGCGGGGCGGCTCGCCGGACGGGCGCGGCTCCGGGTACGGGGCTCGGGCGGGGCGGAGCCGGAGGCCGAGCCGGGCCCGCGGCACACGGTCGTCGAGGTGTTCCTCGCCGCCGCCCACGCGCGGGACGCGCGTGCCCTCGCCGCCGTCCTGGACCCCGATGTCGTGGCGTACTCCGAGAACGGCCCGGTCCACGGCGCGCCCGCCGTCGCCGAGGGAGCCGCCGCGTTCGCCCCACTCGCCGCGGTGGCGAGACCGGCGCTGGTGAACGGGGCGCCGGGGGTCGTCGCGTTCAGCGAAGGACGCCCGGTCCGCGCGGTGGCGTTCACGATCCGGGGCGAGCGGATCACGGCCCTCGACATCACGACGGACGAGGAGCGGTTGCGGAGGCTCGATCTGGTCCTCCCGGGGTGGTGAGTGGGTGCCTCCGCGCGTGCGGTGGGGCGGCACCCGGGCGAATCTCCGGCCCGACCCGGCCTTCCGGGTGGTGGCGAGCGGGTGCGCCCCACCACCCGGGCGAAACTCCGATGCGCGTCCGCGCGCCCTCCGTTAGCCTCGACGGCATGTCTACGCCCCGAATCTCCTAGCTCAAGGACCCGCTTCCACGCCACCCGTGTGTCCTTCTGCTTACTCGGAGCGTTACCCCATGATCACCGTTCGCGGTGCCGACGTGCGCGTCGGCGCCCGTCTGCTCCTGTCCGACATCTCCTTCCACATCGGCCCCGGTGACCGGATCGGCCTGGTCGGCCGTAACGGCGCCGGGAAGACCACCCTCCTCGACACCCTGGCCGGGCTGCGTCGCCCGGGCGCGGGGTCCGTCACCCGTAGCGGCGAGATCGCTCACCTCCCGCAGGACTCCCGCGCCGCCGATCCGACCGTCACCGTCTCGGACCGGATCCTCTCCGCGCGCGGACTCGACCGGGCCGCGCATACCCTGCAGGCGGCGGCGGTCGCCCTCGGCGAAGCCGGCACCGAGGCCGACGGCGCGCGGTCGATGGCCGCGTACGCCCGTGCGGAGGCGGAGTTCGAGGCACGCGGCGGATACGCCGCCGAGGCCGAGGCGGCGCGGGTCGCCGCCGGCCTCGGGCTGCCCGCCGAGGTGCTGGGGCGGGCCGTCGGCACGCTCTCCGGCGGCCAGAAGCGCAGGGTCGAGCTGGCCAGGATTCTGTTCGCGGGACACGGCCGCGAGGGCACGCTGCTGCTCGACGAGCCGACCAACCACCTCGACGCCGACTCGATCGGCTGGCTGCGCGGGTTCCTCTCCGCGCACCAGGGCGGTCTGGTGTTGATCAGCCATGACGTCGCCCTCCTGGCCGACACGGTCAACCGGGTGTTCCACCTCGATCCGCAGCGCGCCACGATCGACATCCACAACACCGGCTGGGCCGCGTACCTGGCCCAGCGGGACGCCGACGAGCGCCGCCGGACCCGCGAGCGGGCCAACGCCGAGCGCAAGGCGGCGTCACTGCACGCGCAGGCGGAGCGGATGAAGTCCCGGGTCGCGACCGCGACGACGGCCAGGAGCATGGCCCGCCGCGCCGACCGGCTGCTGTCGGGACTCGAACCGGCACGCCGGGCGGACCGGGTGGCCCGTATCCGGCTTCCGGAGCCCGCGCCCTGCGGCCGGATGCCGCTGGGCGCGGTCTCCCTGACCAAGGCGTACGGGACCGGCCGCCCGGTCCTGGAGGGCGTCGACCTCGCCGTGGACCGGGGCAGTCGGCTCGTGGTGCTCGGCCTCAACGGGGCGGGCAAGACGACGCTGCTGCGGCTGCTCGCCGGGCGGGAGTCGCCCGACTCGGGGCGCGTGGTGCGCGGTCCCGGCCTGCGTGTCGGGTACTTCGCCCAGGAGCACGAGACCCTCGACCCGGGTCGCTCGGTCCGGGAGAACCTCGCCGTCGCGGCACCGCAGCTGACGGACACGGAGGTACGAGGGGTCCTCGGGGCGTTCCTGTTCCGGGGCGACGACGCCGAGAAGCCGGCCGGGGTTCTGTCGGGCGGGGAGAAGACCCGGCTCGCACTGGCCGGCCTCGTCCACTCGGGCGCGAACGTGCTGCTCCTGGACGAGCCCACGAACAACCTGGACCCGGCCTCGCGCGACGAGGTCCTGGCCGCCGTGGGCACGTACCCGGGCGCGATCGTGATGGTCACGCACGACGAGGGAGCGATCGACGCGCTGCGCCCTGAGCGGGTGCTGCTGCTGCCGGACGCGGACGACGACCTCTGGAACGAGGAGTACCGGGAACTGGTGGCCCTGGCGTAGCTCCTTCCGGCGGAGCGCCGTGCGTCCGGCGCTCCGCCGGACGCACGGTGTGATCGCCAACGCTCGGCCCCGTGGAGTCACCGGCGTTCACGCGCGGACAAGCCTTCATTGTTAGCTAATTAGCTCATGTGCTAAATATTGCGCGTGACCGAAGAAGGCACGTACGACGACGCGAGCGTCTTTCGCGCGCTCGCCGATCCGACGCGGCGTCAGATCCTGGAGGATCTACGGGGCGGCGAGCTCGCCGCCGGGGAGATCGCGGCGCGGTTCGCGATCAGCGCGCCCTCCATCTCCCGGCATCTGGGGGTACTCAAGGGGGCGGGACTCGTCACCGAGCGGCGTGACGGCAATCGGATCCTGTACTCGCTCGTGGAGGAACGGCTCGCCGCGTGTGTGGGGCGGTTCCTGAGTGCCGTCTGTCCTGAGCAGATCGTTCTGCGCCACACCAAGTGGCGTGACAAGGGAGCCGCTTCATGAGACCGCCCCGGCTCGCCAGCGTCATCGAGCGACGGCTGCTCGTCAACTACCGCGTCGAGCCCGAGGTCGCGGCCCGGCACCTCCCCGACGGACTGCGCCCGCAGCTGATCCGGGGGCACGCCGTCGCCGGCATCTGCCTGCTGCGGCTCGGCTCGGTGCGCCCCGTCTGGGCACCTGCCGCGGTGGGCCTGCGCAGCGAGAACGCGGCGCACCGGTTCGCCGTCGAGTGGGACGGCCCGGACGGCACCGAGACCGGGGTGTACATCCCGCGCCGCGACACCGCCTCCCGTATCAACCGCTGGGCCGGTGGCCGGGTCTTCCCTGGGGAGCACGGCCACGCGGAGTTCGAGGTGTGCGAGAGCGAGGACACCGTAAGGGTGGCCTTCACGACCCACGACGGGGACACCCGGGTGGATGTCACCGCCGAGATCGCCGAGAGCCTGGAGGGCAGCGAGCTGTTCGCCGGCCTCGACGAGGCGTCGGCGTTCTTCCGCGGCGGCAGCAAGGGCTACTCACCCACCGGTGCCGGACCACAGCTCGACGGGATGCGGCTGGACACGGACGCCTGGCGCATCGAGCCCGGCCGGATCACCTCCGCCCGGTCCAGCTACTTCGAGGACCCGGACCGCTTCCCGCAGGGGAGCACCGCGCTGGACTCGGTGCTCGTCATGCGTGATGTGCCGGTGCGGTGGCAGCCGCTCCCCCGGCTGCCTTCCGGCCGGGCCGCCCTCCTGTCTGCTTGACGGCCCGCAGCACCACGAACTTCGGGTCGCTCGCGACCAGTTCGCAGGAGCCGAAGATGCGGCGCAGTGTGACGTGGTAGCCGAGGTGGCGGTTGCCGACGACCCACAGTTCGCCGCCCGGCCGCAGCGCGCGCCGCGCGTCGGTGAACATCCGGCGCGCGGTGCGGTCGGTGGTGGCCTGGTGACTGTGGAACGGCGGGTTGTTGAGCACGACGTCGACCGAGCCGGGCGCGAGGTCCGTCAGCCCGTCCCCGACCACGAACTCGGCCGGGCGGCCGGGCTCGACGTGGGAACGGAAGTTCTCCTCGGCGGAGGCGACGGCCTGGTAGGACTCGTCGGCGAAGACCAGCTCGGCCTCGGGCTCGGTGAGCGCGACGGCCAGGCCGACGACCCCGTTCCCGCACCCCAGGTCGGCGACCCGGGCGCGGCCGAGGCCCTTCGGCAGGTGCTGGAGGAAGAAGCGGGTGCCGATGTCGAGGCGGTCGGCGCAGAAGATCCCGGCCTGGTTGGTGACGGTACGGCCGGCGACGATCGCGGCGTCGGCGGGGAGTTCGTACCGGTACGGCCAGGGGTTGGCCGCCCGCTCGAGTCCCGGATCCGGAGTGCAGAAGATCAGCCGGGCCTTCTTCGCGGCGAGCGAGGTGCGGGTGGGGCCGAGGATCTTCTCGAAGAGCTGGAGCGTGGAGGTGTGGATGTCCTTGACCATGCCGGTCCCGACGATCACGGTCCCCTCGTGCACGGCGGGCGCGAGCCGGTGGAGCTGGTCCTCCAGGAGCGCGAGATTCTTGGGGACGCGCACCAGCAGGACGTCGACGCGCTCGGGTGGCGGGTCCTGGGTGGTGAGCAGCGCGATCCCGGCCGGCACGGCTCCTGAGCGGGCCAGGTTCTCCTCGGTGGCCCTGCGGCCGAGGTAGGAGTCGGAGATCTGCGTGAGGGCCGCGGGGCGCCGTGCGGCGAGGGCGGTGGTCAGCGCGCCCCAGCGGTCACCGACGACGGCGACCGCGCCGGACAGATCGGTGTCCGTCTCGGCCAGGTGCCGCAGCAGGTACTCGTCGGACGCGTCCCAGGCTCGCAGGGAGTCGCGCGGGTCCTCGGGGAAGCGGGTGAGCGGAAACTCGCCCCATGACGTGGTCAAACGGTTCATCGTGGTCTCAGGCTAGCCGGTCGGCCGCCTCGGCGATGCTGCCCCACAGCGCGCCGAGGAGGAGCTCGGGCGTCGGGGCGCCGGGAAAGCCGTCGTCTGTGGCGATCGCGGTCGTGACGGGGTCGATCTCGGCCATCCTGCGCACGGTCTCCGCCTCGGGCCCGGCCGCCTCGACGACGCTGCGCAGGAACAGGACGGTGGCCGCCGTCCGCCACACGGGCTCGGCGGTGAGCCGGGCACGGGCCGAGGCGGCGGGGCGCCCGGTGGCGGTGGCCCAGGGATCGGCGGCCAGGAAGCGCACGGTGCCGACGCCGGTGAACTCGGCGGCCGCCGCGCACATGGAACAGGGCTCCTGGGTGGACCAGAGGGTGTGGCCGGCGAGATCCCATCCCGTACGGGCCCGGGCGAGGGCGTTCATCTCGGCGTGCGCGAGCGGGGTGCCCCGAAGGATCTCCGCTCCCTCCGCCTCGGCGTCGTACGCGCGGTTGCGGCCCTCGGCGACGATCGTGCCGTCGGCGTCGGTGAGGACGGAGCCCACGGCGAGGCCCCCGGAGCGCAGTGCCCGGTGGGCGAGTTCGAGGGAGCGCCGGGGTGCGGGATCCAGGGCTTCCCAGGCGGCGGTAAAGGCGTCCCTGGCGGCGGTGCGGGCGGACGCGGTATCGGTGCAGGCCGGCGCGGGGTTCTCGGTCATGCCGGGATCGTAGGCACCGACGGCCCGCTACTGTCCGACGGTCGCCTGGAGGTGGAGGTGCCACAGACCCGGGCGGCCGGTGAGGGTGACCGTGGACAGCGGGCGGACGTCGACGTTCCAGAACGTGGCGGGCGGCGCCTTGAGCGCGTACACCAGCGCCGCCCGTACGACGGCGGGTTCGGCGACGGCCACGATGGAGCCGTCGTCGGTCGGCCTGGTGTCGAGCCAGCCCCCTATGCGCGAGATGAAGGCGAGGAGGGTCTCGCCCCCGTGCGGGGCGGTCCACGGGTCGGCCAGCCAGGCATCGACGGCGGCCGGTTCGAGGGCGGCGACCTCGGCGAGGGTCAGTCCGCGCCAGCGGCCCATGTCGCAGTCGCGCAGCGCGGGCTGGGCCAGCGGGGCGAAACCGAGGGCCGTGCCGGTGGCGCGGCTGCGGGGCGTCGGGGAGCAGTAGCGCAGCTCGGCCGCGCCGAGCGGGACCAGTGTGTGCGCGGCGAGCTGCACCTCGTACCAGCCGGCCTCGTCGAGCGGCCGGTCGTCGTCGAACCGCTCGGCGAGCAGCGAGGAGCTGCGCGCCGCTGCGACGAGCGTGACCCGAAGACCCATGGCCGCGATCGTGAGGCCGGAAGCCCGGCAGGTCAAGAGGGCATATGCGCGGACTCCGACCGGGGCCGTGGGCCGGGCGGTCAGTGGGCTCCGAGAACCATCCACTTGTCCGGGTTGCCCAGGGACTCGAAGCCGACCTTCTCGTACACACCGTGCGCGTCGGCAGTGGCGAGCATGATGCGGCGCAGCCCGTACGGCTCCAGGTGGTCCCGGACCGCCGTGACCAGAGCGGTGCCGAGCCCCGTACCGCGGGCGGGCCGGTCGACGTAGACGTCGCAGAGCCAGGCGAAGGTGGCGTGGTCGGTGACGACTCGGGCGTAGGCGGCGATCTCGCCCGTCCCGCGGTGGTACGCGGCGAAGTTGAGGGAGCCGTCGATGGCCCGGTCCTGGGTGTCGCGGGGGCGGTCGAGCGCCCAGTAGGCGTCGGTGGAGAGCCAGTGGTGGATCCGGGCCCGGTCGAGCCGCCCGGGGTGGGTGGAGATCTCGTACGCGCCGTGCGTGAGGGCCGGTGGGGTGGTCGGATTGGTCATGGACGGAAGGCTTCCAGTCCGTCGCGGCGACTGTCACTCGATTTCGGGCGCCCGTCTCACGACGTGAACACCGCTACCGCCCGTGTGTGTCTCACGGCGTGAACGCATCGACCGCCCGTGTGTCTCACGGCGTGAGCTCGTCGACCGCCGTCCGGAGCCGCCGCACGCCCTCGGCGATCTCGGCGCGTCCCGCCACGCCCGCGAAGCTCAGGCGGATGTGGCCGGCGGGGGGTTCGGCGCAGAAGTAGGGGCGGCCGGGGGCGACGGCGACACCCGCGCGGAGGGCGCCTGCGACCAGGGCGGTTTCGGGGAGCGTGTCGGGCAGCCGGAGCCAGAGCTGGTAACCGCCGGAGGGAATGTGCGGGAGTGCCAGCTCCGGGAGGTGGAGGGTGAGGGCCGCGGTCATGGTGTCGCGACGGTTCCTCAGCTCCTGGGAGACGGCGCGCAGATGGCGGCTCCAGGCGGGCGAGCCGACCAGTTCGAGGGCGGCCTCCTGGAGCGGGCGGGCGACGAAGAAGCTGTCGACGACCTGGATGGCGCGCAGCCGTTCCAGTACGGGGCCGCGGGCGGCGAGCGCGCCGACGCGCAGGCTCGGCGAGGTGGGCTTGGTCAGGGAGCAGACATGGACGACGACGCCGTCCGGGTCCTCGGCGGCGAGGGGCGCGGGCAGCGGGGCGGCGTCCTCGTGGACCAGTCGGCGGGCGAAGTCGTCCTCGACGACGAAGGCGCCGGCCGCGCGGGCGATCCGGACGACCTCGCGCCGGCGCTCGGCGCCGAGGACGGCGCCGGTCGGGTTCTGGAAGAGCGGCTGGCCGACGAAGACCCGGGCTCCGGTCGCGCGGAAGGCGGCTTCCAGCAGGTCGGGGCGGACGCCGGCGGTGTCGGCCGGGACGGGGACGGGACGCAGGCCGGCCGCGCGGGCGATGGCGAGCATCCCGGGGTAGGTCGGCGACTCGACGAGGACGTGCGTGCCGGGTGGGGCGAGGGCCCTCAGCGCGGTGGTGATGGCGGACTGGCCACCCGCGGTGATGAGGACGTCGGCGGCGGTGACGGTGCCGCCGATCTCGCGGGCGAACCACTCGCGCAGCTCGGGCAGGCCGTCGGTGGGCGGCCGGCCCCAGGCGCCGGGGCGGCGGCCCGCGCGGGCCAGTGCGGCGGCCATGGCCCGTTCGGGCTGCAGCGAGGGGTGCAGATAGCCGCCGTTGAACTCGACGACGCCCGGCGGCGGCGCCGACAACGTCACGAGCACGCCGGACGCGTCGACGGCCCGGGGGACCAGCTCGGTCGCCGTGTCGGCGCTCAGCGCCACCTCCTGCCAGGAGGTGTCCCCCACGACGGGCGTCCGCGTGCGGGGCTCGGCCCGGAACGCCCCGGCTCCCGGCCGGGTGACGACGAGGCCCTCGGCGGCGAGCTGGGCGAGGGCCCTGGTGACCGTCACCGGGGAGACGCGGAAGCGCTCGACGAGGGCACGACTCGATGGCAGCTTTCCTCCGGGTGAGTAGCGGTCCAGTTCCGCCCTCAGGGAGTTGGCCAGGTCACCCACACTGCTACGCTCATGCATGACAGCACAGAATAGCGCTACTCCCACTACGGCGATAGCGGTCGGCAGCACCACCACCGCCTCTCCGCAGACCCGCGGCACGCTCCTCGCCGCGCTGGGAGTGGTCTCGTTCTCCCTCACCTTCCCCTCCACCGCCTGGGGCCTGGAGAGCTTCGGTCCCTGGTCCCTGGTGGCCCTGCGCTCGACGCTCGCCGCGATCGTCGCGGGCGCGTTCCTGCTCGCGATGAGGGTCCCGCTGCCCGAGCGGCGCCACTGGGCGGGGCTGGCCGTCGTCGCCGGAGGTGTCGTGGTGGGCTTCCCGCTCCTGACGACGCTCGCGCTGCAGACCTCCACGACCTCGCACGCCGCCGTGGTCGTCGGTCTGCTGCCGCTCACCACGGCGACCTTCGCCGCGATCCGTACGGGCCGCCGCCCGTCGCGCACGTTCTGGATCGCGGCCCTCGCCGGCGCGGCGGTGGTCATCGCCTTCACGGTCCAGCAGAGCGGTGGCGCCCTGTCCACGGGCGATCTGTACCTCTTCGGCGCGCTTCTGGTCTGCGCGGCCGGATACACCGAGGGCGGCAGGCTCGCCCGGCTCATGCCGGGCTGGCAGGTCATCGGCTGGGCGCTGATCCTCTGCCTGCCGCTGATGGTCGTCGGCTCGGTCGTCGGGATCTCCCTCGAGCCCGTCCGACTGAGCGCCCACGGCGTCATCGGGCTGGTCTGGGTCGCGGCCGGCTCCACCTTCTTCGGCATGTACGTCTGGTACGGGGGCATGGCGGCGATCGGCATCCCCAGGGCGAGCCAGCTCCAGCTCGCGCAGCCACTGCTGACCCTGGTCTGGTCGGTCTCGCTGCTCGGCGAGTCCCTGCCCCTCGCCGCGCCGCTCGCCGCCGTCGCGGTCCTGGTCTGTATCGCGGTGACCCAGCGCGCGAAGAGCTGAACGCGCGCATGGGGGTGATGCGGGTCACAATGGCGGACGTAGACTCCGAAATAGGGCAGGCACGGCCGCGAGGAGGTCACCCCGATGCAAGCGACAGTGGGCGACAAACTGCTGGTGCACGGCCGGACCGTCGGTCAGCACGACCGTACGGCCGAGGTCCTTCAGGTACTGGGAGAGAACGGCACCCCTCCGTACCGGGTGCGTTTCGACGACGACGGCCACGAGGCCCTGATGGCACCGGGCCCCGACACCGTCGTGCGTCACCACGAGAAGACGTGAGGCGAGGCGCCTAGCGCGGCGGGAGGACCGCGGTCGGGTAGTGATCGGCCACCACGGCGGCCATCGCCCCGATCCGGTCCGACGTGACCTGCGACGCCGAGAAGAAGCAGTGCCCGCCCACCCCCGCGTAGTCGTCGGCGAGCGTCAGGTGGCGGGAGAGTTCCCGGGGGTCCTGCCAGGCGGTCGTCTGGGTGAGGTCGCCGCACTTGTACAGGGCCTCGCCGATGTAGAGGTCGACGCCGGTGCCCCGGACCACCGCGTCCCACCAGGGCACGAGCGTGGCGTAGTCGGCGGTGGCGAAGCCGATGTTCCAGTACAGCTGCGGGATCACGTAGTCGATCCACCGCTCCCTGATCCACTTCCTCGAGTCCGCGTACAGGTCGTCGTAGCTCTGGAACCCCATCGGGGTGTCCGAACCCGCCGGGTCGTTGGAGAGGTTGCGCCAGATCCCGAAGGGGCTGATCCCGAAGATCTGCTTCGCGTCGATCCCCTTGATCCGGGCGGCCGTCTCGGAGACCAGGAGGTCGACGTTGTTCCGCCGCCAGGCCGCCCGGCTCGCGAAACCCCCTCCGTGCTGCTCGTAGGCCTCGTCGTCGTCGAAGGTCTCGCCGGCGACCGGGTACGGATAGAAGTAGTCGTCCCAGTGCACGGCGTCGATGTCGTACCGGCGGACGGCGTCGAGCATCGCGTCCTGGACGAAGCGACGCACCTCGGGCAGGCCGGGGTTGTAGTAGAGCTTCCCGCCGTACGTCACGATCCACCGCGGGTTGCGCCGGGCCGGGTGGGTGGTGGTCAGCCGGCTGAGATCCGTGTGATTCGCCACGCGGTACGGGTTGAACCAGGCGTGCAGCTCGAGGCCCCGCTTGTGGGCCTCGTCGACGGCCGTCCCCAGAGGGTCCCAGCCCGGATCGCGGCCCTGCACCCCGGTGAGGCACTCCGCCCATGGCTCGTGCGGCGAGGGCCACAGGGCGTCCGCGCTCGGCCGCACCTGGAGGATGACGGAGTTCAGCCTGCGCTCGACGGCCATGTCCAGATGGGCGCGGAGTTCGGCCCGTTGCCGGTCGGGAGTGAGGCCCGGGCTGGACGGCCAGTCGACGTTGGCGATCGTCGCCAGCCACATGCCGCGAAACTCACTCGCCGCTTTCCGCTTTTTTCGTACCGATGCGGTCATGTCGGCACGCTCCTGGCCGGCGGCACCCGGCGCACCCACGCCACCGGCGGCGGAAATTGCCGCCAGAGCCGTGCCCGCCACAAACCCTCTTCTGCCGATGGGTCCCATTTGTCACCCCTCAGGTGTTGGATACGTCACACGCACGAGCAGATCATGCCCGCCCCGGACGATCGATCATCGGTTAATGAGCGGTAACGTCGTGGGGTCGAGGCGGACGCACCGGAATCACACGGGCCCGCCGCCAGAGAAGAGCGAAAGGCACGAGGTGACGGACTCCATGGCCGACATTGAGCGCGTCGGAGTGGTGGGCTGCGGCCAGATGGGCGCAGGCATCGCGGAGGTGTGTGCCCGCAGCGGCCTCGAGGTGAAGGTCGCCGAGACCACCGGCGAAGCGCTGGAGATCGGTCGCACGCGGCTCTACAACTCACTCGCGAAGGCCGCCGAACGCGGCAAGATCAGCGAGGAGGAGCGCGACGCGACGCTGGCGCGACTCAGCTTCACCACCGACCTGGGCGAATTCGCCGACCGCGACCTCGTCATCGAGGCCGTCGTCGAGAACGAGCAGGTCAAGACCGAGATCTTCCAGGTGCTCGACCAGGTGGTGACCCGGCAGGACGCGATCCTCGCCTCCAACACCTCCTCGATCCCCCTGGTGAAGCTCGCCGTGGCGACCTCGCGCCCCGACCAGGTCATCGGCATCCACTTCTTCAACCCGGCCCCGGTGCAGAAGCTCGTCGAGCTGATCCCGGCCCTCACCACCTCCGAGGGCACGATCAGCCGTGCGCAGGTCTTCGCCGAGAAGGTGCTCGGCAAGCACGCCATCCGCGCCCAGGACCGGTCCGGGTTCGTGGTCAACGCGCTGCTCGTCCCGTACCTGCTCTCGGCGATCCGGATGTTCGAGTCGGGCATCGCGAGCCGCGAGGACATCGACAACGGCATGGAGTTCGGCTGCGCCCACCCGATGGGCCCGCTGAAGCTCGCCGACCTGATCGGCCTGGACACCATCGTGTCGATCGCCGATTCCATGTACACCGAGTACAAGGAGCCGCTGTACGCCGCTCCCCCGCTGCTCCAGCGGATGGTGGACGCGGGCCGGCTCGGCCGCAAGAGCGGCTCGGGCTTCTACCCGTACCCCTGAGCCCCACGATCACCGTTCGGCCCGTACACCCGCACAGGTACGGGCCGTTCGGCGTTCCACACCACCGTCGACCGGGCCTGCGTGGTCAGCCGAGCCGCAGATGGTGCAGCATCAGCAGCCCCGCGGCCATGTTGGCGGCCGGGATCTCGCCCCGTCCGATCATGTCGGGGACCAGTTTGAGCGGTATCCACTCACGTCGGGAGGACTCGAAGTCGTCCTCGGGCGGGCCGATGTATGTGGCCTCCTCGGTCCAGTAGAGGTGGTGCCGGGCATCGGTGAGGCCGTTGGACGGCTCGACGGTGAGGAGATGACGGAGGGGCCCCGGGCGCCAGCCCGTCTCCTCCTCCATCTCGCGGGCCGCGGCCGTCACCAGGTCCTCGCCGTCCTCCACGACACCGGCGGCCAGCTCCCAGCCCCAGCTGTCCGTGATGAAGCGGTGCCGCCAGAGCATGAGGACTTCGTTGGCCTCGTTGACGGCGGTCGCGACGGCGACCGGGCGTAGCCGGATCAGATAGTGGTCGAGGTGGCGGCCGTCCGGGAGTTCGACGTCCGCGAGGTTCACCCGGAACCAGCGGTTCTCATAGACAGGTTGTTCGCTCAGTTTCGTCCACTGCACGTTTCTGCCACCTTCCGATTGGTCGGTGGCAATATGGCAGCAGTCCTGGGCTCACAGGGGAACGCGCAGCGCTCCGTCGATGAGTTCGGCCGCCTCACGCGCGTCCCCGCAGTCGCTCGCCAGCAGGTGTTCCCGTACGAGCCGCAGCCGGTCACGCAGCCGCTGCGACTCCATCCCGCGCGCCCGCTCGGTCATCTCCACGGCCGTCCGCGCCGCCTCGTCGGCCTCGCCCTGCCGCAGCTCGATCTGGCACAACATCGCCAACCGGTGCACCCTGCCCCGGTCGTGCGCCGGCGTCTCCACCGCCGCCCGCGCGTGCTCCCGCGCCCCCGGAAGATCACCCAGACTGAGCAGCGCCTCGGCGACCTGCACATTGACGAGCCCCGGCTGCACATAGCCCGTCTCCGCCGGCTCGTGCCCGAAGGAGATCCGCTCGGCCTCCGCCTCCGCCCGTCTGATGCAGGTCAACGCGGCCGCACCGTCGCCGAGATGGGCGTACGCCTTCGCCTGCATCGCGGAGAGATCCGCGGCGAGTGCGGGGGTGATCTGCCGCCCGGCCGCCCGCAGCGCCGCCTCGGCGAACGCCACCGCCTGCCGGTACTCCCCCATGAACAGCGACTGGTTGACGAGCAGCGCGATCACATAGGCGCCGAGGCCGCGGTCCCCGCTCGCCTTCGCCAGCCGCAGCGCCTGGTGGAAGTAGCGCTGCGCGAGTCCGTGCGCGTCGGAGTCGTACGCGCAGATGCCGGCCACCGCCACAAGACCGCCCGTGGCGCGGTGCAGCCGGCGGCCCAGACCGTCGCTGTACGCGCCCCGAAGCAGCGGCGCGGTCTCGGCGTTGAGGAAACCCACGATCCGCATGCGGGTCGCGATGCCGCCGGCCTTGCGGTACATCTGCTCGTAGTGCGCCCGGGCGGCGCTGAGCATCGTGATGTC
Source organism: Streptomyces sp. NPDC039609 (assembly GCF_055596705.1). NCBI lineage: Bacteria > Bacillati > Actinomycetota > Actinomycetes > Kitasatosporales > Streptomycetaceae > Streptomyces > Streptomyces sp. NPDC039609. The sequence goes on from NZ_JBVIUJ010000006.1 coordinate 350,718, forward strand.
GGCCATCGACACCCGGGTCCGGCCGTCACGGGACACATCGGCGTCCTCCGGCGGGTTCTCCCACTCCCAGACCGGCATCACGGCCGGAGTGCCCGTGACGGCCTGCGCGCCGAGTATGTGCGGCCGCTGCTGCTCGTCGGAGCGCCAGAGCGCGGTGGCCCGCTCGACGAACCCCGACAGCGGCGAACCGTGCGCGAAGGCGCCGCCGCCCGGCACGCCCAGGCCGATGTCGTCGAGGGTGACCGCCCGGTGCAGCCGCGTGGCCAGCACCTCGCAGATCAGGTCGGGGACCTGTCCGCGCGGCCGCTGCCCCTTCAACCAGCGGGCGACGGCCGTGTGTTCGTACCGCAGGGCGAGGCCCCGCGAGCGGCCCGCCTGGTTCACATGGGCGGCCAGTCCCGCGTGGGAGATGCCCGCCTCGTCGAGCAGGGCGTCGAGCAGGGTGTTGGGCTGCATGGGCCCCTCCGAGTAGCTCGGTCCGCGGGCACGCCCAGCGTAGCCGCGGGTGGTTTCACACGGGGTGTGAACGAAGTACTTGTTTTCCTGGTCCGTGCACTCTGCCGCCGTTCCGTCCGGACCGGTTGACTGAGCGCCTCGCCGCAAGGCGACCGGGCCGCCGGCTCCCCCTCGTACAGTGCGGCGGCCCCTCCGCGCCACCCGCCCTGCCGATCTGCCCGACACTCCGTGGCAGTGCGGGTGGCGCCGGCCTCATGTCCCATCGCTCACTAGTGAGGGGAGGGCGCAGGTCGGGTACGGCGCAGCCCGGGTTCGGCGGGCTGCGCCGGGACCCGCATCCGGTCGTTGCGGACGACCAACAGGGCGACGTCGTCGGCGAGCCGGCCGCGGGTGTGCCGCAGGAGGGCGGTGTGCACCCGGTGGACGAGCGCGGCGGGCGAGACGGACGCGTCACGGGCGGCCTCGGCCAGGACCGCTTCGAGGGCGAAGAAGCGGCCGGCCCCGTCACGGGCGTCCTCGGCACCGTCGGTGTGCAGGAACAACGCCTCGCCCGGCAGGAGCCGGGTGCAGGGGTAGGGGGAGAGATCGGCGGGCAACGGGAAGGCGCCGAGCGGCGGGAGCGGGTCGGCGACGGGGACGGGCTCCACCCGGTGTCCGATGCGGTACGGGCCGGGGTGCCCGCAGTTGAGCGCGTACACCTCCCCGTCCGGACGGATCTCCAGGAGCAGCACGGTGACGAACTCCTCGGACGCGGGATGCTCCGGCTCACGTCCGGCACAGGACGCTGGGTGCTCGTCGCGGGCCCGCTCGCGCAGATGTCTGCCGAGTGCCCGGTCGAGTCGGCGCAGCACGCCTCCGAGTTCGGGCTCGTCGTGGGCGGCCTCGCGGAAGCTGCCGAGCACGGCGACCACGGCGCCGAGGGCGGCGAGCCCATGGCCCCGGACGTCCCCGATGACGACCCGTACGCCGTAGGGGGTGGCCACCGCCTCGTACAGATCCCCGCCGACGGTCGCGCCCCGTGAGGCGGAGAGCTGGCCGGCGGCGACGGACAGACCGTCGAGCCGGGGCGCCGGAGGGCGCAGCAGCACACGCTGGGTGGCATGGGCGATGGCCCGCATCCGCTCCAGTTCGCGCGAGAGTCCGCGGCGGATGCCGAGGATCAGCCCGGTGCCGACGGTGAAGAAGACCACGCTGGTCGCGATGCGCATGGGCAGGCCCGGTTGCTGGGCCAGTGGACAGCCGAGTTTCCAGGTCACGGCCACGGCACCCCAGAGGGTGGGAAGGGCGAGTGGTCGCAGCCGGCGCAGCCGGGAGTCGTAGGAGAGCAACGTCCTGGTACGGATCATGCACGGCCCTTCCTGAGGCCCTGCAGCGCCCGAAGGCCCTGCGGCACACAGGCCCGCCCCTGTGGCCGCGTCGATTCTGCCGACCGCACGGGGGGCGGGGGAACAGCGACCGGACATCTCACCCGAAGGAGTGAGCGCCCCGGCGCGCCGTGGCGCGCCACCCGTCCGCCACCCGCACAGAAGGCGCAGTCCCGCACGGGTGCGCCCCCTCGGCCTCAGGTCGTCGTACGGCGCACGGCCTCCGCGTAGCGGCCCCCGGCCCGGTGCCACCGCGCCCGCGCCAGGTGCTCGCGCACCCGGCGCCGGGGTGCCGTCGTGTCCGTCGTCGTGTCCACGAAGCACCCCTACGCAAGGACCTTCGCCTTCGGCCTGTGGTGCACGGCGTTTCCCGCGAGGTGCCGGACGACGTACTCCGCGTCCCTGCCGGCGCCACCGATGAGCATCGACGCGAAGGCGTACTGGAAGGCCAGGCCGACGAAGTACAGCCCGGGCGACGAGGACACCACGCCGCGTTCCTCGAGCGGCCGGCCGTCGTCGTCCGTGACCGGGATGTCGATCCAGGAGAGGTCCTGCCGGAAGCCGGTGCACCAGACGACGTTGGCGACGTCGAGCACACGGCCCCCGTCGAGGACCGGCAGCCCGTCGCGCACACCGAGGGTCCGTTCCGGGACCATCTCGACGCCGGCGCGGGAGAGGTCGGCCCGCTTGATCCGAGCGCGGGCTTGTCAGGCCGAGGCACCCGGGGGAACGCGCAAGGGCATCGAGGGCGAACGCCGAAGGGGGCCGGCCCGGTGGTCACCGGTCCGGCCCCCTCCTGGGGTCAGCGCGTTCAGGCGCCGCGCAGCACCGCGCCCGTGCGGTCGGCCGCGAGGGCCACGGCCGCGTCGCGCGCGGCGCTGGCCTCGTCGACCGTGAGGGTGCGGTCCGTGGCACGGAACTTCAGCGCATAGGCCAGGGACTTCTTGCCCTCGCCGAGCTGGTCGCTCGTGTACACGTCGAACAGCCGGATGGACTCGAGGAGTTCACCGGCGCCGTCGCGCAGCGCGGCCTCGACCGTGGCGGTGGGGACCGCCGCGTCGACGACCAGGGCGACGTCCTGGGTGGCCACCGGGAAGGAGGAGATGCTCGGGGCCTTCAGCGGTCCCTCGCTCGCCTTCTCCACCAGGTCCAGGTCCAGCTCCATCGCGCAGGTGCGGTCCGGCAGGCCGAGCGCCTTCACGACGCGCGGGTGCAGCTCGCCGCCGTGGCCGACGAGGACCTGCTCGCCGTCCACGACCACGTGGAACGCGGCGCAGCGGCCGGGGTGCCACGGGGCGTGCTGGTCGGCGCCGACGATCAGCTCGACACCGGCCTCGGCGGCCACCGTGCGCGCCGCCTGGATGGCGTCGGCCCAGTCGGACGGGCGGCCCTTGCCCCACCAGCCGGCCTGCTCGCGGGCGCCGGCGAGGACGACGGCGACACGACGCGGCTGCGCGGGCAGCGCGGCGTTGACCGTGGCGATCTCCTCGTCGGTGGGGCGACGGTCGACGGGCAGTCGCACCGCGACACCCGGCTGGTCGCCCGGACGGAAGACCAGACCGGTCTCGAAGAGCGCCAGGTCGTGGCTGCCGCGTCCGTCGTTGCGGCGCAGCGCGCCGAGCAGGCCCGGCAGCAGCGTCGTACGGAGCGCGGGCTCCTCGTCGGAGAGCGGGTTGACGAGCGTGACCACGCGGCGGCGGGCGTCGTCCGCGTCCAGGCCGAGCTGGTCGAAGACCTGAGCCCCGATGAACGGGTAGTTCAGCGCCTCCACGTAACCGGCGCCGGCCAGCGCGCGGCCGACCCGGCGGTGGGTGCGCTGGCGCTCGGTGAGGCCACGCCCGGCGGGCGGCTTGGGCAGCGTCGAGGGCAGGTTCTCGTAGCCCTCCAGGCGGATGACCTCTTCGGCCAGGTCGTTCGGCACGAACAGGTCGGGGCGCCACGACGGAACGGTGACGACGAGCTCGTCCTGCCCGTAGACGTCGCAGCCGATCTCCTGGAGGCGGCGGACGACGGTCTCGCGTCCGTAGTGGACGCCCGCGACCTTGTCCGGGTGGTTCGCCGGCATGGTGACCGTGCGGGGCGCGGACGGGGCGACGATCTCGGTGACACCGGCCTCGGCCGTGCCGCCCGCGAGCAGCACGAGCAGGTCGACGCAGCGCTGCGCGGCGGCGGCCGCGGCCTGCGGGTCGACCCCGCGCTCGAAGCGCTTGGACGCCTCGGAGGCCAGCCTGTGCCGGCGGGCCGTGCGGGCGATCGAGATCGCGTCGAAGTGCGCGGCCTCGATGACGACCTCGGTGGTGCCCGTGACGATGCCCGTCTCGGGGTCGATCACCGGGTCGGCGATCTCCGTGTGGGCGCCGCCCATCACACCGGCAAGGCCGATGGGGCCGCTGTTGTCGGTGATCAGCAGGTCCCCGGAGTCGAGGACGCGCTTGACACCGTCGAGCGTGGTGATCGTCTCTCCGGCGGCGGCACGGCGGACCCCGATGGGGCCGTCGAGCCGGGTGCGGTCGTAGGCGTGCAGCGGCTGACCGAGCTCCAGCATCACGTAGTTGGTGATGTCCACGGCGAGCGAGACCGTGCGCATGCCGGCCTTCTGGAGCCTGCGCTGCATCCAGATGGGGGTGCGCGCCTCGGGGGTGACCCCGACGACCGTACGGGCCGTGAAGCGGTCGCAGCCGATCGGGTCGGCGACCTGGATCGGGTAGCCGTAGGAGTTCGGCACGGGCACGTCGAGGAGCGCCGGGTCGCGCAGCGGCAGGCCGTACGCGATGGCGGTCTCACGGGCGATGCCGCGCATCGAGAGGCAGTAGCCACGGTCGGGCGTGACGGCGATGTCGAGGACCTCGTCGTACAGCTCCAGGAGCTTCGTGGCGTCGATACCGATCTCGAGCTCGGGCGGCAGCACGATGATGCCGTGCGAGCCGTCGTCGCCCATGCCCAGCTCGTCGCCGGAGCAGATCATGCCGCGGGAGACCCGGCCGTACGTCTTGCGCTCGGCGATCCGGAAGTCACCGGGGAGCACGGCGCCGGGCAGCGCCACGACGACCTTGTCGCCCTCGGCGAAGTTCCGGGCGCCGCAGATGATCTCCTGGGGCTCACCGGTGCCGTTGGCCTGGCCGACGTCGACGGTGCAGAAGCGGATGGGCTTCTTGAACTCCGTCAGCTCCTCGATGGTGAGGACCTTGCCGACGACCAGCGGGCCGGTCAGGCCGGCGCCGAGCTGCTCGACGGTCTCGACCTCGAGTCCTGCCGGAATGAGCTTGGCCTGGACGTCGCGTCCGGTCTCCGTCGCCGGCAGGTCGACGTACTCCCGCAGCCAAGAAAGCGGGACCCGCATCAGATCTCCATCCCGAACGGCCGGGTGAATCGGACGTCACCCTCGACCATGTCTCGCATGTCTTCGACGTTGTGGCGGAACATCAGCATCCGCTCGATGCCGAACCCGAAGGCGAATCCGCTGTACTTCTCCGGGTCGACGCCGCAGGCGACGAGCACCTTGGGGTTGACCATGCCGCAGCCGCCGAGCTCGATCCAGCCCTCGCTGCCGCAGGTGCGGCAGGGACGGTCCGGGTTGCCGACGGACTCGCCGCGGCAGACGTAGCAGAGCATGTCCATCTCGGCGGACGGCTCGGTGAACGGGAAGAAGTTCGGGCGGAGACGGGTCTTCATGTCGGGCCCGAAGAGCGCCTGGACCATGTGGTCCAGCGTGCCCTTGAGGTCCGCCATGGTCAGGCCCTCGTCGACGGCGAGCAGCTCGATCTGGTGGAAGACCGGGGTGTGCGTGGCGTCGAGCTCGTCGGTCCGGTAGACGCGGCCGGGGCACACCACGTAGACCGGGGGCTCCCGGTCGATGAGCGTGCGGGCCTGCACCGGGGAGGTGTGCGTCCGGAGCACGACACCGGACTCGTCGCCGGTGGTGCCCTCGGGGCCCTGGACGAAGAAGGTGTCCTGCATCTGGCGCGCCGGGTGGTCCGGGACGAAGTTGAGGGCGTCGAAGTTGAACCACTCCGCCTCGACCTCGGGACCCTCGGCGACCTCGTACCCCATGGAGACGAAGACGTCGGCGACCCGCTCCATGAGCGTGGTCAGCGGGTGGCGGGCGCCGGCCGGTACGCGGTCGTACGGCAGGGTGACGTCCACCGCCTCCTCGACCAGGACGCGGGCGTCGCGCTCGGCCTCGAGCTCGACCTGGCGGGCGGCGAGGGCCTTGGAGACGGCGCCGCGGGCCTGGCCCACGAGCTTGCCGGCGGCGGCCTTGGCCTGCGGCGGCAGCGCGCCGATCTCGCGGTTGGCCAGCGCGAGCGGCGAGGTGCCACCGGTGTGCGCGACCTTCGCGTGCGCGAGCGCGTCGAGGTCACCCGCGGCGGCGAAGGCGGCGAGCGCCTCGTCCCGCATGCGCTCGATCTCTTCCGGTTTCAAGGCCTCGACCTCGACCGGGTCGTACGACTTATTGGGTGCGGACATCTCTTCCCGTGCTTCCGTTTGGCTGGCTGGGCGGCCCCGCTCGACGACAAGGGCGCAAACGTGCCAAAGGTCGAGTCTAACGGGGTGCGAGGACGCGAATGAGCCCGTGGGCGGCCGGGGCGGCTGGTGATCTCGTCAGGCGAGATAGGCCGGGGCGCCGACGGGCAGGATAAATCGGAACTCGGCGCCGCCGCGGGGACCGCGGCCGACGGTGATCGTGCCGCCGTGGGCCTCGACGATGCCCTTGACGATGTAGAGGCCGAGTCCGGTGCCACCGCGCTTGCTCCCCCGCCAGAAACGGGTGAAGACACGGCCCATCGACTCCTCGGGGATGCCGGGGCCTTCGTCGCTCACGGTGACCGCCGTTCCCTTCTCTCCGTCGGTGGTGGCGCAGGTGGGTGCCACCTCGATGGTGACGGTTCCCTCGCCGTGGCGCACCGCATTTTCCAGCAGGTTGCCGAGGACCTGGTCGACCTTGTCGGGGTCGGCCCACAGATCGGGCAGCTGCGGCTGGACCCGTACGAAGAAGCGGTCCGGGGACTGGCCGCCGGTGGTGTGGGCCTGGATGTGACGGCCGACGGCGGCGGCGATGTCGACGGGCTGGCGGCGGACCTCGAGCCGTCCGGAGTCGATCCGGGAGATGTCGAGGAGCTCGGCGATGAGCCGGGTGACGCGGTTGGCGTCGGCGTCGACGGTCTCCAGCATCAGCCGCTTCTGGTCGTCGGTGAACCGCTCCCACTTGGCGAGCAGGGTCGCCGTGAAGCCCTTGACGGAGGTCAGGGGCGAGCGCAGCTCGTGGGCGACGGTGGCGATGAGCTCGGCGTGGCTGCGTTCCGTACGGCGCCGGGCCTCGGTGCCGCGCAGCGAGACGACGACGCGGCGGACGGGTCCGGTGGGGTGCTCGCGGATGTAGCGGGCGGAGACCAGGACCTCACGGCCGCCGGGCAGCAGCAGATTGCGCTCGGGCTGGCCGCGGCGGGTGGCGAGCCCGCCGTACGGGTCGGTGAGGCTCCACCAGCGGCGGCCCTTGAGGTCCTCCAAGGGCAGCGCCTGCTCCAGCGGGAGGCCGAGGGCCTGACCGCCGGGAACGGAGGTGATGCGGCTGGCGGCGGCGTTGAAGCAGACGACCCGGCCCGTGGCGTCGGCGACGACGAGCCCGTCGGGCAGGTCGTCGGGGTCGATGCCGGGGCTGTCGGGTGCCGTTCCGGAGGACCCGTCCGGGTCCTCCGGGGCAGGCGGCTCGGCACTCCGTGCGTGTGTGGGACTGTCCGTGCCGACCGTCATCCCCGTTCCCCACCCCTCCGTGTAGCGCAGTGGGCCCCCGAGCCCGTCACCCTACTAGGTGGACGTGGCCGAGTGGACCCCCTCAGGCGGAGGTTCGGGGGCGCTGGGCACGCGCGGAGGCGTACAGGCACACGGCGGCGGCCGTCGCGAGGTTGAGGCTCTCGGCCTTGCCGTGGATCGGTACGCGCACCACCGCGTCGGCGAGCGCGCGGGTCTCCTCCGGGAGCCCCCAGGCCTCGTTGCCGAAGACCCAGGCGGTGGGCCCGCCCATGGTGCCGGCGTCCAGCTCGTCGTCGAGGTCGTCCTCCCCGGCCCCGTCGGCGGCGAGGATCCGTACGCCCGCGCTCTTCAGGCCGGCGACGGCCTGCTCGACCGGGACGCCGACGACGACCGGGAGATGGAAGAGGGAACCTACGGAGGCGCGGACGGACTTGGGGTTGTACAGGTCGACGGAGGCGTCGGTGAGGACGACGGCGTCGGCGCCGGCCGCGTCGGCGCAGCGCAGCACGGTGCCGGCGTTCCCCGGGTCGCGTACGTGCGCGAGGACGGCGACCAGCTTGGGCTTGGCGGCGAGGATCTCCTCGAAGGGCGAGTCGAGGAAGCGGCAGACGCCGACGAGGCCCTGCGGGGTGACGGTCTGGGAGACCTCGGCGAGGACGGCGTCGGGGGCGAAGTGGACCCGGGCCCCGGCCGCGCGGGCGGCGTCGACGATCGTGGCGTACCGCTCGGCGGCCTCGACGGTGGTGAAGAGCTCGACGAGGGTGGGCTCACCCGTGCCGCTGCGGTGCTCGACGGCCTCGCGGACGGCCTGCGGGCCCTCGGCGATGAAGAGGCGGTCCTTGCCCCGGAAGTTGCGCTTGGCGAGCCGCCTGGCGGCGACGACGCGCGGGGAACGCGGGGAGATCAGCTCGGGGGTACCCATGGGGTCGGTGGCTCTTTTCGGGGGTCCGGGCGGGTGAAGGGGCTGGTGTGCTCCGAACACGACCGGACCCGCAGGCCCGAAGGCCTGCGGGTCCGGTGCAGAAGATCTGCGGCCTGGAGATCAGGCAGCGGCCTTCGGGGCGTTGACGTCGGCCGGAAGGGCCTTCTGCGCGACCTCGACCAGCGCGGCGAACGCGTTGGAGTCGTTGACGGCCAGCTCGGCGAGGATCTTGCGGTCCACCTCGATGTTGGCGGCCTTCAGACCCTGGATGAGGCGGTTGTACGTCATGCCGTTCTGGCGGGCAGCGGCGTTGATGCGCTGGATCCACAGCTGACGGAAGTCGCCCTTGCGCTTCTTGCGGTCGTTGTAGTTGTAGACCAGGGAGTGGGTGACCTGCTCCTTGGCCTTGCGGTACAGGCGCGAACGCTGACCGCGGTAGCCGGAGGCCGCCTCGAGGATCGCCCGGCGCTTCTTGTGGGCGTTGACTGCCCGCTTGACGCGTGCCACTTCTTAACTCCTTGTAGCGGGGTCGCGGTGGTACTCACACGACCCGGAAAACGGATGGGTCCCGGACTTGGCCGGATGCCCTCGTCGCCGAGGGCGGGAGATCAAGCTCAGATGCCCAGCATCTTCTTGATCTTGGCCGCGTCGCCCGGGGCCATCTCGGCGTTGCCGGTGAGGCGACGCGTCAGCTTGGACGACTTGTGCTCGAGCAGGTGGCGCTTGCCGGCGCGCTCGCGCAGCACCTTGCCGGAGCCGGTGATCTTGAAGCGCTTCTTGGCACCGGAGTGCGTCTTGTTCTTCGGCATCGCGCCGTTCTCTCCTCGTCAGTGGCGCTCCCTCCCGGTGCGAACACCGGACATACGGGAGCGTCAGTTCTTCGTTTGGTGGTTCCGGGCGAGGCCCGGGGCTGTCTGGGTGACAGCCCCTCGGGTCACGCCTCGGGGTTCTCGGCCTCGGCGGAAGCCTCGGCCGAAGCCTCCTCGACCGGAGCCTCGGCGGTCTCGTCGGACGAAACGCCCTGACGCTCCGCCTTGCGCGCGGCCTGGGCCTCACGCGCCTCGGCCATGGCCTCGGTCTTCTTCTTGTGCGGGCCAAGAACCATGATCATGTTCCGGCCGTCCTGCTTCGGGTTGGACTCGATGAAGCCAAGCTCCTCGACGTCCGAAGCCAGCCGCTGCAGCAGCCGGAAACCAAGCTCGGGGCGGGACTGCTCACGACCACGGAACATGATCGTGATCTTGACCTTGTCGCCCTGCTTGAGGAACCGGACGACGTGACCCTTCTTGGTGTCGTAGTCGTGCGGGTCGATCTTCGGCCGGAGCTTCATCTCCTTGATGACCGTGTGCGCCTGGTTCTTGCGCGCCTCACGGGCCTTCATGGCCGACTCGTACTTGAACTTCCCGTAGTCCATGAGCTTGCACACGGGCGGACGGGCGTTCGCCGCGACCTCGACCAGGTCGAGGTCGTACTCCTGTGCGAGCTCCAGGGCCTTGGCAAGCGGAACAATCCCGACCTGCTCGCCGCTGGGACCGACAAGTCGCACCTCGGGAACGCGAATCCGGTCGTTGATGCGGGGCTCGGCGCTGATGGATCCTCCTCGGTAGCACCACGCGACCGCCTGGCGGACGGACGCGTATGTCTGTTTCAGTGAGACCAACCGCGCCGGGATATGAAAAACGCCCCGGACGGGACACAGGCGGGGCTCCACGGAAATACCGGAGCACCGCCGCGGTGAACCGCGGGGCGCACATCGGGTGGCTCCATCGTCCGTACGGAACGATGGGCGCCACCTGACCGGTGACCCGCCGCCCGCGAGGGCGGCCAGGTGGGAGATCGGAGCCTCCACTTGTGGGCCGGGCACACACGTGTCCGGCCGGTCGTTACACAAGGTTAGCACCGACTGCCCGGGTTCGCTAACCGAGGCCGACGGGTGGGAGGAAGGGCCGCCCGGCTTATCGTGTGGGCATGAGCGAGACGCCCCACTCCCCCGAGTCCCCCGACTTCGACGACATGACCCGTGACATCGCGGAGGTCCCCGCGGTCGAGGTCATCGTGACCGTCGCGGTGAACCTGATGAGCGCCGCCGCGGTGAAGCTGGGCCTCACCGAGGACGGCGAGAAGCACAAGGACCTCGACGAGGCGCGGAAGCTGGTCCACGCCCTGGCGGGCCTCCTCGACGCCGGCGCGACGGAGATCAGCTCCTTCCACGCGGCGCCGCTGCGGGACGGCCTGAAGTCCCTGCAGCTGGCCTTCCGCGAGGCCTCCCTCATCCCGGACGAGCCGGGCCAGGGACCGGGCGAGAAGTACACGGGGCCGGTGTACGGCTAGAACGTCGAGACGGCGCCGGGACGACCGGCCCGCGGGGGTACGGGGGTCGCCCCCCGGACGAACGCAGCCACCGGGCCGGTGTACGGCCAGGCCGTCGAGACCGTGGCACCGGGACGACGCTACGACGCGTTCTCTCGTACGTAGAAGGGCTCGCCCGGAGGCGTGGCCGTGGCCGGCAGGAGTGCCAGGTCGAGGCCGCGCACCAGGCGGGCCCTCAGTGTTTCGTCGGCGGCCAGGGAACGGGCAACCCGCTGCGCGGCCTCCGCGGGGGCGGCGGCGTCGGCCAGGACGAGCGCGAGGGTGCCGTCCGCGCTGCCGGGGCCGAGATGGGCGCGCAGGACCGCGGGCTCGGCGGCGACCGCGTTCCGCACCGCCTCCCGTACCGCCGGGTCGTCCAGCGGGTCCGCGCTGGTGCGGCCCTCCGCGAGGGCCAGCAGCACGGGGCCGCTCAGCTGGTACGGAACGGGTCCCGCCAGGTCGAGGACGACGGTGTCGGCCTTCTCGTGCGCGGCGGCCTGCAGCGCCTGGTGCAGGGGAACGGCGACGGGCCGGGCGGCCGGGTCCCACAGCGCGAGCGAGGCGATCGAGGTGAACGCGGGCAGCGCCCGCCGGTCGCCCGCGGTGAGCGTGGGCACGGCCATGTCGCTGGTCTTCTCGCGGCGAAGACCCGTCTCGGGGTCTTCCTCGACCTCGCCGAGGACGGCCACGATGGGGACGAGCAGGCGCGCGTCCCGCAGGGCCTCCAGGACGGGGCCGTGGGCGGTTCTGTCCTCCGCCCAGGCCGCGAGGGCCGCGGCGAGCCGCGGGTCGGCGGTACCGTCGTCGTCGGAGAAACCTGGGTCAGGGATGTTCTTGAGCGCCACGTACCGAGCCTAACCGCCGCTCCCGGGCCGCTTTCCCAGCGGGTCGACGGCTCACGCACAGGCCACACCCAGGCGGCGTTCCCAGCGTCCCGCCCATGCCCCGTCCACGTCTCGCCCTGCCGGCCGTCGTGCTCGCGGCGGCCGCCCTGTGCGCGCCCGCCGTGCGCCCGGCCGATCCCGTTCCGACCGCCTCGCGGCCCACCATGGAGGAGAAGGCCACCGTGACCGTGGAAGTGGATCTCGACGCCGTCCTCATGGAGGCGGTCGGCCCCGTCGTCGCCACGAGCGACGCGTCCTTGTCGGTCGGGGTGCTCGATCTCGAGACCGGGCGCTCGGCCGCGTACGGCGGTGCGGGACGGACGTACGACACCGCCAGCGTCGTGAAGCTCGACATCCTCGCGGCCCTGCTGCTTCGCGCGCAGGACGAGGGACGGGAGCCGACCGCGGCGGAGCGGACGGCCGCCGCCGCGATGATCGGGCGCAGTGACAACGCGTCGGCGACCACTCTCTGGCAGACCATCGGCGGGGCCGAGGGGCTCGACGCGGCGAACGCGCGGCTCGGGCTCTCGGAGACGACCGGGGCCGCGGCATGGGGGCTGACCCAGACCACGGCGGCCGACCGACTGACCCTGCTGGCTGCCGTGTTCGGAACGGATTCGCCGCTGGAAGCGGAGTCCCGCGCGTACGCCACGGAGCTGATGGAGTCCGTGGTCGCCGGGCAGGACTGGGGAGTGTCCGCGGCAGGCGACGGGCCGGCGCTGAAGAACGGGTGGCTGCCGCGGGAGACGACCGGCAGGTGGGACATCAACAGCGTGGGACGGGTGACGGCCGACGGACGGGTCTACCTGGTGGCGGTGGTGTCCGACGGGCACTCCACGAAGGAGGCCGGGATCGGGCTCGTGGAGGACGCGGCCCGTGCGGCGGTCAGCGCGGTGGGCGCGGTCCTGTAGCGCGGCTTCCGCGCCAGAGGACGACCGCGGCGGCGAGCAGCAGCGCGCCGAGGCCGCCGGCGGTGGGGGCGAGCAGGCCGATCGGCCTGCCGTCGTCGGGGGCGGCCTGCGGTCCGGGGCCGAAGTACCGGCCGGCGTAGCCGGAGGTGGCGCTCTTGGGGTCGCCGCCCTTGAGCTTGAGACCGGCCTCGATCGCGGCTGCCGGGTCGACGGTGCCGTACCCCTTGGCGTCGCTGCGGCCGTCCTTGGGCCGGTTGCGGGCGGTGTCGATGAGGAGCTGCTTGACCTGGGCGGGGGTCAGCTCCGGGTGGGCTGCGCGGACCAGCGCCACGGCGCCGGAGACGAAGGCGGCGGCGGCGCTGGTGCCCCAGCCCTCGTAGTAGCGGCGGTCGGGGTTGGCCATGACGATGTCGACGCCGGGGGCGCTGACGGTGGCGTACCACCGGCGGGTGGAGAAGGATGCGCGAGTGCCGAAGCGGTCGACGGCGGTGACGGCGATGACGCCGGGGTAGGCGGCCGGGTACGAGATGTGGTCGCCCTTCTCGCCCCCGTTGCCGGCCGAGGCGACCACGGAGACGCCCTTGGAGAGGGCGTACTGGACGGCCGCGTCCTCGCCGGCGTCGGCATGGGCGGACTTGGAGTCGTCGCCGAGGGAGAGGTTGATGACGTCGGCGCCGTGGTCCGTGGCCCAGCGGATGCCTTCGGCGAGTGCGGTGCCCCGGGTCTTGCGCGCCTTGTCACGCGCCTTGTCGGTGCCTTCGAGGATGACCCGGACGGGCAGGATCTCGACCTTCGGCGCGATGCCGAGGACGCCGTCCTGGCGGCCCGGGCCGTGGCCGTGTCCGGCGATGATGCCGGCCATGGCTGTGCCGTGAACGGCCCAGGTGCTCTCGCCCCGCTCGGCGCCGAAACCGACGAGGTCCTTGCCGTCGAGGACCGAGCCGGCGAGGTCGGGGTGGTCGGCGTCGACACCGGTGTCGAGGACGGCGACGGTGATGCCCTCGCCCTTGGTGGTTCGCCACGCCTCGGTGGTGTGCATGGCTTCGAGGCCCCACTGGCGCGCGCGGATGGTGTCGGCGTACGCGGGGGTGGTGGTGGCGGGGAGGACGGCGAAGGCGGTGGCGAGGACGGCCGCGAGGGCACGGCGACGGTTCACTGGTCGTCGTCCTTCTTCGCTGCCGCGGCGAGTGCGGCGCGCAGTCCGCGTTCGACGCGGTCGGCGACGCCCTTGGCCTCGTGGCCGAGGCCGGCCTGGGCGGGGGCGCTGCTCTGTTCGGCGGCCATGGCGCGTCCGGCGGGCTCGGGGGCGGCGACGGGGCGGCCGTCGGCGAAGCCGGAGACGGCGGTGACGACGACGGGGAGGTCGGCGAGGGGGCGCGTGAACCAACTGGCGCGCTGCGCGGCGCCGAAGCGGGCGGCGACGGTACCGGGGGCGGCGAGCGCCGGGGGGACGTCGGCGGCGATCCGCGCGGCTCCCTCGTCGGCGAGGGAACGGGTGGCTTCGGGCTCGGCCTGGGTGAAGACGAGTCCGACGGTGACGACGCTGCTGGCGGTGGCGTCGGTGTAGGTGGCCCGCAGGACGCGGTCGCAGCCGACCGCCTGCACGGCCGTGAGCAGGCTCTTCTGCAGGACGGCGGCCGAGCAGGGCGCGTCGGCCGCGACGACGACCCGTGTCCAGGTGCGGTCGGCGGCGCCGGGGCCGGCGCCGGGGCCGGCGAGGGTACGGGGGAAGAGGGTGTCGACGGGGACGTCGTGCCACAGGCCCTTGGCCTGCTCGTACCCCGCGGGTTCGGCGGCTGTTCCGGCGTCGGTGGCGGCGAGCACGGCTCCGGCGACGGCCCCGCCGATGAGCCCGACCCCGAGGACGAGACAGACCCCGGCGGCGACGACCGGCCCGGTCCGCCGCTCACGGATGGGCCGCAGCCGGGTGGTGGTCTCGACGGGCGTCTCGGGCGGCACCGTGAAGGGGCGGTACGCGGCGTGGTGGTGGCGCGGGGGCTCTGAGCGCAGGGGCTCGGGCCTGGAAGGCACGGCGTGCGCGGACGCGGACCGGGGAGGCACGGGGTGCGCGGACGCGGACCGGGGAGGCACGGGGTGCGCGGACGCGGACCGGGGAGGCACGGGGCGTGAGGGCTCGGTGGCGCGGATGGGCCGGAGGCGGGTGGTCGTCTCGACCGCGGGCAGATCGGAGGCGGGCGCGGGGCCCACGGGGCGCGGGGAGGGGACGGCGCCGGGCGGTCGGTGGCCGCTACCGGCGGTGGGCGCGGTACGCGGAACGGCCATGGGCTGCTGCGGAGGCACACCGGGGGCGCCGCCGGCGGGGGTGGGACGGCCCACGGGCGCTATGGGCGGGGCGGCCGCCGGCCGCGGCGGGGCAGCGGCGGTGTGTCCAGCGCCCGGGGCGGCCGGCATGGACGACGTACGCCGAGACGCGCCGGAGCCGTCCATCGGCGTGCTCGGGCCCACCGGGACCGCAGGCGGGGCGGCCGCCGGCCGCGGCGGGACGGTACGGGCTGCGTGTCCGGCGCCCGGGGCGGCCGGCATGGACGACGTACGCCGAGGCGCGCCGGAGCCGTCCATCGGCGTACTCGGGCCCACCGGGACCGCAGGCGGGGCGGCCGCCGGCCGCGGCGGGGCAGCGGCGGTGTGTCCAGCGCCCGGGGCGGCCGGCATGGACGACGTACGCCGAGGCGCGCCGGAGCCGTCCATCGGCGTGCTCGGGCCCACCGGGACCGCTGGCGGGGCCGTCGCCGGCCGCGGCGGGACGGTACGGGCTGCGTGTCCGGCGCCCGGCGTCGCCGGAGCCGTGGCAGCCGCCACGGGCGCGGTACGCGGAGGCACGGCGGAGGCACCCGTCGGCGGGGCCGGGGTGGACCGCCCGGCGCCGGGCGCCACCGGAGCCGAGCCGGCCGAGCCGGCCGGGGCGGCCGGGGCGGTCGGGGCGGTCGGCGGCCGGTCCGGCCGCGGCGGGGCGGTGTGCGGGTGGGGTGCGCTCGCGGCCGGCGCGGCGGCGGGCCGGCCCGGGATGCCGGGCGTCACGGGGGTGCTTCCGGCGTCGGGGCTCGGGCCGGTCGTCGTGGGTGGGAGCAGGGCGTCGGTGATGCGGGACGACGTGGGGTGGTGCGCGTCGGTGCTCATCCCCGTCCCCCTGGTCGTCCCGTTGTGATGCCTGCCCCGGCAATGCCCGCCACTCTACGGGCTGTTCCCCGCGGCACGGGAACCCCGGGGGCTACCCACCCGTAAACCGGTCTGGCAAGCTCAGGCCATGACTCCCCGCGCCGCCGACCGGGCCCGGTACGACCGGGCCACCGCCCATCTCGACGCGCCTGTCGCCATCGTCGATCTGGAGGCGTTCGACGCCAACGCCGACGACCTCGTGCGGCGCGCCGGCGGCAAGCCGATCCGGGTGGCGAGCAAGTCCGTGCGATGCCGCGCGCTCCTGGAGCGGGTGCTGGCACGTGAGGGCTTCGCGGGGATCATGTCGTTCACACTCGACGAGTCGCTGTGGCTGGCCCGGGCCGGGTTCGAGGACGTCCTGCTCGCCTATCCGTCCGCCGACCGCACCGCGTTCGGCGAACTGGCGGACGACCCCAAGCTGGCCGCCGCCGTGACCGTGATGGTCGACGACCCGGCCCAGCTGGACCTGATCGACGCGGCACGCGCGGGTGGCGGCGAGGAGATCCGGGTCTGTCTGGAGCTGGACACCTCGCTCCGGCTGCTCGGGGGCCGGGTGCGGGTCGGCGCGCTGCGCTCCCCGCTGCGCGAGCCCGCCCAGCTCGCCGAACTGGCCCGTTCCGTCGCCCGTCGGCCGGGCTTCCGGCTCGTCGGGATCATGGCGTACGAGGGGCATGTCGCGGGCGTGGGGGACGCGGTCGCCGGACGGCCGCTGCGCTCCCGGGCGATCCGTCTCATGCAGTCGGCCGCCCGCAAGGAGCTGGCGTCCCGGCGCGCGGCCGTGGTCCGTGCGGTGCGCGCGGTGGCGCCGGACCTGGAGTTCGTCAACGGCGGCGGCACGGGCAGCGTGCAGCACACGGCGGCCGAGGAAGCGGTGACCGAGATCGCCGCCGGTTCGGGTCTCTATGTGCCGCGTCTCTTCGACAACTACACGTCCTTCACCGGCCGGCCGGCGGCTCTGTTCGCGCAGCCGGTCGTGCGCCGTCCCGGCGTCGGCGTGGTGACCGTGCTGGGCGGCGGCTACCCCGCGTCCGGTGCGGCGGGCGTGGACCGGCTGCCCGTCCCGTACCTCCCGGAGGGGCTGCGTTACGACCCCCAGGAGGGTCCCGGCGAGGTGCAGACGCCGCTGCTCGGGTCCCCCGCCGACGATCTCCTCATCGGGGACAAGGTGTGGTTCCGGCACGCGAAGGCCGGGGAGCTGTGCGAGCGGTTCGACAGCCTCCAGCTGATCGAGGGCGACCGGATCACGGCGACCGTCCCCACGTACCGGGGCGAGGGCCGCACCTTCCTCTGACCGGCGGTCAGGAGCCCGGGGTGATCGAGCTGCCCACTCCTCCGCCCGTCGCGCTGCCGATGGGCAGGATCCCCTTGGTGATCTCGTCCATCGCGGCGAGCGGCGGTCCGTCGGCCCCCGCGTCGAAGGCGAAGCGCACGACGACCGGCGACTCGCTGCCCGTGGGGGACGGGAAGACCAGCGACTGGACGTAGCCGCCGGGGCCCTTGCCGGTCGTGACCTGCCACCGGACCAGATAGCCGGTACGTCCGGCGACGACGGCCGGGCGGGCGGCGACCTGCTTGTGGGACTGGATGTCGCCGTACAGCCAGTTCCCGAAGACGTCGTCCCCGAAGAAGGCGTCGGCGGCCAGGGCGATGTCCTCCTTGGCCATGGCCTCGGGGGTGGCGGCGTCGGTGCCCGACGCCGAAAGGGAGGACACGGTGCCATGCCGGCACTGCTTGTTGGTGGCGCCGGGGCAGGGGTACTCGCCGACGGTCGTCATCGTCGGCGCGCCGCCCGAGGTGAACTCCGGCTTCTCCCAGCCCTTGATGACCGGGAGCGTGATCCCGTTGATCTGGTCGAAGACCTTCGTGGGGTCCTCGTCGGGAGGGCTGCTGGAGGAGCTGGAGGTCGGTGCCGAGGTGGTCGTGGTCGCCGAGGTGGGACCCGCGGTGCCCGGGTCCTTCTCCTCGTCACCGCCGACGAGGACGACGACACCGGCGACGACCGCAGCGACGACGACCACCGCGCCGGCACCGAGCGCGACGGCACGGCCCCGCCCGCGGCCGGGCGCGGGCAGAGCGGCGACGGCCGTCGTGGGCGCCGTCGCCTGTCGGGTGTGCGCGGTCCAGGTCGTACCGTCCCACCAGCGTTCGACGGTGGGCGTGGCCGGGTCCGGGTACCAGCCGGGAGGGGTCGTCATGCTCATCCCGCAAGCCTAGAGGGCGGGTTCAGGAACCGAACACGGAGTCCCACTGGTCGGGCACGACACTGCCGTCGGCGCGCCGCACGGGCTCTGCCGTGCCGTCGGCGGCGGTGTAGGCGGTGGTGGCGCAGGGATAGGGGCTCGTCTTCTCCTTCTTCGGCTCGATGAACATCGGGTTCACGATCCAGCGGCCGTCGCTGTTGTCGTACGCGCGGCACATCAGCTCGTTCTTGTTGCGGTTGAGGACCAGGCGCAGTCCGGTCGCATCGCGCAGGAAGGAGATGTCGGTGTCGGAGTCGCCGGCGGCGAACACCTGGCGCCGGGAGGCCGGTTGGACCCGCTCGGCGGCGGGGCCGCGCACGCCGAAGATCTCCTGGTTGATCCAGCAGCGCTTGCCGTCGATGTACGTGATCATCGAGTCCTCGCCGTCGCGTACGCCGCCGCAGCCCTTCAGCCGGGCGCCGAGCCGGCCGTGCTCGACGGTGTTGCGGATGCCTATGGCGTGCGAGGGAGCGATGCCGACGCCCCGGGCCCAGACGTCGACGACCGGTTCCGGCGAGGCCGAGACGATCCAGACGTCGAAGCCCGCCGTGCGGAGGGTGCGGACGAGGTCGCGCTGCTGCTCGTAGTAGCGGACCCAGGCGGTGACGTCGCCGGTGCCGACCTGCTGGGTGGCGCCGATCGGGGCGGCGAGGCTCTCGGCGCGGGCGGCCGCGGCGAAGGACTCGACCTGACGGGTGGTCCAGCCGCGCAGGAGCTGGGCGAGCCAGGCGTACTGCGGTTCCATCCGACGGTGGTCGAAGCCCGCGAAGGCCTCGCTGCCGGTGGTCGTGGCGCCCACCGCGTAGACGGAGAGGATCTCGTCGGCGCAGCCGGTGTCGGTGGCCGTGGGCAGGGTGCGGACACCGGTGGGGCAGGCGTCGCGCAGGGCGGCGGCCGCGTCGGGGGTCAGATAGCGGCTGGTCGTGGTCCAGTCGTCGTTCACGGGCGGGCGGATGCGGCTGTTGCGAAGGAGCCAGTACATCGTGGCGTCGCCGACGTCGTTCCTGATGACAGTGTTGTCCCAGTCGAAGACGGCGACGGGCCGGTCGGAGCCGCTGTCCGCGCAGTGCGCGTCGATGAGCTCCTGCAGTCTCTCGCGGTTGTCGCCGTACCAGCCCTCGGAGACCTTCAGCGTGGGGCACTTCCCGGGCTTCGCGTGGGCGGGTGCGGCGGTGACCATGCCGGCGAGGGCGAGAACCGTGGCGGCCGTGGCGGTGATCCGGCGGAATCGGGGGTTCATGGGCGCGCTCCTGTCGTGGTGTCCGGATGCACGACAGCCGGGCGCCTTGCGACGCCCGGCTGCCGGGTGGGGGGTGGAGGGAGGGTGGAGGGTCTAGAGCGGAGTCACGTACGCGCCCGAGATGCCGCCGTCGACGAGGAAGTCGGTGGCGTTGATGAAGGAGGAGTCGTCGCTGGCGAGGAAGGCGACGGCGGCGGCGATCTCCTCGGCCTCGGCGAAGCGTCCGAGGGGGATGTGCACGAGTCGGCGGGCGGCCCGCTCCGGGTCCTTGGCGAACAGCTCCTGGAGGAGCGGGGTGTTGACCGGCCCGGGGCAGAGGGCGTTGACGCGGATGCCCTCGCGGGCGAACTGGACGCCCAGTTCGCGGGACATGGCGAGCACGCCGCCCTTGGAGGCGGTGTACGAGATCTGGCTGGTGGCCGCGCCCATGATGGCGACGAAGGAGGCGGTGTTGATGATGGAGCCGCGGCCCTGTCGCTGCATGTAGGGCAGGGCGGCCTTGCAGCACAGGTAGACCGAGGTGAGGTTGACGTCCTGGACGCGCTTCCAGGCCTCCAGGCCGGTGGTGAGGATGGAGTCGTCGTCGGGCGGGGAGATGCCCGCGTTGTTGAAGGCGATGTCCACGGAGCCGTAGGTGTCGAAGGCGACCTTGAAGAGGTTCTCGACCTCTTCGGGGTCGGTGACGTTCACCTTGACGAACGTGCCGCCGACCTCCTCCGCGGCTGCCTTGCCGGCGGTCTCGTCGATGTCGCCGCAGACGACGTTCGCGCCTTCGGAGGCGAGGCGGCGGGCGGTGGCGAGGCCGATGCCGCTGCCGGCCCCGGTGATGACGGCGGTACGGCCGACCAGACGGCGGCAGACGATCTCTTCGGTGCTCATGCGGTTCAGGCCTCCGTGCTTTCCGTGCTGATGAAGACGTTCTTGGTCTCGGTGAAGGCGGTGAGGGCGTCGGGGCCGAGCTCCCGGCCGAGGCCGGACTGCTGATAGCCGCCGAACGGGGTCCAGTAGCGGACGCTGGAGTGGGAGTTGACGGAGAGGTTGCCCGCCCGGACGGCGCGCGAGACGCGCAGCGCGCGGCCCACGTCGCGGGTCCAGATCGAGCCGGCCAGGCCGTACTCGGTGGCGTTGGCGAGGCGGACGGCGTCGGCCTCGTCCTCGAAGGGCAGGACGACGGCGACCGGTCCGAAGACCTCCTCGACGGCGCAGGGCGCGTCCTCGGCGAGGCCGGTGAGGACGGTCGGCGGGAACCAGAAGCCGGGGCCCTCGGGGGCCTTGCCCCGGATGCCGGGGAGCGAGTCGGGGACGTACGCCCGTACACGCTCCAGCTGGGCCCGGGAGATGAGCGGGCCCATCTGAGTGTTCTCGTCGGCCGGGTCGCCGACGACGATCCCCTCGACGGCGGCGGTGAGCAGTTCCAGGAAGCGGTCGTGGACGGAGCGCTGGACCAGGATGCGGGTGCGGGCGCAGCAGTCCTGGCCGCTGTTGTCGAGGAACGACATCGGCGCCGCGGCGGCCGCGGCCTCGATGTCCGCGTCGGCGAAGACGATGTTCGGGCTCTTGCCGCCGAGTTCGAGCGTCACCCGTTTCACCTGGTCGGCGCACTTGGCCATGATGCTCTTCCCCACCCGCGTCGAGCCGGTGAAGACGATCTTGGCGATGCCGGGGTGTTCGACCAGCGCGTTGCCCGCGACGGCTCCCTCGCCCGGGAGGACCTGGAAGAGGTCCTCGGGAAGTCCCGCCTCCAGGGCGAGTTCGGCGAGTCGGAGCGCGGTGAGCGGGGTGGTCTCGGCGGGCTTGAGGATCACTGCGTTGCCGGCGGCGAGGGCCGGGGCGGTGGCCCAGGCGGCGATCGGCATGGGGAAGTTCCAGGGCGCGATCACGCCGACGACGCCGAGGGGTTCGAGGATCGTGACGTCGAGACCGCCGGCGACGGGGATCTGGCGGCCGTTGAGCCGCTCCACTCCCCCGGCCGCGTAGTCGAGCAGGTCCCGGACGTTGCCCGCCTCCCAGCGGGCGTTGCCGAGGGTGTGGCCGGCCTCGCGCACTTCGAGGAGGGCCAGCTCCTCGGTGTGGGCGTCGACGACGGCGGCGAAGCGGCGTAGCAGCCGGGCCCGGTCGGCGGGGGCGGCGGCGGCCCAGCCGCGCTGCGCTCGGGTCGCCCGTACGACCGCGGCGTCGACGTCGGCCGGTGTGGCGGCGGGGACGGTCGCGACGACCTCTTCGGTCGCCGGGTTGAGTACCTGGAGTTCCTGGAGCAACTCTTTCCTCACATGCGTTCGAAGGAGCGGCGCAGCTCCCAGTCGGTCACCGCGGCGTCGTACGCGTCGAGCTCGACGCGGGCCATGTTGCGGTAGTGCGCGACGACCTCGTCCCCGAAGGCGGCCTTGGCGATCGGGCTGGTCTCCCAGAGTTCGGCGGCCTCGCGCAGGGTGGTGGGGACGTGGGCGTACTCGCCGGTGTAGGCGTTTCCGTCACAGGCCGCGGGCAGTTCGAGCCGCTGCTCGATGCCGTACAGACCGGCGGCGACCAGGCCCGCGACGGCGAGGTGGGGGTTGACGTCTCCGCCCGGCAGACGGTTCTCGAAGCGCATCGAGCGGCCGTGGCCGACGACGCGCAGGGAACAGGTCCGGTTGTCGACGCCCCAGGCGACGGCGGTGGGGGCGAAGGAGCCGGGCTGGAAGCGCTTGTAGGAGTTGATGTTGGGGGCGTAGAGGAGGGAGAAGTCGCGCAGCGCGGCGAGCTGTCCGGCGAGGAAGTGCCGCATGACGTCCGACATTCCCCCGGGTCCGTCGCCGGCCATGACGTTGGTGCCGTCGGCGTCCTGGAGCGAGAGGTGGATGTGGCAGGAGTTGCCCTCACGCTCGTTGTACTTCGCCATGAAGGTGAGCGAGACGCCTTCCTGGGCGGCGATCTCCTTGGCGCCCGTCTTGTAGACGGCGTGCTGGTCGCAGGTGACGAGGGCCTCGTCGTACTTGAAGGCGATCTCGTGCTGGCCCGGGTTGCACTCGCCCTTGGCGGACTCGACGGTCAGTCCCGCGCCGGCCATCTCGTTGCGGATCCGCCGCAGGAGGGGCTCGATGCGGCCGGTGCCGAGGACGGAGTAGTCGATGTTGTACTGATTGACGGGGGTCAGGTTCCGGTAGTTCGCGTCCCAGGCCTGCTCGTAGGTGTCCTTGAAGACGATGAACTCCAGCTCCGTGCCGACGTGGGCGGTGTAGCCGTGTTCGGCGAGCCGTTCCAGCTGGCGGCGGAGGATCTGGCGGGGTGCGGCGACGACGGGTGAGCCGTCGTTCCAGGCGAGGTCGGCGATCAGCATCGCCGTACCCTCGTTCCACGGGACGCGGCGCAGGGTGGAGAGGTCGGGGTGCATGGCGAAGTCGCCGTAGCCGCGGTCCCAGGAGGACATCTCGTATCCGTCGACCGTGTTCATCTCGGTGTCGACGGCCAGGAGATAGTTGCAGCCCTCGGTGCCGTGGTCGAGGACGTCGTCGAGGAAGAACGGTGCGGCGAACCGCTTGCCCTGAAGCCGTCCCTGCATGTCAGGGAAGGCCAGGACGACTGTGTCGATCTCACCGCTCGCGACGAGGGCACGGAGCTCCTCGACGGAGAGCGGGGCTTTACGGTCTGCCACGGGATTACTCCTCCTTCGGCCAGCCGGGAGTCATAAGGTATTGCTGAAGACCATTGCTTGGGAAGGGGAAACCGCAACGTGGCGAAGATCGGTGGGGAGACGGACGCGGCGACGGCCGGCGCAGCGGGCATGCCGGACCGGCTGACGCCCGTGCTGCGGCCGGTGCGGGCGGGCAACGGCTTCGAGGAGGCGCTGGAGCAGATCCTTCAGGTCGTACGGCTCGGCCTGGTGCCGGGCGGGGAGCGGCTGCCCGCCGAGCGTGAGCTGGCCGACCGGATGGGGATCAGCCGGGTCACCCTGCGCGAGGTCCTGAAGGTCCTCCAGGAGCAGGGGCTCGTGGAGAGCCGACGCGGACGGTACGGCGGAACGTTCGTGCTGCGCCGGCCGCAGACGGCCGACGAGGACGAGCTGCGGCGCCGGATCGCCTCGATCGACGTCGAGGACACCCTGCGCTTCCGCGAGGTCCTGGAGGTCGGCGCGGCGGGGCTCTGCGCGACGCACGGACTGACGAGCGAGGGCACGGAGCGGCTGCGGGCGGCCCTGACGGCCACGCACGACGCCCCGCTGGCGGACTACCGGCGCCAGGACACACTGCTCCATCTCACGCTGGCCGAACTCTCGGGCTCCCCGACGCTCACCGCCCAGTACGCGGCCGTCCGGGCCACGGTCAACGACCTCCTGGACTGCATCCCCCTGCTCGTACGCAACCTGGAGCACTCCCAGCACCAGCACACGGCGCTGATCGAGGCCGTCCTCGACGGCGACGCCGACGCGGCCCGCGAGGTCATGCGCGAGCACTGCGGGGGCACGGCGGCGCTGCTGCGGGGCTTCCTGACGTGACACCGCCGGATTCGCCGTAACGCGAAAGTAACGCACGGGGGTTGCGTTCCAGCCGACCCGGCGCAAAGGTATGGTCCCATTCCATTGGGCCCGACGCGGGAGCTGACGCTGCCATGACGCTCGAAGACACCTCCGGGGACAAGACAGCACCTGACGACTACCTCGAACGCCGCGCCCTGCGCCGCGGCAGCGCCGGCTGGCTGCTGCTCACCGGACTCGGCGTCGCCTACGTCGTCTCCGGCGACTTCTCCGGCTGGAACATCGGCCTGTCGAAGGGCGGGTTCGGCGGACTCGCCGTCGCCACCGTGCTGATGGGCGCGATGTACGCCTGTCTCGTCTTCGCGCTCGCCGAGCTGTCCGCGATCCTGCCCACCGCGGGCGGCGGCTACGGCTTCGCGCGCCGGGCGCTGGGCACCTGGGGCGGCTTCCTCACCG
Source organism: Streptomyces sp. NPDC039609 (assembly GCF_055596705.1). Taxonomy (NCBI): domain Bacteria; kingdom Bacillati; phylum Actinomycetota; class Actinomycetes; order Kitasatosporales; family Streptomycetaceae; genus Streptomyces; species Streptomyces sp. NPDC039609. The sequence goes on from NZ_JBVIUJ010000006.1 coordinate 374,918, forward strand.
GCACCGCGATCCTCATCGAGTACATCCTCGCCCCCGCCGCGATCTCCATCTTCATCGGCGACTACGTCGAATCGCTCGGCCTGTTCGGCCTCGAGTCCGGCTGGCCCGTCTATCTCGCCTGCTTCGTGATCTTCATCGGGATCCATCTGTGGGGCGTGGGCGAGGCGCTGCGTTTCAGCCTGATCGTGACGGCGATCGCGGTCGCGGCCCTGGTCATCTTCGCGCTCGGCGCGCTCAGCGACTTCCACGTCGACGGGCTGAACGACATCCCCGTCGACACCGACGCGCTCGGCTCCAACTCCTGGCTCCCGTACGGCCTCCTCGGCATCTGGGCCGCGTTCCCCTTCGGCATGTGGTTCTTCCTCGGGGTCGAGGGTGTGCCGCTCGCGGCCGAGGAGGCGAAGGATCCGGTCCGCTCGATGCCGAAGGCGCTCGCGATCTCGATGGGCATCCTCGTGCTGCTCGCCGTGATGACCTTCTTCGCCTCCACCGGGGCGCGCGGCTCGGCCGCCATCCAGGAGGCGGGCAACCCGCTGGTCGTGGCGCTGCAGGGCGACGGGGACCCGACACTGCTCAGCCGGTTCGTGAACTACGCGGGCCTCGCCGGCCTCGTGGCCTCGTTCTTCTCCCTCATCTACGCCGGTTCGCGCCAGCTCTTCGCCCTGTCCAGGGCCGGGTACCTGCCCCGGTTCCTCTCCCTCACCAGCCGCCGCAAGTCGCCGTACCTGGGGCTGCTCATCCCGGGCGCGATCGGCTTCGCGCTCGCCGCGGGGACCGGGAACGGCGCGCGGATGCTGAACATCGCGGTGTTCGGCGCGACCATCTCGTACGCGCTGATGGCGCTCTCCCACATCGTGCTGCGCCGCCGCGAGCCGGAGCTGCACCGCCCGTACCGGACGCCGGGCGGGGTGGTGACCTCGTCCGTGGCCTTCGTCCTCGCCCTGTCGGCGCTGGTGGCGACCTTCCTGGTCGACAAGGACGCGGCGTTCATCGCGCTCGGGGTCTATGTGATCGCCCTCGCCTACTTCGCGTTCTACAGTCGGAAGCATCTGGTGGCCAAGGCGCCGGAGGAGGAGTTCGCGGCGCTGGCGGCGGCCGAGGCCGAACTCGAACGCGACTGACCACCACCGACCGACGGAGGAGTCTTCCGTGTCCAAGCCGCTCATCGGCGTGACGACCTATCTGGACCAGGCCCGCTGGGGGGTGTGGGACATGCCCGCGGCCCTGCTGCCCGCGCAGTACCCACGGCTGGTCCAGGCGAGCGGTGGCCTCGCGACGATGCTCCCGCCGGACGACCCGTCGGCCGCGGCGGCGATGGTGGCCCGGCTCGACGGTCTGGTCGTCGCGGGCGGCGCGGACGTCGAGCCGGTGCGGTACGGGGCGGAGCCCGATCCCCGTACCGGCCCGCCCGCCCGGGCCAGGGACGCGTGGGAGCTGGCCCTGGTCGAGGCGGCGCTGGCCTCGGGCACTCCGGTGCTCGGCATCTGCCGGGGCATGCAGCTGCTCAATGTGGCGCTCGGCGGCACCCTGGTCCAGCACCTGGAGGGGCATGTGGAGGCGGTCGGCGTGATCGGCCGCCACGCGGTGAAGCCGGTCCCCGGCACGCTGTACGCCTCCCTGGTCCCGGAGCTGACCTCGGTGCCGACCTACCACCACCAGGCCGTGGACCGCCTGGGCGAGGGCCTGGCGCCCTCGGCGTACGCGGAGGACAGCACACCCGAGGCCATCGAACTGGCCACCCCGGCCTGGGCCCTGGGCGTCCAATGGCACCCGGAAATGGGCGAGGACCTACGGGTGATGCGGGGCCTGATCAAGGCGGCGAGCTGACGGACCCTTGAGGTGGGCACGGCCGGCCATGCCGCGCCCACCTCACGGGCGCCGGGAACCGCGCGAACAGCCACCACGCACCCGCAGACACCCCACGGCACCGACACCGCATACCCCAGGGGCGCGGGGAACCGCCTTACAACCACGACGCACCCGCAGACACCCCACGCCACCGGTGCCGCCGGACCCCAGGCGCGCGGGGAACTACGCGCACAACCACCACGCACCCACAGACGGCACCGGCCAAGGCACCGGTGCCGCCGGACCCCAGGGGCGCGGGGAACCGCGCGAACAGCCACCACGCACCCGCAAACGGCAACGGTCACGGCACCGGCACCGGCACCCCGCCCTCACCCCGTCGGCCTCGCCCTGGTCAGCGACAGCAGGTCGCGCGCCGGTCCCGTCGGCCGGTGGCCGGTCGGCCAGACCGCGCGGAGGTCGCGGCGGAGCAGCACGCCCGCGACCGGGATCTCGACCAGGCGCCGCGAGGTCAGCTCCTCCGCGACCGCGAGCTCGCTCAGAACGGCAGGCCCCGCGGAGCTGACCGCCGCCGCCTTCACCGCCGTGGTGGAGGCGAGTTCGAGCAGCGGCTGGGCCAGACCGCCATGCGCGGAGAGCGCGGAGTCGAGGACCTGCCGGGTCCCCGAGCCGCGCTCCCGCAGAATCAGCGGGGTCGCGGCCAGTTCCCCGGGGTCCAGCGGCTTGCGACGGCGGGTCCACGCATGGGACGGCGCGGCGACCACGACGAGCCGGTCGCGGGCGACGACGGCCCCGTCCAGGCCGTCGGGCACGGCGAGCCCCTCCACGAACCCCAGGTCCGCCTCGTCCGCGAGCAGCCGCTCCGCGACCGCCGCGGAGTTCCCCGCCATCAGCGAGACGGCCGTGTCCGGTCGCTCCGCGCGCAGCGCGATCAGCCAGCCCGGCAGCAGATACTCGGCGATCGTCATCGACGCGGCCACCCGCAGCCGCGAGTCCCGGCGCCCGCGCAGCGCCTGCGCCCCGGCGTCGAACGCCTCCGCCGCCTCCACGATCCGCCGCGCCCAGTCGGTCACGAGCGCCCCCGCGTCCGTGAGCCGCGAGCCGCGCGGCGAACGGTCCACCAGGGCAACGCCGAGCTGCCTCTCCATGGACCGGATCCGACTGCTCGCGGCGGGCTGCGTGATGCCCACCTCGCGGGCGGCCCGCCCCAGGCTGCCGTGCCGGGCGACGGCCAGGAGCAGTTCGAGCGCGCCGAGGTCGGGGACCCGGTGGGACAGGGGTGCGGTCTCGATAGGCTCGCTGCTCATAAAGTCAGCTTATGACGTCATAGCGCCAAGATCCCTGGTCGGTCCCGCGCGGCCGCGCGAGGGTGAAGCCATGGCAACCCTCGCAGCTTCCCGTCCGGTCCCCCGCGCCACCACCCCCGGCGCGCGGGCGACCTCAGTCCGTCACCTCGGTCCCAACTGGTACGCCTCGGTGATGGGCACCGCCATCGTCGCCAACGCGGGAGCGGCCCTCCCGGTGCATGTGCCCGGTCTGCGCACCGCGTGCACCGCCGTCTGGGCCCTCTCGTTCGGGATGCTCCTCGCCCTGGTCGCCGCTCGCTCCGCGCACTGGATCCACCACCGCGACCGGGCCAGGGAGCACCTCATGGACCCGGCCATGGCCCCGTTCTACGGCTGTCTGTCGATGGCCCTTCTCGCGGTCGGCGGCGGCACCCTGATCGTCGGCCAGGACTGGATCGGGCTCCCGGCCGCCGTCGCGATCGACACCGTCCTGTTCACCGCCGGATCGGCCATCGGCCTGGCCGCCGCGGTCGCCGTCCCGTATCTGATGGTGGTGCACCACAAGATCGAGAGCGCGTCCCCGGTGTGGCTCCTCCCGGTCGTCGCCCCGATGGTCTCCGCCGCCCTCGGCCCCCTGCTCCTGCCCCATCTGCCGGCCGGGCAGGCCCAGCAGACGCTGCTGATCGCCTGTTACGCGATGTTCGGCATCAGCCTGCTCGCCACCCTCGTGATGCTGCCGCTGGTCTTCGGCCGCCTCGTCACCGGCGGACCGCTGCCCCTCGCGCTCACCCCCACCCTCTTCCTGGTCCTCGGGCCGCTGGGCCAGTCGACCACCGCCGCGAACAAGTTCGCCGACGTCGCGAACGGCGTGCTGCCCGCCCCGTACGCGCACGGATTCGCCGCCTTCGCCGTCCTCTACGGCGTGCCGGTGATGGGCTTCGCCCTGCTGTGGCTGGCGCTGGCCGGGGCGATGGTGGTGCGGGCCCGCCGTCGGGGCATGGGGTTCGCCATGACCTGGTGGGCCTTCACCTTCCCGGTCGGCACCTGCGTGACGGGCGCGGAGGGGCTCGCCCACCACACGGGTCTCGCCGTCTTCCGCTGGCTCGCGATCGCGCTGTACGTGTTCCTCGTCGCGGCCTGGCTGGTGGCCGGATTCCACACCCTGCGCGGGCTGTTCAGCGGAGCGCTGCTCGCAGGGCCCGGGACAGCACCTGCGGGGCCTCGGTCAGCGACGGCCCGTACCAGGTGAGATGACGCCCGCTGACGAGTGCGGCGGCGGTCCCGGGGAACGCCTCGGGGCCGTCGTCGGCCGTGAAGCGGTACGGCTCGTCGGGCAGGACGACCAGGTCGGCGCCGGTGGCCCGGAGTTCGTCGAGGGGGACGCGCGGATAGCGCTCGGCGTGATCGGCGTACAGCTGCCGGATACCGAGGCGGGCCAGCAGGTCACCGGCGAAGGTGTCGCGGCCGAGGACCATCCAGGGCCGGCGCCAGATCGGGACGAAGGCGGTCAGGGGCTCGCCCGGCGGGGCTAGGGCGGTCAGGGGCCCGCCCGTCGCTACAGCGGTCAGCTGCTCGCCCGGCAGGTCCACCGCGGCCCATGCCTCCTCCGCCTCGTCCAGCCAGCGCGGCCGGCCGGGGACGCCACAGGCCCGCAACGTCCGCTCCAGCTCACGGAACGCCTGGTCGAGCGTGCGCACCTCGGTGACCAGGACGTCGACCCCGGCGGCGCGCAGCGCGGCCAGGTCGGGGGCGCGGTTCTCCTCCTCGTTGGCGATCACCAGGTCGGGTGCGAGAGCGGTGATCGCCGCGACGTCGGGGTTCTTCGTGCCCCCGATCCGTACGACGTCGAGATCGGCCGGGTGGCTGCACCAGTCGGTGGCACCGACGAGCAGGCCGGGCGCGGTCACGGCGACCGCCTCGGTCAGCGAGGGGACGAGGGACACGACACGGGCCCTCATGACGCGTCGTCGACCTCGATGTGCTCGGCGACGGCCACGACGAGCAGGCGGGTGCCGGACTCCGTGGCGCGCCAGCGGTGCCGCACGCCTCCGGAGAGATACAGCGTGTCCCCGCGTTCCAGCCGGTACGCCCGCCCCTCGGCCTCCACTTCGGCGGCGCCGTCGGCGACGAACAGCAACTCGTCGTTGCGGTGCTGGAATTCGCGTCCCGCGTCCCGCTCGCCGGTGAACTCGAGCGCGTGGAGCTGGTGCCGGCCGCGGACCAGGGACCGTACCCCCTCGGGCAGGTCGTGGCGGGCCTGCTCGGCGGCGCGTACGACATCGACCGTACGGGCGGACTCCGCGGCGGCCAGCAGCTCGGCGGCCGTGGTCTCCAGGGCTCCGGCGACCAGCTGGAGGGATCGCGTGCTGGGGCGGGCCCGCTCGTTCTCGATCTGGCTGAGGAAGGGCACGGACAGGCCGCTGCGCGAGGCGACGACGGCCAGCGTGAGCTTGAGAGCCCGGCGGCGCCTCTTGACGGCCGCGCCCACGCGCAGTGATTCCTTCTCGTCCATGACGGCTCCCTCCCTCTTCCCTCGCGCCTGCGTACTGGTCGGTTACCTGAACCTTACGCAGCTTTCGGGCAGGGTTTCGCGTCGTGACGAAAAGGGGTGGCCGCCGAACACGCTCGGCGACCACCCTTATTCGGACAGGAGTCGGGAATCCGTCCTCGGACCTACTGCGGAGCCAGCTTCTCGGCGAGGCCGGGGTTCTTCTCCAGCCAGCCGCGGACCGCCTCCTGCTCCTTGCCCTTGCCGGTCTCCTGGATGGCGGCTTCGAGATCCGTGAGCTGCTTCTCGGTCAGCTCGAAGTTCTTCAGCCAGGACCCGACCTCGGGGTTGTCGGCGGTGAAGCCCTTGCGGGCGAGGGTGTGAACGCCGTCGCCCTTGCCCCACGTGCCCTTGGGGTCCTTGAGCTTCTTCAGGTCGTAGCTGGAGTAGGCCCAGTGCGGCGACCAGAGTGTGACGACGACCGGTTCCTTCTTGTCGTAGGCGCGCTTCAGCTCGGCGAGCATGCCGGGCGTGGAGCCGTCGACGACCTTGTACTCGCCCTTCAGGCCGTAGTCGTTCAGGACCTTGTCCTTGAGGATGCCCATCATTCCGGCGCTCGGCTCGATGCCGATGATCCGGCCCTTGAACTGGTCGCCCTTGCCCTTGAGGTCCTCGAGCGAGTCGATGCCCTTCATGTAGGAGGGCACGGACAGCTCGAGCGAGGTCGGGCCGTACCAGGAGCCGAGGTCCTCCAGCTTGTTCTGGTACTTCTCCCAGTACTGGGCGTGGGTGACCGGCAGCCAGGAGTCGGTCTGGAAGTCGATCTGGCCACCGGCGAGACCGGTGTAGAGCGCGCCGGCCTCCAGCTGCTTGGCGTCGACCTCGTAGCCGCGCCGTTCGAGCAGTTCCTTCCAGAGGAAGGTGGAGGCGATGCCCTCGTCCCAGGGGATGTAGCCGAGGTTGATCTTCTTGCCGTGGCCGATGTCCTTGCCGCCGGCGGTCGTCGAGGCCGCGCCGCCGCCGAGGAAGCCCATGCCTCCCGCGACGAGCGCGAGGATCACGACGCCGACGAGGGCGGTGACGGGCTGCGGGCGGTGGTTCCAGAGCTTCGCCCCGGCGCGCGCCGCGCTCGCGGCCCGCGCCTTGGCGAGGGCCCGGCGGCCGAGCGGCGAGACCTGACGGCCGAGCGCGCCGGTCATCCGGTCCAGGTACATGGCGAGGATGACGATGGAGATGCCGGCCTCGAAGCCGAGGCCGATGTCGACGTTGCCGATGGCGCGGTAGACGGCGCCGCCGAGCCCGCCGCCACCGACCATGCCGGCGATGACGACCATGGACAGGCCCAGCATGATGACCTGGTTGATGCCGGCCATGATCGTGGGCAGGGCGAGCGGCAGCTGGACGCGCAGCAGGGTGTTGCGCGGGGTGGTGCCGAACGCCTCGGCCGCCTCGACCAGCTCGCCGTCGACCTGGCGGATGCCGAGCTCGGTCATCCGCACGCCGGGCGGCAGGGCGAAGACGATGGTGGCGATGATGCCGGGCACCACGCCGACGCCGAAGAAGATGATGCCGGGGATCAGGTAGACCATGGCGGGCATGGTCTGCATGAAGTCCAGGACCGGGCGCAGCACGGCGCTGACGGTCTTGGAGCGGGCCGCCCAGATACCGAGCGGGACCGCGATCACCAGGGTGACGAGGGTCGCCACGAGCACCAGCGAGAGGGTCGACATGGCGTCGTCCCACAGCTCGATGGAGTCGACGAGCGCGAAGCCCGCGAAGGCGAGCACACCGGCGGTCAGCCCGCGCAGCCACCAGGCGACGACGGCGAGGATGCCCGCGAAGAGCAGGGGCTCGGGTGCGGAGAGGACCGCGTCGATGCCGTCGTAGAGACCGGTGACGGCGGCGGTGATGGCGTCGAAGAGCCAGGACAGTTGTGCCTGGAGCCAGTCGACGGAGCTGTCGACCCACTGGCCGAGAGGGAGCCTAGGCATGGGTGGCCACCTCCTTCTCGCCGGTGGTGCAGGCAAGGGGCGGGCGCTGCTCGTCTCCGATGAAGCCGATCAGACGGGACTGCGGGACGACTCCGAGGACGGTGCCGTCGGTGTCCTTGACGGCCACCGCGTGCGGGACGCGGGCGCTGACGGCACACAGGTCGGCGACCAGGGTGTCGGGGCCGACGGTCTCGCAGTCGCAGCCGTCCGGCGTGGGGTGCTCGGGTTCGGTCATCACGGCGGAGGCCGTGAGGACGCGGGAGCGGTCGACGTCCTGGATGAAGGAGGCGACGTAGTCGTTGGCGGGGCGGACCAGGATGTCCTCGGCGTCGCCGAGCTGGACGATCCGGCCGTCGCGCATCACCGCGATGCGGTCACCGAGACGCATGGCCTCGTTGAGGTCGTGGGTGATGAAGACGATGGTCTTCTTCAGTCGCTTCTGCAGTTCGAGGAGCTGGTCCTGCATGTCGCGGCGGATCAGCGGGTCGAGCGCGCTGAACGACTCGTCCATGAGCAGCAGGTCGGCGTCGGTGGCCAGCGCACGGGCGAGGCCCACGCGCTGCTGCATTCCGCCGGAGAGCTCGTCGGGCCAGGACTTCTCCCAGCCGGCGAGGCCGCACATCTCCAGGGCCTCGGTGGCCCGGGTCTCGCGCTCGGCGCGCGGGACGCCCTGGACCTCCAGGCCGTACGCGGCGTTCTCGAGGACGCTGCGGTGCGGGAAGAGGGCGAAGTGCTGGAAGACCATGCTGATCTTCGTGGACCGCACGGTGCGCAGATCGCGGGGGCTGAGCGCGGTGAGGTCCTTGCCGTCGTGGAGCACGCGGCCTGCGGTGGGCTCCAGCAGGCCGTTGAGCATCCGCAGCAGGGTGGACTTGCCGGATCCCGACAGACCCATCACGACGAAGATCTGGCCGGGCTCGACGACGAAGGACGCGTCGATCACGGCTGCGGTCGTACCGTCGGCGCGGAGTTCGTCGCGGTCGGCGCCTCCGCTGAGTTTCTTGACGGCTTCGTCGGGTCGTCTGCCGAACACCTTGTACAGGTGATCGGCCTGGAGCCTGGACACATATACCTCACGCGTTGAAACGAAAACGGCCCTCCCCCAGGACTCCGTCCTGGGGAGACCCCACCCCGCAGCCGGGCCGTGGAGCGGGGCGGTTTCGGCCCGCGCCTCCCGTGACGTACGAAGATCCGTTGTTGAATCCCGTACCGGGTCCGCTCCGGGCCCGCGCCTGCCCTGGCCCCCACGGGGCAAACGCAAAGGTGACGGGGGTCACTGGAACCGGGGGGTTCGGCGCATAGGGCGGGGTCGTTAGGGGGGCCGGTGGCGGTCGCTCGGGATCGGTGTCGGCGAAGGCCGGTGACGGTGCTTCGGGCCGGTGCCGGTGACGGCCGGTGACGGTGCTTCGGGCCGGTGCCGGTGACGGCCGGCTGAGGTCGCTCGGGGCCGGTGTCGGTGGGGCCGGTGACTGTCGCCCGGGCCGGTGTCGGTGGGGCCGGTGACAGTGCTGGCGGTGGCTCGGGATCGGTGTCGGTGAAGGCCGGTGACCGTGCTCCGGGCCGGTGCCGGTGACGGCCGGCTGAGGTCGCTCGGGGCCGGTGTCGGTGGGGCCGGTGACTGTCGCCCGGGCCGGTGCCGGTGACGGCCGGTTGAGGTCATTCGGGGTCGGTGTCGGTGGGGTGCGGCATGATCGGGGTGTGACGCGACGCCTGATGCTCCTCGACACCGCCTCTCTCTACTTCCGTGCGTACTTCGGTGTGCCGGACTCGGTCCGGGCCCCGGACGGCACGCCGGTCAACGCCGTGCGCGGCCTCCTCGACTTCATCACCCGGCTCGTCCAGGACCATCACCCCGACGACCTCGTCGCCTGCATGGACGCCGACTGGCGGCCCCAGTGGCGGGTGGACCTGATCCCCTCGTACAAGGCCCACCGTGTCGCCGTGGAGACCGAGACGGGGCCGGACGAGGAGGAGGTCCCGGACACGCTCGCCCCGCAGGTGCCGGTGATCGAGGCCGTCCTGGACGCCCTCGGCATCGCACGGGTCGGAGTGGCGGGCTACGAGGCGGACGACGTCATCGGAACGCTGGCCGGGCAGGCCAAGGGGCCGGTGGACATCGTCACGGGCGACCGGGACCTCTTCCAGCTGGTGGACGACGAGCGCGGCGTGCGGGTGCTGTACCCGCGCAAGGGCGTCGGCGACTGCGACCTGGTCGACGGCGAACTCATCCGTACGAAGTACGGGGTGCGGGCCGACCAGTACGCCGACTTCGCGGCGCTGCGCGGTGACGCCAGCGACGGGCTGCCCGGGGTGAAGGGCATCGGCGAGAAGACGGCCGCGCAGCTGATCACGGAGTACGGCGATCTGGCGGGCGTTCGCGCGGCGGCCGTGGACCGCACGTCGAAGCTGACCCCGGCCAAGCGGCGCGGGATCGTGGAGGCGGCCTCGTATCTGGACGTGGCCCCGAAGGTCGTCGAGGTGGCTGGCGACGTACCCCTGCCGGACTTCGACCCGGCCCTGCCGGGCGTGCCGAGGGACCCGGAGGCACTGGCGGCGCTGGTGACGCGGTGGGGTCTGGGCGGGGCCGTCGGCAGGCTGCTGCCGGTGCTGGAGCGCTGAGGCCTTCTAGGCCCCGGATCGCCGGGATGCTAGCTTAGGCATACCTAAGTTCGCAGAATCAGGGGAGACCGTCGTGGCAGAGCAGCCGGCGCGCAGGGCACCGAAGGCCCACGAGGCAGAGGTGTTGCACACGGAGCGGATCACGCCGCACATGGTGCGGGTGGTGCTCGGTGGGAACGGCCTCGACGCGTTCGAGCTGGGTGAGCACACCGATCACTACGTGAAGCTGCTGTTCGCGCCGGAGGGCGTGAGCTATCCGGAGCCGTTCGACATGGAGCGGATCCGCGAGGAGTTCCCGCGCGAGCAGTGGCCCACCACGCGGACGTACACGGTACGGAGCTGGGACCCGGACCACCGCGAGCTGACCGTCGACTTCGTGGTCCATGGCGACGAGGGCCTGGCGGGGCCGTGGGCGGCGCGGGCGCAGGCGGGCGAGACGATGCGCTTCCTGGGTCCCGGTGGCGGTTACGCGCCGGACCCGGCGGCGGACTGGCACCTGCTGGTGGGCGACGAGAGCGCGCTGCCGGCGATCGCGGTGGCTCTGGAGCGGCTGCCGGAGGGTTCGACGGTGCACGCGTTCCTGGAGGTCGCGGACGCGACGGAGGAGCAGAAGTTCGCGACGGCCGCGGGTGTCGAGGTGACCTGGCTCCACCGGGGCGACCGCCCGACGGGCGAGGCCCTGCTGGAGGCCGTGAAGGGCCTGGAATTCCCGGCGGGCGACGTGCACGCGTTCGTCCACGGCGAAGCGGGCTTCGTGAAGGACCTCCGCCGCCACCTGCGCCTGGAGCGCGAGGTGCCGCGCGAACGCCTGTCGATCTCCGGTTACTGGCGCCTGGGCAAGACGGACGAGGCCTGGCGCGCGATCAAGCGCGACTGGAACGACCAGGTGGAACGCGAACAGGAGAACTGACCCGGGGCCCACCGGGCGCCTCCCACCCCCACCCACCGTTGCGGGCAGCCGTCCCGCAGGGCGCCACCCACCCCCACCCACCGTTGCGGGCAGCCGTCCCGCAGGGCGCCTCCCACTCGAACCCACCGTTGTGGGCAATCGTCCCGCAGGGCGCCACCCACTCGCACCCACCGTTGTGGCCAATCGTCCCGCAGGGCGGGACGGGTGGGCACAACCCACGGGGGGCGGCACCCGTTCAAGGGCCGTTCAGCCCATGGGCCGGCGGCCCGCACCCGCAAGGGCCCGGGCACGCCGGGGCCAGGGCCACCCCGAGGGGCGCGCACGCCAGGGCCAGCGCCACCCCCGAGGGGCGCGCACGGCCGGGGCCAGGGCCACCCCGAGGCGCGCGCACCACAGGCCCCCGGTCACTCCCCGTCGCCGAAGACCCGCACCGACGCGTCCACATGCGCCAGCCGACGCATCGCCCCGAACACCGCGTCCCCCAGTACCGTCCCCACCACCACGCTCTCCACCAGGTCCTCGCGCTCCACGTTCCGCGCCACGTACTCCAGGTCAGCCCGCGCCACCTGCTCCGCCGCCTCCGCGTACGCCTCGAGCACCTCCGCGAAGTCCGCGTGCCCCACCGCGTCCAGCGCTGCCAGGGCCACCGCCAGCGCGTCCGCCGCCGGGTTGCCCGCGTGCACACGCCAGCCGCGCCTCGCGATCAGCTCCGCCACCGCCTTCCGGGCATCGACGACGCCCTCTCCCGGCTCCTCCGTGTAGCGCGGCACCACCCGGTCCGCGGCCGCGCCGAGCAGCTTGTGCACCGAACGATCCGGGTCCTCGACCGCCGCGATCACGTCGCGGATCGCCGCGACCGAGAGCCCCCCGACGTCCAGCAGCGCCCGGACCAGCCGAAGGCGCCGCTCGTGCGTCTCGTCGTACGAGGCCTGGTTCGGGCTCGTCAACTGCCCGGCCGGCAACAGCCCTTCCCGTACGTAGTACTTGATCGTCGGCACGGACACCCCGGTCCTTCGGCTCAACTCTCCGATGCGCACTCTGCGTTCACCTTCCCGATCCTGCCCCGGCCTTGCCAGCCGATCCCCCCATCATAGATAGTGGCGCTATCAGATAGCGGCAAGTGCCACTATCCATAGCTCACGGGGGTACCCATGTCCTCATCGTTGCCGCAGGTCCGCGACCTGCATCGCCCACTTGTCTGGTTCTCCGCCTCCATGGCATTACTCGCCCTGGTCTCGGTCGGCGGCCTGGTCCTCGACGACCGGATCCTGGTCGGCGTACCGATCTGGACCAAGCCGTTCAAGTTCGCGGTCTCGTTCGTCGCGTACTGCATGACGCTCGCCTGGATGCTCACCCTGCTCCCCCGCGGCCGACGCGTCGGCTGGTGGGCCGGCACCGTCCTGGCCGTCGCCAGCGCCGGCGAGATGGTGCTGATCACGACGCAGGTCGTCCGCGGCAAGCAGAGCCACTTCAACCAGGAGACCGCCTTCGACTCCGCGGTCTTCCAGGCGATGGGCCTCACGGTCGTCGTCCTGTGGCTGGCCGCCCTGGTCATCGCGATCCTGCTGTTGCGCGCCCGGATCCTGGACCGCGCCACCGCCTGGGCCGTACGCCTCGGCTCCCTGATCGCCCTCCTGGGAGCCGCGGTCGGCTTCCTGATGGTGCAACCGACCCCGGAACAGCTCGCGGCCGGGGACGACGCGGCGATCGTCGGCGCGCACAGCGTCGGCGTCCCGGACGGCGGGCCCTCCATGCCCGTGACCGGCTGGTCCACGACCGGCGGCGATCTGCGTATCGCCCACTTCTTCGGGATGCACGCCCTGCAGGTGATCCCGCTCCTGCTGCTCGCCCTTGTCGCGCTTGCCCCGCGGTTCGCCCGGCTGCGCGACGAACGGGTGCGGCTGCGTCTGACGCTGGTCGTGTCGGGGACGTACGCGGCGGTGTTCGCCCTCGCCACCTGGCAGGCGCTGCGCGGTCAGGCGCTGCTGGATCCCGACGGCACGACGCTCGCCGCGACCGGCGCTCTGGCGCTCGTCGGCGCCGTGGCGACAGGGGCCGCTCTGCGGACCCCGGCCCGCGCCGAAACCGCGCTCACCGCCAAGGAGTTCACGTCATGACCGGCTTCCTCTTCGAGCTCTCCTTCCTCCTCGCGGCGCCCGTCTGGCTGCTGATGATCTTCGCGCCGGCGTGGCGTGGCACGGACCGGCTCGCGGCCTCGCCGCTGACTGTCGTGCCGATCCTGGCGGTCTACCTTGCTCTGGCGCTCCCGGTCCTCCCGGAACTGTGGGCGGCCGTCAGCAGCCCCGACCTCGACACCTTCCGGGACCTCACAGCGCTGGCGAACGGTGCCGGAGCGATCTGGGCACAGGTCATCGCCTGGGACCTGCTGCTCGGCCAGTGGATGTACCGCGAGGCTCGCAGGCTGGGTCTCTCTCCCCTGCTGATGGGCCCGTTGCTGATCCTGACGATCCTGCTGTCCCCCTTCGGGCTGCTGCTCTTCCTGGCACTCCGGCAGCGAAAGAGCCCACGTCCCGCGCGAGATGCCGCCTAGGCTGCCGGGATGCGAACGACTGAACGCGCCGTCGGCGCCGTACTCGGCTCCGTGGTGGGGGACGCGCTGGGCGCCCCCTTCGAGTTCAGACTGCCGGGCATCTTCCGGGAACACTTCCCCGACGGCGTCGGGGAGATGTGCGGGGGCGGCGGCTGGGACCCGGGCGAGGCCACCGACGACACGCAGATGGCCGTCCTGGTCGGGGAGTCGCTCCTCGACCGGGGCGGGCTCGACCTGCCGGACGTCTTCGACCGGTTCCGCCGCTGGGCGGCCGCCGAACCGAAGGACATCGGCCTCCAGACCGAGTCCGTCCTCACCGGCGGCGACCCGTGGGACACCGCCGCCGCGCTTCACTTCCAGGTCAACGGCCGCGCGGCGGGCAACGGTTCCTTGATGCGCGCGTCGACGTCGGCGGTCCACTTCGCGGCGGCGGGTCACGAGGCCACCATGGACGCCGCCCGCCGCATCACGGCCCTCACCCACGGCGACGGCGCCGCCTGGGAGGGTACGGCGATCCTCCACGACCTCGTCCGCGTCGCCCTCGACGGCGAGGACCCGCTCGCGGCCCTGCCCGCCACGCTCGCCTCCGTCGCCGCGCCGCACCGGGACCGCTGGTCGACGGTCCTCGCCCCCGACTGGCACCCGGACGACGCCACCGAGTTCAACGGCGCAGTCTGGCCCTGCCTGGGCTCCGCGGTCTGGGCCCTGCGGACGACGGACTCGTTCGAGGCGGCCGTCGCCGCGGCGATCGACCTGGGCGGCGACACGGACACCGTGGCAGCCGTCACGGGCACCCTCGCCGGCGCGGTGTACGGCCCCTCGGCCATCCCCGCCCGCTGGACTTCCCCCCTCCACGTCCCCCTCCCCGGCTTCGACAACCGGGTCCTACGCGCCGAGGAGCTGCGGGCCCTGGCAATCCGCCTGAGCACCCCGCACCGCCCCACGCCCCGGAGCTGACCGACTCCCCCACACTTCACTGCCCAGGCAGCAGCCGGGTCTCCGCATGCGGCAGCTTGCTCCACCAGTGGCCGTAGCGGCGGTACACCTCCGGCTCGCGGTCGGAGAGGAAGGCCACCAGCGAGCGGGCCTCCTCCGCCAGTTCCTCCCAGACCTGGTCCGGCAGGTCCTGGAACGCGGTCGCCTCGATCCCTCCCTCCATCGGGCGCCACACCCCGGCCACGTATCCGTCGACCAGCAGGGTCGGCAGCACGTCCCCGTTTCTGCGGATCACCTCCGTGCGGTACTCGGGCGGGATGACCCGCCCACGGTCGGCGTAGGCCAGCAGGGTGCTGTCCCACATGGCCATCAGCCGCGCCGGCGCGGGCGTGTCCTCGTCCGGGCGGCATGCGCCCGGCACGTCGAACAGTTCCTCGCCGTCCGGCCCTTGGCAGCGCTCGAGCTCGTCGGACAGCACGCCCATCGCCTTCCTGACCCTGGCCCGCTGAACCAGCCCGAACTGCGCCACGTCCGCCACCGACGCCGGCCCGAACCCTTCGAGATAGCGCAGGACCAAGGTCCGCAGTGCCGCGTCCGACACCTCCGGCTCCGGCGGCGCCGGCGGGTCGGGGGGAGCGACATACGCGGGGCGCTCCCCGAACGACCACGGTGCCGTCGTGGGCGCGTGCAGCAGCGGTGTGTAGTGCCGCAGCCCCCACCAGGCCCCCGACTTCGGCGCGGCCCCCACCCGTTGTTCGAGCCACGCCTCGTACTCCGCGTTGGACCGGGGCCGGTCGGCGAAGGCCAGCAGTTCCGGAACGAGCGCGTCTGCGTCCGCCGGGCTCAGACCCGACGCCGTGAAGCGGTCGCCGAGCCTCCCGGACCTCAGCAGCGGATGCACCGCCTCCCGGAAGGGCCGGTAGTCGTCGGTGTGCACCGCGTGAAGGGTGATCCGCATGAGTGTCGACTTGACGACCGTCCCGTCGGCGAAGGCGCCGTCGAGGTCGGACGGGTCGAACGCGGCGGTCCTGTTCCACAGCGCGACATACGGCGACGCCGGCTGCTGGGCCTGGAGGGCGACCACCCGTCGCACCGCTTCGGCCGCGCCGAGCCTCTCGCGCCGCAGCAGCAACTGCCGTGCCAAAGTAGATCGGTTGAGTCCCCGAGCCGTGATCTTCATACCGGAATCATTCCTCAGCCGCGGGCGCGGACCGTGACGAGGACCTCCCGGTCCGGCTGGAGCGTCAGGCTCGGCACGGGGCGTATCGCCCCGGGATCGAGGTCGATACGGAACCGCCGGGCGAGGACGGCGAGGACGAGCACGGCCTCGACCATCGCGAACCGCGTTCCGAGGCAGACGCGCGGCCCGCCGCCGAACGGGAACCAGGCGTACTCGGGTATCTCCTCGGCGGGAGCGCCCTCCACCGCTCCCCATCGCTCGGGGCGGAACTCCTCGGGGTCGCCGTACCAGCGGACGTCCCGGTGCGTGGCCCATTGGCTGCTCCATACCCGCGTCCCGGGAGGTATCGCCATTCCGCCGAGGGTCGCGCCCTCCTTGGCGATGCCGGTGAGGAGCCAGATGGTCGGGTAGAGCCGCAGGGTCTCCTTCACGACAGCCTGGGTGTAGGTCAGCCGGGCGTAGTCGTCGAAGCCGGGCTCGTGATCGCCGAGGACCCGGTCGAGTTCCTCGGCGAGCGCCTCGCGCACGCGGGGGTTGTGGGAGAGCAGATGCCAGGCCCAGACGAGGGTCGAGCTGGTGGTCTCGTGTCCGCCGATGTAGAGCGTGACGGTCTCGTCGCGGATCTCCTGGTCGGAGAGGTGTGCGCCGGTCTCGTCCTGGGCGGCGAGGAGCCGGCTGAGCAGATCGGGCCGTTCGGTGTCGCCGTCGCGATGGCGGGCGACGACGCGGGAGACCTCGGCGTCGATGACGGCGGTGGCGCGTTTGATGCGTGCGCGTCCCGGGGTGGGTACCCAGTCGGGCAGCAGGGCGCCGAGGCCGCTGAACTCGGCGCCTATCTCCTTCTGTGCGACGTCCATGGCGCGGCCGATGGCTTCGGCGTCGGCGGCGGTGTCGACGCCGAAGATGGTGCGGACGGCGATGAGTTGGGTGAGGGCGGCCATCTCCTTCTTGATGTCGATGCGCTGTCCGTCGCTCCACCGGTCGGCGAGGGCGATCGCGCACTCGGCCATGGTGGCGGCGTAGGACCGCACCTGTTTGGGCCGGACGGAGGGCTGAACGAGGGAGCGCTTGCGGCGCCAGTCGGCGCCCTTGGCGACGACCACTCCGTTGCCGAGCAGGGTGCGGAAGGCGATGCCGAGGTCGGGCTGGTCGAAGGTCCGCTCGACTTCGGTGAGGAGTTCGCCGATGGTGTCGGGGTGGGCGATGAAGAGGGCGGGGCCCGGCCCGAAGCGCCAGCTGACGAAGTCTCCGCGCTCGCGCAGCCGCTCGAAGAAGGCGAGCGGATCCTTGCCGAACTCCGGCAGGTTTCCGAGCAGCGGCACGCCCCGTGGCCCCGGCACGATCTTCTGTCCGCCGGCCGTCTCCTCGACGGCGGCCGAACCGGCTTGCGTGGTCACGTGGGTCCCCTCCCAGCGATGTTGCCCGGTGTGTGAGTCCATGGAATCGGAGAGGCCTGACACTCCGCCACCCCTGTGGACAACGCCCTCGGGACGCCCTGTGGACAACCCGGCCCCTGCCGGACGAAACACCGCGACATCGAGGAAGAAGTCCGCGAACGCCAAGGGCCCGTGGCATCAACCACGGGCCCCTACAAGCAACTTCGGACGAGGGTCAGCCCACCGAGCTGTAGGCGACGACGCCCCTCAGCAGCGACTCCACCGCCTTGCGCGCGTTCTTGGAGACGGTGCTGTTCTCCTTGGGCGCTGCCGCGGCGATCTGTCCGAGGACGTCGATGACCTGCTTGCACCAGCGGACGAAGTCGCCCGCGGGCATCTCGGCCTCGCGCAGGACCTCGTCGAGCCCCTTGTCAGAGGCCCACTGGTAGGCGGCCCAGGCGAAGCCGAGGTCGGGTTCGCGCTGACCGACCCCTTCCGCCTGGTTGATCTTGAACTCTTCCTCCAGGGCGTCGAGCCGCCCCCAGATCCGCACCATCTCGCCGAGGGCGGCCTTCGCCTTCCCCGCGGGGACCTTCGGCGGCACGGCGTCGTCTGCCTGCCGCGCCTCGTAGACCAACGCGGAGACACAGGCGGCCAGTTCGGGCGGTGTCAGGCCCTCCCAGACGCCGTCGCGCAGGCATTCGCTGGCCAGCAGGTCGAGTTCGCCGTAGAGCCGGGCGAGCCGCTTGCCGTTGTCGGTGACATCGTCGCCACGGAGGTAGTCGAGCTCGGTGAGGAGCGCGACGATCCGGTCGAAGGTGCGGGCGATGGTGTTGGTGCGGCCCTCGATGCGCCGCTCCAGCTGCCGGGTGTCGCGCTGGAGCCGGTGGTAGCGCTCGGCCCAGCGGGCGTGGTCCTCGCGCTCGTCGCAGCCGTGGCAGGGGTGGGCGCGCAGCTCGGTGCGCAGCCGGTTGATCTCGCGGTCGTCGGCAGCCGCCGAGCGCTCCCTGCGGTGCCGCTCCGGGTTGAGGTGCCCGGCCTTGGTGCGCAGCGCGGAGGCGAGGTCCCGCCGGGACTGCGGGGAGCGCGGGTTGAAGGACTTGGGGATCCTCATGCGCTCCATGGCCTCGACCGGGATCGGGAAGTCGATCGAGGCGAGCCGCTTGACCTGCCGTTCGGCGGTGAGGACGAGCGGGCGGGGCCCGTCGTGGTGCTCGAAGCCGCGGTGACCGTTGGTCCGCCCGGCGGGAACCCCGGGGTCGAGGACGAGGGCGAGACCGGCGAACTTGCCCGTGGGAACGTGGATGATGTCGCCGGGCTTGAGCTTCTCCAGGGAGGCGGCGGCCTGCGCACGGCGCTGTGCCGCGCCCTGCTTGGCCAGTTCCGTCTCGCGGTCCTTGAGGTCGCGGCGCAGCCGCGCGTACTCCTCGAAGTCTCCGAGGTGGCAGGTCATGCCCTCCCGGTAGCCTTCCAGGCCCTCTTCGTTCTTCTGGACCTGGCGGGAGATGCCGACGACGGACCGGTCCGCCTGGAACTGCGCGAAGGAGGTCTCGAGCAGCTCGCGGGAGCGGTGGCGCCCGAACTGGTCGACCAGGTTGACGGCCATGTTGTACGACGGCTTGAAGCTGGAGCGCAGCGGGTACGTACGCGTGCCGGCGAGTCCGGCGAGGTGGCCGGGGTCGAGGCCGCGCTGCCACAGGACGACGGCGTGGCCCTCGACGTCGATGCCACGGCGCCCGGCACGTCCGGTGAGCTGCGTGTACTCGCCGGGGGTGATGTCCGCGTGCTGCTCGCCGTTCCACTTGACGAGCTTCTCCAGGACCACCGAACGGGCGGGCATGTTGATGCCCAGCGCGAGGGTCTCGGTGGCGAAGACGGCCTTGACCAGGCCGCGCACGAAGAGTTCCTCGACGACTTCCTTGAAGGTGGGGAGCATTCCGGCGTGGTGGGCGGCGATGCCGCGCTCCAGGCCTTCCAGCCACTCGTAGTACCCGAGGACGTGGAGGTCTTCGGACGGGATGGAGGCGGTGCGCGCCTCGACGATCTCGCGGACCCGCTGGCGGGCATCGTCGTCGTTGAGCCGGAGGCCCGCGTACAGGCACTGCTGGACGGCGGCCTCGCAGCCCGCCCGGCTGAAGATGAAGGTGATGGCGGGCAGGAGCCCTTCGGCGTCGAGCCGTTCGATGACCTCGGGGCGGCCGGGCGTCCAGATGCGGGAGCGCTGACGACGCTCGCGCTCCCGGTCGGCCTCGCGGATCATCTTGCCGCGGCGGCGCTCGCGCGGGTTGTACGTGCGGGAGTTCTCGGTCCGGGCCAGGCGCAGCAGATCGGGGTTGACCTCGCGACGGGACGCGCCGCGGCCGCCGTGGTCGGTCTCCTCCTCGAAGAGGTCGTACATCCGCCGTCCGGCGAGCACGTGCTGCCAGAGCGGCACGGGGCGGCTCTCGGAGACGATGACCTCGGTGTCGCCGCGGACGGTGTCGAGCCAGTCGCCGAACTCCTCCGCGTTGGAGACGGTCGCGGAGAGTGAGACCAGGGTCACCGACTCGGGGAGGTGGATGATCACTTCCTCCCAGACGGCGCCGCGGAAGCGGTCGGAGAGGTAGTGCACCTCGTCCATGACCACGTAGCCGAGGCCGCTGAGGGCCTGGGATCCCGCGTACAGCATGTTGCGGAGGACCTCGGTGGTCATGACGATGATCGGGGCGTCGCCGTTGACACTGTTGTCGCCGGTGAGCAGGCCGACCTTGTCGGGTCCGTACCGCTTGACGAGGTCGGCGTACTTCTGGTTCGACAGCGCCTTGATGGGTGTCGTGTAGAAGCACTTGCGCCCTTGGAGCAGGGCGAGGTGGACGGCGAATTCGCCGACGATGGTCTTGCCCGAGCCCGTGGGGGCGGCGACGAGCACGCCCTTGCCCGCCTCGAGGGCCTGGCAGGCCTCGATCTGGAAGGGGTCCAGACCGAACTCGTACATCTCGCGGAAGGGGGCCAGCGCCGTGGCCTGCTCGGCATTGCGGGCCCGGGCAGCTGCGTACGCTTCGGCTGGTGTGAGGTCCTCTGTCATCTTGCTGTCGAGCCTACCCGTCACCCCTGACACTGACGCGATCTTTAATGACGGACCGATTCACCGCCCCGGCGCATCGTCCGGCGCCGGCCGATCGGGTCCGCCGGACACCCCCTGGAGCGCCAGGACGCGCAGCGCTCCGGGGACGCATTCGGCGGTCAGCGGCAGTGGTCCGAGCGGCTCGCCGTCCGCGTAGCCGGTGACGTCGGGGGCGTCCAGGGTGACGGCGCGGACTCGGTGGACGGTGACCTTGGGGTGGTCGAGGTGGGTGCCGCGGTAGACCCGCGGGAAGACCTTGATCAGGGTCGTACGGGAGCAGTCGCCGACAACCGTGACGTCGAAGAGGCCGTCGTCCATGCGTGCGTCGGCGCAGATCCGCATCCCCCCGCCGTACGAGGTGCCGTTCCCGACGGCGACGAGGGTGGCGTCGACCTGCCGCTCGGTGCCGTCGTCGAAGGTGAGCCGGTACGGGACGGGCCGGAACGAGGCGAGCTCGGCGAGGATGGCGAGGTCGTACTTGAAGCGGCCGAGCGGCAGTTTCATACGGTTGCCGCGATCGTTGACGCGGGAGTCGAAGCCGGAGGCGAGGACGGTGCCGAACCAGCGGTCGCCGACCCTGCCGAGGTCGATGTCGCGTCCGCTTCCGCCCTTGAGCAGCTCGGCGACGAGCCGTCCGGCGGCCTCGGGGTGGCGTACGGGCAGGCCGAGGCTGCGGGCGAAGTCGTTTCCGGTGCCGACCGCGACCACGCCGAGCGGGGTCCGCGTGCCGGCGAGGGCCTGGAGGGCGAGCGAGATCATGCCGTCGCCGCCGACGGCGACGAGTGCGCCGGTTCCGTCGGCGACGGCGTCGCGGGCGCGCCGCAGGGCGTCGTCGGCGTCGGCGCCGACGACGGTACGGACGGCGAATCCGGCGTCCCTGAGCGCGCCGGCGGCCGGCTGCGCGGCGTGCGCGCCCCGGCCGTGTCCCGCGGTGGGATTGACGAGAAGGGTGATCTCGCTGGTCATGGGTGTCCCCCCGGACGGAGTCTGGGGGGAGGACCCTACAAGATCAGGTGATGTCGTCGTAACTACCCGGCCGGGACGATCTGCCGCCGTCGGCCTCGCCACTGGACTGCTCGGGCAGGGCACGGGCCGCGCCGACGGGCTCGACGGCTTCGACGCCCGCCGGGGTGAGGTCGAGGCTGGATGCCTCGTCGTCGTCGAGTTCGGCGTCGGGGTTGTTGCGGGCCCGGCGTCGGTCGTTGATGAGCGAGAAGCCGACGGCCCCGAAGTACAGGACGGTGATCGGTCCGGCCAGCGCGATCATTCCGACGGGGTCGGTGGTGGGGGTGATGACGGCGCCGAAGACGAAGACGCCCATGATCACGCCACGCCACCAGCCGGCCATGCGGCGACCGGTGAGGACTCCGGTGAGGTTCAGCATCACGAGGACGAGCGGGAGCTCGAAGGCGAGGCCGAAGACGAGCACCATGCGCAGGGTGAAGTCGAGGACGTCACCGAGGGAGAGGATGTTCGCAGAACCGCCGGGCGTGAGGCTGATGAGGACCTTCACGCTGATGGGCAGGATGAGGTACGCGAGGTAGGCGCCGGCGGCGAACAGCGGGACCGCGGCGCCGACGAAGGCGTAGGTGTACTTCTTCTCGGTCTTGTGCAGGCCGGGCGCGATGAAGGCCCAGAGCTGGTACAGCCACACCGGGCTCGCGACGACGAGACCGGTCACGAGACTGACCTGGATCGTCGTGCTGAAGGGGGCGATCAGCGTGTTGAAGGAGACGACCGCACAGTTACCGCCGTCGCCCATCGTGCCCTGCGGGCACTTGGGCACGGACTTCGTCAGGAACTGCATGAGCTCCTCGCTGTACACGAGGGCCACGACGGTGACCGCGGCGATGGCCAGGAGGCCCTTCGCCATGCGGTTGCGAAGTTCACGCAGGTGCTCCACGAGGGGCATCCGGCCCTCGGGGTCCTTCTCCTGCTTGCGGGCAGACTTGAGCAACCCACGTCCTCATCTCGTGCGGCAGGCCGCCGCTCGGTGCGGCGGCCGCGGCGGACCGGGTCAGCGCTTGGTGGTGTCCGAGGGCTCGGTGACGGGACGCGAGCTGGTCACGTCGCCGGGCGCGGCCTGGATGGTACGCGGGGCGGCCTGGTCCGGGGTGCCGGGGGTCGGCGGGTCGGCAGGGGCGCTCTGCTGGTCGTCCGACTTCATCGCCTTGGCCTCGCTCTTGAGGATGCGGGCGGACTTGCCCAGCGAACGGGCCATGTCGGGGAGCTTCTTGGCGCCGAACAGCAGGATGATGACGACGAGGATGAGAATGATCTCGGTGGGGCCGAGCCTACCCATAGCTGTTTACCTTCTTCACCGAGGCGACAGGGTGTGCATGCCCGGCGGGTCGGACATGCGTCCGGCCACCGCGCTGTCTGCGATCGTAACCCGCAGGAGTAAACGCAGGGCAATGCCTGTGCATACTCGCGATTGCGGCCCGCGCATCCCCTTCCGGGCCGTCCTGAGCAGCGTACGGCACGGGCTCAGCGCAGCGACTCGCCGGTTCGGGCCAGCTGTCCCGCGGCGCTTTCGAGGTCTTCGGCGGCACGGGTGATGCGTTCGGTGGTCCGGGCCACTTGACGGCCGAGCCGCTGGGCCTCGAGGAAGACCTTGATACCGAGGATGCCGAGGACGGCGATGCCGAGGAATCCGAGTGCGATGGCGAGCATGGGCCAGAACATGTGCCGAGCCTAGACGTTGCGGGGCGGAGGGATCGCCGGACGGGGCGTCAGACGGTGGAGTGCAGGCGCAGGGTGCGGACGCCGCCGCCGGTGAGGAGTTCGATGATCCGTTCACCGGCGGGCTTGCGGACGGAGCTGCCGCACTCGGGGCAGGTGAAGGAGTAGAAGGTGGTGCGGCGGCTGGCGCCGATCGCGAGGCGCAGCGCGCTCGCGGAGAGTTCGCAACGGGCGCGGCAGTCGGGGCAGGCCGCCTTGAAGAGGACCGGTGCGATTGACGCCGTCATTCCGTGCATCACGGACATTTCCCTCATCCCTTTCGGTTCCCGCGCTCGCGCGAATCCATCGGCTCCACAGGCAACAGCGTCGACTCGGCGGGGAATGTCACCTTCCCCTTGAGTCGCGCCCGCCCCGCCGAGTCACTCCCGGCCGTCGTACGCGGCGAGGGCGGCCGTGGCGGCCTCCCGGGCACTGTCGGCGAGGTCCTGGGGCGAGACGATCCGTCCGTCGCTGCCGAGCCGCAGCGCGAGGCGCCGCAGCGAGGCGGGGGCGGGCGTCCGCAGGGTGATGCGCAGTCCCCCGTCGGGCAGCTCGTCGGCCCGGTCGTGCGGGTAGTACTCGGCGACCCAGCGGCCGCCGGGGCCCACCTCGACCACGACCTCCGGGTCCTCGGCGGACGGCTGGACCAGCCCCTCCGACAGATCCCGCAGCTCGATCTCGGGCGGCGCCGACTGCTCGTCGAGGATCCGGATCTCGGCGACCCGGTCGAGCCGGAAGGTGCGGCGCGCCTCGGAGAGCCGGCACCACGCCTCCATATAGGTGTGGCCGACGGCGAACAGCCGGATCGGATCCACCTCGCGCTCGGTCAGCTCGTCGCGGGCCGGCGAGTAGTACCGCACCCAGAGCCGACGGCGCTCCGAGATCGCCCGGTCCACCTCGGCGAAGACACCACCCTCGGACTCGAAGGTGACCGAGAGCCGGGAACTGGCCCCCGCCGCCTCACCGGCCGCCGTCTCCAGCTTGGCGGTGGCACGCAGCAGCGCCTCGCGGTCGCTCTCGCGCAGACCGGGCAGCGTGGCCACGGCACGCGCCGCGACCAGCAGGGCCGTCGCCTCGTCGGCGGCGAGCCGCAACGGCTCGGCGACATCGTCCGGGTTGTGCCACCAGATACGGTCGCCGTCGGTGTCGATGTCCAGGAGATCGCCGCCACGGAAGCTCGTGCCGCACATGGGCAGCACATCGAGGTCGGAGATCAGCTCGTCCTCGGTGATCCCGAAGGCACGGGCGACATCGGCGACATGCGCGCCGGGCCGTTCCCGGAGGTAGGTCACGAGGGAGAGCATCCGCCTCGTCTGGTCGATCGCGTTCGCAGCCATGCTGTACGTCTCCCCCTTCAGCCCTTGGCCACGGCACGCAGCCGGTCCACCACATCGGCCCGCAGGTCCGCGGGCTCGAGCACGACGACATCGGGACCGAACTCCACCAGCCAGGCGTCCAGACCGTGTCCGTACGGGATCTCCAGCTCGTCCCAGCCGTCCGTACCTTCCTGCACGGACTGGGCCCGGGCCCGCAGCGGATAGCCACAGCCGGTGCGCAGCCGGATCCGGGCGGAGCGGGTCGCGATTTCGCCCGCCCAGCTCTCGACGGTCTCACGGACGGTGACGACGTCGGGCACCGGCGCGGTGAAGGCGCCGGCCCGCGAACGGACCCTGCCGGTGATACGCGAGAGGCGGAAGACGCGCTCGGCGCCGCGGTCGCGGTCCCAGCCGGCCAGGTACCAGTGGCCTCGCCAGCACTCCAGGGTCCACGGCTCGACCTGGCGGGTCTCGGGGCGCGCGGCCGTCGCCTTGCGGTAGTCGAAGACGACCGGGCGCCGGTCGCGGCACGCCAGCATCAGGGGCTCGAACGCGGTCTCGTGGACGGGGATGCGGGGCTCGAGCGCGCTGTGCTGCGCGTCGTACGAGTCCTCGGCCTCGGGCATCCCGGCGGCACGCAGCTTCTGCAGGGCCCCGCTGGCCGCTCCGGCGAGGCGGGCCTGCTGCCACACCTTGGCGGCGAGACCGAGCGCAGCGGCCTCCTCGGCGTCGAGCGTGATCGGCGGGAGCCGGTTGGAGTCGCGGCGGGCCAGATAACCGATCTCGCCCTCGAGGTTCTCGACGGTCTCGATGACCAGACCGAGCTCGCGCAGATCGTCCTTGTCGCGCTCGAACATCCGGTTGAAGGCGTCGTCGCCACCGGCACCGCCGTTGCCCGGCCTGACGGCTTCGACATATGCCTCGATTGAGTCCCGCAGCTCACGCTTGGAGAGCGGCCGGCGTGTCCCGAGCAGACAGAGGGCCAGATTCATCAGCCGCTCGGCCTTGGCAATCGCCATCGACGCCCTGCACCTCTTCTGCCGGATTGACTTCTCGGACATCCGACCGTACCGCCCCGGGGTGTCGTGGCAAAAGCCGAGGGTCCCCGCCGTACGACGGGGACCCTCGAGTGACCGTTTCAGGTCGTGACGTGACCGATCAGACGGCGACCAGGTCGCAGACGAAGATCAGGGTCTCGCCCGGGGCGATCTTGCCGCCGGCGCCGCGGTCGCCGTAGGCGAGGTGGGCGGGGATGATCAGCTGGCGGCGGCCGCCGACCTTCATGCCCTGCACGCCCTGGTCCCAACCGGCGATGACCTGGCCGGCACCGAGCTGGAACTGCAGCGGGGTGCCACGGTTCCACGAGGAATCGAACTCCTCGCCGGTGGAGAAGGAGACGCCCACGTAGTGGACGGAGACCATGGCGCCTGCCTTGGCCTCGGGGCCGTCGCCCTCCCAGATGTCCTTGATCTCCAGGTCGGCCGGCGGCTCGCCGCCCGGGAAGTCGACCTCGGGCTTCTCGATGCTCACTGCAGTGTGCTCCTCAAACTGATGAACCGCGCAAACGATGAACTACGCGACCGGGACAGTCTTACATCTTGGCCAGGATGTCGAGTGCGAACACCAGCGTGGAGCCCTTCGGGATCCCCTGCTGCTCCTGGTCCCCGAAGGCCTCCGCCGGCGGGGCGACGATCAGGATGCGGCTGCCGACCTTCTTGCCGACGATGCCGTTCTTCAGGCCCTTGAGGGTCAGCTGCTCGAGCGGGAAGTTCGCGGTCTTGCCCGTCGCGTACGTCGAGTCGAAGACCTTGCCGTCCTTCCACAGCGCCGCGACGTAGTTCACGACGACCGTGTCGGTGGCCTTGACGACCTCGCCCTTGGACTCCAGCACATAGTTGGAGACGAGCTCGGTCGGCGGGTCGACCTTCGGGACGGTCAGCGAGGGCGCCTTGCCGTCGGTGTTCGTACCGACCTTCGGCAGGTCCTTGTTCTCCTGGGCGACCTCGGTGCCCTCGGCGGACTTGGGGACCGTGGTGGCCTTCAGGATGTCCACGACGAAGACGAGAGTGGCGTTGGGCTTGATGTCGCCCTGCCCCTGCGCACCGTAACCGAGCTCCGGCGGGATGCCGATCTCGACACGGCTGCCGACCTTCTGGCCCTCCAGGCCCTGGTCCCAGCCCTTGATGACCTGACCGGCGCCCAGGGTCAGCTCGAACGGCTGACCGCGGTCGAAGCTGTTGTCGAAGGGCGTGGTGGAGTCCCAGGCCTGCCCCAGGTAGTTCACCTGGAGCGCGTCACCCTTCTTCGTGACCGCGCCGTCACCCTCGCTGATCACATTGACCTTGAGCTCCTTCGGCGGCTCGCCCTCCCCCTTCGCGAGCGTGGGCTTCTCCCCGAACTTCTCACCCGCGGTGATGGCGGGCAGCCCGTTCTTCATCGAGGCGTTATCGGAGCCCTTGTCGTCGCTGCCGCAGGCCGCTGTCGAGAGCAGCAGCAGCGGGACGACCAGTAGGCCGGCAAGTCGGCGCACGTGTTCCTCAGATCTCAGACGGCACAGTAGTTGTCCGACACTCTAGGGGACCCTCCGGGCAGGCCAAGGGCCCCGCACGCGAAACGCACGGGGCCCTGGCACTTCGTACAGCGCTGTCCTACATTCCGGCGATCAGCTTTTCCACCCGGTCGTCGACCGACCGGAAGGGGTCCTTGCACAACACGGTGCGCTGCGCCTGATCGTTGAGCTTGAGGTGGACCCAGTCGACGGTGAAGTCCCGCCGCTGCTCCTGCGCACGGCGGATGAAATCGCCGCGCAGCCGCGCCCTGGTGGTCTGCGGGGGCACCGACTTGCCCTCGAAGATCTTCAGGTCATTGCAGATCCGGGCCGCCTGGCCCTTCCTCTCCAGGAGGTAGTAGAGCCCACGGCGGCGGTGGATGTCGTGGTACGCGAGGTCTATCTGCGCGACCCGGGGGTGCGACATGGTCATGTTGTTCTTCGCCCGGTACCGCTCGATGAGCTTGTACTTCATGACCCAGTCGATCTCGGTCCCGATGCGGTCGAGGTCCTCGGCCTCGATGGCGTCCAGCGTACGGCCCCACAGCTCCAGGACCTGGGCGACCGTGCCCGTACGGATGCCCCGGCGGTCGACGAAGTCCGCGGCCTTCTCGTAGTACTCCCGCTGGACCTCCAGGGCGGAGGCCTCGCGGCCGCTGGCGAGGCGGACCTTGCGCTGGCCTGTGATGTCGTGGCTGACCTCACGGATGGCCCGGATCGGGTTCTCCAGGGTCAGGTCGCGCATCACGGTGCCCGCCTCGATCATGCGGAGCACGAGGTCGGTGGCGCCGACCTTGAGCAGCATGGTCGTCTCGGACATGTTCGAGTCGCCGACGATGACGTGCAGCCGGCGGTAGCGCTCGGCGTCCGCGTGCGGCTCGTCACGGGTGTTGATGATGGGTCGGGAACGGGTCGTCGCGGAACTGACGCCCTCCCAGATGTGCTCGGCCCGCTGGGAGACGCAGTAGACCGCGCCACGCGGGGTCTGAAGCACCTTTCCGGCGCCGCAGATGAGCTGTCGGGTGACGAGGAAGGGAATGAGGATGTCCGCGAGCCGGGAGAACTCTCCGTGGCGGGCGACGAGATAGTTCTCGTGGCAGCCGTAGGAGTTTCCCGCCGAGTCGGTGTTGTTCTTGAAAAGATAGACGTCGCCGGCGATTCCCTCCTCGTGCAGGCGGCGTTCGGCGTCGACGAGCAGGCCTTCGAGAATGCGTTCGCCCGCCTTGTCGTGCGTGACCAGTTCGGTCACGTTGTCGCATTCGGGTGTTGCGTATTCCGGATGCGAACCCACGTCGAGGTACAGGCGGGCGCCGTTCCGCAGGAAGACATTGCTGCTGCGGCCCCATGACACAACACGGCGGAAGAGGTAGCGCGCCACTTCGTCAGGAGACAGTCGGCGCTGTCCCCTGAACGTGCACGTGACGCCGTACTCGTTCTCCAGCCCGAAAATGCGGCGGTCCATGTCTGAACATTACGCCTGATGGCCTGAGCTGAAACCGGGTTCGACAGCCCCGTTTCGATCATTTTCCGATGAGTGCGCGTTCTTATCGGCGTGTCCGCTGCTCCCGGCACCCCCGCTGACGGCGTGTCGCACACTGCGGCCGGGGGCGGCGAGCACCCGCCCGGTGGCCAGAAGGACAAGGAGAGCCACGAAGCCACCGGCTCCGGCGACACCGAAGCCCGCAGTGGTTCCGGCGAGTTCGACGGCGGGCCCGGCGACCGCCGAGCCGAGGGCCGCCCCCACACCGAAGGTGGTGACGAGCCAGGAGAAGGCCTCGGTGACCGTGCCGCTGGGCGCGTGCCGGTCGACGACGATGAAGCCACACGCCAGGGCAGGGGCGAGAAAGACGCCGGAGAGCGCGGCGAGGGCCGTCATCGGCACCACACCGGGCGTCAGCATGAGGGGCAGATAGCCGAGGGCGAGCAGTCCGATGATGACCCGCAGCCGCCGCTCGGGGGCGCCTGCCCAGCGCCGTGCCCCGTAGAGGACTCCGCCGATCAGCGCGCCAAGGCCGAGAGCGGCCATCAGCCAGCCGTAGGCCGATTCGTTGCCCTGGTCGTCGGCGTAGGCGAGGCCCGCGACGGTGATGGAGCCGAGGGCGAGCCCGACGAAGAAGAACGAACCGAGGAGGGCCAGCAGACCGGGCGAGCGCAGGGCGCCCAGCCAGTGGGCCTCGCGGGGCTCAGAGCGCCACGCGCGCGAGGGCTCGGACAGGACGACGGAGAGCGCGCCGAGGATGCCGAGGACGTTGATGACGAGAAGCGCGGCGGCCGGCGACCAGAGGGCGACCAGCAGGGTCACCAGCAACGGTCCGACGGTGAACATGACTTCCTGGGCCACGGCGTCCATGGCGTAGGCCCGGTGGACCCGGTCCTCCCGCCCGAGCACGCTCGGCCACAGGGCACGCAGTCCGCCTTCGAGGGGCGGCGTGAAGAGCCCGGCGACGACGACGGCCGCGTAGGCGAGGACGAGGGGGCTGATTCCGGCCACGGCCAGGACGATCATGCCGAGCGCGGAGACGATCGCGGCGGGCAGCTGGACGCGCGGCTGGCCCCTCAGGTCGACGGCCCGGCCGAGCAGGGGCTGGCCCACGGCCGTGGCGACGCCGTACGCCGCGGTGAGCCCGCCGGCCAGGCTGTAGCTGCCGCCCTCCGCCCGGGTGAAGAGCACGATGGCGATGGGCCCCGTGCCGTTCGGGAGCCGGCCGACCAGGGTGCCGGTGAGCAGCCTCAGGGCGTGCGGCGCCCCGAGGATGTCGAGATAGCCGCTGCTCTCCTTGGCCTCGCCGGCCATGTCCGTCTCCTCTCCCCCAGCGCCCCGCCCTGAGGTTTTACGTATAACTGCCTGGATCATACGTACCATGGCGACATCCCGCGGGTCCACCCGCGCACGGCAACCACCCCCGCGGAGGCAACGAGTGCAGACCCCGGAACCCCCCAGCGCAGCACGGCCCACCAGCCGGGACGTCGCCAGGGCCGCCGGAGTGTCCCAGGCCACCGTCTCACTCGTACTCGGCGACAAATGGCGCGGCCGCGTCTCCGAACGCACCGCACAGGCCGTACGGGAAGCCGCCCGAGGCCTCGGCTACCGACCCAACCTCGCCGCCCGCAACCTCCGCCTCGGACACACCAGGACCGCACTCCTCGTCGTCCCCGCACTCACCAACGAATTCTTCGCCCGCGTCTACACCGGCGCAGCCACCGTCGCCGCCCGCCACGGCTTCGGCGTCGTCCTCTACCCCTCCCCCGACGGCGTCGGCCCGGCCAAGGACCCCTTCGCCTCCGCCCGCGCCGCACTCGACGGCGTCATCGCCTCCTCCATGGCCGCCGACGCCCTCAAAGCCTTCCACGGCACCGACCTGCCGCTGGTCATGCTCGACAGCGACCCCTCCGACACCGGCGCCGCCGCCCACGTCAACCTCGACATCGCCGACGGAATGCGCCAGGTCACCAGACACCTCCTGACCCTCGGCCACCGCCGCTTCGTCCATCTCGCCTCGGCCGTACCGTCCTGGACCTTCGACGTACGGGCAGCCGCCCTCGCCGACGCACTGCGCGACACCTCGGTACGCACCGTGCACGCACCCCTCGACGTGGACGGCGCCCGCATCGCCGCCGAACACGCCCTCACCAGCCCCGGCCCACGACCCACCGCCCTCATCTGCGACGACGACATCCTCGCCGCCGGCGCCTGCAAAGCCGTCCGCCGACTCGGCCTGCGCGTCCCCGAAGACGTCTCCGTCACCGGCTTCGACGACCTGGCACTCGCCACCGCCGTCGAACCGGAACTCACCACCATCCGACTCCCCGCCGAACACGTCGGCGAACGCGGCATGGCCGCCCTCCTCGCCGTCCTCGCGGGCGAAACCCCCGAACCCGGCCAACTCCCGGTCACCCTGATGCCCCGCGGCTCCTCCGGACCCCCTCCGTCCTGAACACGACGAAGCCCCGGCCCGCCGAAGCGGACCGGGGCCGACGAACGAGCGAGGAGGGCCCTAGTCCTCCATGTCGTCCAAATCATCCAGAATGTCGTCCGACGGCTCGTCCGTCTTCGCGATCGCCGCGTTGTCCGCCTCCAGCAGACGCACCAGCTGACGCCCGAGGATCCGCTTGAACTTACGCTGCTGCGGGCGCGTACGGTCCAGAACCGCCACCTCGAGCCGCTCCGCGGGAATCTCCCGCTCACTGCCGTTGGTGTCCCGCGACAACGCCTGCACAGCCAGCTTCAGCGCCTCGGCGAGCGACATCCCGTCGCGGTGCCGCTGGTCGAGGAAGCTGCTGATCTGCTCCGCATTGCCGCCCACAGCGACCGAACCGTGCTCGTCCACGATCGACCCGTCGTGCGGCAGCCGGTAGATCTGGTCACCCTCGGGCTCCGCACCGACCTCGGCGACGACCAGCTCCACCTCGTACGGCTTCTCCCCCGCGCTCGAGAAGATCGTGCCCAGCGTCTGGGCGTATACGTTCGCCAGGCCCCGGGCCGTCACATCGTCCCGGTCGTAGGTGTAACCCCGCAGATCGGCGTAACGGACACCGCCGATCCGCAGGTTCTCGTACTCGTTGTACTTGCCCGCCGCGGCGAACCCGATCCGGTCGTAGATCTCGCTGAACTTGTGCAGCGCACGGGAAGGGTTCTCGCCGACGAACACGATGCCGTCGGTGTACTGAAGGACGACCAGACTGCGGCCACGGGCGATGCCCTTGCGGGCGTACTCCGCCCGGTCGGCCATGGCCTGCTGGGGTGAGACGTAGAACGGAGTCGACACCGGCTACCCGTCCCTTTCTTCTGGGTTCAACGGACGACGAGTGATCAGAGCAGGGCCGCGCGAGGACCGTCGGGCTGCTCCAGGCGCCGATCGGTGACCGAGCGAGCCAGCTCCTGGGACTCTTCCTCGCTGAGCCTGCGGAATCCCTCGTCGGTGATGACGGTGACGATGGGGTAGATGTGGCGGTACAGGTCCGGGCCACCGGTCGCCGAGTCGTCGTCGGCGGCGTCGTACAGGGCCTGCACGACCAGCGTGGTGGCCTGCTCCTCCGTCAGGTCGGGACGGTAGAGCTTCTTCATCGAGCCGCGGGCGAAGATCGAACCGGAACCGGTGGCGGCGAAGCCGTGCTCCTCGGATCGGCCGCCGGTCACGTCGTAGGAGAAGATCCGGCCCTTCTCCTTGCCCTCGTCCCAGCCGGCGAAGAGCGGCACGACGGCGAGGCCCTGCATGGCCATCCCCAGATTCCCGCGGATCATGGTGGACAGGCGGTTCGCCTTGCCCTCCAGGGAGAGAGTCGCCCCCTCCACCTTCTCGAAGTGCTCCAGTTCCAGCTGGAACAACTTGACCATCTCCACGGCGAGACCGGCGGTGCCGGCGATGCCCACGGCCGAGAACTCGTCGGCCGGGAACACCTTCTCGATGTCGCGCTGCGCGATCATGTTGCCCATGGTCGCCCGCCGGTCACCGGCGAGCACCACGCCACCGGGGAAGGTCGCGGCGACGATCGTGGTGCCGTGCGGCGCCTCGACGACCCCGTCGGGCAGCTTCCGGTTGCCCGGCAGCATCTCCGGCGAGTGGTCGGACAGGAAGTCCATGAACGAGGACGACCCCGGCGTCAGGAAGGCAGCTGGTAGACGCCCGGTGCTACGAGTGTTGGCTTCCACGCGTGTCCCTCCAAGTATGAGACGGCCCGCCGCAGAGTGTCGGGATCGTCTCCCAACTTGCCGATGGCCGAATTGCAGTTGAAGCACAGTACGCCACGGACCCTACCCGTCTCGTGACAATGATCAACGTGGACTGCCGGGGCAGCCAGGCAGATCGTGCAGATACCCATCTGGGAGGCGATCATCTCGTCGCGTTGGGCTTCGGTGATGCCGTATGACCGCTTCAGATGCCCAGCCCGCCCCTCCGCTTTGCGGCACGCCTTGCAACGGGTGGAGAGACCATCTGACGCGGTCGCGTTTCGATGCCAGTCCGAATGCGGCTTGACCTCCCCGCAACGCTGGCACAGTTTGTGCCCTTCGGGCACTTCGACGCGGGGACGAACCTTCTTGCCTGCCGCTATTTGCGCCTCGCGGTGGTAGTCCGAGGCACAATCCCTGCAGTGTCGCTGCAGGCCGTCAAGATTCGATCGCCTGATGGCGAAGGCTGCGCGCGGTTTGCTCTCACCGCACCGCACGCAACTCTTCAGCTCCACCCGTTCAGCCACCCGCCCCCACCTCTACCTTCGATTCAAAGGCAAAGCGACCTCACTGGCCGCCTTTCTGAACGAAGGAGCGCACGAAATCCTCCGCGTTCTCCTCCAGGACATCATCAATTTCGTCCAGAACGGAGTCCACGTCGTCGCTCAGCTTCTCCTGGCGCTCCTTGAGGTCGGAGGTCTCCTCCGCGGTCGTCTCCTCGACCTCCTCCGTGGAACGCGTCGCCTTCTGCTGTCCGCCGCCGGTGTCCTTGGTCGCCATATCCCTCACCCCGCTCGAATCGGCCCGCTCGGTTGGGTCTCTCAAGATCAGACCCTACAAGCCAGGTCTGACTTCGGCCCCGCAGTTTTGGTACAACGTCCGGGCACTAGTCCCATGATTCCCAGCGGTCGGCCATTTCAGCCGCGCCGGGCGCCACGCTCTCAGCCGCCCGAGAGGACGCGGACCAGTTCCTCCGCGGTCCTGCACCGGTCCAGCAGCTCCTTCACGTGGTTCCTCGTACCCCGTAGGGGTTCCAGGGTCGGCACCCGCTGGAGCGAGTCGCGGCCCGGGAGGTCGAAGATCACCGAATCCCAGGAGGCGGCCGCGACATCGTCCGCGTACTGCTCCAGGCAGCGACCGCGGAAGTAGGCCCTGGTGTCCTCCGGAGGCTTCGTCTCGGCCCTTTCGACCTCGGTCTCGTCCAGGAGCCGCTTCATGCGCCCACGGGCCACCAGGCGGTTGTACAGGCCCTTCTCGGGGCGTACGTCGGCGTACTGCAGGTCGACGAGGTGCAGCCGGGCGGCGTCCCACTCCAGGTTGTCGCGGCGCCGGTAGCCCTCCATGAGCTCCCGCTTGGCGATCCAGTCCAGTTCGCCGGCCAGGCTCATCGGATCGTGCTCGAGCCGGTTGAGCGTGTCCTCCCAGCGGATCAGGACGTCCTTGGTCTGTTCGTCGGCGTCGGCGCCGAACCGCTCCTCGACGTACTTCCTGGCCAGCTCGAAGTACTCCATCTGGAGCTGGACCGCGGTGAGTGTCCGGCCGCTGCGCAGTGTGATCAGGTGCTGGAGCGTCGGGTCGTGGGAGACCTGGTGGAGGGTGCGTACGGGCTGGTCGACGGCGAGGTCCACGTTGATGAAGGAGTCCTCGATCATGGAGAGGACCAGGGCCG
Organism: Streptomyces sp. NPDC039609; assembly: GCF_055596705.1. NCBI lineage: Bacteria > Bacillati > Actinomycetota > Actinomycetes > Kitasatosporales > Streptomycetaceae > Streptomyces > Streptomyces sp. NPDC039609. Next base: position 409,086 of record NZ_JBVIUJ010000006.1, read on the forward strand.
TGGTGCCCAGCTTGAGGTAGGTGGAGATCTCCGAGAGGTTCGCGTCGCCGATGATCACGTGGAGTCGGCGGTACTTCTCGGCGTCCGCGTGCGGCTCGTCGCGCGTGTTGATGATGGGGCGCTTGAGGGTGGTCTCCAGGCCTACCTCGACCTCGAAGTAGTCGGCGCGCTGGCTGATCTGGAAGCCGTGCTCGCGGCCGTCCTGCCCGATGCCGACGCGGCCTGCGCCGGTGACGACCTGGCGGGAGACGAAGAAGGGCGTGAGGTGGCGCACGATGTCCGAGAAGGGGGTTTCCCGCTTCATGAGGTAGTTCTCGTGCGTGCCGTAGGAGGCGCCCTTGTTGTCGGTGTTGTTCTTGTAGAGGTGGATGGGCTGGGCGCCGGGGAGCTGGGCGGCTCGTTCGGCGGCCTCTCCCATGATCCGTTCGCCGGCCTTGTCCCAGAGGACGGCGTCGCGGGGGTTGGTGACTTCGGGGGCGCTGTATTCCGGGTGGGCGTGGTCCACGTAGAGCCGGGCTCCGTTGGTGAGGATCACGTTGGCCAGGCCGATGTCCTCGTCGGTGAGCTGGCTGGAGTCGGCGGCCTCGCGGGCGAGGTCGAAGCCGCGGGCGTCCCGCAGCGGATTCTCCTCCTCGAAATCCCAGCGGGCGCGGCGCGCCCGGTGCATCGCCGCCGCGTAGGCGTTGACGATCTGGGACGAGGTGAGCATGGCATTGGCGTTCGGGTGGCCCGGAACGGAGATCCCGTACTCCGTTTCGATGCCCATTACTCGCCGTACGGTCATGCGGCCCTCCTTGCCCGGCGGCGCTCCCCTTCGGGTGCGGCGCAACAAGTACCGACGAGCCTAGAGCGACTCCGCGCCGGTGGGGAGATCGATTCACTGTTTTGCTGAGGTGGAATACGACGGCTGCGGATGTCCGAGGTTCCGGACATCCGCAGCCGGTGTGCGAACTACAGGTACTGACCGGTGTTGGCCACCGTGTCGATGGAGCGTCCGGTGTCCGCGCCCTGCTTTCCGGTGACAAGGGTGCGGATGAAGACGATCCGCTCGCCCTTCTTTCCGGAGATTCGGGCCCAGTCGTCGGGGTTGGTGGTGTTGGGCAGGTCCTCGTTCTCCTTGAACTCGTCCACGCAGGCCTGGAGGAGGTGGGAGACGCGGATGCCCTTCTGGTTGTGGTCGAGGAAGGCCTTGATGGCCATCTTCTTGGCCCGGTCCACGATGTTCTGGATCATCGCTCCGGAGTTGAAGTCCTTGAAGTAGAGGACTTCCTTGTCGCCGTTGGCGTAGGTGACCTCGAGGAAGCGGTTCTCCTCGGATTCCGCGTACATCTGCTCGACCACGGACTGGATCATTCCGTGGGCGGCGGCCTCCTTGGAGCCCTGGTGCTCGGAGAGGTCGTCGGCGTGCAGGGGCAGCGAGGACGTGAGGTACTTCGCGAAGATGTCCTTCGCGGCTTCCGCGTCCGGACGCTCGATCTTGATCTTGACGTCGAGCCGGCCGGGCCGCAGGATCGCGGGGTCGATCATGTCCTCGCGGTTGGAGGCGCCGATGACGATGACGTTCTCCAGGCCTTCCACGCCGTCGATCTCGGCGAGCAGCTGAGGAACGATCGTGTTCTCGACGTCCGAGCTGACTCCGGATCCGCGGGTGCGGAAGAGGGACTCCATCTCGTCGAAGAAGACGATGACGGGGGTGCCTTCGCTCGCCTTCTCGCGGGCACGCTGGAAGACGAGGCGGATGTGCCGCTCGGTCTCGCCGACGTACTTGTTGAGGAGTTCCGGGCCCTTGATGTTGAGGAAGTAGGACTTTCCGGCGGGCTGGCCGGTGACCTCGGCGACCTTCTTGGCAAGGGAGTTGGCGACGGCTTTCGCGATCAGCGTCTTGCCGCAGCCGGGCGGGCCGTAGAGCAGGATGCCCTTCGGGGGCCGCAGTTCGTGTTCCTTGAAGAGGTCCGGGTAGAGGTACGGAAGCTCGACCGCGTCCCGGATCATTTCGATCTGGCCGCCGAGGCCGCCGATCTTGGTGTAGTCGACGTCGGGGACCTCTTCGAGGACGAGTTCTTCGACCTCGCTCTTGGGGACCACTTCGTAGACGTAGCCGGACCTGGGTTCGAGCAGGAGGGCGTCGCCGGGGCGGATGGTGATGTCCAGCAGCGGCTCGGCGAGCCTGACCACCCGTTCCTCGTCCGTGTGCCCGATCACCAGGGCGCGCTCGCCGTCCTCGAGGATCTCCTTGAGGGTGACGATGTCCCCGGCGCGCTCGAATTCCATGGCCTCGACCACGTTGAGCGCTTCGTTGAGCATGACTTCCTGGCCGCGCCGGAGCTCGTCGAGCTCGACGCTGGGGCTGACGTTCACGCGGAGCTTTCGGCCTCCGGTGAAGATGTCGCAGGTGCCGTCCTCGTTGGCCTGCAGGAAGACACCGAAGCCTGCCGGTGGCTGTGCGAGCCGGTCGACCTCCTCCTTGAGGGCCACGATCTGGTCGCGGGCCTCACGGAGTGTGTTGGCGAGCCGCTCGTTCTGCGCGGACACGCCGGCCAGGTTTGTCTGCAGCTCGACGATCCGCTCTTCGAGAATCCTCGTATGACGCGGAGAGTCGGCGAGCTTGCGGCGCAGGACGGCGATTTCCTGCTCGAGATAGGCAACCTGGCCGGCGGGGTCTTCAGACCCCCGCCCCGGCCGGATGCCGCGGTTGATGTCGTCGTCGTGGGCTGCCACGGTCCTCACCTCCTCCAAGGGGAGCTGGACGCTTCCTGACCCTACCTGCGTGGGTGGTGATTGAAACCCCTAGATCACAAAGACTGTCGAGGCGTGTCCGATCTTCACCCTTGCGCTTCCCCTCACGCCAGTGGAATACCCACCCATCAACATCGGAAAGCGGGCGGTTGTATCGTCGTGAGTGGTCAACACCCGTCAGGCTTGGCCGGACTTAGAAGAACGATCTCTTTCGACGCTCAGGAACGGCAGGAGACATGACCGTGCAGCACGAGGCCCCGACGACGGGCGCCGGCGAGGCGCTGGAGGTCTGGATCGACCAGGATCTCTGCACCGGGGACGGGATCTGCGTGCAGTACGCTCCCGAGGTCTTCGAGCTGGACATCGACGGGCTCGCCTATGTGAAGAGCGCGGACGACGAGCTGCTGCAGGATGCCGGGGCGACGACGCCCGTGCCGTTGCCGCTGCTCCAGGACGTCGTGGACTCCGCGAAGGAGTGCCCGGGCGACTGCATCCATGTACGCCGGGTTTCGGACAGGGTCGAGGTCTACGGCCCTGACGCGGAGTGACTCGTCACACACTCCTCGCGTCGGCCTGAGCGGCGCGGACGAAGCTTCCGCCCCGCCAGCGCCAGCTGACGCGTTCCTGCTCGTCGGGGCAGCAACTGGGTACGTCCGGGGACGAGTAGCCGAGCAGGGTGGCGGTGACCGCCCGGTCGCGTACGGCGAGTCCTGAGACGCTCTTCTGCTCCGAGGATTCGACGAGGGTGGCGACCACGCGCGCGTCGGGGCCGGTCTTGGCGTGGGTCAGGACGTAGACGGCGTGGGGAGGCGTTCCCGATCCGGCTTCGCAATGTACGACTGCGACGGTTTCCGGGCTTCCGTCTCCGTCGAGGTCCCCTGTGGCCCGCTGGGCGATCTTGACGGGGGCTCCGCCGCACTGCAGGGGGTAGTCGGCCGTCGCGGCGTCGGGGGCGGGCCGTGGGGCGGTCGTCCCGCTGCCCTCGGTGGTCGTGGTGGCGGTGGCGGCGCCGGGCTGCAGCAGGCCGGCGGCGGCTACGACGGCGGCCATCGCGGTCGCGGTGGCCAGCCAGTGCACCGGCCGGGCGTGGGTGTGCGCGAGGTCCGGGACGGCGGGGGGCTGCACGCGGGATGTCTCCTGTGACGGTGGTGCGGAAGGAGTTGCGGGCATCGTGCCACACGTCACAGGCGGGTGGAACAGGTGGGGTGCGGGCTGTCCGCAAAGATGCCGAACGTGAAGGTGCCGCCGTCGAGTTCCCTGCTCTGGGGCGGGAACTCGGCGGCGGCGCGCCTTCGTTGTCGGGGCGTCAGCCCTTGTTGGGGCCTTCGTAGTCCTCGCCGTACGCGCCCTTGGCGGGGCGGCGGCGGCGCATGGGCGGCTCGACGCCGTCCGCGAGGCGGCGGGCGGTGACCAGGAAGCCGGTGTGGCCGATCATGCGGTGGTCCGGGCGGACGGCCAGGCCCTCCACGTGCCAGTTCCGGATCATGGATTCCCAGGGCTGCGGCTCGGCGTAGCAGCCGAACTCACGGATGGACTCCACGGTGCGGGCGAGCTGGGTGGTGGTCGCCACGTAGCAGCAGAGGATGCCACCGGGGACGAGGGCCTTGGAGACGGCCTCCAGGCATTCCCAGGGAGCGAGCATGTCCAGGATGACGCGGTCCACGTCGGTGTCGGACAGGTTGTCCTGGAGGTCGCCGACGGTGAGCTGCCAGGCGGGGTGCGGGCCGCCGAAGTAGCGCTCGACGTTCCCCTTGGCGATCTCGGCGAAGTCCTCGCGGCGCTCGTAGGAGTGCAGCATTCCGCTGTCGCCGATGGCGCGCAGGAGGAAGCTGCTGAGCGAGCCCGAGCCCACCCCGGCTTCCACGACGCGGGCGCCGGGGAAGATGTCGGCGAAGGCCAGGATCTGCCCCGCGTCCTTGGGGTAGACCACGGCGGCGCCGCGGGGCATGGACAGGACGTAGTCGGGGAGCAGGGGGCGCAGCGCGAGGTAGGCGACGTTTCCCGTGGTACGGACAACACTGCCCTCGGGAGCACCGATCAGCTCGTCGTGGGGGAAGGAACCCTTGTGGGTGTGGAAATTCTTCCCGGCCTCGAGCGTGAACGTGTAGTGGCGTCCCTTGGGGTCGGTGAGCTGGACCTGGTCCCCGACCTTGAAGGGCCCGCGACGGCGGGCGGCACCGGTCGGTTCGGACATGTGACCAGAGTACCGGGGTTACGCGGAGGGTCGTGCCATGGCCTTGACGAAGGCGCGTTCCACGTCGTTGGTGGAGAGCACTCCGTAGATCTCTCCGGTCTCCTCGACGACCAGGTACTCGGTGGCCGGGCTGGTGCGGAGGTGGTCGAGGAGGGGCTGGCCGGTGAGTTCGGCGGGGACCTTCATGCCGTCGGTGAGGTCCTGGGCGAGGGTGCTGACGGCGACCCAGGGGCGGCGGTGCTGGGGGACGCCGGCGATGGCGCTCTCGCGGACCAGGCCGGTGGGGCTGCCCTGTCCGTCGACGACGACCAGGGCGCGGGCTCCGGCCTCGTTGGCGCGGCGCAGGGCCTCGGAGAGCGGGGTGGTGGGTTCGACGGGGATGGCGCGCCGGGTGAGGGTGCGGGCGCGGAGTTCGGGGAGGTGCTCGCGGAGCCGGGCCATGCGGAGGCTGTTGCCGGCGCCGGTCCAGATGATGGCGGCGAGGATCGCGGCGAGCAGGGCGTCGGTGACGGTGTCCATACCGCTGATGTCCTCGGTGGAGTTGCCGAGGGCGCCGGTGCGGGTGAGGAGGGGGAGGCCGATGAGGACGGCGACGGCGAGGACGCGGCCGACCCAGGCGGCGGCGACGGTGCCTGCCATGGGCTTGCCGGTGATCTTCCAGACGACGGCGCGGAGCATCCGGCCGCCGTCGAGCGGGAGGCCGGGCAGGAGGTTGAAGATCGCGACGATCAGGTTGGAGATCATGAGTCCGGCGAGCAGGACGCCGGGGACGGTGCCGGGCTCGACGGCGTACAGCGTGAGGTAGAAGACGCCGGCGAGGACCAGGGAGAGCAGGGGGCCGACGAAGGCGAGGACGAACTCGCGGCCGGGGGTCTCGCTCTCCTTCTCGATCTCGGACACACCGCCGAAGAACTGGAGCTGGATGCGGCGCACCGGGAGCTTGAAGCGGAGCGCGGCGATGGTGTGGGCCAGTTCGTGGACGAGGACCGAGGCGTAGAAGGCAATGGCGAAGAAGAGGGAGACAAGATAGCGGGCGGCGCCCAGCTCGGGCAGGACGCGTTCGATCTGGTCGCCGAAGACCCAGGTGATGAGGGCGGCGACGAGGAACCAGCTGGGGGCGACGTACACGGGCACACCGAAGGGACGGCCCATGAGGATCCCTCCGCCGGGTTCCTCGCTGCGCCGGTTCCGGGAGTCCCCGGTGGACGGCGGTTCCGCGTCGCCGGACCGCGGCCGCTCGTTCTCGCCGCGCTGGTCGTCCTGGTTCACGGGTTCCTCTCGTAGCCTTCCGCGCGACCCCCGTCGTGCGTCACTCTTCGATCATGCAGCGTGACGGGGTCTGTCGTCGATGGTATTCGGCTCGCTGTCAGTGGCGGGTCGTAGGGTCTGAGTCATGAGTACGAGCGAGCAGCCGCCCGTGGGGGCCAGGACACCCATGTCGTTGTCGCCCTCGCGGGCGAGCGACTTCATGCAGTGTCCCCTGCTGTACCGGTTCCGGGTGATCGACAGGCTGCCGGAGAAGCCGAGCGAGGCGGCGACGCGGGGCACGCTGGTGCACGCGGTGCTCGAGCGGCTCTTCGACGCTCCGGCGGTGGACCGGACGGCGCCGCGGGCGAAGGCGCTGATTCCGGGGCAGTGGGACCGGCTGCTGGAGTCGAAGCCGGAGCTGGGCGAGCTGTTCGCGGAGGACTCGGAGGGCGAGCGTCTGGCGCGCTGGCTGGGCGAGGCGGAGCGGCTGGTGGAGCGGTGGTTCACGCTGGAGGATCCGACGCGGCTGGAGCCGGCGGAGCGTGAGCTGTTCGTGGAGACGGAGCTGGAGTCGGGGCTGCGGCTGCGTGGGGTGATCGACCGGATCGACGTGGCGCCGACGGGCGAGGTGCGGATCGTCGACTACAAGACGGGCAAGGCGCCGCGGCCGGAGTACAGCGAGGGCGCGCTGTTCCAGATGAAGTTCTACGCGTTGGTGATCTGGCGGCTGAAGCTGGTCGTCCCGCGTCGGCTGCAGCTGGTGTATCTGGGCAGTGGTGATGTGCTGACGTACGACCCGGTCGAGGCGGATCTGCTGCGGGTGGAGCGGAAGCTGCTCGCCCTGTGGGAGGCGATCCGGCTGGCGACGGAGACGGGTGAGTGGCGTCCGCGTCCGACGAAGCTGTGCGGTTGGTGCGACCACCAGGCGGTGTGCCCCGAGTTCGGGGGCACTCCCCCGGTGTATCCGCTGGAGATCCGGCGGGAGATCGTTTCCGCGCGCCCGCCGGAGTCGGACGATTCGGGGCAGGGCAGAATGGGGCCTGTCCCGCCCGCGCCGTGAAGGAGTTCCTGTGGCTATCCGCGTCCTGTTGGTCGACGACCAGCCGCTGCTGCGTACCGGTTTCCGGATGATTCTGGAGGCGGAGCAGGACATCGCGGTCGTCGGCGAGGCCGGGGACGGTCTTCAGGCTCTGGACCAGGTGCGGGCGCTGCAGCCGGATGTGGTGCTGATGGACATCCGGATGCCGCGGATGGACGGGGTGGAGGCGACCCGTCAGATCACGGGTCCTGGCCGGGACGGGCCGGCGAAGGTGCTGGTTCTGACGACCTTCGATCTGGACGAGTACGTCGTCGAGGCGTTGCGGGCGGGGGCCAGTGGCTTCCTGCTGAAGGACGCGCCGGCCAATGAGCTGGTGCAGGCGATCCGGGTGGTCGCGGCGGGTGAGGCGATGCTGGCCCCGTCGATCACGCGGCGTCTGCTCGACAAGTACTCGGCGCATCTGCCGTCGGGCGACGAGCAGGTGCCGGACACGCTGAACACGTTGACCGAGCGTGAGGTCGAGGTGTTGAAGCTGGTGGCGCGCGGTCTGTCGAACGCGGAGATCGCGGCGGATCTGTTCGTCAGCGAGACGACGGTGAAGACGCATGTGGGCCATGTGCTGACCAAGCTGGGGCTGCGAGACCGTGTGCAGGCGGCCGTGTACGCGTACGAGAGCGGCCTGGTGCGGCCGGGCGCGCAGTAGCGGACGGCACGAGACCTACGGAGAGGGGCCCGGCACGCGAGACGCGTGCCGGGCCCCTTCGCGCGGCGCCACGGGACGGTGCACCGTGGCGCCGGGCTCCGCCGGGTGGCCGGTCAGCCCTTCTTGATCTCCCAGAAGCGGAAGACGGTCGAGGCGTCCAGGGTCCACTCGAGGCCGTTGATGCCGTCGCGGGCGACCGCGTACTGCTTGCCCTGCCAGAGCGGGAGCAGGGGCAGTTCCTCGGCGACCAGGTCCTGGAGCTTCCCGAAGTCCCCGGTCGTGCCGGAGCGGTCGGCGGCGGCGGAGGTCTTGGGGAGGAGGCTGCCGGTGATGGTGCCGTTGTCGTAGTTGTTGCCGAGGACGTTGCCCGGGCCGAAGAAGGGGGCGGTGAAGTTGTCGGCGTCGGGGTAGTCGGGGACCCAGCCCTTGACGTAGACGCCGTACTTGCCGTCGGCGATGTCCTTCTCGTACTGCTCGAACTCGACGGACTTCATGTCGGCGTCGAACAGACCGCTGCTGTTGAGCTGTTCGGCTATCGCCTTGAGCTCCTGGTCGGTGGAGGGGCCGTAGCGGCTCGGCGTGGACCAGAGGGTGAGCTTCACCTTGCCGGTGATGCCCGCCTTGCGCAGCGCCTTCTTGGCCTTGGCCTTGTCGGGGCTGCCGTAGGTGTCGAAGAAGGCCGTGTTGTGGCCCGCGATTCCGGCCGGGACGATCGAGTACAGCGGTGTGGCGGTCGACTTGTAGACGTTCTGGACGAGCGCCTCGCGGTCGACGAGGTGGGCGATGGCCTGGCGGACGCCGAGCTTGCCGGCGACCGGGTCCTTGACGTTGAAGACCAGGTGCTGGACCTCGGCGCTGGAGCCCTGGACGACCTCGACGCTCTGGTCGGCCGTGGTGGCGGACGCTTCGAGGGCGGCGATGTCGTCGGCGGAGAGGCCACGGTAGGCGACGTCGATGTCGTTGTCCGTGAGGGCCTTGGAGAGGCCGGCGCGGTCGCCGCCGTAGAGCTTGAGGGTGACTCCGCCGTTCTGCGGCTTGGCGTTGCCCCGGTACTCGCCGTTGACGGAGAAGACGGCCTCGGTGTCGCTGATCGAGTCCAGCTTGTACGGGCCGGAGCCGACGGCCTTCCCGTCGGTGCGCAGCGCGTCCTCGCTGTACTCCCGGTGGTCGACGATCGAGCCGGCGCCGGAGGCGATCTTGCTCGGGAAGGTGGCGTCGGGGGTCTTGAGCCGGAAGACGACGGTCAGGTCGTCCGGGGTCTCGATGGAGTCGATCGAGGACAGCAGCGGCGCCGGGCCGGCGGGGTCGTCGATCTTCAGCGCGCGGTCGAAGGAGAACTTGACGTCCTTCGAGGTCAGCGGGTTGCCGTTGGAGAACTTCAGGCCTTCGCGGAGGGTGCAGCGGTAGACCTTGCTGCCCCCTTCGAAGTTGCACTTCTCGGCGGCTTCCGGCTCGGGCTCGGTGTTGCCCTTGGGGAAGCTCAGCAGGGACTGGAAGACGTTGTTGAACAGCAGCCATGAGCCGGGGTCGTAGCCGGCGGCGGGGTCGGTGGCCAGGACCTCGTCGGACATGCCGACGCGGACGTTGTCACCGGAGCTCGCGGCGCCGTCGCCCTGCTCGGTGCCGCAGCCGCTGAGCAGGGCGGCGGACAGCCCCGCGGCGAGGGGAGCCGTCAGCCACTTGTTGTGCTTCACAGAACGTGCCTCTTGATCTCTTGCCAGACCGGCGCGCGCCCGTGCGCGGCCGGTGTTACCGAGCTGGTTGCGGGGTCAGGCGTTGCCACGGCCGAGCTCCCAGAGGAGCAGGTCCGAGGAGGTGTTCAGCGCCCATTCGACGCCGGTCAGATCGTCGCGCGCGGCGACGTACTGCTTGCCCTGCCAGAGCGGCAGGACGGGAACGTCCTTGGCGACGATCTTCTGGATCTGACCGAAGACGGAGCTTGCGGCGGTGCGGTCGGCCGAGCGGCGCGACTGCGGGATCAACTGGTCGCGGACGGACGCGTTGACGTAGGGGGTGTTGAGGAAGTTGTCGGCGTCGAGGAAGGGGGCGACGTAGTTGTCCGGGTCGGGGAAGTCGGGGAACCAGCCGAGACCGTAGACGGCGTAGTCGCCGCGCTTCTGCGCGGGCCGGAAGGTGGACCACTCGGCGCCCTGGACGGTGGCGTCGAAGAGGCCGGTGGCGTTGAGCTGGTCGCGCAGCGCCTCGAACTCCTTCTGGGTGCCGGTGCCGTAGTGGTCGGTCGTGTAGTGGAGGGTGACCTTGACCGGCTTCTTGATGCCGGCCTTGCTCAGGATGCCCGCGGCCTTCTTGGTGCTGGGCTCCCCGTAGCTGTCGAAGAAGGCGGTGGAGTGGCCCGTGACGCTGGAGGGGATCAGCGAGTAGAGCGGCTGGGCGGTGGTGCCGTAGACCGTGTTGATGAGCGCGCCGCGGTCGACGACGGCGGCCATGGCCTGCCGGACGGCCTTGTCCTTGACGGAGGGGTCGGCGGTGTTGAAGGCGAGGTAGCGGATCTCCAGGCCGGGGACCTCGGTGAGGTCGATGCCCTCCTGGGGCTTCTCGGTGAGTTCCTTGACCTGGTCGAGCGACATGGAGCGGGTCATCATGTCGATGTCGCGGTTCTCGAGGGCCTTGCCCATGGCGTCCGCGTCGGCGAAGGAGCGCAGTTCGACCTTGTCGTTGCGCAGGGTGATGTCGCCCTTGTAGTTCGGGTTCTTGGTGAAGACGGCCTTGACGATCTTCTCGCCCTGGAGTTCGGTCTTCATGGTGTACGGGCCGGAGCCGTCGACCTCGAAGCCCGGGCGGAGCTCCTTGGCGCTGTACTTGTCCTTGCTGAGGATGCCGGCGACCGGGGTGGAGAGCTTGTACGGGAACGTGGCGTCGGGGGTCTTCAGGTGGAAGGCGATCTCGCGGTCACCGTTGGTCTCGACGGTGTCGATGTTGGCGAGGAGGGCGGCCGTGCCGTTGTCGGACTTGATCGCCAGCACGCGTTCGACGGAGAACTTCACGTCCGCGGCGGTGACGGGGGTGCCGTCGGCGAAGGTCAGCCCCTCGCGCAGCTTGCACCGGTAGCTCTCGCTGAGGCGGTCACTGAAGCGGCAGCTCTCGGCGGCCTCGGGGACCGGCTCGCCGCCTCCGCGGGGCACGTGCATCAGGGTCTGTACGGTCTGCCGCAGGATGTTCCAGGCGCCGGTGTCGTAGGCGAAGGCCGGGTCGAGGGGCGCGGGGGCTTCGGCGGTGGCGAGGAACTGGTCCGTGGTGCCGACGACGATGGCTCCGGACTCGTCCGATCCGCCGCAGGCGACGAGCAGCGGGGCGAGCAGGCCGGCGATGGCCGGCAGTGCCAAGGTCTTGCGGTTCATCCTGGACGTTCTCCTCATCCGGCACTGGGGTACAGCGGGTACGGACACTCCGCCGCTGCGCCCGGTCGGGGCGGGGATCGGGCCGGGATTGGTGTGCGATCGGTCCTGTGCTCGCGGCGACTTGGGTGGGTCGCCGACGCACGCGGAAGTGCGGCGAAGTACTCGCGAAAGATTAGTGGGCGAGGCCCTATTGCCAGGACCGCGGGCGGTCGGCAACGGATGCGGATAGTGATCATGAATACGACAAGCTCGATAGTCATGCGGAGGCATGATTCGCCTGGGAGTGCGCGAATCGGGACACAGGGGAATGGCGGAATCACCGCGTTCCGGACACCTGACGCAGGGCGGCCACCCGTCGACCGGCACGCTGAGTGACCAAGGTCACGTGCGTTCCTTTTCGGCGGGTGGCCGATTCATTTCGAGAGCGCGGTCACGGAAAATGCACGACCGGACGCCCTCTGTTTCCGCGAAGGGCTTTCGACGAGAAATGCCGCGGCAAGCTCAGGAAAAGCTCAAAGCCTTCACCGGCTCGCGATGAGCGTACGCAGGAAGGGGACGTTCACGTCCTCGAGAGAGCGGACCACGACCCGGCCGACGGAGGGCGCGATGGGGGCGACGGACGGCACGGCGACCACCCGGCAGCCGGCGGCCTCGGCGGCCGCCACACCGGTCGCCGTGTCCTCGATGACGGCACAGAGCGCCGGTTCGGCGCCGACCCCGCTCGCGGCGGTCAGATACGGCTCGGGGTGCGGCTTGGTGCGCAGCACCTCGTCACCGGCGACGGTGAGGGTGAAGCGGTCGCGGCCCAGGGAGGTGAGGATCCGGTCGATGATGCGCCGGTGCGAGGCGGAGACCAGGGCGGTCGGGATGTTGTGCTGGGCCAGCTCGGCCAGGAGCCGTTCGGCGCCCGGCATCATCGGTACACCCCGGTCGATGCGCTGCTCGAACTTCTGGTTGAGCAGGACGGTGAGCTCGGCGATCGTGATGTCGGCGCCGGTGGCCTCGATCAGATAGCCCGCGCTGCGGGTCATGGGGCCGCCGACGACGATGTCGCGCCATGCCCGGTCCAGCCGATGGCCGAGGTCGGCGAAGACCTCCACCTCCGCGTCCCACCAGAACCCCTCGGTGTCGACGAGGGTGCCGTCCATGTCGAGGAAGACCGCCTGCAGGGCGGAACTTCCGTTGGCACGGGACAAGGACGCGGGGACCGTACTGGTCATCCGGCACACCTCCATGGAGGGACGAGAAGGCCGGCCTCCCTCCCCGGTACGGGGAGGGTGACCGGCCTGCACTGGACCGACCAGTGTACGTCTCGATCACCGAGAACGCAGGTATATACGCCCTGACGTGCGCCGAACGGTGTCAGCGCGCGTTGAAGTACTTCGCCTCGGGGTGGTGGATGACGATCGCGTCGGTGGACTGCTCGGGGTGGAGCTGGAACTCCTCCGAGAGCTGGACGCCGATCCGCTCGGGCCGCAGCAGCTCGGCGATCTTCGCCCGGTCCTCCAGGTCGGGGCAGGCCCCGTAGCCGAGCGAGAACCGCGCGCCGCGGTACTTGAGCGCGAACATGTCCTCGACCTCGGCCGGGTCCTCGCCCGCGAAGCCGAGCTCGGCGCGGACCCGGGCGTGCCAGTACTCGGCGAGGGCCTCGGCCAGCTGGACGGAGAGGCCGTGCAGCTCCAGGTAGTCGCGGTAGGAGTCGGACTCGAAGAGCTTGGCGGTGGCCTCGCCGATCCGGGAACCGACGGTGACGACCTGGAGGCCGACGACATCGGTCTCGCCGGACTCCTCCGGGCGGAAGAAGTCCGCGAGGCACAGCCGGCGGCCGCGCCGCTGGCGCGGGAAGGTGAAGCGGGTCCGCTCGTTGCCCTGCTCGTCGAGGATGATCAGGTCGTCGCCCTTGGAGACGCACGGGAAGTAGCCGTGGACGACGGCCGCCTCCAGGAGGTTCTCCGTGTGGAGGCGCTCCAGCCAGCCGCGCAGCCGGGGACGGCCCTCGGTCTCCACCAGCTCCTCGTACGACGGTCCGTCACCGGCCCGGTTCTGCTTGAGGCCCCACTGGCCCTTGAACAGGGCGCCTTCGTCGAGCCAGCTCGCGTACTCCTTGAGCTGGATGCCCTTGACGACTCGGGTGCCCCAGAACGGCGGTGTCGGAACCGGGTTGTCGACGGCGACGTCCGAACGGCCGCCCTCCTCGGGCTCGTTGACCTCGAGCGCCGTGGCGCGCTGGGCGACGCGGCGCTGCTTGAGCTCGGGCAGGGCCGCTCCGGGCACGCCCCGCTTGACGGCGATGAGGGCGTCCATGAGGCGCAGGCCCTCGAAGGCGTCGCGGGCGTAACGGACTTCGCCCTGGTAGATCTCGTGGAGGTCCTGCTCGACGTACGCCCGGGTGAGGGCGGCGCCGCCCAGGATGACCGGGAAGTCAGCGGCCAGGCCGCGCTGGTTCAGCTCCTCCAGGTTCTCCTTCATGATCACGGTCGACTTGACCAGCAGGCCGGACATGCCGATGACGTCGGCGCGGTGCTCCTCGGCGGCGTCCAGGATCGCGGAGACCGGCTGCTTGATGCCGAGATTCACCACGTTGTAGCCGTTGTTCGACAGGATGATGTCGACGAGGTTCTTGCCGATGTCGTGGACGTCTCCGCGCACGGTGGCCAGCACGATCGTGCCCTTGCCCTCGGCGTCCGACTTCTCCATGTGCGGTTCGAGGTAGGCGACGGCCGTCTTCATGACCTCGGCGGACTGGAGCACGAACGGCAGCTGCATCTGACCCGAGCCGAAGAGCTCGCCGACGACCTTCATCCCGTCGAGCAGCGTCTCGTTGACGATGTCGAGGGCGGGGCGCTCCTGCAGGGCCTCGGCGAGGTCGGCCTCCAGGCCGTTCTTCTCGCCGTCGATGATGCGGCGCTTGAGGCGCTCCTCCAGCGGCAGGGCGAGGAGTTCCTCGGTCTTGCCGGCCTTCATGGACTTGGTCGTGGCGCCCTCGAAGAGGGCCATCAGCTTCTGCAGCGGGTCGTAGGCCGGTTCGTCCCCCTGCTGGGGGCGTCGCCGGTCGTAGATCAGGTCGAGGGCGGTGGTGACCTGCTCGTCGTCGAAGCGAGCGATCGGCAGGATCTTGGACGCGTGCACGATGGCGGAGTCCAGGCCTGCCTTGACGCACTCGTCGAGGAAGACGGAGTTGAGCAGGATGCGGGCGGCCGGGTTGAGGCCGAAGGAGATGTTGGACAGGCCCAGTGTGGTCTGGACGTCCGGGTGGCGCCGCTTGAGCTCGCGGATGGCCTCGATCGTGGCGATGCCGTCCTTGCGGGACTCCTCCTGCCCGGTGCAGATGGTGAAGGTGAGGGTGTCGATGAGGATGTCCGACTCGTGGATGCCCCAGTTGCCGGTCAGGTCGTCGATGAGCCGCTCGGCGATGGCGACCTTGTTCTCGACGGTGCGGGCCTGGCCCTCCTCGTCGATGGTGAGCGCGATGAGCGCGGCGCCGTGCTCCTGGGCCAGACGGGTGACCTTGGCGAAGCGGGACTCGGGTCCGTCGCCGTCCTCGTAGTTGACGGAGTTGATGACGGCGCGGCCGCCGAGCTTCTCCAGACCGGCCTGGATGACGTCGACCTCGGTGGAGTCGAGGACGATCGGCAGGGTGGAGGCGGTGGCGAAGCGGCCGGCCAGCTCCTCCATGTCGGCGACGCCGTCGCGGCCGACGTAGTCGACACAGAGGTCGAGCATGTGCGCGCCCTCGCGGATCTGGTCGCGCGCCATCTCCACGCAGTCGTCCCAGCGGCCGTCCAGCATGGCCTCGCGGAACTTCTTGGAGCCGTTGGCGTTGGTGCGCTCGCCGATCGCCATGTACGAGGTGTCCTGGCGGAACGGGACCGTCTGGTAGAGCGAGGCGGCGCCGGGCTCGGGCCGCGGTTCGCGCACGGTGGGGGTGAGGTCGCGGACGCGCTCGACGACCTGGCGCAGGTGCTCCGGGGTCGTACCGCAGCAGCCGCCGATCAGGGAGAGGCCGTACTCGCGGACGAAGGTCTCCTGCGCGTCGGCCAGCTCGACCGGGGTCAGCGGGTAGTGCGCGCCGTTCTTGCCGAGGACGGGGAGTCCGGCATTGGGCATGCAGGACAGCGGGATACGGGAGTGCCGGGCGAGGTAGCGCAGGTGCTCGCTCATCTCGGCGGGGCCGGTGGCGCAGTTCAGGCCGATCATGTCGATGCCGAGGGGCTCGAGCGCGGTCAGCGCGGCGCCGATCTCGGAGCCGAGCAGCATGGTGCCGGTGGTCTCGACGGTGACGGAGACGATCAGCGGCACGTCGATGCCGAGGGAGTCCAGGGCGCGGCGGGCGCCGATGACGGACGCCTTGGTCTGGAGCAGGTCCTGGGTGGTCTCCACGAGGAGCGCGTCGGAGCCGCCGGCGATCAGGCCCTCGGCGTTCTGCTGGTAGGCGTCGCGCAGGGCGGTGTACGGGGCGTGGCCGAGGGTCGGCAGCTTGGTGCCGGGGCCCATGGAGCCGAGGACCCAGCGCTGCTGTCCGGTGGAGGCGGTGAACTCGTCGGCGACCTCGCGGGCGATCCGGGCGCCGGATTCGGAGAGCTCGTACACCCGCTCGGGGATGTCGTACTCGCCGAGCGCGGCGAGGTTCGCGCCGAAGGTGTTGGTCTCGACGCAGTCGACGCCCGCGGAGAAGTACTCCTGGTGCACGGAGCGGACGATGTCCGGCCGGGTCACGTTCAGGATCTCGTTGCAGCCTTCGAGGTTCTCGAAGTCCTCGAGGGTGGGGTCCTGTGCCTGGAGCATGGTGCCCATGGCTCCGTCGGCCACCACCACTCGGGTCGCGAGTGCCTCGCGGAGGGTTGCGGCGCGGGTCCGGCTGTCGGCGGAAGGGGTTGGCGACGAGGCCATGGATGAGCTCCCTGGGGTGCGACGGCTGTCGGCTTTGCACTCTCGGTGGAGGGTGCACGGGGCCAGACTAACCGTGCGCACGCCGGGGTGGACATTGTGTCCCACGTGCCGGACGGCATCCTTATGTCCGGGGACTCCCGGTCACACCCGTTCGTGAACGACACTGTCTGAGTAACTACTGGTCGACATCGACCGATAGTGTTCAGCATTGCCGAACAGCATGATCCACGGAATCCTGTCCGTAAGATCCACGGGACCGCCGGGATCGTGGGACCGCCGGGATGTGGACAGGGAGAAGGGCCGGGGCGATGGCGAAGAACATCCAGTCGCTTGAACGAGCGGCGGCGATGCTGCGACTGCTCGCGGGCGGCGAGCGCCGGCTCGGCCTGTCCGACATCGCCTCGTCACTCGGTCTGGCCAAGGGCACGGCGCACGGCATTCTGCGCACGCTGCAGGCCGAGGGCTTCGTGGAACAGGACGCCCCCTCGGGCCGCTATCAGCTCGGCGCCGAGCTGCTGCGCCTGGGCAACAGCTATCTGGACGTGCACGAGCTGCGGGCGCGGGCGCTGGTCTGGACGGACGACCTGGCACGCTCCAGCGGCGAGAGCGTCCATCTGGGCGTCCTGCACCAGCAGGGCGTGCTGATCGTGCACCACGTCTTCCGGCCGGACGACAGCCGGCAGGTCCTGGAGGTGGGGGCGATGCAGCCGCTGCACTCCACGGCCCTGGGCAAGGTGCTGTCGGCCTACGACCCGGTGGCACACAGCGAGGTCCTGGAGGTGCCGCGCGAGGGCTTCACGCCCCGCACGGTCACGGACCTCAAGGAGTTCGAGTCCCTGCTCGACATGACCCGCGCGAAGGGCTGGGCCGCCGACGTGGAGGAGACGTGGGAGGGCGTGGCCTCGGTCGCCGCCCCGATCCACGACCGGCGCCGGATGCCGGTGGGCGCGGTGGCGATCACCGGCGCCGTGGAGCGGGTCTGCGACGACGGCGAGCTGCGCTCGGAGCTGATCGCGGCGGTGCGGGACTGCGCCCGCGCGGTCTCCCGCGACCTCGGCGCGGGGCGCTTCTAGCGCCCGGCGCGGGGCACCCCCAGGGCCGCACCCGGTCCGCACACGGAGCTTGCCCCGCACACGACGACCGGCCCGGCGCCTGGTGGCGGCCGGGCCTTCGCGTGTCCGCCTTCGCACCCCGGCAACCCGTCGGTAACGATCGGGTCATGCGGGAAGCAATCGACCACCGAACCCTTGACGGGCTCTTCACGAGGGGGCAAAACTTCCGTTCATCGGTCGGCATTGCCGAACACCTACCGGCAATACGCGCTAGAGTGTGGCAGTGCCAAGGGCCGGCAACGCCCTCATACGAGGGCGCGGACCACCGGAGGGACCCGGGGTTCGCCTTCCCCTGGACGAAGGACAAAGGAGTCGCGGGTGTCCAGCTCCGACATCTTCATCGGCGAGATCATTGGTACCGCCGTACTCATTCTGCTCGGCGGCGGCGTCGTCGCCGCCGTGGTGCTCAAGCGCTCGAAGGCTCAGAACGCCGGATGGCTCGCCATCACGTTCGGATGGGGCTTCGCGGTCATGACCGCCGTGTACATGACGGGTACCCTCTCGGGCGCCCACCTGAACCCGGCCGTCACCGTCGGCATCGCCCTCAAGGACGGGGACTGGAGCAACGTTCCGGTCTACTTCGCGGGCCAGATGCTCGGCGCCATGCTCGGCGCGTTCCTGGTGTGGGTCGCTTACTACGGACAGTTCCAGGCCCACCTCACGGACCCGGAGATCGTCTCCGCGCCTCCGCACGAGGAGGGCATGGTCGACCAGAAGGCCGCCCCGAACGCCGGTCCGGTGCTCGGTGTCTTCTCCACCGGGCCCGAGGTCCGCGTGGTGTGGCAGAACCTGGCCACCGAGATCATCGGCACGGTCGTGCTGGTCCTCGCGGTGCTGACCCAGGGCCTCAACGACAGCGGCAAGGGCCTCGGCGTCATCGGCGCCCTGATCACCGCGTTCGTCGTGGTCTCCATCGGCCTCTCGCTGGGCGGCCCGACCGGTTACGCCATCAACCCGGCCCGTGACCTCGGTCCGCGCATCGTGCACGCGCTTCTGCCGCTGCCGAACAAGGGCGGCTCCGACTGGGGCTACGCATGGATCCCGGTCGTCGGCCCCCTGGTGGGTGGCGCCATCGCCGCGGGTATCTACAACATCGCGTTCGCCTGAGACGTCCTTCCATCCAGACTTCCTTGGAGCACACCGTGACCGACGCACACACCGCCGGCCCGTTCATCGCCGCCATCGACCAGGGCACCACCTCCTCCCGCTGCATCGTCTTCGACAAGGACGGCCGGATCGTCGCGGTCGACCAGAAGGAGCACGAGCAGATCTTCCCGAAGCCGGGCTGGGTCGAGCACGACGCCGCCGAGATCTGGACCAACGTCCAGGAAGTCGTGGCGGGCGCCATCGACAAGGCCGGCATCACCTCCGCCGACGTCAAGGCCATCGGCATCACCAACCAGCGCGAGACCACGCTGCTCTGGGACAAGAACACCGGTGAGCCCGTCCACAACGCCCTCGTCTGGCAGGACACCCGCACCGACGCCCTCTGCAAGGAGCTCGGCCGCAACGTCGGCCAGGACCGCTTCCGCCGAGAGACCGGTCTGCCCCTGGCCTCGTACTTCTCCGGCCCGAAGGTCCGCTGGCTGCTCGACAACGTCGAGGGCCTGCGTGAGCGCGCCGAGCGCGGCGACATCCTCTTCGGCACGATGGACTCCTGGGTCATCTGGAACCTCACCGGCGGTGTCGAGGGCGGTCACCACGTCACCGACGTCACCAACGCCTCGCGCACCATGCTGATGAACCTGCACACCATGGCCTGGGACGACAAGATCCTGCAGTCCATGGAGATCCCGGCGGAGGTGCTGCCGGAGATCCGCTCCTCCGCCGAGGTGTACGGCACCGTCAAGGGCGGTGTTCTGGACGGCGTCCCGGTCGCCTCCGCGCTCGGCGACCAGCAGGCCGCCCTGTTCGGCCAGACGTGTTTCGCCGAGGGCGAGGCCAAGTCCACGTACGGCACCGGCACCTTCATGCTGATGAACACCGGTGACAAGATCATCAACTCCTACAGCGGCCTGCTGACCACGGTCGGCTACCAGATCGGCGACGAGAAGCCGGTCTACGCCCTGGAGGGCTCGATCGCCGTCACCGGTTCGCTGGTGCAGTGGATGCGCGACCAGATGGGCCTGATCAAGTCCGCCGCCGAGATCGAGACCCTCGCGTCCTCGGTCGAGGACAACGGCGGCGCCTACTTCGTACCGGCCTTCTCCGGCCTGTTCGCCCCGTACTGGCGCTCCGACGCCCGCGGTGTGATCGCCGGCCTCACCCGGTACGTCACCAAGGCGCACATCGCCCGCGCCGTCCTGGAGGCCACCGCCTGGCAGACCCGCGAGATCACCGACGCCATGACGAAGGACTCCGGCGTCGAGCTGACCGCGCTCAAGGTCGACGGCGGCATGACCTCCAACAACCTGCTGATGCAAACCCTCTCGGACTTCCTCGACGCGCCGGTCGTGCGCCCGATGGTCGCCGAGACCACCTGCCTCGGTGCCGCCTACGCCGCCGGCCTGGCCGTCGGCTTCTGGCCGGACACCGACGCCCTGCGCGCCAACTGGCGCCGCGCGGCGGAATGGACCCCTCGCATGGACGCCGACAGGCGTGACAGCGAGTACAAGAGCTGGCTCAAGGCCGTCGAGCGGACCATGGGCTGGATCGAGGACGAGGAGTAGATCGACATGACCACCCTGCAGAGCGTCCCTGCCCTTGGGACGCGACCGGCTGCCGGTTCCCTGCCGAGCCGCGCCGAGACCCGGGAGCAGCTTTCCAAGGCGACGTACGACCTCCTGGTCATCGGCGGCGGCATCCTGGGCATCTCCACCGCCTGGCACGCCGCGCAGTCGGGCCTGCGGGTGGCCCTGGTGGACGCCGGCGACTTCGCCGGCGCCACCTCCTCCGCCTCCTCCAAGCTTCTCCACGGCGGTCTGCGGTACCTGCAGACCGGCGCGGTGAAGCTGGTGGCGGAGAACCACTTCGAGCGGCGTGCGGTCTCGCGTCAGGTGGCACCGCACCTCGCCAACCCCCTCACCTTCTACCTGCCCGTCTACAAGGGCGGCCCGCACGGCGCGGCCAAGCTCGGCGCCGGTGTCTTCGCGTACTCCGCCCTGTCGGCGTTCGGCGACGGTGTCGGGCACCTGCTCGGCCCGGCGAAGGCCGCGCAGGACGTGCCGGAGCTGCGCACGGACAACCTGAAGGCCGTGGCCGTGTACGGCGACGACCAGATGAACGACGCCCGCATGGCGCTGATGACGGTCCGCGCGGCCGTCGACGCCGGTGCCACGGTGCTCAACCACGCCGAGGTCACCGGGCTGCGGTTCACCCGCGGCCGGGTCACGGGCGCGGAGCTGAAGGACCGCACCAGCGGCGACGAGTTCGGGGTCTCGGCCCGTCTGGTGCTGAACGCGACCGGCCCCTGGGTCGACCACCTGCGCAAGATGGAGGACCCGAACGCGGCCCCCTCCATCCGTCTCTCCAAGGGCGCGCACCTGGTCCTGAAGCGGACCTCGCCGTGGAAGGCCGCGCTGGCGACCCCGATAGACAAGTACCGCATCACCTTCGCCCTCCCCTGGGAGGACATGCTGCTGCTCGGCACGACCGACGAGGAGTACGAGGGTGACCCCGGCAAGGTCGAGGTCACCGAGAAGGACACCGCCCAGATCCTGGACGAGGCCGCCTTCTCCATCCGCGACCAGCAGCTGTCGCGTGATCTGATCACCTACGCCTTCGCGGGTCTGCGGGTGCTCCCGGGCGGTCCCGGCGACACCTCCAAGGCCAAGCGCGAGACGGTCGTCACCGAGGGCCGCGGCGGGATGCTGTCGGTGGCCGGCGGCAAGTGGACGACCTTCCGCCACATCGGCCGTACGGTGATGAAGAAGCTGGAGTCCCTGCCGGGCCACCCCCTGGGCGAGGACTACGAGTCGGTGTCGACGCTGCCGAAGCGGCTCCCGCTGCCCGGTATCGCCAATCCGAACGCGGTCGCGCACCGGCTGCTCGTCGACGGTCCGGCCCCCGGCCCCCGGATGGCCGCCGACACCGCCAAGCACCTGGCGACGCACTACGGTTCGCTCTCCTTCGACATCGCCCGGATGGCGAACGAGAACCCCGAGCTCGGTGAGCGCATCCACCCGGACGCGCCGGAGATCTGGGCGCAGGTCGCCTACGCCCGTGACCACGAGTGGGCCGAGACGGCGGACGACGTGCTGCGCCGCCGTACGACGCTGACGATCCGCGGTCTGGCGACGGACGAGATCCGCGGCAAGGTCGAGGACATGCTCGGCGAGTAGCGCCTTGTAAGGGGCGGTCTCCAGGGGAGGCCGCCCCTTACGCATGCCCGGAACCGTGCCATACGGCCGCCATACCGCCGCAATACTGGGCGGGAAGAGTTGCCGGCATGAAGTTTCAGGTGCTCTCCATCATCGGCCACGCCCCGCACCCTCTCACCGGCGAACTCCTGTCCGCCGCCGACCGGCTGGAGGAGGTCCTCGCGGTCGGCGAGGCCGCCGAGCGGCTCGGCTTCGACGCCTACGCGCTGGGCGAACGGCACGCGGGGGCGTTCCTCTCCTCCGCCCCCACGGTGCTGCTGGGCGCGCTGGCCGCCCGTACCTCCCGTATCAGGCTGCTGACCGGCGTCACCGTCGTCGCGATCCTCGACCCGGTCAGGGTCGCCGAGGACTACGCCACGCTCGACCAGATCTCCCGGGGCCGGGTCGAGTTGGTCATCGGCAAGGGCGCGGAGGCCGGCCATTTCGACCTCTTCGGCCTGGACGAGGAGCGGCAGTGGGATCTGCAGAGGGAGAAGTACGAGCTGCTGCGCCGGCTGTGGAGCGAGGAAGGCGTGGACTGGGAGGGCGAGTTCCGGTCTCCGCTGAAGGACGTGACCACGGTCCCGCGGCCGTACGCCGGAGTCCCTCGTGTCTGGCACGGCTCGGCCACCAGCCTCACCTCCCCCGAACTCGCCGCCAGGCACGGCGATCCGCTCTTCACGGCCAACGCGATCCAGCCGCGTGAGGCGTACGCGAAGCTCATCGCCCACTACCGCGAGAAGTTCGAGGAGTACGGCCACGACCCGGCCCACGCGCGCGTGGCGGCGGGTTCGGGCGGCCTGCTGATCGCCGACACGGCCGAGCAGGCCGTTGCGCGGTACAAGGAGCTGTACGAGGCGCGGGTGCGGCAGAACTTCAAGCCACATCTGGAGGGGAAGGCCGGCTACAACACCCCGTTCCGGGCGATCGAGGACGCGATCGCCGACGGCCCGCAGCTGATCGGATCGCCGCGGCAGATCATCGACAAGATCCTCGGCTGGCACCGGGTCTACGGCCACGACCTGCAGTCGGTCACGGTCGACGGCTTCGGCCTTTCGACCGCCGAGCAGATCGAGACGCTGCGTCGTTTCGCCGAGGAGATCGCGCCGGTCGTACGGCGGGAGGCGCCGAGCACCCTCTGGGAGGCCTGAGCCGGGCCGTGTGCGGGGCGGGGTTCCTGGGTAGTCGATCAAGGCCGCTTCGGCTCCCGGTGGTGCACGAGGGCTGCGGACGGGCCGTGGGAAAGCCGTAAGGTTGGTCCGTACGACAGGAACTTCGAAAAGGAGGCACTGGGTGATCGAGCTCGAGGGGGTTCCCGAGCTGATCGACCCGGTCATGGTGGCCGCGTTCGAGGGCTGGAACGACGCCGGCGACGCCGCCTCCACCGCGGTCGCCCATCTGGACCGGGAATGGAAGGGCGAGGTGTTCGCGGCGCTCGACGCCGAGGACTACTACGACTTCCAGGTCAACCGGCCCACGGTGTGGCTGGACGGCGGCGTCCGGAAGATCACCTGGCCGACGACGCGGCTCTCCGTGGTCCGGGTCGGCGGCGACAAGCCGCGCGACCTGGTCCTGGTGCGCGGGATCGAGCCGTCGATGCGCTGGCGCTCGTTCTGCAACGAGATCCTGGGCTTCGCCCATGAGCTGGGCGTGGAGATGGTGGTGATCCTGGGCGCGCTGCTCGGCGACACCCCGCACACCCGGCCCGTGCCGGTCAGCGGGGTCACCTCGGACCCGGATCTGGCGCGCACGATGGATCTGGAGGAGACCCGCTACGAAGGCCCCACGGGCATCGTCGGCATCCTCCAGGAGGCGTGCACGCACGCGGGCGTGCCCGCGGTGAGCCTGTGGGCAGCGGTACCGCACTATGTGTCGCAGCCGCCCAACCCCAAGGCGACGCTGGCGCTCCTGAACCGTCTCGAGGATCTGATCGACCTGCGGATCCCGCTGGGCGAGCTGGCCGAGGACGCGCGGGCCTGGCAGCTGGGCGTGGACCAACTGGCCTCCGAGGACAGCGAAGTGGCGGAGTACGTCCAGACGCTGGAGGAGGCGCGGGACACCGCGGAGCTCCCGGAGGCGTCGGGCGAGGCGATCGCCCGGGAGTTCGAGCGGTATCTGCGACGGCGGGACGGCGGTCCCGGACCGGGCCCTGGACTCGCGACGGACGGCGGCGACACCTCGTATCTGAGGGACCCCGGCAGCGGCCGGACACGGCCACCGAAGCCGGAGCGGCCGGGTCCGGAAGCGGCGCCGGAAGCGGCGCCGGAGAGCTCCGGGCCGGAGACGCCCTCCGAGGACTCCGAAGGTTCCCGGGGCGAGAGCCCCGAAGGGTCCGAAGGCGACGCCGAGGAGTGAGCTGTACGAGGGGGCCGCGCCGATTCCGGTGCGGCCCCCTCCCTCACTCAGGCACAGGCGAAGCGCGCGGCCGCCCAGTCCCCGTGGTCACCGCTCTTGGAGCCGTTGGTGTCGGTGATCCGGAGACGGACATGGCGGGCGCCGGTGACATCGACGTCGGACGGCACGGTCGCCGAGGCGCCGGTCAGCTTCGGTGAGGTCCACAGCACCTTGCCGTCGGCCTCGACCGAGAACGCGACCTCCCCGTAGCCGTTGATCTCGTCGTCGATGCCGACCTCGGCGGTGAAGGCCGTGCACCGGCCGCCGAGGTAGACCTCGATGTCGGAGTCGGCGTGGGCGCCGATGCCCTTCTCGTAGGTCTTGCCGGCCAGCGTGAGAGGCCGGCCGTCGCTCGCGCCCGACTCGCCGTTGGAGCGGTCGCGTTCGGGCGGGCCCCAGCCGTTGGTGGCCTTCAGCCAGACCAGATCGCTCGCCCAGGCGCCGGTGGACGGCGGCTCGGGCATCACTCCGACGGCGAAGCGCTGGACGGCGGTGCGGTCCTGGCCGGCGGAGCGGTGGCGGGCGGTCGCGGTGAGCGTGGCCTCTCCCGGCTTGGCGTCCTTGGCCGGGGTCACGGAGACCTGGACCCGCTGCGTGGTGCCCGCCGGGACGCGCGTGATCGGCGCGGCCGGGGTGACCTGCCAGCCCGCGGGGGCGGTCAGAGAGACCTCGACCCCGGTGGCGTCCTTCGTGCCCGCCGTGACGTCGACGGCCACGGTGCCGGGGGCGCCGGCGCCCAGCTCCTGCCCGGCGGGAACGGCGACGGTGGCGGCGGCGCCCGGTACGGCTCCGCCGACCGCGCTGGTGTCCTCCAGTTCCAGGGTGAAGGCCCGGTCGGTGCGCTGGACCGCCGTCTTGACCTTCACCACTCCCCCGCGGTCGTCGCGGTCGTACCACCAGCCCTGCCCCGCTGCCTCGTAGGCGGCCTTGGAGGTGAGGCGCGGCAGCTCGCGTCCACCGAGCGTGACCTCGCTCGGCGCGTCGCCGGTGTGGACGGTGAACTGGTACGGCCGGGAAGCCGACTTACCGGCGAAGGAGCCCTTGCTCGCGCCGATCCGTACGGTCACGTCACCCGCGCCGCGCTTCGGCGCGCGGACCTCGGCGGTCTGGGTGGCGTACTCGCCGGTGCGGTGGGCGCGGGTGACTCCGTCGTCCTCGTACAGCTCGAAGGAGGAGTTGCCCTGCGGGTAGATGTCCCAGGCGAGCGGGGAGCCGGCGGTGCGGTCGGCGTACGAGCGGATGCCGCCGGGCCACATCGGGACGGTGGCCCCGGCCCGTACGAACAGGGGCAGGGTGTCGAGCGGGGCGCTGTAGTCGTCGACGGTGACGGGGCCCTCGTAGGTGCGCCCGCTCCAGTAGTCGATCCAGGTGCCCTTGGGGAGGTAGATGCCGTCGCGCTCGACGGCGTCCTGGTAGACGGGGGCGACGAGGAAGTCCTCGCCGCTCAGGAACTCGTACTTCGCCGTCTCGCTCGCGGCCTTCGGGTCGTCGGGGTACTCGAGGATGAGGGGCCGGGCCAGGCCGACGCCGGTCGTGGTGGCCCGGTGGGCGTGCGAGTAGATGTACGGCAGCAGCGACTCATGGAGCTTGAGGTAGTCGCGGTTGATCGAGGTGTACGGCTCCCCGTAGCGGAAGGGCTGCTTGTCGTTGGCGGCCCAGCCGTCCATGGTCATGGTGACCGGGAGGAACATCTTCCACTGGAGGTCGCGGGTGTACGTCTTGGCGCTGCCGCCGAAGATGCCGTCGACGTCGCCGGTGGTGTAGGCCAGGCCGGACATGGAGGCGCCGGCGTAGGTGGGGATCTGCCAGCGGATGTACTCCCAGGTGCCGGACTGGTCGCCGGACCACTGGACGCCGCAGCGCTGTGCGCCGGACCAGCTCTCGGGGGCCCAGGTGAAGCCGCGGGCGTCGCTGTGGGCCTCGATGCCGGCGTAGGCGTCCTTGCAGCCGTCGAGGGCGAACTTGTAGCCCTCGCCGACCCAGGCGACGTCGAGCTTGGCGACCCGCTGGCCGGCCTTCACCTGCTCGCCGAGCTTGTCGATGCCGTCCTCGGTCCACAGGCCGAGCTGCATCTTGCGCTGCTGGAGGCCGGTCGCGGTCTCGGCGAGGTTCTCGTAGCCGCAGCCGTAGCCGTCGTTGACGAGCATCCAGCCGTTGGGCATGTCGTTGGCGACGTAGCCGTCGGCGACCTTCAGCGCGTCGAGGGTGTGGCGCTCGCCGCGGTTGACGTTGTGGAGGTAGCAGTCGGCGTCGCCGATCTCCAGGCCGTAGACGGGCGGCAGGAAGGGCTTGCCGGTGAGGTTCGTGTACTGGCCGATGACGTCCTTGAGGGCGTCGGAGCCGGAGCCGGCGAAGTAGTAGGCGTCGAAGCGCTGTTCGCGGGCGGTGGTGGTGACGGGCTCACCGAACGCGTACGTGTTGGGGGCGTAGGTGTTGCGGTAGACGCCGTAGCCGGCCGAGGAGAGGTAGAACGGGACGGAGTTGGGGTGTCCGCCGTCGTTCCAGTTGTAGTCGACGCCGACTTCGACGGTCTTGCCGCGGTGCGAGGTGTTGCCGCGGCCGTTCTGCATCCCTGCACCGTAGAACTGCTCGTCGGCGCCCCGGGTCAGGGACTGGGTGGTGCGGTCCTGGCTCCAGGTCAGGCCCGTGGTCTCGGACCACAGGGGCGTGCCGTCGGCGCGGAAGGCCGCGAAGCGGAGCGGTGCCTTGTAGGCGCGCAGGGTCACCTTCGCTGAGGTGAGTTCGTATCGGTCGCCCCGGTCGTACCAGCGGGTGGCCGGCGGTGGGCCCTGGGGCAGGACGATGTCCTGTCCGGTGGGGTCGGCGAACTGTCCGTCGGGGGCCAGTTCGATGCGGAAGGTCTCGGCGGTGACGAAGCTGACGCGGGCCTGTGCCTGACCGGCGGTCAGTCGGTAGACGGCTCCGTCGGCGGCGAAGCCGGTGACGTCGCCGACGGTGGTGGGCGACGGCTCGGCGGACTGGGCGCTGCCCGGCCCCGCGAGTACGGCGAGGAGCCCGAGCACGGCACCGGAGAGTGCAGCTTTCATGCGCAATATTGATTGCATGGAGCGTATTTAGCGCAGAAACGAGCATGGAGCCAGGACAAAACGGAACCGCCCTTGGACTTCGTGAGAAGTCCAAGGGCGGTTGCCTGGAAGAGAGTTGCACGGGAGCGCTTTCTACAGGGCGACACCGAGCAGAGCGTCGACGGCGCGGGAGGCGAGGCCGGGCGCGGACTCGTCCGTACCGCCCTCGGCGCTCTGACGCTCCGCCCAGCGGTCGACGGCCGCGAGCGCGGTAGGCGTGTCGAGGTCGTCGGCGAGGGCCTCGCGGAGCTCCTCCACGAGCGCGTCGGCGGACGGGCCGTCCGGGCGTGAGACGGCGGCGCGCCAGCGGTCGAGCCGGTCCACCGCGTCCTGGAGGACCTGGTCGGTCCACTCCCAGTCGGCGCGGTAGTGGTGCGAGAGCAGCGCGAGGCGGATGGCGGCCGGGTCGACGCCGTCACGGCGGAGCGTGGAGACGAAGACGAGGTTGCCCTTGGACTTGGACATCTTCTCGCCGTGCAGGGCGACCATGCCGGCGTGCACGTACGCCTTGGCCATGGGGAACTCGCCGGTCAGCGACTGCGCGTGGGAGGCGCCCATCTCGTGGTGCGGGAAGATCAGGTCCGATCCGCCGCCCTGTACGTCGAAGCCCATGCCCAGGTGGTCGAGGGCGATGGCGACGCACTCGATGTGCCAGCCGGGGCGGCCGGGGCCGAGGCTGCCGCCGTCCCAGCTCGGCTCACCCTCGCGGGCGGCCATCCACAGCATCGGGTCGAGCGGGTTCTTCTTGCCCGGGCGGTCCGGGTCGCCGCCGCGTTCGGCGGAGAGGTGGCGCATCAGCTCGGTGTCGTAGTTCGACACCTGACCGAAGTGCGGGTCGGCCTCCACGGAGAAGTAGATGTCGCCCTCGAGCTCGTACGCGGCACCGGAGTCCCGCAGCCGCTCCACGAGCGGCACGATGCCCGGTATGGCCTCGACGGCGCCGATGTAGTGCTGCGGCGGCAGCATCCGCAGGGCGGTCATGTCCTCGCGGAACAGGGCGGTCTCGCGCTCGGCCAGGCCGACCCAGTCGATGCCGTCGCGCAGCGCCCGCTCCAGGAGCGGATCGTCCACGTCGGTGACGTTCTGGACGTAGTGGACCTGCCGCTTGGTGTCGAGCCACACGCGCTGAACGAGGTCGAACGCGTTGTAGGTCGCCGCGTGACCCATGTGGGTCGCGTCGTACGGCGTGATGCCGCAGACGTAGATACGGGCGACGGGGCCGGGGGCGAGGGTCACTCGCCCGCCGGTCGCGGTGTCGTGGATCCGGAGGTCGCGGCCCTTGCCGGGCAGGGCGGGGACCTCAGAGGCGGGCCAGGCATGCATGACCTGAGCGTAACCGGACACCTGTTCCGGATACGAACCGGATCCGGGATCTTGGCCGACAAGACGCTCTTGCAGCTCGCAGCCGTTCATGCATACCCCCCAGGGGTACGGGCCATACGTCGTGGAGTTGGCCTGATCCGATCGGTCAGACCGGTGGCCAGGGGATCGCCGGCCACTGCCCGGACGGCTCGGGGTGCCGACCGGTGGCGCGCAGAGCGCTCACCCGGCCGCGCAGGGCGTCCACCTCGGCCGCGGTGAGCAGCTCCGCCAGCCGGGTGGTGAGCGGCGTGCCGGGGGCCAGGGAGTCGCCCAGTCGCTCGAGCACCTCGGTGGCGTCGGCGGGCAGCTCCTCGCCCGCCCAGCCCCACAGCAGGGTGCGCAGCTTGTCGTCCACGTTGAAGGTCACACCGTGGTCGATGGCGTACAGACGCCCGTCCGGGGCGGGCAGCAGATGCCCGCCCTTACGGTCGCCGTTGTTGATGACCGCGTCCAGGACGGCGAGTCGGCGCAGTTCGGGGCGGTCGGCATGGACGAGGAGCGCGGTGCGGTCCTCGCCGACCTGGGCGGGGCCGACGGCCTTCCAGCCCTCCCCCGCCTGCTCGTCCTCGGTGAGCGCGAGCAGGCTCGCGGCGGGGTCGGCCTCGATCCACAGCTGGACCATGCCCTCGCCGTACGGGCCGTCGCGCAGCACGGTGGGCGGTACGAGTCCCCAGCCGGTGGCCTCGGAGAGCTCGTAGGCGGCGACCTCGCGCTGGGCAAGGGTGCCGTCGGGGAAGTCCCAGAGCGGGCGTTCGCCCGCCACGGGCTTGTAGACGCAGGAGGCCTCCTCGCCGGCGAGGGCGACGGAGCAGAAGAGCACCGCGTTGGAGGCCTCGCGGACCTGGCCGCGGACGGTCAGCTCCCCCTTGGTGAGCAGGTCGATGACCGCCCGGTTGTCGGGGCCGCTCATGCGCCGCGTCGGTATCCGTTCTGGCGCGGGCACACATGACCCTCGGGGTCGAGCGGGAGGCTGCACAGGGGGCACGGCGGCCGGCCGGCGTTGACCACATCGAGGGCGCGCTTGGCGAAGGCCCTCGCCTGGGCGCCGGTGAGACGGACGCGCAGCATCGGCGGGCCGTTCTCCTCGTCCTGGAGCATCCGCTCCTCGGCCTCGGCGAGGTCCTCGTCGGTCTCGGCGTCGAGTTCGACCAACGCCTGGGCCTCGACGATCATGCGCTGCTCCTCGCCGTCCCAGGCGAGCGCCATCGTGCCGACCCGGAACTCCTCCTCGACGGGGATGTCGAGGGGGGCGGTGTCGGCGATGTCGGCGGGGGCGACGGCCGGGACCGGGGCGTTGCCGCCGGTGCGCCGCACGACCTCGTCGAGGAGTTCGTCGATGCGTTCGGCGAGCGCGGCGACCTGGGTCTTCTCCAGGGCCACGCTGGTGACCCGGCCCGCCGCGGACGCCTGCAGGAAGAACGTACGGCGGCCAGGCAGCCCGACCGTGCCGGCCACGAAACGCTCCGGTGGGTCGTAGAGGAACACCTGACGGGACACGTCCCTGACTCCCTTGAGTCTCGACAGTGGTGGAGGCCCGCGCTACAGCGGCCCGTCCACCCTACTGCGCGGATGGATCACGGTGCGCCCGCACCGCCCCCGACCTCCGCGGCCCCGCCCGTGTCGCCGCTCTCGCGTGGGGCGAGCGCGGTGAAGTCGCCGGTGTCGCCGAGGCGTACGAGGAACGGGCGCAGCCGCGTGTAGCGGATGGCGGTGACGGAACAGGGGTCGACATGGATGCGCTGGAAGAGGTCGAGGTGTATCCCGAGGGCATCGGCGACGATCGACTTGATGACGTCTCCGTGCGAGCACATCGCGTAGACGGCGTCCTCGCCGTGCTCGGCCTCGATCCGGGCGTTCCAGTCCCGTACGGCGTCGACGGCGCGCGCCTGCATGGCGCGCATCGACTCGCCGCCGGGGAAGGTCGCGGCGGAGGCATGGGCCTGGACGACCTCCATCAGCGGCTCGTCGCCCAGTTCGGCGAGCTTGCGACCGGACCAGTCGCCGTAGTCGCACTCGTTGATGCGCTCGTCGGTGTGGAACGGCAGCGCCGGGCGGGCGTCGAGGAGCGGTCGCACTGTCTCGCGGCAGCGCTGCAGCGGGCTGGAGACGACGGCGGCCAGCGGCACGCCGGCGAGTCGCCCGGGCAGCGCGGCGGCCTGCGCGGCCCCCCGCTCGTCGAGGGCGACCCCGGGCAGCCGTCCGGCGAGGACCCCTGAGGTGTTGGCGGTGGAGCGTCCGTGGCGGACGAGGATCAGCGTGGCCATGGCGGCAAGGGTAGGGGGTGTCGTGCGGGTGGGGTCGGAACAGGGAGCGGCGTCCGGAGTGTGCGACCGCCCGACCCGCAGGACACCCCCGACAGGCTCGCCCACGCGCGCGTGGGCGAGCCTGTGGACGATCCGGGTGCACGCGCGTGTGCGGGACGGGGGCGGGCGGGGAAGAATACGGCGCGTGATCGTGGACTCCGCCATTTATCGCGACGGGCGCCGCAAGGACGGCCCCGCCGACCTGTCCGACGCCCTGGAGGAGGCGAGGGCGACCGGCGACGCGTTCCTGTGGGTGGGGCTGTACGAGCCGACGGAAGCCGAGTTCGATCACGTCTCGGCCGAGTTCGCGCTCCATCCGCTGGCCGTCGAGGACGCATTGAAGGCCCATCAGCGGCCCAAGCTGGAGGTCTACGACGACTCGCTCTTCATGGTCCTCAAGCCGGTGCTGTACGAGCCGGAGAGCGACCGGGTTTCCACGGGCGAGCTGATGGTCTTCGTCGGCGACTCGTTCGTGGTGACGGTCCGGCACGGCGAGGGCGCGCCCCTGGCCGCCGTACGCCGACGTCTGGAGGCCGACCCCGAGGTGCTTCGGCACGGCCCGACGGCCGTCCTGTACGCGATCAGCGACGCGGTCGTCGACCACTACATCGAGGTGGTCGGCGAGCTCCAGGTGGACCTGGAGGAGCTGGAGGCCGATGTGTTCGCGCCGACCGGCGGGAACCCGGGGAGCACGGCGGAGCGGATCTACACCGCCAAGCGCCAGGTCCTCGAGTTCCGCCGGGCCGCGGGCCCGCTGGCGGCGCCGGTGGAGAAGCTCGCGACCGGGGCCGTGCCGTTCGTGAACCAGCACGCGAAGCCCTTCTTCCGGGATGTCAGCGACCATCTTCTCCGCGTCAACGAGCAGGTGGAGGGCCTGAACCAGCTGCTCTCGGACGTGTTGGCGGCACATCTGGCGCAGATGGGCGTGCGGCAGAACGACGACGTGCGGAAGATCTCGGCGTGGGCGGCCATGGCCGCCGTCCCCACGATGGTCGCGGGGATCTACGGCATGAACTTCGAGCACATGCCGGAGCTCACATGGACCTGGGCGTATCCGGCCGTGATCCTTGTGATGGTCGCCATCGAGATCGGTCTCTACCGGCTGTTCAAGCGCCGCGGCTGGATGTAGCCACGGCGCCACGGGCCCGGTGGTTCAGAACGCCGGAGCGGGGGTCATGGGGCCTCCCAGCGCGTTGCGCCGTTCGGGCATCTCGAGGCCGACCATCTTGTGCCAGCCGGCGGCCCGTTCCCACGCGTACATGCCGTGGATCCCGGCGGCGAGGGCGGCCGACTTGGCCCTGGGCCAGGCCAGGATGCGGCCCATGTGGCTCATCACGGCGAGGCTCACGTCACGGTAGACCTTGATCTCGGCGAGCGCGGACTCCCGCAGGGTGTGCTGGATGAGCCGGCCGTGCCCCGCGTGGGCGAGGCGCAGCAGCTCCTCGTGGCAGTAGGCGAGGTGGTTCGCCTCGTCGTTGTCGATCATGTGGATGGCCTTGCCCAGCTCGGGGTGGTCCCCGAAGTACTTGACCAGCATGTCCATCTGGTCCGCGGCCCGTTGCTCGGTGACCCGGCTGTGCGCGAGGTAGACGACGATGTCCTGCTCGGTCAGCGGCTCGTCGCGGCGGAGCTTGTCGTGGGCGAGGCCGATGCCGCGCTGTTCGAGGAGCATCGTGTAGTCGGTCTCGGGCGGCACCGGCACGGGCTCGAGGCCGCGCTTCTTCAGCAGGGCGCTGAAGATCCGGCCGTGCTTGTCCTCGTCGGCCCCGTGCCGGGTGATCTTGGGGGCGAGATCCCGCATCCCCGGCGCGACCAGGGCCGCGATCCGGGCGTTCTCCCAGCCGCCCTGGGACTCGCCGCTGGCGGCGATGGAGCAGAAGAGCCGGAAGGACTCGTCGTCGTCGATGATTTCCTGGAACAGGCCCTTGGCCGTGAGCATTGCTGCCACCTCCCATGCGGGCGTCCGCACGCCGCACGTCCGCAGAGAACGAGTCAAATGCGGTACCGGCGAGTGGGCAACACGAGCGGCGGGGGACTCGGCCGAAAGAAGGAACGCCGCGCTCGTAACCAGGAGCTCTGTGGCGCGTTGTGCTGCATGACGGCCGTGGCGGGGAAGACCCCCCGAGCCCCCACCACGGCCGCAGACTTTCCCGCTAGGCGAGGCCCGCCAGTTCCAGGGCCTCGGTGCCCGCCCGCAGCGCCGCCACCCGCTCGTCGAGGGTGAAGCCGGCCGGGGCGAGGGTGAGGGTGGTGACACCGGCCTCCGCGTAGGCCTTCATCCGGTCGGCGATCCGCTCGACGGAACCGAGCAGGGTGGTCTGGTCGATCAGCTGCCGCGGTACGGCGGCGGCCGCGCCGGTCTTGTCACCCGCCAAGTACTTGTCCTGGATCTCGGCGGCCTGCTTCTCGTAGCCCATGCGCTGCGCGAGCTGGTTGTAGAAGTTCTGCTTGCGGCTGCCCATGCCGCCCACGTACAGGGCGGTGTAGGGGCGGAAGATGTCGGCGAGGGCGTCGATGTCGTCGCCGAGGGCGAGAGGCAGCGTGGGGTGGACGTCGAAGCCGTCCATGGTCAGCCCGGCCTTCTCGCGGCCCGCGCGGAGGTGACGCAGCGCGGTCTCCTCCAGGTGCTCGGCGGAGGGGAAGATCAGCAGCGCGCCGTCGGCGATCTCGCCGGTCTGCTCCAGGTTCTTCGGGCCGATCGCGGCGATGTAGAGCGGGATGTGCTCGCGCTGCGGGTGGACGGTGAGCTTGATGGGCTTGCCCGGGCCGTCCGGCAGCGGGAGCGTCCAGTGCTCGCCCTCGTACGTGAGCCGCTCGCGCGACATGGCCTTGCGGACGATCTCGACGTACTCGCGCGTGCGGGCCAGCGGCTTGTCGAACTTGACGCCGTACCAGCCCTCGGAGACCTGCGGTCCCGAGACGCCGAGGCCGAGACGGAACCGGCCGCCGGAGAGCGAGTCGAGGGTGGCGGCGGTCATCGCCGTCATCGCGGGCTGGCGCGCCGGGATCTGCATGATCGCGGAGCCGATGTCGATCCGCTCGGTCTTGGCGGCCACCCAGGAGAGCACGGTCGGCGCGTCGGAGCCGTACGCCTCGGCGGCCCAGCACACGTCGTAGCCGAGGCGGTCCGCCTCCTGCGCGACGGCGAGATTGTCGCCGTCCATTCCGGCGCCCCAGTAGCCGAGGTTGATGCCGAGCCTCATGACCACACCCTCTTTACTGATCAGTAACGTCTCTTGGCCCGGACTCTAGCGCGCGGGTACGGGATCCGTCAGGGGGAGGTTGTCCACAGCCTCTCTCCGCGTGGGGTCTTGGCCAGTAATCTCGCGCCCATGGAGCAGAGGCATCTCGGACGTACCGGCCTGCGCGTGTCCCGGATCGGACTCGGCACCCTCACCTGGGGCCGGGACACCGACGAGCACGACGCCGCCGACCAGTTGAAGGCGTTCTGGGACGCGGGCGGCACGCTGGTCGACACCGCGGACGTGTACGGCGGCGGCGAGGCGGAGTACACGCTCGGGCAGCTCATGGAGCGGCTGGTGCCCCGGCGGGATCTCGTCATCTCCACGAAGGCGGGCAGCGTGCCGGATCCCGACCGCCGGACGGACGGTTCGCGCGGGCATCTCCTGGCCGCGCTCGACGCCTCCCTGGCCCGCCTCGGCACCGACCATGTGGATCTGTGGCAGCTCCACGCCTTCGATCCGTACACCCCGCTCGAGGAGTCCCTCCAGGCGCTGGACATCGCCGTGAGCAGTGGACGGGCGCGGTATGTGGGGGTGTCGAACTTCTGCGGGTGGCAGCTGGCGAAGGCCGGGACCTGGCAGCTCGGCGCCACGGGCGCGGCGCGGACACGGCTGGCGGCGACGCAGATGGAGTACTCACTGCTGCAGCGGGGCGTGGAGCGGGAGGTGCTGCCGGCCGCCCTCGACCTGGGGATAGGTCTGCTGCCGTCCTCGCCGCTGGGGCGTGGGGTGCTGACGGGCAAGTACCGGCAGGGCACCCCGACGGACTCCCGGGGCGGCTCGGAGACCATGGCGCCGTTCGTGGAGCCGTACCTGGACGACGCGGCGAGCCGGATCGTGGACGCCGTCGCGACGGCGGCGGACGGCCTCGCCACGACGCCGCTCCAGGTGGCGCTCGCCTGGGTGCGCGACCGCCCCGGGGTGACCGCCCCGATCGTCGGCGCGCGCAACGCGCGGCAGCTCACGGCCGCGTTGTCAGTGGAGAGCCTTAGTCTTCCTGACGAGATCTGCCGGGCGCTCGACGACGTGTCTGCGCCCGTGCACCGCTATCCGGACCAGGACTGGAGCACCCTGTGACCGAGCCTTCCCGGGAGACCCCTCCCGAGGCAGCCGAGCCCGTGCCGGGCGAGGACGAGGCCACGACCGAGCGCCCCGTGGAGGGCGCCGGCGGCGAGGCCCGTGCGGGTGCCGTCGACGCGCCGACGGAGGCCGACGCCGACGACGCCGCGTCGGCCATGGGCGCGGCGTCGACGCAGGACGAGCCGGCCGATGCCGGCTCCGGCGCCGATGGTGAGGCCGCCGCCGAGGGCGGGGAGGCGAAGGCCGCCGAGCTCTCGGAGGCTCAGGCCGAGCTCGCCGCGCAGCGGGAGTTGCGGGCCCGGATCGAGCGACGCAAGGCGGAGAAGGAAGGGCCCGTGGCCGCGGGCACCAAGCTCAGTGGCAAGGCGGCCGATCTGCTCGCCGCGGTACGGGCCGTGGAGAGCGGTACGAAGTCGGTCGGCGCGCTCCTGGACACGCCGGAGCCCGAATCCCGGCGCCCTGCCCCCGCGGCGGCTCCGGCCACGACCGTGCGCCCCGCCCCGGTCGAGAGGGCGGTGGCCTCCGCGGAGACGCTGGCGGCCGTGCGGGAGGTGCTGGCGCGCGGTGGGGCGCCGGAGTCGCTGACCGGCCAGGTCGCCACGGTGCTCGGCGAGGGCGCCGCCGAGACGCTGCGCGAGGACCCCTGGCAGCTGCTCTCGGTGCCCGGGGTCCAGCCCGAGCACGCGGACGGCTTCGCGCGGACCCTGCTCGGCGCGGAGTGCGGTCCCGGCGACCCCCGCCGCGCCGTCGCCCTGGTGGCCTGGCTGCTCGAACGGGCCGCGCTGAAGGGGCATACGGCCCTGGAGGACACGGACGTGCGGGCCGGTCTTGCCAAGCTGTCGGTGCCGGACCCGGAGGAGGCCGTCCAGCAGGCGATCTCCGAGGGCGCGGTGCTGGTGTTCCAGGAGGAGGAAGTCCAGGTCGCCGAGGAGGACTCCGAGGACGACGAGGAAGCCGCGCCGGAAGAAGCGGACATCCCCGTCCTGCTCGGGCTCGACCGGTACGCCCTTGCCGAGGAGAGCCTCGCCGACGGTCTCGCCCGGCTGGCCAAGACCGTCACCGCCGACGACTGGGAGGGGCCGGAGCTGGTCCGCGCCACCGGGGCGCACGGGCTCGTGGCGCACACCGGCGGCGAGGCGGCCCGCGGCGAGCCGGTCGCGCTCGCCGAGGCCGCCCGGGCGCGCGGTCTGCGCGTCGCGGTGGCGGCACACAGCGAGAACGGGGTCCGCCGCCTGAGGTCTCTCGCTCCGGCCGGACCGGGGGCGGTACCCGCGGCCGCCACAGATCCGTCGGAGGCGTCGGGGACTGCGGCTGCGGCCGGATCGGCCGGGGGGCACCCCGGCGCGGACGTGGTGATGACTGTCGCAGCCCTGCTGTCGGGCGCGGCCGGACCCGGCCGGGACGAGGAGGGCGCTCTCGCCCTGGACCTGCTGGTCGTGCTCGACGCGCCGCAGTTGGACGTCGAGACGGCGGCGATGCTCGTGGAGTCCCTGCCGGACGGCTGCCGTCTGGTGTTGAGCGGTGACCCCGGTGTCCTCGGTTCGGCGGGTGCCGGCAGGGTGTTCGGCGATGTGCTGGCGGCCCGGGTCTGCCCGCAGGTCGCGTCCCGTGTCCCGGATCCCGGCCCGATCGGCGAGCTCGTCTCGGGCATCGGCATCGGCGAGCTGAACCAGGTGGAGGCCCCCGGCAAGGAGGTCGTGATCGTCCCGGTCCGGGATGCGGGCGAGGCTGTCCACCGGACGGTGCAGCTGGTCGCCGACTCCGTTCCACGGGCGATCGGCGTGCCGGCCGAACAGACGCAGGTGATCACGGTCGGCCACGGCGGATCGGCCGGCACCCGCGCGCTGAACGCCGCGTTGAAGCAGCGGCTCAACCCCGGTCCGGGGCGCTTCGGCGGCTTCGACCCGGGCGACCGGGTGGCGTATGTCACGGCCCCGGGGCACACGGTGACCGGGACGGTCGTCTCGGCCGACGCCGACGGCCTGCGGCTGGAGTGCGAGGGCGAGAAGCTCGTCGTACCGAAGGAGCGGGTGGATTCGGCGCTGCGGCACGGCTGGGCGCTCACCGCGCACCAGGCTGCCGGGATGCGCTGGCCGGCCGCCGTCGTGGTGCTGCCCGGCGACGCCGCCCACAGCCTGGACCGGCCCTGGGTCTACACGGCCTTCGGCCGCGGCGAGCGCCATCTGTCGGTCGTCCACGGCGTGGACCAGGCACTGCCCCGCGCCGTGGCCGAGGGGGTGGCCCAGGACCGTACGACCCGGCTGCGGCCGCTCCTGGAGGCTCTGCTGGCCGTCGGGGAGGAATGACCCGGCGAGCGGCCGCAGTACGGCGGAGGGCGGGACACCCTGTGGGTGTCCCGCCCTCCGCCGTACTCATGCGCGCGGCTGTCGGGCCTCAGGCGTCCTGCTGCTCCATGCCGTCGTCGGGGTCGTCGTCGAAGACCGCGCTGACGTCGAAGCGGCAGACGATCTGCTCGGGATCGGCGTGCTCGAAGGGGGCGTTCAGCCACTCCCCCGGATCCGGCAGCTCCTCCGCGGCCGAGACCCAGAGGGTGGAGTCGCCCTCCTCCAGGCCGAACTCCTTGTGCCGTGATGCGATTTCGTCCGGTTCGTACTCCCCGAAGAGCACGCCGAGGGCGGCGTGCGTGCTGACGCCGACGACGGGGGCGGCGTCGGCCCCCTCCTCGTCGCTCTCCAGATCGGCGATGCGCTGGGCCTGGGCGAGCAGACGCTTCGGCTCCACCACCGCGTAGTCGCGACGGATCAGCACGCTGAGGGCGTGCGGCTCCTCGGGACCCGCGTACGGCGGCAGCGAGTCCTCGGCGCCCGGGATCTCGAAGGGGGTGACCTCGTCGTACCGGTCGTAGAGCCGCTCGTCGTACGCCTCGGCCGCCGCGGCGAGGGCGTTGAAGGCTTCGTAGACGGCCGGGTCGTCGTCTCCGGAGCGGCGCTCGACCGCCTCGAGGTGACGGTCCAGTGCGGCTTTGACCGCCTCGGCGGCGGCACGTACCTCGGCAGCGGTGGGCTGCGCAGCATCAGACATGAGACGCACGCTATCCGTACCGGGCCCGTGCCCGCACAATAGATGCGATGCCGGAATACGAATTTGTCGACGTGTATGTGCCCCGCGGCGTCTCCCGCAAGGAGGCGACGCGGCTTCTGACCGACCATGCCGAGTACGGGCACTGGGAGTTGGACCGACTGAGCCTGCACCGGGACGGCAGCCGCAGGGTGCGGCTGCGCCGGCGCATCATCCGTCAGGTCCGCGCCACCTGGTGACATGAGAAGGGGCCCCGCCGTGCGGGGCCCCTGTTTGCGTCGCGCGGGCGCCCTAGGCGGAGCGGCGGGCGCGGCGGTAGAGCAGCGAGCCGGCGAGCAGCAGACCGGCGCCGGCCGGGACGATCATCCCGAGCGGACCCGAACCGGTCTCTGCGAGCTCCTCGGTGGCCTGAGGCTGCGTGATGGTGTGCGCACCCGGCGTGTTCGGCCCGTTCGGCGTGCCGGACTCGCCCGAGTCACCGGGGTTGCCAGGGGTCCCGGGGTTGCCGGGCGTACCCGGGTTACCAGGGTTTCCGGGATTCCCAGGGTTGCCCGGGTTTCCAGGGTTGCCCGGGTTCCCGGGGTTGCCAGGGTTCCCCGGGTTGCCGGGGTGGCCCGGGTGCGTGGGCTCGACGCCGTTGCCGCACCCGTTGCCGAACGTCGGGTTGAGGCCGCCGATGACCGTGACGCTGTTGCCGCAGGCATTGACCGGGACGTCGATCGGCACCTGCACGGTGTTGCCGGAACCGACACCCGGCGAGTTGCTGGTGCCCCCCTCGGCCGAGGAGCCGCCACGTCCCGGCTTCGAGACGTTGGCGCACGTGTTGCCGAAGGCCGGGTTGATCAACCCGATGACACTGATGGTGTTTCCGCAGGCGTTCACCGGAACGTGAACCGGCACCTGGACGTTGTTTCCGGACGCGACGCCCGGGGAATTCGAGGCCTTGCCGTTCGCACCCGAATCGGCATTCGCATAACCACCGCCGAGGGCGATGACGCCGCCCGCGGCCGCAATGGTGATCAGGCCTTTGCGTGTGACCTGTCGCATAGTTGTTCCCTGCCTTCTCGGCTTCTGCCTTCCGAGCTTCGGAGCCGCCGAGTTGTGAAAGAAGAGGGCCACCGGGCACGGCGCCCGGGGCGGAAATGCCCACCGGCCCCGGAGTGCATGGCACGCACTCCGGGGCCGGACCGGCTCAGACCCTCACGGGTCGAGACACAACGTCAGGCGTTGATGCAGGTGTTGCCGAAGGTGGGGTTCAGCAGCCCGATCACGGAGATCGTGTTGCCGCACACGTTCACCGGGACGTGAACCGGCACCTGGACAACATTGCCCGAGAGCACGCCGGGGGAACCGATGGCGGCACCCTGGGCACCCGAGTCGGCAACGGCCATGCCCGCACCCGCGAGAACGAGACCGCCGGTGGCAGCCGCAGCAGCGACGACCTTCTTGATCATTATTCCTCCTTGTTGGCAATGCGGCCCCATGCCGCGGGCCGCACCACCTGTAACGAGGAGGAGGTATTGGGGCTACGAGCGTATGAGCGCATTCACTCTTTCCGGTCACAGGCGTACGCGCGGCCGAATATCGGAAGGCGCCGCGGAAAGCCTGCCGGGCGACTCAGGAGGCGTCGATGAACCGGTCGAGGACGCGGACGCCGAACTTCAGTCCGTCGACCGGAACGCGCTCGTCCACGCCGTGGAACATGCCGGCGAAGTCCAGCTCCGGCGGCAGCTTGAGCGGCGCGAATCCGAAGCAGCGGATACCGAGGTCGTCGAAGGACTTGGCGTCGGTGCCACCGGAGAGCATGTACGGCACGGCACGGGCGATCGGGTCCTCCGCCTTGAGGGCCAGCTGCATCGCGTCGACGAGGTCGCCGTCGAAGCTGGTCTCCAGGGCCTTGTCGCCGTGCACGTCCTCGCGCTTGACCCGCGGCCCGAGGATCCGGTCGAGATCGGCCAGGAACTCCTCCTCGTAACCCGGCAGGAACCGTCCGTCGACGTGTGCCGTGGCCTGGCCCGGGATGACGTTGACCTTGTAGCCGGCGCCGAGCATGGTCGGGGCGGCGGAGTTGCGCAGCGTCGCGCCGACCATCTTGGCGATGCCGCCGAGCTTGGCGAGCGTGGCCTCCATGTCCTCGGGGTCGAGCGGGGTGCCCAGGGCGTCCGAGAGCTCGTCGAGGAAGGACCGAACGGTCTTCGTGACCCTGACCGGCCACTGGTGGCGCCCGAGCC
Organism: Streptomyces sp. NPDC039609; assembly: GCF_055596705.1. Taxonomy (NCBI): domain Bacteria; kingdom Bacillati; phylum Actinomycetota; class Actinomycetes; order Kitasatosporales; family Streptomycetaceae; genus Streptomyces; species Streptomyces sp. NPDC039609. The sequence goes on from NZ_JBVIUJ010000006.1 coordinate 449,402, forward strand.
GGCCGACGGCCTCGCAGAGCTCGGTGATCGCGTTGTCGTTGTTGGTCATCGAGCCGTGGCCGGCGGTGCCCTCGACGGTCAGCCGCATCCAGTGCATGCCCTTCTGGGCCGTCTCGACCAGGTAGAGGCGCAGGTTCTCGTTGACGGTGAAGGAGAAACCGCCGACCTCACCGATCGCCTCCGTCACCCCGTCGAAGAGGTCCCGGTGGTGGTCGACGAGGTGCCGGGCGCCGTAGGTGCCGCCCGCCTCCTCGTCGGCGAGGAAGGCGAGGACGATGTCGCGCGGGGGCTTGCGGCCACTGCGCATCCGGTCGCGGACGACCGCGAGGGTCATCGCGTCCATGTCCTTCATGTCGACCGCACCCCGGCCCCAGACGCAGCCGTCGGCGACCTCGCCGGAGAAGGGGTGGTGCGTCCAGTCCTCGGCGTTGGCCGGTACGACATCGGTGTGGCCGTGGATGAGCAGGGCGGGCCGGGAGGGGTCCTCGCCCTCGATACGGGCGACGGTGGAGGCCCGCCCCTTGTGCGACTCGATGATCTTGGGCTCGAGACCGACCTCCGCGAGCTTCTCGGCGACGTACTCCGCCGCCGCCCGCTCGCCGGGGCCGGAGTGGTCGCCGTAGTTGCTGGTGTCGATGCGGATGAGGTCGCGACAGAGGTCGACGACCTCATCCTCGCCGGTGACGCTCCGGGCCGTGTTCGACTCGCTCACGCTGCTTCCTCCCACTACGTGCCCCACGTGCTTGCTGGTGGTCGCCCCCATCCTCCCGCGCGGCGGCCCGGGACCCAAGGGCGGCCCTCGACCGACATGCGGCTGTCACACGGTTCCGGCCGGAACAGGGGTGGTGATCGGCCACTCCGAATGTTTGCTATGGTTTTCCACGTCGGAACGGCCGAGCGGCCGGAAAGACAGACACCTTGTCCGGGTGGCGGAATGGCAGACGCGCTAGCTTGAGGTGCTAGTGCCCTTTATCGGGCGTGGGGGTTCAAGTCCCCCCTCGGACACCACACGAAGCCCCGTCGAGATCTTCTCGACGGGGCTTCGGCGTTCCCGGCCGGCCTCGGTCAGCCGTTCTCGATGGAGGGTCGGGCCGCCGGGATGAGCGGTCCGTCGACCTTCACGTCCCGGCCCGCCGTGAGGGAGCCGCCGCGGATCTCGACGACGGAGGCGTCCACGGTGACAGCGCCCGCGTTGTCACTCCGTACGGTGCCGGAGTCGCCGTCCGCCTCGGCCGCCTCGCGCAGGAGTGCGTCGAGAGAGCGGGCGAACTCGGGGTCGTTCTCCGCCAGTTCCTGGAGGTGGTCCTCCACCGCGCCGCGCCGGTTGGTGTTGTCGGGCTGGTCCTGGAGGCGGCGCAGGGCGCCCTCGGCGACCGGGTCGCCGCTGAAGCGGGCCGTGACGGTGTCCCAGAGGCGGCTGAGCCGGTCGTTGACGGCGGAGTCGACCGTGGCGCCGGCGAGGTGATCGGCGTAGCGGGCGATCAGTGTGACGACTGCGCCCACGGCGAGCGGTTCCATGCGGGGCCCCCTAGGTGTCAGCGGCAGTGTGCTCCTTCCCCCGCGTGGAGGCCGCTACGCGGCGTGAAGGCGTGCTCGCTCTACGCAGTTCGGCCGAGGTGGGTGCGCGGCTGTGGGCGTAGAGAGGCGTAGAGGGGTGGTTACCGTGGTGCGGTGAGACGCAGAACGAAGGCTCCGGCGGCGCCGCTCCCCCAGCGCGACGGCATCGATCCGGCACGCGTACGGCTGCCGGAGGATCCCGACGGCGCCTGGGCGACCGTCGGGGATCATCTGCGGGAACGCTTCGGGGGTGCCGTCGGGATCGCGCGGGTCGAGGAGATGCTCGCGGGCGGGCGATTCGTGACCACGGACGGGCCCTTGGACGGGGAGGAGCCGTACACCGCCGGGCTGCGTCTCTGGTTCCACCGGGACTTTCCGGCGGAGCAGCGGGTGCCCTTCGAGATCGGGATCGTGCATCGGGACGAGCGGATCCTGGTCGTCGACAAGCCGCACTTCCTGGCGACGATGCCGCGCGGGCGGCATGTGACCGAGACGGCGCTCGCCCGGCTGCGGAGGGAGCTGGGGCTGCCCACGTTGCAGCCCGCGCACCGGCTCGACCGGCTGACGGCCGGTCTGGTGCTGTTCGTGGTGCGGCCCGGGGACCGGGGGGCGTACCAGACGCTGTTCCGGGACCGGTCGGTCGGCAAAGAGTACGAGGCGGTGGCGCCGTACGACCCGGCGGTCGCGCTGCCCGTGACGGTGCGGAGCCGGATCGTGAAGGAGCGCGGGGTGATGGCCGCCCGGGAGGAGCCGGGCGAGCCGAACGCCGAGAGCCGGATCGAACTGGTCGAGCATCGGGAGGGGCTCGGGCGCTACCGACTGCTGCCGACGACCGGGCGCACCCATCAGCTGCGGGTGCACATGAACGCGCTGGGGCTGCCGATCCTGCACGATCCGGTCTATCCCGTGGTGCGCGAGGACGGGCCGGAGGACTTCGGGCGTCCGCTGCAACTGCTCGCGCGGACGCTGGAGTTCACCGACCCGTTCTCGGGCACGCCGTTGAGGTTCGAGAGCCGGCTGCGGCTCAGTGGCCTCGGCTGATCCACTCCTCCAGATGCGGCGCCTCGGCGCCGATCGTGGTGGTGTCGCCGTGGCCGGTGCGGACGACCGTCTCCGGCGGGAGGGTCAGCAGCCGGTCGCGGATCGAGTCGACGATCGTGGGGAAGTGGGAGAAGGAGCGGCCCGTCGCACCGGGGCCGCCCTGGAACAGCGTGTCGCCGGTGAAGACGGTGCCCAGGTCGGGGGCGTGGAGGCAGACCGCTCCGGGGGCGTGACCGGGCGTGTGCAGGACCTTGAGGTCCGTGCCGGCGATGGTGAGGGTCTGGCCGTCGGCGAGTTCGCCGTCGGGGGTGTGGTCGGGGTGGGTCTGCTTCCAGAGCGGCTGGTCGTCGGGGTGGAGCAGGATCCGGGCGCCGGTGGCGGCGGCCAGGGCCGGGGCCGCGTCGATGTGGTCGTTGTGGGCATGGGTGCAGACGATCGCGCGCAGGGTGCGGCCGTCGAGCGCGGCGAGGATGGCGGCGGCGTCGTGAGCGGCGTCGATGACGATCGCCTCCGTGTCGTCACCCACGATCCAGACGTTGTTGTCGACGTCCCAGGTGCCGCCGTCGAGGCTGAAGGTGCCGGAGGTGACCAGGTGGTCGATGCGTGCCGCCATCAGAGGACCACCACCGAGCGCAGGACGTCACCCTCGTGCATCCGGGCGAAGGCCTTCTCGATGTCGCCGAGGCCGATGGTCTCGGTGACGAAGGCGGCGAGGTCGATGCGGCCCTGCTGGTGCAGGTCGACGAGCATCGGGAAGTCGCGGGAGGGCAGACAGTCGCCGTACCAGGAGGACTTGAGCGCGCCGCCGCGGCCGAAGACGTCCAGGAGCGGGAGTTCGAGCCGCATCTCGGGGGTGGGGACGCCGACGAGGACGACGGTTCCGGCGAGGTCGCGGGCGTAGAACGCCTGCTTGTACGTCTCGGGGCGGCCGACGGCCTCGATGACGACGTCGGCGCCGAAGCCGCTGGTGAGCTCGCGGATCGCTTCGACGGGGTCGGTGGAGCGGGAGTTGACGGTGTGGGTGGCGCCCATCGCCCGCGCGGTCTCCAGCTTGCGGTCGTCGATGTCGACGGCGATGATCCTCGCCGCGCCGGCGAGGCGGGAGCCGACGACCGCCGCGTCGCCGACCCCACCGCAGCCGATGACGGCGACGGTGTCGCCGCGGCCGACGTTGCCGGTGTTGATGGCGGCGCCGATGCCGGCCATGACGCCGCAGCCGAGGAGCCCGGCGACCTCGGGGGCGACGGACGGGTCGACCTTGGTGCACTGGCCGGCGGCGACCAGGGTCTTCTCGGCGAACGCGCCGATCCCCAAGGCCGGGGAGAGTTCCTGGCCGGTGGAGGCCAGCGTCATCTTCTGCTTGGCGTTGTGGGTGGCGAAGCAGTACTGGGGGCGACCGCGCAGACAGGCCCGGCAGGCACCGCACACGGCACGCCAGTTGAGGATGACGAAGTCCCCGGGGGCCACGTCGGTGACGCCCGCGCCGACCGACTCGACGATGCCCGCCGCCTCGTGGCCGAGGAGGAAGGGGAACTCGTCGTTGATGGCACCCTGCTTGTAGTGGAGGTCGGTATGGCAGACCCCGCACGCCTGGATCTTCACCACGGCCTCGCCCGGGCCGGGGTCGGGAATCACGATCGTCTCCACCCGCACGGGTTCGTTCCTGCCGGGGGCGACGACCCCCTGGACCTGCTGCGCCATCGGGTACTTCCCTTCCTCGGTAAGGCTCTTGGGTACCACTATCTCCTGACAAAGGGCGAGACCCCCGCAGGTTCTGCCTGCGGGGGTCTCTTCACCCGTGGGGGGTGTCGTGGGGGGTGTACGCGGTGGGAGCCGTCAGTCCTTGTACGTGGCGGCGGTCGCGCGGACCCGCTTGCGCACCAGGAACCAGCCGCCGACGAGCAGGAGCCCGATCAGCGGGAGACAGTTCACGGTGGTGCGGCTGATCCCACCGTCCATCCACATCAGGACGAGGACCGAGCCGAGGAAGACCAGCGTGACGATCTGGGTGTACGGGGCCCAGGGCAGCCGGTAGCCGGGGCGGGTGACCCGGCCTTCCTTGGAGCGGTTCACGAAGAGCAGCGAGCAGACCATGATCATGGCCCAGGTGCCGATGATGCCGATGGAGGCGAAGTTCAGGACGAGCTCGAAGGCCTCGCCGGGCATGAGGTAGTTCAGGCCGACACCGAGGACACCGAAGGCGGCGGTCAGCAGGATGCCGCCGTAGGGCACGCCGCCCTTGTTCATGACGCCGGTGAACTTGGGCGCGGAGCCCGCGAGCGACATGGAGCGCAGGATGCGGCCGGTGGAGTAGAGACCCGAGTTCAGGCTGGAGAGCGCGGCGGTGAGGACGACCAGGTTCATCACGCCGGCGGCGCCGGGGATGCCCAGCTTGTCGAAGACCGTGACGAAGGGGCTCTGGTCTCCGGAGTACGCGGTGTACGGCAGGAGCAGGGCGAGGAGCACGACGGAGCCGACGTAGAAGAGGCCCACGCGCCACATGATCGAGTTGATCGCCTTGGGCATGATCTTCTCGGGGTTCTCGGTCTCACCGGCGGCGACGCCGCACAGCTCGACGGAGGCGTACGCGAAGACGACACCCTGGATCAGCAGCAGCATCGGCATGACACCGCTGGGGAAGATGCCGCCGTTGTCGGTGATGGTGGAGAAGCCCGGGGTGTGGCCGCCGACGTCGTGCGAGGTCACGATCAGGAAGATGCCGATCAGCATGAAGGCGACGAGCGCGCCGACCTTGATGATCGCGAACCAGAACTCCATCTCGCCGAAGTACTTCACCGAGATGAGGTTGGCGGCGAGGACGACCGCGAGGGCGATCAGGGCGAGGATCCACTGCGGGACGTCGCTGAACATGGCCCAGAAGTGGGCGTAGGTCGCGGCCGCGGTGATGTCCGCGATGGCGGTGGTCGACCAGTTGAGAAAGTAGAGCCAGCCGGCCGTGTAGGCGCCCTTCTCGCCCATGAACTCACGGGCGTAGGAGACGAAGGCTCCGGAGGAGGGGCGGTAGAGGACCAGCTCGCCGAGGGCCCGCACCACGAAGAAGGCGAAGACGCCGCAGACCGCGTACGCGATGAAGAGGGACGGTCCGGCGTTGGCCATGCGGCCACCGGCACCGAGGAAGAGGCCGGTTCCGATCGCGCCGCCGATGGCGATCATGTTGATGTGCCGGGACTTCAGGTCCTTGCGGTACCCGGCGTCACCGGCGTCGACGTGGGGGGACGCTCCGGATGCCGTCGCCGGTGGCGTGGCGGACAGCGTGTCGGCCGCAGGGAGGGTGCGGTCACTCATGGAGTTGTTCGCCTTCGTGAGGGGGAGGGTCTGTGCGGTACCCGGCCGCGCGCGTGGAGGTCGTCCACGGCTCTCACGGCCAGCGCACATCGTCACGGCAAGGCGGCCGTTTCAGCAGTGGCCAATGTCACTGAACGCCCTTATTTGAGCTACTTCTGAGGTTCCTCCAAGGTGAACACCTTGGATCGGAAGGTTTTACGGCGCGAGAACGTCCAGTTCCTTGAGCGCGCCGACCGCGATCTGCCGGGTCAGCTCCTCGGCGCGGGCCGCGTCCCTCTCCCGTACCGCCTCGGCGACCTGGACGTGGAGGGTGACGGCGGCCGGGTCGGGGTCCTCGAACATCACCTGGTGGTGGGTGCGGCCGGTGAGCACTTCGGCGACCACGTCGCCGAGGCGGGCGAACATCTCGTTGCCGGAGGCGTTGAGGACGACCCGGTGGAAGGCGATGTCGTGGACGAGGTACGCCTCCAGCTGCCGGCCGCGCGAGGTGGCGACCATGCCGAGCGCCTGCTCGGTCAGCTCGCGGCACTGCTCGGGGGTGGCGTGGACGGCGGCGAGCCCGGCGGCGACCGGTTCGACGGCGGAGCGCAGCACGGTGAGCGAGCGCAGCTGCCGGGGCCGGTCGGCGCCGGCCAGGCGCCAGCGGATGACCTGGGGGTCGTACACGTTCCACTGCGCCGTCGGGAGGACGATCACGCCGACGCGGCGGCGGGACTCGACCAGGTGCATGGATTCCAGGACGCGGACGACCTCGCGCACGACCGTGCGGGAGACGTCGAAGCGCTGGGCGAGTTCGTCGGTGCGCAGCACGCTGCCGGGCGGGTACTCCCCCGCGGTGATCGCGAGACCCAGGGTGGCGAGGACGTGCGGATGGAGCCCCTGGGCCGGTGTCGTCATGGGGGTCAGCCTACGCGGGCACCAAGATCGGGAACAAAAAGTATGACTTTAAAGTCACAGACTCTTGAATACGTCGTACCCAATGGGTTTCATGAGCGCGACGGAATCGATGTCGCAGAAGACAGCGAGGCACCACCCCATGAGCACCACCTCCCCGACGGTCCCTCAGGTCGTCGTCGTGATGGGCGTCGCCGGCACCGGCAAGACGACCATCGGTCCGCTGGTCGCGGACGCCCTTGGAGTCCCCTATGCCGAGGGCGACGACTTCCACCCGGCGGCGAACGTCGCCAAGATGTCGGCCGGCATCCCGCTGGACGACGCGGACCGTGGCCCTTGGCTCGACGCGATCGGCGAGTGGGCGCACGGCCGTGAAGGCCACGGCGGGGTGGTGAGCAGTTCCGCCCTGAAGCGGATCTACCGGGACCGGCTGCGGGCAGCCGCCCCGGGCGTGGTCTTCCTCCATCTCACCGGCGACCGCGAGCTGATCGAGAAGCGGATGAGCGAGCGCAAGGGGCACTTCATGCCGACCGCGCTGCTCGATTCCCAGTTCGCCGCCCTGCAGCCGCTGCAGGACGAGGCGGGTGTCGCCGTCGACGTCTCCGGCTCCCCCGAGGAGATCGCCGCCCGGGCGGTCGCCGCGCTGCGCCGGCTCGCCGGCTGATCTCCGAACGCCGGCCGCACCCCGGTCGTACGACCGCCGCCGTACCCCCGTCGCCCTCCTGCCCCCACCCGTCCCCTAAGGAATCAGCGTGACCAGTCTCAGCGTCGAGATGCTGGCAGCGGATGCCGTCGAGCCGATCACCTCGGCCGGCAACGCCCAGCTCGGCATCGCCGTGCTCGCCGGCATAGCCGTCATCGTCCTGCTCATCACCAAGTTCAAGCTGCACGCCTTCCTGGCGCTGACCATCGGGTCGCTGGCCCTCGGCGCGTTCGCCGGAGCCCCGCTCGCGGCGACCATCGACTCCTTCACCTCCGGCCTCGGCAAGACCGTCGCGGGAGTGGGTGTGCTGATCGCGCTCGGCGCGATCCTGGGCAAGCTGCTCGCCGACTCCGGGGGCGCTGACCAGATCGTCGACACGATCCTCGCCAAGGCGAGCGGCCGGTCCATGCCCTGGGCGATGGTTCTCATCGCCTCCGTGATCGGTCTGCCGCTCTTCTTCGAGGTCGGCATCGTGCTGCTGATCCCGGTGGTGCTGCTCGTCGCCAAGCGCGGCAACTACTCGCTGATGCGGATCGGCATCCCGGCCCTGGCCGGTCTGTCGGTCATGCACGGACTGATCCCGCCGCACCCCGGCCCGCTGGTCGCCATCGACGCGCTGGGCGCCAACCTCGGTGTCACGCTCGCCCTGGGTGTCCTGGTCGCCATCCCGACCGTGATCATCGCCGGTCCGCTGTTCTCCAAGTACGCCGCCCGCTGGGTGGACATCCCGGCCCCCGAGAACATGATTCCGACGCGTCCCTCGGAGGACCTGGAGAAGCGCCCCGGCTTCGGCGCCACCGTCGCGACCGTCCTGCTGCCCGTCGTCCTGATGCTGGCCAAGGCACTGGTCGACATCGTCGTGGACAACCCGGACAACGGTCTGCAGAAGGTCACCGACGTCATCGGCTCGCCGCTGATCGCGCTGCTCGCGGCCGTCATCGTCGGCATGTTCACGCTGGGCCGCGCGGCCGGCTTCACCAAGCAGCGGCTCTCCACGACCGTCGAGAAGTCCCTCGCCCCGATCGCGGGCGTGCTGCTGATCGTCGGCGCGGGCGGCGGCTTCAAGCAGACGCTGATCGACGTCGGCGTGGGCCAGATGATCCTGGACTTCTCCAAGAACTGGTCGATCCCGGCCCTGCTGCTCGCCTGGCTGATCGCCGTGGCGATCCGGCTCGCGACCGGCTCGGCGACCGTGGCGACGATCTCGGCGGCCGGCCTGGTGGCCCCGCTCGCCGAGGGCATGGGCACGAGCGAGACGGCGCTCCTGGTGCTGGCGATCGGTGCCGGTTCGCTCTTCTTCAGCCACGTCAACGACGCCGGTTTCTGGCTGGTGAAGGAGTACTTCGGGATGAACGTCGGCCAGACGATCAAGACCTGGTCGGTGATGGAGACGATCATCTCGGTCGTCGGCATCGGCTTCGTCCTGCTGCTGTCGCTGGTGTTGTAGCCGCGGCCCCCGACTCCCCCCGCACATGGGCCGGGTCCGGACGCCGCCCAGGCGTCCCGGCCCGGTCTCGTGCGTAACGCCGCGTGCCACACTTCGGGGCATGGAGCAGACCGAGAGCGCCGAACAGGCGGAGAACGCCGAGCCGGTGGTGGAGAACCCCGAGTCCCTCAAGCCCTTGGCGCTGGCCTTCCCCGGGCCGCTGCGCGACCAGCTGGTGGCCGCGGTCCTGTCGGGTGAGAAGACCTCGACGACCGGTCTCATGGTGGAGTTCGAGGTGGAGGGCGAGGAACTGCCGCGCGTGGGCGAGCGCTGGGCCCTCCTCGACTCGGAGGAGCGGCCGGTGGCCGTGGTGGAGACCACGGAGGTACGGGTGCTGCCCGTCGGGGAGATCGACCTGCCGTTCGCGATCGACGAGGGCGAGGGGTACACGACGGTCGCCGAGTGGCGGGCCTCCCATGACAGGTTCTGGCACGGCGCCGAGATGCGGGAGTTCCTCGGGGACCCGGACTTCACGGTGACCGACGCGACGACGGCGGTCGCGGAGCGGTTCAAGGTCGTACGGCGGCTGGGCTGAAGCACCGGGGCGCACCGCGAGGGCGAGCCTCTCGAGTCGAACGACCCGGTGTGCCCCGCTCGGTGACGATGCCTACGGCGTGCCGGGAAGCCTGACCGTGACGAGGAGACCGCCGGCGGCGCGGGGGACGAGGTCGAGGGTTCCGTCGTGGGCGCGGACGATGCTGTGCACGATGGCCAGGCCGAGGCCGACGCCGGCGTGCTCGTCGGTGCGTACGCGTTCCGATCCGCGCTGGAAGGGCTCGGTGAGCGTCGGCACCAGTTCCGGTGGTACCGGATGGCCCGTGTTCTCGACCCGCAGCACGCTCGCGTCGTGCCGCGCTTCGGTGTGGACCGTCACGGTGCCGCCGTCGGGGAGGTTGTGGACGACGGCGTTCTGGACCAGGTTCGTCACCATCCGCAGCAGAAGCTCCGCGGAGCCGCTGGTCCCGGCCGCCCCGCCGGTGACGTCGATGGTGATCCGGCGCCGTTCGGCGAAGGGAAGCAGCGTTTCGGCGGCTTCCTCGGCGAGGAGGGAGAGGTCGACGCCGGCGCGGGCGAAGTGTCCGCGGTCGCCTCGGCTGAGCACCAGAAGGGCCTCGGTGAGGTCGATCGCCCGCGTGTTGACCGCGTACAGGCGCTCGATGAGTTCGCCCCGGTCCCGCGTGGGGTCCTTGCGCGCGACGTCGAGGAGCGTCCGCGAGATCGCCAGCGGGGTACGCAGTTCGTGGGAGGCGTTCGCGGCGAACCTCCGCTGCTCGGCGACGTGGGACTCGAGCTGTCGGAGCATCGAGTCGAACGCGTCGGAGAGTTCACGGAATTCGTCCTGGCGGCCCTTCATGCGGATCCGGTGGGACAGTGACCCGTTCCCGGCGATCCGTGCCGCATCCGTGATCCGAGTGAGCGGTGCGAGCATCCGGCCGGCGAGGATCCATCCCCCCACGAGGCCGAACACGAGCAGGAAGAGCATCGCCACGGCCGCGGCGGGGGCGAAGGTGTGCACAAGGAGGTAGCGGTTGGGTGAGATCCCGAGAAGTCCCTGGGAGTTGTCGGGTACGTAGCGCAGCAGGAACACCCACACCACGGCCAGCAGGAGAGCGCCGGCGACGGCCAGGAACCCTGCGTAGCTGAGAGCGAGTCTCATTCGGACGCTGAGCCCTGGTCGTCTACGCATGCGCACTGCCGGGACGGTTGGTGTCGGGGCCCGTCTCGATGCGGTAGCCGACGCCGGGCACCGTGGCGATGATCCATGGTTCGCCGAGCCGTTTGCGCAGGGCGGAGACGGTGATGCGCACGGCGTTGGTGAGGGGGTCGGCGTTCTCGTCCCAGGCCCGTTCCAGCAGCTCTTCGGCGCTGACGACACCGCCCTCGGCGGCGACGAGGACGTCCAGGACGGCGAACTGTTTGCGGGTGAGCGCGACATGGCGTCCGTCGCGGAAGACCTCCCGGCGGAAGGGGTCGAGCCGCAGGCCCGCGATCTCGCGGACCGGGGGCCTGGCGTACGCGCGTCTGCGGTCGAGCGCCCTCAGCCGCAGGACGAGCTCCCGCAGCTCGAACGGCTTGGTGAGGTAGTCGTCGGCGCCGAGCCCGAAACCGGAGGCCTTGTCGTCGATCCGGTCGGCAGCGGTGAGCATGAGGATCGGGATGCCGCTGCCGGAGGCGACGATGCGCCGGGCGACCTCGTCGCCGGAGGGGCCGGGGATGTCGCGGTCGAGGACCGCGAGGTCGTAGGAGTTGACGCCGAGCAGTTCCAGGGCGGAGTCGCCGTCGCCGGCGATGTCGGCGGCGATCGCCTCCAGCCGGAGACCGTCACGGACGGCTTCCGCCAGGTAGGGCTCGTCCTCCACGATCAGTACGCGCATGGCCGAAGCCTAAGCAGCACGACATATCGCCGACGTATGCGACGACCCGCAGGCACCGGACACGCGGCTCACCCCGCCGGTGACAGCGCGGGGCGAGGCCGGTCCGACGGTGCCTCCGCCGTCGTGCGCCACCAGCGGCGCGACGCCAGTCCGGCGAGCACGGCGCCGGTGGCGTTGACCAGTACGTCGTCCACGGAGGACACCCGGTCGAGGCTCAGGACGTACTGCGCTGTTTCGACCAGGACCGAGCAGCCCGCCCCGAGCGCCAGGATCCGCGGCACGGACGCCACGGCGGCGAACCGCATCGGGGCGAAGAACCCCAGAGCCGCGAAGACGAGCAGGTTGCCGACGATCCCGAGCGGCCCCATCGTGACCAGGTCCCGCAGCGGTACCAGGCTCACCCGGGCCGGGACGACGCCGGCCCCGGCGCCCGGCATCATGGTCATCCACAGGAACGGCACCGTCCCGTGGACCATGCCCACCTCGGCCAGCGACGTCCGCCACACCGAGGGGAGGCCGGCGGCACGCCGACGGCGCGCCAGAGCCCAGACCACCAGCGCGGCCAAGGGCAGTGCGACCAACGTCATGAGCACCACACCGTTGAACGTGTCGAGGCAGCCGTGCCACCGCCCGGCCATGCACCTCGGGGCGGACATCATGAGCGGTCCCCGCACGACGAACAGGGCGCTCGCGATGCCGAGGGCCGTCAGGCCGAGGAGCACGATCCTGCGCGTGCGACGGGGCGGTGCCGAAAGGGATGCGTCGTGGTTCACGCAACCCATGGAAGACGGAGTGCCGTTGCGGGGGCGTATGCGTTTTTCGATACGCCCCCGATACACGCCATCCCCGGCATCGGGGAACCGGCGCGAGCCGGCAGTGGGACGCACCGGTTACGGGACGGCCTCCGGACAGGCCCTAGCCGACCGCCTTCGCCGCCGCCCTGCCCGCCGCACGGCCCGAGAAGATGCAGCCGCCGAGGAAGGTGCCCTCCAGGGAGCGGTAGCCGTGGACGCCACCGCCGCCGAACCCGGCCGCCTCGCCCGCCGCGTGCACCCCTTCCAGTACCTCGCCGTCCTCCTTGAGCACCCGCGACGACAGATCCGTCTCCAGACCGCCGAGCGACTTCCGGGTGAGGATGTTCAGGCGTACGGCGATCAGCGGGCCGGCCTTCGGGTCCAGGATGCGGTGGGGGGACGCCGTACGGATCAGCTTGTCGCCCAGGTACTTGCGCGCACCCCGGATCGCCGTGACCTGAAGGTCCTTGGTGAAGGGGTTGGCGATCTCCCGGTCCCGGGCGGTGATCTCGCGGCGCAGCTCCGCCTCGTCGATCAGCGGCTCGTCGGTCAGCGCGTTCATGCCCCGGACCAGGGCGGACAGGTCCTTCTCCACGATGAAGTCGACACCGTGGTCCATGAACGCCTTCACCGGTCCCGGCACGTCCGCGCGGGCCCGGCCGATGACGTCCCGGATCGACTTGCCGGTGAGGTCGGGGTTCTGCTCGGAGCCCGACAGGGCGAACTCCTTGCCGATGATGCGCTGGTCGAGCACGAACCAGGTGTGGTCGTAGCCGGTCTTCATGATGTGCTCGAGCGTGCCGAGGGTGTCGAAGCCGGGGAAGAGGGGGACGGGCAGCCGACGGCCGCGGGCGTCCAGCCAGAGCGAGGACGGTCCCGGCAGGATGCGGATGCCGTGCTTGGCCCAGATCGGGTTCCAGTTCTCGATGCCCTCGGTGTAGTGCCACATCCGGTCGCGGTTGATGTGGTGCGCACCGGCCGACTCGGTGATGCCGAGCATCAGCCCGTCCACATGGGCGGGGACGCCGGAGAGCAGCTTCGCGGGCGGGGTGCCGAGCCGGTCCGGCCACTGCGCGCGGACGAGATCGTGGTTGCCGCCGATGCCGCCCGAGGTGACGATCACCGCCTGGGCGCGGAATTCGAAGGTGCCGGTGGCCTCCCGGCTGCTCGCGGTGCCGCGCTCCGCGGTGGAGGGCGCCAGGATCTCGCCGCTGACGGTGTCCACGGCGCCCGCCGTGCGGCCGAGGCCGGTGACGCGGTGGCGGAAGCGGAAGGTGACGAGGCCCCGGGCGACGCCCTCGCGGACCCGCTGCTCGAAGGGGGCGACGAGGCCGGGGCCGGTACCCCAGGTGATGTGGAAGCGGGGCACCGAGTTGCCGTGCCCGTTCGCGTCGTACCCGCCGCGTTCGGCCCAGCCGACGACCGGGAAGAACCGGACTCCGCGGGAGTGCAGCCAGCTGCGCTTCTCGCCCGCGGCGAAGTCGACGTACGCCTCCGCCCAGCGCCGCGGCCAGTGGTCCTCCTTGCGGTCGAACCCGGCGGTGCCGAGCCAGTCCTGGAGCGCGAGCTCGTGGCTGTCCTTGATCCGCATCCGGCGCTGCTCGGGCGAGTCCACGAGGAAGAGACCGCCGAAGGACCAGTGGGCCTGGCCACCGAGGGACTGCTCCGGCTCCTGGTCGAGCAGGATCACGCTCCGGCCCGCCTCCACGAGTTCGGCGGTGGCGACGAGCCCGGCGAGGCCGGCTCCGATCACGATCACATCAGCGTCGTACGACATGGACCGAATCTTGGATACACCGATGTATCGAGTCAACAGTTCGGACCGTGCGGACCCCTCCCACTTTCTAATGTCGAGCATTAATATGGATGCATGGCGAGGACATCCGGGCCCGATACCAGGGACAAGCTGATCCGCGCGGCGGAGGAGATCTTCGCCGCCCAGGGCGTCGACGGCGCCCAGCTCCGCGACATCGTCGCCCTGGCCGGACAGAGCAACCCCTCGGCCGTGCAGTACCACTTCGGCTCGCGCGGCGGCCTCCTCGACGCGGTGATGGCCGGCCGCCAGCGCCGTACGGAGCAGGTGCTCGGCCCGCTCCTCGCCCCGGGCCCCGACGAACCGCGCGCGCTGATCCGCGCCCTGGTCACCGCCGAGGCGAGCGAGCTGCGCACCGCACGCGGACTGCGCTGTCTGCGGATCTCCGCCCAGCTCAGCCATGAGAGCGGCGTCCGCACCCGCACGCCCCATCCCACACTCGACGGCACCGTTTACTGGCGGCTGATCGAGCGGCTCGAGGTCTGTCTGACCGCACTGCCCGAGCCGCTGCGCCTGGAGCGCCTCGATCTGGCGCTCACCGTCGTCGGCGCGGCCATGGCCGACCGGGCCCGGCAGTACCTCGACGGCACCCGACCGCTCACGGGTGAGGCGCTCTTCCTCGCCGATCTCGTCGAGACCACCACCGCCCTGCTCCGGGCCCCGCTCCCCGACATCCGAGAGGACCTCTCATGAACGAGCCCACCGCCGCCGCCGAGCCCACCCGTCTCCACGACCTGACCGGCCGGACCGTCCTGATCACCGGGGGCGCCCGCGGTCTGGGCGCCGAGGCCGCGCGGCAGGCCGTCGCCGCAGGGGCGAACGTCGTGATCACCGACGTGCTGGACGAGGACGGCAAGGCGACCGCGGCCGAGCTGGGCGAGCGGGCGCGCTTCCTCCACCACGACGTCACGTCGGAGGAGCAGTGGGCCGCGGCGGTGGCGTACGCGGTCGCCGAGTTCGGCGGTCTGCACGGTCTGGTCAACAACGCCGGAATAGCCAGCGGCGCGTTCCTTGAGTCCGAGTCCGTCGAGAACTTCCGCAAGGTGCTCGACATCAATCTGACCGGCGTCTTCATCGGCATGAAGGCCGCGATTCCGGCGATGAAGGAGGCCGGCGGCGGCTCGATCGTCAACATCTCCTCCGCGGCCGGGCTGATGGGTCTCGCGCTGACCGCGGGCTACGGCGCCTCCAAGTGGGGCGTGCGCGGACTGACGAAGATCGGCGCGGTGGAGCTGGGCACGGCGAGGATCCGCGTCAACTCGGTCCACCCCGGCATGACGTACACCCCGATGACCGCCGTCGTCGGTATCGAGCGGGGCGAGGGCAAGTACCCGAACACCCCCATGGGGCGGGTCGGCGAGGCTCCCGAGATCGCGGGCGCCGTCGTCTTCCTGCTGTCGGACGCGGCGTCGTACATGACGGGTGCGGAGCTGGCCGTGGACGGCGGCTGGACGACCGGTCCGACGGTCAAGTACGTCATGGGTCAGTGAGGACGGGTGCCACCGGCCGGTGATTTCATGGCGGGATGACGAACCCCGCCGAAGAGATCCTGGACGTCGTCGACGAGAACGACGAGGTGGTCGGCCAGGCCCCGCGCGCCGAGGTGTACGCGCGGGGCCTGATCCATCGCTGCGCCTTCATCCTGGTACGGGACGCCGAGGACCGGATCTTCGTGCACCGCCGGACGCCGTCGAAGCTCGTCTACCCGTCCCTGTACGACATGTTCGTCGGCGGGGTCGTCGGCGCGGGCGAGTCGTACGACGAGGCGGCGCTGCGCGAGGCCGAGGAGGAGCTGGGCGTGACCGGCCTGCCGCGGCCGGAACCGCTGTTCCGCTTCCTGTACGACTCCGGGGGCGTCGCCGGGAAGTGGTGGTCGGCCGTCTACGAGGTGCGCTGCACGCTGCCGGTGCACCCCCAGGTGGAAGAGGTCGCCTGGCACGCCTTCCTGCCCGAGGAGGAAGTGACCTCCCGGCTCGGTACGTGGGAGTGGGTCCCGGACGGCCGGGCGGCCTATGAACGGCTGCGCGCGCACCGCGGTTAAGGTTCCCGGGTGAGTGACTTCGTGCAGAGTCTGCGGCTGTGGTTCGCGCCGCAGCGGATCCGGGACGAGGGCGAGACTCCGGACTACCGGTTCTCGCTCGCCAACGAGCGCACCTTCCTCGCCTGGATCCGGACCGCGCTGGCACTCGTCGCCGGCGGTTTCGCCGTCGACCAGTTCCTGCCGGATCTGCGCTGGGGGGTACGGGTCGGGCTCGCCCTGGCGCTGATCGGCGCGGGGGCGCTGTGCGCGCTGCGGGCGGTCAACCACTGGGTCCGGTGCGAGCGGGCGATGCGGCGCGGCGAGGACCTGCCCGTGTCGCGGTTCCCGACGGTGCTGAGTCTCGCGGTGGCCGTGGTGGCGCTGGCGATGGTGGTGGTCATCGTCTTCGGCTGGGCCGGGCGGTGACGGAGCCGGCGACGCCGGCCCGGGACCCGGGGCTGCAGCCGGAGCGGACGCGGCTCGCGTGGCGGCGTACGACGCTGACGTTCACGATCGCGGCCGTCCTCGCCGCGAAGGCGGTGATCCGTGACGAGATCACCGCGGCGGGAGTGACGGGCGCGGCGCTGGCGGTGCTGGCCTGGCTGGGCTTCCTGGCCGTCGCCCACCGCCGGATCCGCGCCCTGGACGCGGCACGGCCGGGTCCGCTCTCGCACCGGGGCGCGCTGCTGGCGACGGTCTGCACGGTCGCGCTGGCGGCGTTCGCGGTCGCGGTGGTGCTCTGACGGCGCCGAGGGCTCCGACGCGCGAGCTGGCTCGACCCGGGGGCCCGACCCGGGCGCTCTTTCCTGGGGCTCGACTCGGGCGGTAGACGCGAGGGGCTCGACCTGGGGGCCCGACCCCGGGACCTGCTTTTGGGGCCTGTTCATGGGCCGTGCTCCCGAGGCCCGCTCTTGCGGCGCGCTCCAGGAGCCCTGTCAGTCGGGCCACTCCACCGTGACCACGACCTTGCCGTTCAGGCCGCCCTCGGCGTTCGCGCGCTGGGCATCGGCGGCCTGTTCCAGCGGGAAGCTCCGGGCGACCCGTACGGACAGCACGCCCTCGTCGACCAGCTCCGCGAGCGCGGCGAGGTCCCGGGGATCCGGGCGCACCCAGAAGTAGCGGCCTCCGAGGCCGATGACCTCGCCGTCGGCGATCGAGGCGAGGCGGCCTTCGGGGGCCAGCACCCGGGGGGTGAGCTTGAGGAACGGGCCGCCGATGGTGTCGAAGGCCGCGTCCACGCCGTCCGGCGCCAGCTCCCGGACCTGCGCGACGAAGGTGTCCTCGTCGAACAGGACCGGCTCGGCGCCCAGCTCCCTGATCCGCTCCTGGCCCGCCTCGCGCGCCGCACCGATCACCCGGCAGCCGAGGTGGCGGGCGATCTGGACGGCCATGGAGCCGACCCCACCCGCCGCCGCGTGCACCAGGACGGTCTCGCCGGAGCGAACGGCGAGAGCCTGGTGGAGCACCTGGTAGGCGGTCAGTCCGGCCAGCGGAAGGGCGGCGGACTCCTCGAAGCTCATGGTGCGCGGCTTGCGGGCGAGAGTACGGACCGGGGCGGCGACGTACTCGGCGAAGGTGCCGCGGGCGAGGAAGTCCTCGCGGACATAGCCCATCACCTCGTCGCCGACGGTGAACTCGGTGACCGAGACGCCGGGCTGGACGACGACGCCGGAGACGTCCCAGCCGGGGATGACGGGGAAGACCGCGTCGATCATCCCGTCGAGGTAGCCGGCCTGGGCCTTCCAGTCGACGGGGTTCACAGCGGCCGCGCGCACCTTGACGAGGACGTCGTCGGGGCCGACCTTCGGGTCGGGCCGCTCGCCGTACTCGAGCACCTCAGGTCCGCCGTACCGGCTGTAGCTGATCGCCTTCATACCCCGAACGATCACGTCGCCCCTCTCGCCCCGCAAGCCGGGTTGGCCCGGCGGAGTGCGGCGACGCGCTCACCGGGGCGCAGCGCCGACACAAGGACGAAGGAGACATTTCGGACTAGCCTGAGGTCATGACCCTTCTGCACCACGAGCACCCCACCCACGCCCACACCCACGGCCCGTCGTGCGGGCACACCGCCGTCACGCACCGGGACCATGTCGACTACGCCCATGACGGGCATCTGCACCGCGAACACGCCGGGCACTGGGACGAGTGCGAGCCCACGTCGCACGTCGCGCACACCCACCCCGATCACACGCACGGGCCGGAGTGCGGGCACACCGCCGTCGCGCACGGGGACCATGTCGACTACGTCCACGACGGACATCGGCACGCGGAGCACGGCAACCACTGGGACGACCACTGAACTTTCGTGGAACGGGCCCGACTTGGCAGGCACACTTGTCTCCCTGCCCTTGCCAGTCGGGCCCGTCCTTCATGTCCGGGGGGAATCCTTGTCCGTCACCGATCCCTATGTCGTCCGCCTCGCGCCGCACGTGCACGCCTTCGTCCAGCCGGACGGCGGCTGGTGTCTGAACAACGCGGGGTTCGTGGGCGACACCCGCGAGACTCTGCTCGTGGACACGGCCGCGACCGAGCGGCGGGCGCGGCTGCTGCGCGAGGCAATCCTCTCCGAGGGGCTGCCGCTCCCCCGCACGATCGTCTCCACGCACCACCACGGCGACCACACCTACGGCAACGGGGTGTTCCTGCCGGAGGCGCGGATCGTCGGGCACGACAACTGCCGGGCGGAGCAGCTCGCGGCCGGGCGTCAGCTCCATCTGCTGTGGCCGCAGACCGATTTCGGTGCGATCGAGGTGACGCCGCCCTCGCTCACGTACAGCGAGCGGCTGACGCTGTACGTGGGTGAGCTGGAGGTGCGCGTGCTGCACCCGGGGACGGCTCATACGACCGGCGACTCGATCGTCCATCTCCCGGAGCAGGGCGTCGTCTTCACCGGGGACCTGGTCTTCCACGGCGGGACGCCGTTCCTGCCGATGGGTTCGCTGTCCGGTTCGCTGCGGGCGCTGGACCTGCTGCGCGCGCTGGACGCGCCGACGGTGGTGCCCGGGCACGGCCGGGTCACCGACCCGTCGGCGTACGACGCGACGGAGCGCTATCTGCGCTGGGTCGCCGAGCTGGCGCGCGAGGGCCACGGCAAGGGGGCGACTCCCCTGGAGACGGCCCGCGGGGCCGACCTCGGGGAGTTCGCGGCCTGGCGGGAGAGCGAGCGGCTGGTGGCGAACCTGCATCGGGCGTACGCGGAGCTGGACGGGCTCCCGGAGGGCTCTCCGCTGGACCCGGCGGTGGTCTTCGGCGACATGGCGGCGATGAACGGGGGCGTGCCCGTGGCGTGCCACGCGTAGCGCGGGGCACGGGCGGGGCGCACGGGTGGGACGCGCCTACGTGAGCCGGCGCATCGCCGCCGCGTCGTCGCGGTCGCGCAGGGTGCCGTCGTCCTCGCGCCAGCGGCGGTGGAGGTCCGCGAGCCGGTCGCGGTCCAGTTCCACACCGAGACCGGGAGCGTCGGAGACCGCCAGGCGGCCGTCGTGGAACGTGGCGCGGGCGGTGACGACGTCCTCGGTCTGCCAGGGGTAGTGGGTGTCGCAGGCGTGGTCGAGGTGGGGCAGGGTCGCGGCGACCTGGGTCATCGCGGCGAGGCTGATGCCGAGGTGGGTGTTGGAGTGCATGGAGAGCCCGACGCCGTACGTGTGGCAGAGCGCGGCCAGTTCGCGGGTGCGGTGCAGGCCGCCCCAGTAGTGGTGGTCGCAGAGCACGATCCGTACCGCGTCCCGGGCGAAGGCCTCCGGTACCTCCTCGAAGGTCGTGACACACATGTTCGTGGCCAGCGGCACGTCGGTGCGGGCGGCGACCTCGGCCATGGCGTCCGTGCCGGTCGCCGGGTCCTCCAGATACTCCAGGACGTCCTTCAGCTCCCGAGCCACCTCCAGCGCGGTCTCCACCGACCAGGCGCCGTTCGGGTCGAGGCGGAGCGGCCGGCCGGGGAACTCCTCGGCCAGGGCGCGGATCGCCGCGATCTCCTGTTCGGGCGGGAAGACGCCGCCCTTGAGCTTGAAGGAGCGGAAGCCGTACGTCCGGTCGAAGCGGCGGGCCTGTTCGACGATCCCCGCCGGGTCGAGGGCCGCTCCCCAGACGTCCGCTCCTTCGAACTTGTAGAAGAGGTACGCGCTGTACTCGACGGAGTCACGGACCTTTCCGCCGAGCAGGGCGTGGACGGGCAGGCCCAGGCTCTTGCCGAGGGCGTCCAGGCAGGCGACCTCGAAGGCCGAGACGACGGAGAGCCGGAGCTTGTCGGCGGTCTGCACTCCGCGCAGCCCGGCCGCGTCGACCCGCTCGTCGACGGCCCGTGAACCGCCGCACACCTGCGCGGCGAGCGAGAACAAACCGTTCACGTCCGTGACCGATCGGCCGGGCAGGGCCTCGGCCAGCGGCCGGGCGAGGTCCAGGTACCTCGTATCGCCGTAGGTCTCGCCGAGGCCGACGACACCGCCGCGTGTGACGACCTCGACCACGAGCCGTGGCGTGTAGGGCTGGTGCACGCCCTGGGTGTTGAGCAGAGGCGGGTCGGAGATCAGGATCGGGGTCAGCCGGACTTCCTCGACGAACAGCTCTGGATTCATATGTGAACTCTATTCATGAGTCCGATCGATGGCCAGAGCGCCGACACTGCTTTCCCGCCCGAACCCTGGACGACATACCGACTGGTCGGTCATCATGAACGCCGACCCGCCCCGCGTCCCCGGAGGTACACACGATGAGCGCAGTCCAGCCGCCAGGTCTCGATCCCGAGCAGTTGCGCGGATTCCTCGACCGCGAGCGGCCCGGACTCGTCGGCGGCCCGCTGACCGCCCGGCTGATCGAGGGCGGCCGGTCGAACCTCACGTACGTCGTCACCGACGGCACCGGCCAGTGGGTCGTCCGCAGGCCCCCGCTCGGCCACGTCCTGGCCACCGCGCACGACATGAAGCGCGAGCACCGCGTGATCACCGCCCTGCACGGCACGGCGGTGCCCGTCCCCGGGACCGTGCTGCTCTGCGAGGACGACAGCGTGCTCGGAGCGCCGTTCTACGTCATGGAGTTCGTCGCCGGCACCCCGTACCGCTCGGCCGAACAGCTCGCCCCGCTCGGCCCCGAGCGCACCCGCGAGGCCGTCCTCGGCCTGGTCGACACCCTCGTCGACCTGCACGCCGTCGACCCGGCGGAGGTGGGCCTGGGCGACTTCGGGCGGCCCGACGGCTTCCTCGACCGGCAGCTGCGCCGCTGGGGCAAGCAGCTCGACGCCTCGCGCAACCGCGACCTGGCGGGCATCGACGAGCTGCACGCGGCGCTCGGCCGCGCGCTCCCGGCCTCTCCCGCCCCGACCGTCGTCCACGGCGACTACCGCCTGGACAACGTCCTGATCGGCGAGGACGACCGCATCAAGGCCGTCCTCGACTGGGAGATGTCGACGCTCGGCGACCCGCTGACCGACCTCGGGCTGCTCGCGATGTACAGCGCGCCGCTCGACGTCCCGCACTCCCCCGTCAGTACGACCGCCACGGCCGCCGGCCACCCCACGCCCGCCGAGCTGATCGAGCGCTACGCCGCCCGCTCGGGCCGCGACACCTCGGCGATCTCCTGGTACACGGCCTTCGCCTGGTTCAAGCTCGCCGTGATCCTGGAGGGCATCCACTACCGGTACACCCTCGGCCAGACCGTCGGCGCCGGCTTCGACCGCATCGGCGAACTCGTCCCCGTCTTCATCGAGCACGGCCTCACCACCCTTCAGGAAGGCTGATCCGTTATGGACTTCGCATTCGACGCACGGACCGAGGAGCTCCGGGAGAAGCTGCTCACCTTCATGGACGAGCACGTCTACCCCGCCGAGCAGACCGCACACGAGCAGCGGGCGCTGCTCGCCTCGCCGTGGGACACCCCGCAGATCGTCGAGGAGCTGAAGGCCGAGGCCCGCCGCCAGGGTCTGTGGAACCTCTTCCTGCCCGACGCCGAGCACGGAGCGGGGCTGACCAATCTCCAGTACGCGCCGCTGGCGGAGATCACCGGCCGCAGCCCCGAGCTGGCCCCCACGGCCCTCAACTGCGCGGCCCCCGACACCGGGAACATGGAGGTGCTCGCCCAGTTCGGCGACGAGGCGCAGAAGAAGCAGTGGCTGGAGCCACTGCTGGCCGGCGAGATCCGCTCGGCGTTCGCGATGACCGAGCCCGAGGTCGCCTCCTCCGACGCGACGAACATCGAGACCCGGATCACGCGGGAGGGCGACCAGTACGTCCTCAACGGCCGCAAGTGGTACATCTCCGGGGCGATGAACCCCGACTGCAAGATCTTCATCGTGATGGGCAAGACCGACCCGGAGGGCGCCGATGTGCGCCGCCAGCAGTCGATGATCCTCGTCCCGCGCGACACCCCCGGTGTCGAGGTGCGGCGGGCCATGCAGGTGTACGGCTACGAGGACCACTCCCACGGCGGCCACGCCGAGGTGCTGTTCCACGACGCCCGCGTCCCGGTCTCGAACCTGATCGGCGAGGAGGGCGGCGGCTTCGCCATCGCCCAGGCCCGGCTCGGCCCCGGCCGGATCCACCACTGCATGCGGCTGATCGGCATGGCCGAGCGGGCGATCGAGCTGATGTGCCGGCGGGCCGTGTCCCGTACGGCCTTCGGCAAGGCGATCGCGCAGCAGGGGGTCGTGCAGAACTGGATTGCCGACGCCCGGGTGACGGTCGAGCAGCTGCGCCTGCTCGTCCTCAAGACCGCCTGGCTGATGGACACCGTCGGCAACCGCGGTGCGCACACGGAGATCCAGGCCATCAAGATCGCGACCCCGCGCGCGGTCGTCGACATCATCGACAAGGCCGTGCAGGTGCACGGTGCGGGCGGGGTGTCGCAGGACTTCCCGCTGGCCCAGCTCTGGGCCGCGGCGCGGACTCTGAAGCTGGCGGACGGCCCGGACGAGGTGCACCAGCGGTCGCTGGCCCGGCGGGAGCTGAAGAAGTACCTGTGAGCCGAAGCGGGCACCCGGGGCGGAATCGCCCCGGGTGCCCTCGGCCGTGCCGGAGCGCTATGGCCGCAGCGCCCGCAGCAGCAGGTCGGCGAGCTGGTCGGCGACCTGCTGCGGAGTCAGCGGGCCATCCGGGCGGTACCAGGTGGACAGGTGGTGGACCGAACCGAAGTGGTAGTCCACGACCAGGTCGGCGGGGGTCGCCACGGAGAACACCCCGGCCTGCTGGCCCTCCTCGATCAGGGCGCGGAACCGCTCGTGGTAGTGCCGCCGCTCGGCGCGCACCTGCTTGTTCTTCTCCGGGCTGAGGTGGTGCATCGAGCGGAAGAAGATCGAGGCGTCGTCGAGGTTCTCGATCGTGGTCACCACGACGTCGGCGGCGGCGGCCCGCAGCCGCTGCTCGACCGGGGCGTCCGCGTCCGCGAAGGCGTCGAGCCGCTCCTGCTGCAGCCGCAGCACGCGGGAGTAGACCTCCTGGAGGAGGTCCTCCTTGGAACCGAAGTAGTGGTAGAGCGCGCCCTTGGTGACGCCCGCCGCCTCCACGATCTCCTGGACGGAGGTGCGGTCGTAGCCACGCTCCGCGAAGAGCCGGGTGGCGGCGGCCAGCAGCCTCTGGGGGACGGGGGTACCGCTCCCGTCCGTCGTCCTGGCCATGCGCCGCCGCCTTTCCCTTGTGATCGTCATGAAGTGGGGGAACGGAGTTCCCGCCTCAGGATCTTCCCACTTGTCGTTTTCGGCAGCTCCGCCAGGATCTCGACCTCGCGCGGATACTTGTACGCGGCCAGCCGCTGCTCGCAGTACGCGGAGAGCTCGCCGGGCTCCGCGGCGGCGCCCGGGCGCAAGCTCACATAGGCCTTCACCGTCTCGCCCCGGTAGGCGTCGGGGACGCCCACGACGGCGGCCTCACGGACGGCCGGGTGGGTGTAGAGGACGTCCTCGACCTCCCTCGGCCAGACCTTGAAGCCCGAGGCGTTGATCATGTCCTTCTTGCGGTCGACGACGTAGAGCCAGCCGTCCGCGTCCATGAAGCCGATGTCGCCGGTGCGCAGCTCCCCGTCGGGGAAGGTCTGCTCGGTGGCCTCCGGGAGCCGCCAGTAGCCCGGTACGACCTGCGGGCCGCGTACCGCAATCTCGCCCGGTTCGCCGAAGGGCACCTCGGCGCCGGTCTCGTCGAGGATGCGGACGACCGTGTCGGGCCCGGGGAGACCGACGGAGAGGGTGCCGGAGGCCGGGTCCACCGGGGCCTCCAGCTCGGGCGGTACGGCGGCGCAGGGGGCGGTGCATTCGGTGAGGCCGTAGCCGTTGCGGATGTACGGCCCGAAGCCGGCACGGAACTTCTCCACCAGCGCAGGCGGCACCGGCGCGCCGCCCGAGGAGATGACAAGGAACGAGGAGAAGTGGTCGCGGGTCGCCCCAGGGTGGGCGCCGAGCGCCATGAAGGCCGTGGAGGGGCCGACCGTGTAAGCGGGGCGGTGCTCGAGGAAGGCGTCGAGGACGACCCCGGCATCGAAGCGGTGGGCGAGGACAAGGGTGCCGGCGTTGCCGAAACAGGCGGCGAGCTCGCAGACCAGGCCGGTGATGTGGAAGAGCGGGGCGAGCGCGAAGTAGCCGGCTCCCTCCGGAATCGGGTGCCCGGTGCGCTGGCGCTCGGCGTTGTAGCTGATGCCCCGGTGGAGGTTGAGCGCGCCCTTGGGGGTGCCGCTGGTGCCGGACGTGTAGCTGATCAGGGCCACGTCGTCGGCGGTGAGCTCACGGTCGGCGGGGGCGGGGTGGCCGGCGCGGGCGACGGTCAGCAGGTCGTCGACCTCGGTGGGCACGGGCTCGAAGGCGAGGACACGGGGGTCGTCGCGGGTCTGGAGCTCGCGTTCGCAGGCGGTGAGCGCGATCCGAACGGAAGAGTCGGCCGCGGTGTCCCGCAGATACGCCTCCCAGGCCCGGTCGGAGCAGATCAGGGCGGTGGCGCCGGAGTCCCGCAGGGCGTGCCCTACCTCGGCCGACTTGTACATCGGATTGAGCGGGACGACCGTCGCGCCGGCCTTCCAGGCGCCGAGCAGGGCGAGGACGAAGTGCGGGCTGTTCTGGAGCATGATCGCGACCCGGTCGCCCCGCTCCAGGCCGTGCGCGACGAGGTGCCCGGCGACCGAGTCGGAGAGCGCGTCGGTCTCGCGGTAGGTCAGGCGGCCGTCGAAGTAGGCGAGGGCCGGGCTCTCCGGGGCCCGGGCGGCGGAGGCCCGGAAGGCGTGGAGCACCGTGGGCGGCGGGGCGATGGGGGCCCGCTGGGCCTCGGTGAGCCGGTCGAGCCAGGGCTTGGCCGCGTACGGCGACTGGGTCGAGGTCATGCGCCGGCTCCTTCCCACTTCCGCTGGATGTGGTTCATGTTGCCGAGCCATCGCTCGGGGTCGGTCGCCCTGGCCCGGTAGAACTCGGCGACCTCGGAGTGCGGGAGGACCAGGAAGCGGTCGGCGTCGATGGCGTCGAAGAGGGAGTCGGCAACGTCCTCGGGCTCGATGGCGGTGGGGGCGAGGACCAGCTCACCGGCCGATCCGGCGGCGGTGAGCATGTCCGTACGCACACCCTGCGGGCAGATCGCGTGGACCTTGACGCCGCGGTGGCGATACGTGAGGGAGAGCCATTCGGCGAAGGCGTAGGCGCCGTGCTTGGAGACGCTGTAGGGGGCGGCGCCCACCATGGTGAGCAGGCCGGCGGCGGAGACCGTGGAGACGAAGCGGCCGGTGCCGCGCTCCAGCCAGTCGGGCAGCAGCGCGCGGGCGGCGCGGACATGGGCCATGACGTTGACGTCCCAGGCGGCGGCCCAGACGGCCTCGTCGGCGAAGGCGTCACCGGGCGAGGCGAGTCCGGCATTGGCGCACCATACGTCGATGGTGCCGGTGCCGCCGAGGGCCTCGCGGGCCTCCTCGACGATCGCCGAGGCGTCGCCCGGGACGGCGGTGGCGCCGATCTCCTCGGCGACGGCCTTGGTGCGGTCGGGGTCGAGGTCGTTGACGACGACCCGGGCGCCCTCGGCGGCGAACCGGCGGGCCAGTGCGGCTCCGATCCCGCCGCCCGCGCCCGTGACGACCACTCCAGCGCCCTGCACCGTACTCATCGGGATCCGCCTCTCCGTTGTGACAGTGCCAGCAGACTAACCAGTCGGTATGTAGCAAGGGAAGACCTCTGGTGCACGCCTCGTTCCCTGGGGCCGTCAGGAGCGCTAGCGTGCGGGCCCATGTCAGGGAAGGCGATCAAGGAGGTTTCCGTATGAGCCTGTCGAGCCCGTCGAACCCGTCGAACTCGTCGAGCCGGTCGCACCCGTCGGGCCTGTCGAGACGCGGCCTGCTCGCCGCCGGCGGCGCGGTCGGGCTGGGGGCCGCGACAGCCCCCGTGGCCGTCGCGCACGGCGGCGGCCACCGGGTCCGCACCGGGTTCGACCGGCTGGTCGCCGACGGATACGCCCCGCTGGCCGGGCAGAAGGTCGGTGTCGTCACCAACCCGACCGGGATCACCTCGGACGTGCGCCACATCGTCGACGTCATGCACGCGGACGACCGGGTCGACCTGGTGGCCGTCTTCGGCCCCGAGCACGGCTTCCGGGGCACGGCGCAGGCGGGCGGCTCGGAGGGCCGCTACGACGACCCCGCGACCGGGCTTCCGGTCTACGACACCTACCTCAAGAGCGGGCAGCCGCTGGCGGACGTCTTCACCGCATCGGGCGTGGACACCGTCGTCTTCGACATCCAGGACGCGGGTGCCCGCTTCTACACGTACATCTGGACGCTCTACGACTGCATGGTGGCGGCCGCGCTGGCGGGGAAACGGTTCGTCGTCCTGGACAGGCCCAATCCGGTCACCGGGCGGGCGGCCCTCGGTCCGGTCCTCGACCGCTCCTTCGCCACCTTCGTGGGGCGCGAACCGATCGCGCAGGCGCACGGGATGACGGTGTCGGAACTGGCCCGGCTGTTCAACGGAGAGTTCCTGGCAGAGCCGGTGGAGCTGGAGACCGTACAGATGTCGGGCTGGAAGCGGCGCGACTTCTTCGACGCCACCGGGCTGCCGTGGGTGCCGCCGAGCCCCAACATGCCCACGCCCGACACCGCGCTCGTCTACTCCGGCACCTGCCTCTTCGAGGGCACCAACCTCTCCGAAGGGCGCGGCACCACCCGCCCCTTCGAGCTGCTCGGCGCGGAGGGCGTCGACCGGCGGTGGGCGGAGACGGCGAACGCCCTTGAGCTGCCCGGAGTGCGCTTCCGCGAGGCGTACTTCGCCCCGACCTTCTCCAAGTTCCAGGGGAAGACGGTCGGCGGGGTCCAGGTGCAGGTGCACGACCGGGAGGCCTTCGACCCGGTACGGGCCGGGATCGGGCTGCTGATCAGCGCGAAGCGCTCGTGGAGCGGCTTCGCCTGGCGGCCGGACAACTGGATCGACAAGCTGACGGGCTCGACACGCGTCCGGACCCTGATCGACGCGGGCGCGGACACGGACGAGGTGGTGGGCGCGTGGGCTTCGGATCTGGCCGCGTTCCGTGCCGTGCGGAAGGAGTACCTGCTCTACCGGTGACAGGTGGGGGAAACCCCCGCGTGATCACGGGTGCGGGCAGGTTGGCCGGGGTGGGTCCGTCGCCACCACACTTGATCCATGAACACGTTGACACGACATCGGTTACCGCTGGTGGGGGCGGTCGTGGCGCTCTGCCTCGCCGCCCTCGCCCCGGCCGCGAGCGCGGACGCGACGGCCGCACCGGACCCCGCCCGTGAACTCGCCCGTACCGCGAGCCCCTTGGACGACCTGCGGCCGCTGGACCGGATGATCGGCTCGGCCAAGGTCCTCGGAATCGGGGAGGCGACCCACAGCTCCTCCGAGTTCTTCGAGACCAAGCACCGGATCTTCGAGCACCTGGTGGAGAAGAAGGGCTTCACGACCTTCGCGCTGGAGGCCAACTGGTCGACGGGGCTGTTGATCGACGACTACGTACGCTTCGGCAAGGGCGACCCGCGGCAGATCCTGGACGACGAGTTCCAGAACGCCTACCGGTTCTGGAACACCGAGGAGTACCTCGACCTGATCCTCTGGATGCGGCAGCACAATCTGCGCCATCCCGGCCACCAGGTGCGCTTCATGGGCAACGACCTGGGCTACGCGGGACCGCAGCTCTTCGACAAGGTCACGGGCTACGTGGCCCGCACCCACCCGCGGCTCCTGCCGCGCTTCCAGGAGCTGTACCGGGCCTCACAGCCGCTCGGTGACGTCGACACCTGGATGAACGGGTACCTCGCCAAGCCGTTGGAGGAGCGTCGGCGGATGGCCGCGGACGTGAACCGGGCGCTGGCGCTCCTGGAGGGGCAGAAGCCCGGCCGGGACCGTGAGGCGCACACCTGGACGGTCCAGCACGCCCGGGCGATCGCGCAGGTCGGCACCGAGATGGCGCACGACGCGGAGAGCGCCACGGGCGTCGCCGACGCGATGCTCTACCGGGACCGGATCATGGCCGAGAACACCGTGTGGTGGCAGCGGGCGACCGGCGACCGGATCGTGCTGTCCGCGCACAACAACCACGTCGGCTACGAGACGACCAAGCCGGACCAGTACCCGCGCCTCCAGGGGGCCTTCCTGCGGGACGCGCTCGGCAGGGACTACGTGAGCATGGGCGCCTCCTTCGGGCGGGGCTCGTTCAACGCCCATGACACCGAGGCAGCGGGCGAGCCGATCCGCACGTTCACGGTCGGCCGGCCCGCTCCGGACAGCAGCGCGGAGACCCTGGACCGGGTGTCGCCGCGCCCCTTCTACCTGGACCTGCGCGCCGCGACGCCCGCGGCCCGCGACTGGCTGAGCGTGCACCGCCCGGCCTGGCTGATCGGCACCGCGTACCCGTGGGAGGGCAACCGCTCACCGGTCCGGCTGACCACGTCGTACGACCTGCTCGTCCACTTCCCCGAGGTCTCCGCGGCGCGTTTGCGCTGAAAACCTGGCCGTCCCTCCGTGCGCGCAGGATGCTGTCGCGGGAAGAACATCCCCAGCAGTTTCCTCAGGAACTTCCCCAGCACTTCCTCGACGCGGAGGGACGGGCAGAGCATGGCCGGAATGAGTGTGGAGCCGTACCGGGAGATCACCTTCGACAAGGACGGCGACGGGGCGGCCCGGCAGCACGAGGCGCTCGCGGCGCTGGCCGCCCAAGGGGTCACGGATCTGGTGATGTTCGCCCACGGGTGGAACAACACCCGATCCGTGGCGACCCGGTTGTACTCGGCGTTCTTCGCCCCGTTCCCGGAGATCCTGAGGCCGGATGTGCGGGCCGGGTACGTGGGGGTGGTGTGGCCGTCGATGATGTTCTCGGACGAGCCGATCCCCGACTTCGAGTCCGTGGCCGCGGTGCACCCGGGCAAGGAGTCGGTCGTGGAACGGCTGGCCACGCTGCTGCGGGAGCAACCGGACGACGAGGCGGCGCTGACCGAGTTCGGCGAGCTGCTCCGGCAGTTGACCGACACGAACGGCTCGCAGGGTTTCACGAGGGACGACCCGGAGGTGCCGGACTTCCTGCTCGCGGACCCGGTGGTCGTCTGCGCGATGTTCGCCGACGCGCTGGAGGAGGCGGCGGGTCCGGGGAGCCTGCCGACCCCGCGCGAGGCGTTCGGGGGCAGGCTGACGCGGTACTGGAAGGGCGCGCGGGAGGCCCTGCGGCAGGCCACGTACTACACGATGAAGCGCCGCTCCGGCACGGTCGGCGAGCGCGGGCTCGGCCCCTTGCTCGGCGAACTCGCCCGCTCCTCCCCCGGACTGCGGATCCATCTCGTCGGTCACAGCATGGGCGCCCGCCTCGTCTCGTTCGCCCTGCGCGGCCTGCCGGCCGATGTCCGCAACGTGGCTTCGGTGACGCTCCTCCAAGGGGCCTTCTCCCACTACGCGTTCGCGGCCCGCCTCCCGCACGACCCGGGCCGGGGCGGTGCGCTGCGCGATCTCCAGCGCCGCGTGGACGGCCCCGTGGTCGCCTGCTACTCCCGCCATGACACCGCGCTGCGGGTCATCTACCCCCTCGCCTCCCGGCTGGCCCGCGACGCCGACTCGCTGCTCGGCAGCGACAAGCGCTGGTGGGCGATCGGCCACGACGGCGTCCAGGCGGTTCCGGGCACGCCCTCGCTGCCGCTGACAAAGGCCCTGCGCGACGGAATCCCGGCGACGGGATGCGTGAGCGTCGACGCGGCGGAGGTGGTGGGGGAGCACAGCGACATCTGCCACGCGGAGCTCGCCCGGCTGGTGGCGTCGGCGGGCCGGATCAGGGGGCGGTAGTCAGGTCCGCGGACGGCCCTCACCGGCCTGCTCGACGAGCCGTTCCATCGTCTCCACCGGAAGTGAGGGGTGAGCGGCGGCCGTCACGGCTACGTCCCGGTCCGGGTGCGCCAGCAGGTCCTCGACGATGTCCGCCGGAGTGGCGGGGTGCTCGGCGATCGAGGCCAGGGCCTTGGGCGAGGACCCGGTGTGCCGCGCCATCCTGCGCAGCAGGGCGGCGGGACAGCCGGGGTTACGGGCGACGGCCCCGTGCAGGGGCGGACCGTGGCGCTCGGCGAGTTCGGTGAGCCGGGTGGCGGCGAGTGCCGGGTGGGGCGCGATCCGCCGGGCCACCCCGATGTCGGGGTCGGCGGCGAGCAGGTCCACGAGGTCGGCGGGGAGGTCGGGGCGGGCGGCGACGAGGGCGCGTACCTGCGCGACGCGACTCCTGGCCAGCTCGTGAAGCTCCGCGTCGGTGGCGGCGAGGATCCGGGGCAGCGGTTCGCGCGGGAGCCGCCGGTCGGCCGCGAAGGCGGTCAGCCAGGAGAGGGGTATGGCGGGATGCTCCGCGACGGCCGCGCGCACAGCGGGATCGGGATCGTCGGCGAGCCGCCGGAGCAGGGGTTCGCCGACGGTGGGATTGCGCGCGGCGGTCATCCGTACGTAGGCGACGGGGTGGCCGGCCAGGCGTGGGTGGAAGTGGGCCGGCAGGTCGGTCCGCTCCGCGATCTCGGCCGCGGCCCAGGCCTCCTCGGCGTCCAGGAACTCCTCGAGACCCGCCGGCGGCACGGCGGGGTTGCTCGCTGCCGCGATCCGTATCCGGCGGATGCCCGGCGCGTGGTCGGCGCAGCCCTCGGCCCGGGAGTGGCAGGAATCACAGCGGGTGGGCGCGGGCCGGCCCCGCCGTCGGCGAGGAGGGAGGCGAGCAGGGCGGGCGGTGCGTGGTCGTTCGACGCGAATTCGGTCCGTACGACAGTGTGGGGATGGCGGGCGATTTCCTCGGCAAGGGGCGCGGGGAGGTCGACGGCATGAAGCGCCACCCGCTGGACCACCTCGGGATCCCGGTCGCGGGCGAGGACGGCGATCACCTCGGGGGACAGCAGTTCCGCGTGGTCCGCGAGGGAACGGCGGATCTCCGGATCCGCATGCGCGGCGAGCTGCTGCGCGGCGGCTCGGGGGGCGATGCCCGCCTGCACGGCGGCCAGCAGCGCCCGGGGGTTGTCGCGCGGAACGTCCGCCCAGGACACCTTCCCCTCGACGATGAGCGTGTCGATCTCCTCGCCCTGGTGCGCGAGCAGCGTCTTCACCTGCGGCCCGGTCAGCTGCGGGCGGTACGCGAGGAAGAAGGGAACGTCCTCGTGGCCGGTCTCCAGGAGCCGTGCGAACAGCCGTTCCGGCAGCGCCGGATTCTCCGCGAGCCCCAGTACGACGTCCCGCAACAGATCTCCCTCGCGCGCCTCTGATGGCCCCCATCGAATTTTCGATGGAACACGAACGGGCGGCCGTTCGTCCATTCCATAACGTCCTTGACGCCGAAGTACCACCGACGGAGGTGCGAAGCGATGGCGGGTTTCCGGAGTCTTGCGAGACAGGTGCGCGATCCCGGGAGTGACACGGCGCTGCGGAGGTACTCGCTGCGCAAGTGCCTGGAGCGGTTCGCCCCGTACGGGCACCGCGCGACCTGGGACCATCTGTGCCGCAGGCACAGGTTCGGGCCCGAGGATCGGGAGCTCGATCCTGGGCGGCTG
This sequence comes from Streptomyces sp. NPDC039609, assembly GCF_055596705.1. NCBI lineage: Bacteria > Bacillati > Actinomycetota > Actinomycetes > Kitasatosporales > Streptomycetaceae > Streptomyces > Streptomyces sp. NPDC039609. The sequence goes on from NZ_JBVIUJ010000006.1 coordinate 481,345, forward strand.
GTGGCCGCTCTGGAGGAGCTGGAGGAGGCGCGGGCGGTGTGGCTCGCGTACGAGGAGGAGTTCGCGGCGCGGCGGCGGCGCGAGAAGCACGGCGGGCTGAGGCGGCCCGGCGCGCTGGACGACTGGCACCGGCGGACCTGGGGCGGCAACGGGGTGGCGCGGTGCGACGATCCGGCGGTGCATCCGTCGGATCCGCTGGCCGAGGTGCTGCGGCGGCTGATCACCGCGCTGCAGTCCGCTCCCGGGGAGTTCTGCCCGGTGTGCGCGGGGCCCCGGATCGAGTGGCGGCCGGATCTGGACGACGAGCCGTGGTTCGGTCCGGTGTGCGGTGACTGCGGGGTCGTGGTGCCGCGGGCCGTGCTGACGGCGGGGGCGCTGGCCCGGGCGCGGGAGACGGTTCCACGGCTGGCGTCCGTGGCGTGATGCAGGTCTGTCTGAACGGGGGCCGCGGTCCGGGGGATTCGGCGGCCGTGCCGATGTCGCCGGCCGCGATGGCGGAAGCGGCGGCACGGGCGGTCGCGGCCGGGGCGTCGGACATTCACGTACACCCCAGGACTCCGTGCGGCGGGGAGACGCTCTCGCCCCGGGTGCTGGCGGAGACCCTGACGGCGATCCGCGCGGCCGTGGACGTGCCGGTGGGGGTGACGACCGGCGTGGCGGAGGAGCCCGATCCGGTACGGCGGGTGGAGCGCGTCCGCGCCTGGACGGTCCTCCCCGACCACGCCTCGGTGCACTGGCACGAGCCGGGCGCGGAGGAGCTTGCGGCTGCACTGATGGAGCGGGGCGTCGGCGTGGAAGCCGGACTGCGATCGGGTACGCGGGGTCCTGCGCGCTTTCTCGGCTCACCCCTCGCTCCCCGAGTGCTGCGCGTCCTGGCGGAGGTCACCGGCCCCGACCCGGTCACGACGGCCCGTACGCTGCTGGCCGAGGCGGGCGGGAGCCACGGCCGGCCGATCCTCCTCCATGGCACCGACGCCGGCGCGTGGCCGGTCCTGCGACTGGCCCGTCGTCTCGGTCTGGCGACGCGTATCGGTCTGGAGGACACGCTGTTCCTGCCGGACGGAAGCCCTGCGCGGGACAACGCCCAGCTGGTCTCGGCCGCGTTCCCGGAGGAGTAGCCCCCCGCTGCGGGGAGCGCGAGGCTACCCGTGCGAAAACCGCTGGCCCAGGGGGTTTTCACCCGGGCAGAGTGTCCGGCGATGAGAACGCCACGTGACTATCCCTGAGCCGCCGGAGAACCGACATGTCGACACTGCGCGTCACCGCCGAAACCCTGACCGTCCATGACCATCCCAACGCCGACGCGCTGGAGCTGGCCCAGGTCGGCCTCTACCGAGCCGTCGTCGCCAAGGGCGCCTACCGCACGGGTGAGGTCGCCGTCTACATCCCGGAGCAGGCCGTACTGCCGATCGCGCTCGTCGACGAGCTGGGGCTGACCGGGCGGCTGGCCGGAAAGGCGTCGGACCGGGTCAAGGCGGTGCGGCTGCGGGGCGAGTTGTCGCAGGGGATCGTGTGCCGGCCCAAGGCGCTGACCGATGTCGACCTGGCCTCGGCGGCCGCCGAGGGAACCGACTTCGCCGAACTCCTCGGGATCACCAAGTGGGCGCCACCGATCCCGCCGACGATGAGCGGGGACGTGGAGTCCGCGCCGGATCTGCTGCCGTGGGTCGACATCGAGAACCTGCAGCGGTATCCGGACATCTTCGAGCCCGGTGAGCCGGTGGTCCTGACGGAGAAGCTGCACGGTACGGCCTGCCTGGCGACGTATGTCGTCGAGGACGACCGGCTGCGGGTCTCCTCGAAGGGCTTCGGAGCCAAGGGCCTGGCCCTCCAGGAGGACCCGCGCAACCTGTACTGGCGCGCGGTCCACGGCCATGACGTACAGGCGGTGGCGGCGCGGCTCGCCGCGCGCCTCGGCGCGAGCCGGGTCGGGCTGTTCGGTGAGGTGTACGGGGCCGGGGTGCAGGACCTCGGCTACGGCGCGAACGCCCGCAGCGAGGGCGTCGGTTACGCCGTCTTCGACGTGTCGGCCGAGATCGACGGCCAAGTCCGCTGGCTGGACCCGGCCGAGGTCCTGGAGCCCGGCGAACTGCCGCTCGTACCACGGCTGTACACCGGACCGTACGACCTGGACCGGGTGCTGGAGGTGGCGAACGGCCGGGAGACCGTCTCCGGGCGGGAGCTCCATCTGCGGGAGGGTGTCGTGATCCGCCCGGTGACGGAGCGGTACAGCCCGGTGGTCGGTGGCCGCGCCATCGCCAAGGCGGTCAGCCCGGCCTATCTGACCCGTAAGGGCGGCACCGAGTACGAGTGATCCGCCCGCCGCCGGAACCGAGGGGCCCGTCCACGGGGGTGGCGGGCCCCTCTCCGTACGTGCGGACGGCCGGCCCGCGGGGACCGGGGTGGCCTTCGAGAACGGCCCGGCGCTCCGGTGCCCGTCCTCCGGGCGGACCCCTAACCCTCCCGGCGCTCCGGCAGCAGCCGCGAGCCCGTCATCCGTTCGCCGATGACGTCGTCGGGGTTGGACAGCACGCAGTTCTGCAGCGACAGGCATCCGCAGCCGATGCAGTCCGTCAGATGGTCGCGCAGCCGTCCGAGCTGCTTGATCCGCTCGTCCAGCTCCGTGCGCCAGGCCGCCGAGAGCCGCGCCCAGTCCTCGTTGGTGGGGGTGCGCTCCTCGGGGAGTTCGGCGAGCGCGTCGCGGATGGTCGCGAGCGGGATGCCGACGCGCTGCGCGGCCCGGATGAAGGCGACCCGGCGCAGGATGTCGCGGCCGTAGCGACGCTGGTTGCCGCTGGTGCGGCGGCTGCTGATCAGGCCCTTGGACTCGTAGAAGTGCAGGGCGGACACGGCGGCGCCGCTGCGCGCGGACAGCTGGCCGACGGTGAGTTCGTGGATCTTCTCTGGAATCTGCGGCACTCCCCGAACCCTACTGCTCGACCCTTCCGACCCGTTGACAGAGCCCTCCGCCCCAGCCAGACTAAGCAGTCGCTTAGATATGCGTCGAGCGACAGGCGTCAAGCCGGGTGAGAGACAGGGAGCAGGGACATGGCCGAGCCGAGGATCTTCACCTCCGCCGAGGAGCTGCGCGCCGGAGTCGGCGAGCAGCTGGGGCACAGTGACTGGCTGGAGATCGAGCAGAAGCGGATCGACCTGTTCGCCGACGCGACCGGTGACCACCAGTGGATCCACGTGGACGCGGAGCGTGCGGCCGCCGGGCCGTTCGGGAAGACCATCGCGCACGGCTATCTGACGCTGTCGCTGCTGCCGACCCTGGTCCCGCAGATCATGCGCGTCGAGGGCATGAAGATGGGCATCAACTACGGCACGGAGAAGGTGCGCTTCCCCTCCCCCGTACCCGTCGGCTCGCGGCTGCGCGCGACCGCCGTGCTGACGAACGTCGTCGAGGCGGGTGGCGGTGTGCAGGTCACCGCGACCGTGACCGTGGAACGCGAGGGCGGCGACAAGCCGGTCTGCGTCGCCGAGTCGGTCTCGCGCTACTACTTCTGAGCGCCGACCATCCGCAGGACGAGGTCGGCATAGAGCGCGCCGACCTCGTCCGGAGTCCGGCGGCCCGACACGTTGAACCAGCGCGACACGTCGATGCACAGCGAGAGCACCGCGACGGTGGTGCCGGACACGTCCGGGACGTCGAACTCCCCGGCCGTCACGCCCTCGTTGATGATCCTGCGCACGGCCGCGTCGGACTCGCGGCGCAGCTCGACGATCTCGGCGCGGTGCTCGGGGCCGAGCGCGTCGAGCTCGTACTGCACGACCCTCGCCGTGGTGTGCCGCTCGGCGTGCCAGCGGACGAAGGACCGCACGGCGTCCGCGAGCCGCTCCCCCGCCGTTCCCTCACCGTCGGCGGCGTCCCGGAGGATCTCCAGGGCCTTGTCGTGACCGATGCGGCTGATCCGGTGGAGCAGCTCTTCCTTGGTCTTGTAGTGGATGTAGAGCGCGGCCGGGCTCATGCCGGCCCGGCCCGCGATGTCCCGGGTCGTCGTGGCGTGGTACCCGCGCTCGGCGAACGCCTCGACGGCCGCGACGAGCAGCCGCCTGGCCGCCTCCGGCGTGACCTCGCCCCACGGCATGTCCTCGCCGCCGGGCGTCTCCTCCGCCACGCTCATCGCTCGCCCCTCACTCCAGCTGTCGGAACGAACACCATACAACGAAGCTGAGCAAGCGCTTAGAGCTTCTGGAAGGGGTCGTGCTCGGCGAGGAGCTTCTCGAGGCGGGCCTGGTCGACCCGGCTGACGATCTGACCCGCCTCCTGGCGGTCGCGGACGACCTTGGCGAGCGTGAAGGCCGAGGTGGTGAGGTAGAGGACGGCGATGGCGAGGAAGGCGCGCACCCAGGCGTCGGCGTCCAGCTGGTAGACGCCGATCGCCACGGCGGCGAGCGCGAGCCCGAAGGAGATGACGGCCTGCAGGTGGTAGGCGGCGGTGTTCTGCTGCTTGACGGGTGTGTCGCTCATGGAGGAAGCATCGGACGGATGTGGCGCCCGCCACATCCGTCCGGATACTCAGCGGCGCACCGCGAGGTACTCAGAACGCCGAGACGCCGGTGAGCGCCCGCCCGATGATCAGCTTCTGGATCTGGCTGGTGCCCTCGTACAGCGTCATCACGCGGGCGTCCCGCAGCAGCTTGCCGACCGGGTACTCGTCGATGTAGCCGTAGCCGCCGAAGACCTGGAGGGCGTTGTTCGCGGCGCGGACCGCGGCCTCGGAGGCGTACAGCTTGGCCTTCGACGCGGCGGTGGCGAACTCCTGACCGCGGTCGATCAGATCGGCGACGCGCCAGGTCAGCAGCCGCGACGCGTCCACGTCCACGGCGATGTCGCTGATCAGCTCCTGCACCAGCTGGTACGAGGCGATGGGCTTGCCGAACTGCTCCCGCTCGCCCGCGTAGCGGACGGCCGCGTCGAGCGCCGCCTGTGCGATGCCGACACAGCCGGCGGCGACCGACATCCGCCCCTTGGCCAGGGCGGACATGGCGATGGAGAAGCCCTTGCCCTCCGGGCCCAGCATCGCGGAGGCGGGGACGCGGACGTCCTCGAGGACCAGTTCGGCGGTCGCCTGGCCGCGCAGACCGAGCTTGCCGTGGACGGTGCGGCGCGAGAGGCCCGGGGTGTCCGTGGGCACGAGGAAGGCGGAGACGCCCTTGTGGCCCGGCGTGTCGTTCGTCCGCGCGAAGAGCAGGACGACATCGGCCCAGGTCCCGTTGGTGATGAACATCTTCGAGCCGTTGACGACGTACGCGTCCCCGTCGCGGACGGCCCTGGTGGCGAGGCTGCCGGCGTCCGAACCGGTGCCGGGCTCCGTGAGACCGAAGCAGCCGAGGGCCTCACCCGCGGCGAGCCGGGGCAGCCAGGCCCGCTTCTGCTCCTCGTCGCCCCACGCCGCGATGGTCTTGGCGACGAGACCGAGCGAGACGGAGACGATGCCGCGCACGGAGGAGTCGCCGCGCCCGAGCTCCTCGGTGACCAGGCAGTAGGCGAGGTGGTCGCCGCCCGAGCCGCCGTACTCCTCCGGGATCGTGAGGCCGAGGAAGCCGACGGCGCCGAGCTTCTTGACGATCGAACGGTCGACGCTCTCGGCGCGGTCCCACTCGACGACGTGCGGGGTGACCTCGCGGGCGACGAAGTCGTGGGCGAGCTGCCGTACGGCTTCCTGTTCCTCGCTGAGCTCCAGGTTCACTGCGCCACCGACCTTCGTGAAGACTTTAATTAGCACTGCTAGTTTCCTGCGGGCAGGCCTACTATGTGCGCCATGGCCCGACCGCGCAAGCCCCTCCTCAGCCGAGACCGGATCGTCGAGACGGCGAGCGCGCTCGTGGACGCGGAGGGCCTCGCCGCCGTCTCCACCCGGCGCCTCGCCGCGGAGCTGGGGGTCAGCGGGCCGTCGCTCTACAACCACTTCCGCACGAAGGACGAGATCCTCGACGCGGTCGCCGACGCCGTCAGCGCGAAGGTCGATCTGTCGATGTTCGAGGAGGGCGACGAACGCGACTGGCGCACGGCCCTGCACGACTGGGCGGCCTCCTACCGCGCGGCCCTCGCCGACCACCCGAACATCGTCCCGGTCCTGGCACAGGGCCCCGGCCGCCGCCCGGCGGGCCTGAAGGTCGCCGACGCGGTCTTCGGCGCGATGGTCCGCGCGGGCTGGCCGCCCGCCCAGGCGACCTACATCGGCGCGCTGATGCGGTACTTCGTCACCGGCTCGGCGCTGGGCTCCTTCGCCCGCGGCTTCGTCGACGACGAGACGGCCTACGACCCGGCGGACTACCCTCACCTGGGCCAGGCGCACCTCCTGGCGGAACACCGCCAGAAGGTCGACGAGGGCGCGTTCGAGACAGGACTGCGGGCGCTGCTCGACGGACTGGCGATGCGGTACGAGACAGGGGTACGGGGAGCATGGGCCAGGCAGGAGACGACGAGCGGCTCGTAGCGGCGGTGCGGGCGGGGGACGGGGAGGAGGTCGAGCGTCTTCTCGGCGCGGGCGCCGACCCGGAAACGGTGGCGGAGGACGGGCTGCCGGTGCTGTGTCTGGCGGTCGCCGCGTACGACGCGGAGGTCGCCGAGGTCCTGGTGGAGGGCCGGGCGGACCCGGACCGGGTGCTGCCGGACGGCACGACACCGCTGTCGCGGGCGGTCGACGGCGGCTCTCCCGCCGTCTTCTACGCCGTCCTGGAGCGCGACCCCGGGACACGGCTGCCGAGGTCTCAGCAGGAACGGCTGCTCGGAATCGCCCGCTCCTGGTACGAGACCGGCGCGGAGGCCGAACTGCGGCGCAGGACCGGCGCCTCGGGGCCGGCCGAGACGGTCCGGATCCGGGACGACGAGTCCGACACCGTCGACCAGGTGTCGCTCGGCGGGCTGACCGTCCGCGCCGGGCACGGAGCGATCCTGACTTCGCTCGAGCGGTCCTTCGGCGTCCTGACACCGGCGGAGGTGCTGATGGGGCGGGCGCTCGCGGACCCGGACCCGGAACACGCGGACCGGTCGGCCGTCCTCTTCCCGCTGGGCCTGCGGCTCGACCGGGAGTCCTGGTCGGCGGTCCTCTCAGCCCGCCACCCCTCGGAGCGCGACCGCAGGCTGTTCGCGCTCCAGGTACTGCGGTACGCCGACACGCTCGGTTTCCTGGGCGAGACCCGGCTCGAGCGCGGGGAGCCGGCCGCCCTCCTCGCCTCCTGGACGGCCGACGAGAGCGACCCGAAGGTCCTGTGGGAGATCCTCGACACCTACATCGGCCTCGGCCACCCCGAGGAGGAGGCGATCGGCCTCCGGCTCGCCGGCCATGCCGACCCCGACATCCGCGCCTCGGTCCCCCTCGCCCTCGGCGGTGACGAGGGCGCGTCCCTGGGCGCGGACGCCCGCCGTGCCCTGTTCGCTCTCACCCGGGATCCGCATCCGAACGTGCGCGCGTCCACCTCCGAGGCCCTGAGCCACTGGCAGCAGAGGTTCACCGAGGCCGGGGAGCCGGCCGAGGCCGCCGAGTTCGCGGAAGCGCTGCTCGCCCTGGCCCGGGACCCAGATCCCGGCGTCCGGGGCGGCACCGCGGCGACACTCGCCACGTGCCCGGACCGCTCCCCCGCCGTAGCCGACACGCTGTGGCGGCTGCTCGACGAGGACGAGCAACTGGTGCGCCTGGAGGCCGCGTACGGGCTCGCCCTGCGCGACGATCCGCGCACCGAGGACGCGTACGAGCGGGTGGGACGGCTCCCATGGGAGCCGTGCTTGCTCGCCGAGGACCACCGCCTGATCGAGCTCCACGCCTACCGGTCGCGCCACCGGGACGGTTCGGCGGACGCCGAACCGTGAGTGCGGCACCCTGGTAGCCATGGCCGCAAAAGACCTCGCCGCCCTCGCGGCGCTCCTCGCCGATGAGACCCGCGCCGCCTTTCTCCTCGCCCTGCTCGACGGGCGGGCCTGGACCGCGGGGGAGTTGGCGCGCCACGCGCGCGTGGCGCCGTCCACGACCAGCGAGCACCTCGGGAAGCTCGTCGCGGGCGGGGTGCTCGCCGAGGAGCGGCAGGGGCGGCACCGGTACGTGCGCCTTGCCGACGCCGGGATCGCCCACCTCGTCGAGGACCTGGCCGCCCGCTCCGAGCCCGCGCGGAAGGCGCCGCCGCAGTCGCTGCGGGCCGCGAGCGCGGGGCAGGCGATGGCGCGGGGGCGTACCTGCTACGACCATCTCGCCGGGCGGCTGGGCATCGCGATCACCGAGGCGATGACCGTGCGCGGACTGCTGCGTCAGGACACCGGGTTCGCGCTCACGGACGCGGGCGTGGAGTGGTTCGGGGAGCTGGGGATCGCCCTCGCGGCCAGGGGGCGGCGGCCCGTCGCCCGCGGCTGCCTCGACTGGACCGAGCGGAAGCCTCATCTGGCGGGGATCGCGGGCGCGGCGCTCTGCCGGCACGCGCTCGACGCCGGCTGGTGCGTACGGATCGGGTCCGAGCGGGCCGTGAAGGTGACCCCGCAGGGCGAGCAGGCGCTGCGGCTGGCCCTGGGGATCGAGCCGGAGACAATTCGGTGAGCGCCGAAGGGTCCAGGGCATACGGTCGCCCCATGACCGACTCACCCGGCTCCCCCGCCACCTCCCGCCTGGCGCTCGCCGCCGCCGCTGTCACCGTCGTCCTGTGGGCCTCCGCCTTCGTCTCGATCCGCAGCGCGGGGGCCGCCTATTCCCCCGGCGCGCTCGCCCTGGGCCGGCTCCTCGCCGGGGCTCTCGTCCTCGGAGCGGTCCTGCTGATACGGCGGGAGGGGCTTCCGTCACGGGCGGCCTGGCCGGGGATCGCGGTGTCCGGACTCCTGTGGTTCGGCGCCTACATGGTGGTCCTCAACTGGGGCGAGCAGGAGGTCGACGCCGGCACGGCGGCGATGGTCGTGAACATCGGGCCGATCCTGATCGCGCTGCTCGGCTCCCGCTTCCTCGGCGAGAAGCTGCCGCCCCGGCTGATCGCGGGGATGGGGGTCTCCTTCGCCGGCGCGGTCGCCGTCGGGTTCTCGATGTCCGGCGCGGGGCACGCCTCCGTCCTCGGCGTGGTGCTCTGCCTGCTCGCGGCCGTCGCGTACGCGGGCGGTGTGGTCGCGCAGAAGCCCGCCCTGGCCCACGGCAGCGCGCTGCAGATCACGACCTTCGGGTGCCTGGTCGGCACCGTGGCGTGTCTGCCGTTCGCCGGGCAGCTCGTCGACGAGGCGAGCCGGGCGCCGCTCTCCGCGACGCTGAACATGGTGTACCTCGGGGTGTTCCCGACCGCCCTCGCCTTCACCACCTGGGCCTACGCCCTGGCCCGTACGACCGCGGGCCGGATGGGCGCGACGACGTACGCCGTGCCCGCACTGGTCGTCGTCATGGCGTGGGTGTTCCTCGGCGAGCTCCCCGGGCTGCTCACGCTCGGTGGCGGGGCGCTGTGCCTGGCGGGCGTGGCGGTCTCGCGCTCCCGGCCGAAGCCCCCGTCGAGGACTCCGGCCGACAGCGTCGAGGCCGCGGAAACCGTCTGACCGGGGCCGTCTAGAAGACGACGAGCGCCCGGCCGCCCTTGCCCGCGAGCATGTTGTCGAACGCGCCCGGGATGCCGTCCAGGGTGATCCGCTCGGTGACCAGGGCGCCCAGGTCGAGGCGGCCGGCCCGGATGTGTTCGGCGAGGACGGGCAGGTCCACGGCCGGGTCGGAGTTCCCGTACACGCAGCCGGACAGGGTCCGGCCCCAGTGGAAGAGCTCCAGGGCGTTGAAGGTGACCTGCTGGTCCTTGCCGCCGATGCCGACGACCGTGGTGCGACCGCCTCGCCGGGTGGAGTCCCAGGCGGTACGGATGGTGGTGGCGCGGCCGACGCACTCGACGGCCACGTCGGCGCCCTGGCCACCCGTCAGCTTCCGGATCTCCTTGGCGGTGGTCTCGGAGGCGACGACGTACTCCGTCGCCCCGGCGGCCCGCGCCAGGGCCTCCTTCTCGGGCGACACGTCGACCGCGATGATCGGCGAGGCGCCCGCGACGCGGGCGGCCTGGAGGGTGGCGAGGCCCACGCCCCCGACACCGAAGACGACGACGGACTCCCCCTCCCGGACCCGCGCCGAGTGGTGGATCGCGCCCCAGCCGGTGAGGACGGCGCAGCCGAGGAGTGCCGCGTCCGTGAGCGGGACCCCGTCCGGGACGGGCAGGACGCAGTTCGCCGCGACCACGGTCTCCTCCGCGAAGGCGGCCACGTTGAGACCGGGGTGGAGGTCGACGCCGTCCTCGGTGGCGGCGTACACGCTCCCGGCGCCGGTCAGCGCGTCGGCGCAGAGCCAGACCTCGCCGAGCGAGCAGGGGTGGCAGGTTCCGCAGGACGGCGCCCAGTTGAGGACGACGCCGTCGCCGGGGGCGACGTGGGTGACGCCCTCGCCGACGGAGACGACCGTGCCGGCGCCCTCGTGGCCGAGGACGGCGGGGACGGGCACCCGCATCGTCCCGTTGGAGAGGGACAGGTCGGAGTGACAGACCCCGGCCGCGGCGAGGCGCACCCTGACCTGGCCGGGGCCGGGCTCGGGCAGTCGGATACCGGCTATCTCCAGCGGAGAGCCGACGGCGGGCAGGAAGGCGGCGCGGACCACGCTCATGACGCGTCTTGCTCCTCAGGGACTCGGAACAGGCTCGGAAGGGCTCGGAGCAGGCTGGGAACAGGCAGGCTCGAACACGCTCAGCGGGACCGGAGCGGGGTCGGAACCGGCTCGGAAGGGCTCAGAACTGGAGGGACTTGGTCTGGAGGTACTCGGCGAGGCCGTGCGCGCCGAGTTCACGGCCTACGCCCGACTGCTTGTAACCGCCGAAGGGCGCCAGCGGATTGAAGCGGCCGCCGTTGATGTCGACCTGGCCCGTGTCCATCCGGCGGGCGAAGGCGACGGCCGCCTCCGGCTCGCCCCAGACCGCGCCGGCGAGCCCGTAGACGGTCCCGTTGGCGATGGCCAGGGCGTCCTCCTCGTCCTCGTACCGCAGGATCGAGACGACCGGGCCGAAGATCTCCTCCTGGGCGATGGTCATGTCCGGGGTGACGTCGGCGAAGACGGTCGGGGAGACGTAGTAGCCGGTCTCGCGCGGCGCCTCGGGGCCGCCCGCGACGATACGGGCGCCCTCCTCGACGCCCTTCTCGATGTAGCCGCGCACCCGCTGCTGCTGCTTGGCGTTGACGAGAGGGCCGACGCGCTCGCCGGGGACGTACTTCTTGACGGCCTCGGCGGCCAGCGCCACCGCCTCGTCGTACCGGTCGGCGGGGACGAGCATCCGGGTCCACGCGCTGCACGTCTGACCGGAGTTGGCCATGACGTTGGCGATGCCGACGGCGACGGCCCTGCCGAGGTCGGCGCTCGGCAGGATGACGTTGGCCGACTTGCCGCCGAGTTCCAGGGCGACCCGCTTGACGGCGCCGCCCGCGAGGGCGCCGATCCGCCTGCCGACGGCCGTCGAGCCGGTGAACGAGACGAGGTCGACGCCCTCGTGCTCGGCGAGCGCCTGGCCGGCGACCGGGCCGAGGCCGGTGACGAGGTTGAACACACCGGCCGGGATGCCCGACGCGTGGACCGCCTCGGCGAAGAGCTGGGCGGTCAGCGGGGTGTCCTCGGCGGGCTTGAGGACGACGGTGCAGCCGGCGGCGAGCGCGGGGGCGACCTTGGCGACGATCTGGTGGAGCGGGTAGTTCCACGGGGTGATCGCGCCGACGACACCGACGGGCTCGGAGTAGACCGTGGAGGTGCCGACCTTCTCCTCGAAGGAGTGGGTGGCTGCGAGCTCGGCGTACGAACCGGCGACGGCGATCGGCAGTCCGGCGTGGACCGTGGCCGCCAGCTGGGGCGGGGCGCCGAGCTCGGCGGTGACCGTGGCGGCGATCTCCTCGGCGCGGGCCGCGAGGGCGTCGCGGAGCGCGCCGATCAGCTTGGCGCGCTCCGCCGGCGGGGTGGCGGCCCAGCCGGGGAACGCGGCCCGCGCCGCGTGGACGGCGGCGTCGACGTCCTCGGCGGTTCCGGCGGGAACATGGCCGATGACCTGCTCGTCCGCCGGGTTGACGACCGGAATGGTGTCGGTGGAGGCGGCGGGGCGCCACTCCCCGCCGATGTACATCGCGTCGTGGCTCTTCATCCGCTGTCTCCTCTGCGCCTGTTCCCAACCTACCGGCCGGTTCGTCGTCCGCGACCCAAACTAGCGCTGATAGTTTTTCGGCGCCAGAGCCTTCTTCCCGCAGTCCCTTCCCTCCCGCCGACTCAGAAGTCGGCGCGGGTCGGCTCGTCCAGCCGGGCCACGGACTCCTGCCCGAAGGCCTTCTTGTACGCCTCCCTGACCTGCTCGATCCGCGGGTCGTGAAGCCGCGCCTCGGCGGCCGGGTAGAACAGGATCAGCTCGTACGATCGCTCCCGCTCGATGGTGCCGTTCACGTCACGCCACTGTCCACGCCCGTCCTGGACCGTCAGGCCGGCCGGGAACCCCGGCGTGACCTCCTTGTCGACGAAGGCCATGAACTGCTGATCGGTGACGTCCGGGCCGCCGTCGGGGCGCTCCGTCCCGAAGAACAGCCGTGTCTCGACATACGCCGTGCCGCGCGTCTGTGCCGTGACGGCGACAGGGGAGACCGCGTCCTCGTCGAGGGTGGCGTACGCGGCGGGGGCGCCGACCGCGATCAGCAGCCCGGCGGTGGCGACGGCGACACGGCTACGGGTGGTCAGCAGACGAAGGGGCATGTGCGCGTCCTTGTGGCTCGGGGCCGGGGGCCCGAGGTTCCTGAGGCTCGGTAACTCCCCGGGAACGGACCGGTTCCACCCTTCCCGGCCGAACCGTCGCGTCGCCGCCCCCCGAACGGAGGACGACGCCCGGGTCAGATCTCCCCGGCGATGTCGGTGAGATGGGCGTAGACGACGATGTTCGACTCGTACCCCTTCTTCGGATCGAACGAGCCACCACAGGTGAGCAGCCTCAGTTCGGGGCGGCCCGTGGAGCCGTACACCTCCCGGTCGGGGAATTGCTCCTTCGTGTAGGTGCGGACCTTGTCGACGGTGAAGACGGCGACCCGGCCGTCGGCGCGGGCGACGCGGACGGTGTTCCCGGGGGCGAGCGAGTCGAGGTTGAGGAAGATGGCAGGCCCGGTACGGGTGTCACGGTGGCCGACGACGACCGCCGTGCCGCGTTCACCCGGGGCCGGGCCGTCCTTGTACCAGCCGACGATCCGGGGGTCGTCGGCCGGCGGGGTGCCGAGCCGCCCGGCGGAGTCCAGTCCCAGGCCGAGCACCGGGGCCTCGATGGTGATCGCCGGGACGGCGATGCCGGTGGGGCGCGAGCGGACCAGGGGCGCGGGCAGCGGATCGCCCTTGGGTGCGGGCCGGGCCTTGGGCGCGGCCGGAGCCCCGGGCCGCGGCTGCGCCTTCGGGGGGGCCGAGGCCGTGGGCCGCGGCTGCGCCTTGGGCTTCTCGTCGGGGTGCCGACCGGATCCGGCCGGGGCGGCGGGGGGTTCCGCACCCGCCCCGTGCGCGGCCGGGGCGGCGATCGGCGGGCCGGACGGTTCCTCGTCCTGGGCCCACCAGATGCCGCCACCGACCAGCGACAGGGTCACCACCACCGTCCGGGTGAGCCGGAGGAGGCGCCGCTGTCTGCGCGTGAAGCGGGACCTACGCGGCGCCATCGGTGCGGCGGCGCGACCGACGGACGAGGATCAGGCCGACCGTACCCGCGAGGGCGGCGGCGATGGCCGATCCGACCCCGAAGGCGGAGCCGTCCGTCCCGGTGGTGTCGGCACTGCCGCCACCACCCGCGCCGACCGGGCCCTGCGGGGGCTTGGTGGCGCTGCCACCGCTGCCACCGGTCCAGCCGTTCGCGCTGCTGGTGCTGGACGGGCTCGCGCCGTTGCCGGTGACGCCGTTGCTCGTGCCGCCGTTCCAGCTGCTGGTCCCGCTGGTGGTCCCGCTGGTGGCGGTGCCGGTCCCGCCGTTCCAGCTACCGGTTCCGCCGGTGGCATTGCTGGTGGCGCTGCTGGTCCCGCCGGTGGCGTTGCCGGTCCCGCCGTTCCAGCTGCCGCTGCCGTTGGCCGTCCCGCCGTTCGCGCTGCTGCTGGATGCGGTGCTGCCGTTCCCGGTGCCGCCATTGCCACTGTTTGCTGCGGCTCCCCCGTTGCCGCCACTGCCGTTCGTCGGGGGCGGGCCGGCGCTGTCGTCGCAGTCGACTCTGAAGATCTTGCTCTTCTCCGGGCCCTGTTGGCCCTCCCAGGTCCACTCGACCTTGTACCTGCCGTCGGCGAGCGTCAGATCCGGGCTGATCCCGTGCCCCGAGGCGTCGATGGGAATCGAGCCGCTCGTCGTGACGCTGTCCACCGGCGGCTGGGGCGTGATGGCCCAGTTGATGCTCTGGAGTCCGTCGAAGTTGAAGGCGGCGAAGTAGAACGTGCAGACGGAGGGATTGTTGACCGGGCTGTTCTCGCCCGTGCGGGACACCTCGCCCGGGCGTCCGGCATGGTGGACCTTGATGTCGCCGTCGTCGCCGGGGGCGGCGACGGCCGCGGGCGCACCGGCCAGGGTGGCGCCGCCGAAAGCCAGGGTGACCAGCGCGGCGGACAGTAGGGGACGGACAGCCAGAGCGGTCATACGAGGGTTCCTCCAGTCATGAAGACATCAGATGATCAACCGATAATCTGACTTTCTGTCATGACAGAAATACGGAGGGTGGCAGCAACGCCGCCCACCCTCCGACTTTCACTCCCCCGGCGGAGGAATCACTCGCCCTCCGCCGACCGCGGGCTAGATGACGCCGAAGAGGATCCCGGCCGCGAGGACCACCAGCGAGGTGAGCGCCGCCCACTTCACCGTGAACCTGGTGTGGTCGCCGAACTCCACCTTCGCCATACCGACGAGGACATAGACGGCCGGAACCAGCGGGCTCGACATGTGCAGGGCCTGGCCGGCGATCGAGGCGCGGGCGATCTCCAGCGGGGACACGCCGTGGGCCGCGCCCGCCTCGGCGAGGACCGGCAGGACACCGAAGTAGAAGCCGTCGTTCGACATGAAGTACGTCAGCGGCAGGCTGAGCACGCCCGTGACCAGGGCCATGTGCGGGCCCATGCCCGCAGGAATGGCGCCCACCAGCCAGTCGGCCATGTGCTTGACCATGCCGGTGCCGGTCAGGACCCCGGTGAACACGGCGGCCGCGAAGACCATGCCGGCGACATTGAGGACGTTGTCGGCGTGGGCACCGATCCGGGCCTTCTGATCGGCCATGTTCGGGTAGTTGACGGTGAGCGCGAGCGCGGCGCCGAGCAGGAACAGGACCGGGATCGGCAGCAGTTCGAGGATCATCGCGGTGAGCAGCGCGACGGTGAGGCCGGCGTTGAACCAGTACAGCTTGGGTCGCAGGGTCGGGCGGTTCGGGTCGAGCCCGGGGAAGCCCTCATCGGAAGCCCCCTCGGGCTGCCCGGAGGCTGCACCGGGCAGCCCGAGGGCGTCACCGGCACCGCCGGAGCCGCCGGACGCCTTCGGGGTTTCCGTACCGGCACCGGTCTTCACCAGGACGGTCTCGGTCTGCGTCGGCTCGAGGACCTCGTCCAGGGTGAGGTAGCCGATGCGCTTGCGCTCGCGGCGGCCGAGGACGTACGCGAGGAGGAAGACGAAGAGCAGGCCCATGCCGAGCGCCGGGATCATCGGGACGAAGATGTCGGCCGCGTCCAGCTTGAGCGCGGTCGCGGCGCGGGCGGTGGGGCCGCCCCAGGGCAGGGTGTTCATGACGCCGTTGGCCGTGGCGGCGACACCGGTCATGACGACCAGGCTCATCCCGAGCCGCTTGTAGAGCGGATACATCGCCGAAACGGTGATCATGAAGGTGGTGGAGCCGTCGCCGTCGAGCGAGACGATCGCGGCGAGCGCCGCCGTACCGACCACCACCCGCACCGGGTCGGCCTTGCAGAAGCGCAGGATGCCCCGGACGATCGGGTCGAAGAGACCGACGTCGATCATCACGCCGAAGTAGACGATGGCGAACATCAGCATCGCCGCGGTGGGCGCCAGCTTGCCCACGCCTTCGAGGACGTAGTCGCCGAGCTGGGCTCCCTGCCCGACGACGACGCAGAACAACGCGGGAATCAGCACGAGCGCCGCGATCGGCGACATCTTCTTCATCATGATCAGGACCAGGAAGGTCGCGATCATGGCGAAGCCGAGGACGGTCAGCATGGAGGACACCTCACGTTCACCCTTGAACTCCCACCGGGGCGGCTCCCACCGGTGCGGCGTTCGGATGACGTTAGGTGCCCCCTTCCGCGGTTAACAAGATGTCGACGCGTGAGCAATACGAGCAAAACCCCAGGTCACGGCAGGGGTGACAGCTCCACGGGGAAGCCGTTGAGCACGGCGGTGCCGGACAGCGGGTCCAGCCGGGTGCCGTCGAGGAGCTGGTTCACATTGACCCCGGGGCGTGCGGCGGCGACCGCGAGACGGGTGCCCGGACGGTCGTGGCCCCAGCCGTGCGGCAGGCTCACCACCCCGTTCCGTACGGTGTCGGTGATCTCCACCTCGGCCTCCAGCTCGCCGCCCTCGGCCGCGATCCGGGCGGGCTTGCCGTCGGCGAGGCCGAGCCGGTCGGCGTCGTCCGGGTGGATCTGGAGGGTGCACCGGTTCGAGCCGCTGTTGAGGGACGGCACGTTGTGCAGCCAGCTGTTGTTGGAGCGCAGATGCCGCCGGCCGACGAGGACGAGGCCGCCCGGTTCGGTGTCGAGGGCGGCGCGCAGCCGGGGCAGATCGGCGGCGATCGGCGCGGGCAGCAGCTCGACGCGTCCGCTGCGGGTCTTGAGTAGCCCGGGGACGCGGGGCTTCAGCGGGCCGAGGTCGATGCCGTGGGGCGCCCGGCGGAGGGCTTCGAGGTCCAGGTCGTACGGGCCGAGGCGCAGCATCATGTCGAGGCGCCGCTCGGGCCCGGTCGCGCCGCTCAGTTGGGCCGCGACGGCCTTGGGGTCGGCGCCGTGGACGGGCGAGTGATCCTGCGCGACGGCCTTGGCGAGGGTGGTGTCGATGGCGAGGTCGTCGACGGCCGAGGGCGGCGCGCCGTGCATCCCGGAGACGGCGAGGATCAGCCGGGCGTGGATCTCGCACTCGTCCATGCGTCCCTCTTCCAGAGGGACGGCGGCTGGCGTGAAGCGGGCCTGGTTGCGGACGGCGAAGTTGTTGAAGGCGAAGTCGAAGTGCGCGCTCTGCGAGGGTGGCGGCGGGGGCAGCAGGACATCGGCGTGGCGCGTGGTCTCGTTGAGGTACGGGTCGACGGCGACCATGAAGTCCAAGGTGCTCAGGGCCGCGTCGAGACGCGTGCCGTCGGGTGCGGACAGGACGGGGTTGGCGGCGACGGTGATCACGACGCGGATTCGCCCCTCCCCCTCCGTCTCGATCTCCTCGGCGAGGGCGGCCATCGGGATCTCGCCCTTGGCCTCCGGGTGACCGGAGACGCGGCTGCTCCAGCGGCCCAGGGCGAAGCCCTTGCCGGGTCCCGCCGGGCGGGGCGCGGGGGCGGTGGCGGCGAGCGGGAAGAGCGCGCCGCCGGGGCGGTCGAGGTTGCCGGTGAGGACGTTGAGGACGTCGACGAGCCAGTTGGCGAGCGTGCCGTACGCGACGGTGGAGCTGCCCATGCGGCCGTAGACGGCGGCCGTGGGTGCGGCGGCCAGTTCCCGGGCGATGGTGCGGATGGTGTCGGCGTCCAGGTCGCAGGCGGTGGCGACGGCCTCGGGCGTGAAGTCCCGTACCGCTTCCCGTACCTCCTCCACTCCCTCGATGTGCTCGGTGAGCGCGCCGAGGTCCGTGAGGTCCTCGGCGAAGAGGGTGTGGACGAGCGCGGCAAGGAAGAAGGCGTCGGCGCCGGGGCGGATGGCGACATGGCGATCGGCGAGCCGGGCCGTGCGCGTACGGCGCGGATCGACGACGGTGAGGGTGCCGCCGCGCCTGCGCAGCGCCTTGAGCTTGCCGGGGAAGTCGGGGGCGGTGCAGAGACTTCCGTTGGAGTCCAGGGGGTTGGCGCCGAGCATCAGGAGATGGTCGGTGCGGTCCAGGTCCGGTACGGGGATGGCGAAGGGGTCGCCGAAGAGCAGTCCGCTGGAGACGTGCTTGGGCATCTGGTCGAGCGTGGAGGCGGTGAACAGGTTCCGCGTGCGCAGCGCGCCGAGCAGCAGGGGCGGGTAGAGCGCGCCGGCCATGGTGTGGACGTTCGGGTTGCCGAGGACGACGCCCACCGCGTTCGGGCCGTGCTCCTCGATCAGGGGCCGGACGCGGGCGGCGATCGCGTCGAACGCCTCGGTCCAGGTGGCTTCCTGGAGGATGCCGCCCTTGCGGACGAGGGGCCCGGTGAGGCGGTCGGGGTCGGCGTCGACCTCGCCGAAGGAGGCGCCCTTGGGGCAGATGAAGCCCTGGCTGAAGACATCGTCGCGGTCCCCGCGAGCTCCGGTGACACGGGAGCCGTCGAGGGTGAGGGTCAGCCCGCAGGTGGCTTCGCAGAGCGGGCAGATACGCAGGGCGGTGGACATGGCGGGCTCCCTGGGGCGGCGGCTGTGACGCGCGGGCACCAGCGAGCATACCGACCGGTACGCACGGTGGGGAGGGTCATGTCAGCGAGGGTGCGAGATAGGCGTAGAGAAGCTCGCGGATCTCCGCGACGAGCCCCGGGTCCCCGGACGGGTCCGTGCGGAAGGCGAGCTGGAGCAGCGCGTCGGCGGCCTCGACGCCGACCAGCACCTTGCGGCGCAGGACGTCGTCGGTGGTACGGCCGAGATGGTCGGCGAGCAGCCCGCAGAGGCGGTCGGCGACGAGGTGGTTGGCATCCTCGCCCGGCCCCTCGCCGGCGGGCGGGGCCGGGACGCCGAAGTCGACGAGCGCGAAACCGGGCACCGTGCGCTTCATGGCGATGTACTCGTCCAGGACGCCGTCGATCGCGCTGTACGCGTCGACGTGTCCGGCCACGGCGAGCCGGGCGGCGATCCGCTCGGCGTAACGGTCGAGGTTGCGCTGGGCGAGGGCGTCGGCCATGGCGCGCTTGTTGCCGAAGAAGCGGTAGACGGAGCCGATGGGGACACCCGCGCGGACGGCGACGGCGCGGGTGCTCAGCTGCTCGTAGCCGGTCTCGTCGAGGAGTTCGGCGCAGGCGTCGAGGATCCGGGCGAGGCGCTCGGCGCTGCGCTGCTGGACGGGGGTGCGGCGGAGTGAGGGCGGGGGCACGGGGTCCATGATGCCGCTCCGATCCTGGTTCGGGTCAGGAGATGCGCGGGTCAGGCGATGAGCAGGCCGATGCCGCCGAGGGTGTACGCGATCATCAGCGCGAACAGCGGGAGTTGGCCGGCCACCGCCCGGGCGGGCGGGAAGAGGCGCACGGAGCGGTCGTGGGCGGCCACGACGCCGAGGACATGACCGGTGACGATCGCGGCGACCTGGAGGGTGGCGAGGCCGCCGGGACTCAGGGGTGGGGCGGGCGCGGGGGCGTTGTCGGTGCCCGCTGCCATCATGACCGTACGTGGCCCTTCGGTGACGAAGAGTGTGAAGTAGTGCGCGACGAGATAGCCGAGGGCGATCGGCAGGAGGGAGTGGGCGAAGGACGTGAGGGGGTGGGTGAGCGTGCGGGACATGAGGCGCAGGGTGCCGGCGCACAGGGCGTAGAGGACGGTGACGAGGGCCACGGCGGCGAGCAGGCCGAGGGTGGCGGTGAGGGTCGGGCCGAGTGCGGAGGTCTGGAGGGTGGTGACCCAGCGGGGGTTGTCGGAGATGCCGTCGTAGGCGGTGGAGCCGAGGAGGACGCTGACGGTGGCGACGAGGCCGGGGGTCTGTGGGGTGGAGTCGAGGCCGTCGAAGGGCGAGCGCAGGACGAGTCGGCCGTCGGCGCGGCGGCCGAGCGGAGAGAGTCGGGCGAGGAGGGAGGAGTAGGCCTCGAAGGGGTCGGCGTGGGCGAACCAGTCCGGGCCGTGGCGGGCGGCGCCGAGGAGGCCGGTTGCAGTGAGGACGGCGAGGAAGGTCAGGAGGGTGGTGGTGGACGCGGGGTCGGGGGCGGCGAGTTCGAGCCAGGCGAAGAGGAGGAGTCCCGCGGCGGCGGGGCGGATGCCGAGACCGGCGGGCACGGGGCGAGGGGCCCGGGCCGCGGGGAGCAGGGCGTGGAGGGTGCGCAGGGGGTTGAGGAGGCGCCAGACGGGGCCGAGGAGGAGGGAGGCGGGGACGAGCCCGACCCACAGCAGGACGTAGACGGCGCCGGGGGCGGGGTTGCGGTCGGGATCGTCGGGCCCGAGGAGGAGATGGAGCAGGACGGCGAGGCCGGCGCCCGCGCCGATGAGACGGAGGGCGGTGCGGGTGGCCGGGGCGTCGGCGAGGCGCTGGACGGCTGCGGGCAGGGGGCGGCCCGCCCGGTCTCCTCGGAAGCGGGAGGAGGACCAGAGGAGGCCCAGGGCGAGGAAGGAGACGAAGAGCGCGGCGAACGCGCCGGCGTAGGCGTAGAAGGGCGAGAGGGGGAGGTCGTGCTGGGAGCCGACTCCGTGGGCGAGGAGGCGCGCGGGAGCGGTCACCGGACGACGAGTTGGGTCAGCAGGAGTCCGGACTCATGGGTCTCGACCTCGAAGAGTCCGGTGCGGTCGGCGGTCAGGGTGAGGGAGGCGGGTTCGCCGGGGGCGAGGGGCAGTTCGCGGTCGTAGCCGTGGACGTGGAGGGTGTCGGCGCGGTCGCTGGTGACGCGAAGGGTGATGCGCTCGCCCTTCTTCAACTCGACGCGGGAAGGGGGTGGTTGTACGGATGTGCCGGTGACGGTGATCTCGACGGTCCGGCCGGCGGCTGTGGCGGTGGCGGTCGGTGTCGCGGCGGCCGGAGGCGCGCCCACGGTGGGCGCGGCGCCGGTCAGGGGGACGGTGGCCTCGATCGGCTTGCCCGCGACGGCCCAGACGGTGTGGTCGTCCGCGTGGAGGCGGACGGTCACGGTGCGCGCGCCGGGCGGGATGTGGTGCCAGGGTCCGTAGGCGCGGCCGGCCTCCTTGCCGTCGACGAGGAGCCGGGCGTGCCCGCGGCCCGGGATCGCGGCGCCGCCGACGCTCTCGGGGGTGAAGCGGAACCTCTCCACGGTCAGGTGGATGTTCCAGCCGCCCTCGGTGTCGGGCCGCGCATCGGCCCGTACGGCGGGGGCGCCCGCGACGGGCACCTCCCGCAGCCGGTGCCCGGCCTCGTCCTTCGCCGGGAGCAGCGTCCCGCTGCCCCCGGTCGCCTCCTGGTGGCTGGTGCCCGGCTTGTGGTGCGTGGTGGCCCGGCCGCCGCACCCGACGGCGAGAACGACGGCGAGAACGATCCCACCGAGGGCGGCCGCACGCCGGGCAGCGGTCCCGCCCCGGCCGGCCGAGACGCGGGAGGCCGAGGCGCGGGAGGCCGAGGCGCGGGAGGCCGAGACGCGGGAGGCCGAGGCGCGGGAGGCCGAGGCGCGGGAGGCCGAGGCGCGGGAGGCCGAGGCGCGGGCGACTGCTCTCCCGCCGGTCCCACGCACCGCGGCGCCTCCCCGGCCGGCCCCACGCACCGCAGACCCTCCCCCGGTCTCACGCACCGCGGCGCTTCCCCCACCGGTCCCACGCACCGCAGACCCTCGCCCACCGATCCCATGCACCGCAGACCCTCCCCCGGTCCCACGCACACCAGACCCACCCGCGCCGGTCCCACGCACCGCAGACCCTCCCCCGCCGGCCCCCCGCGCCGCGGCGCCTCCTCCGGTCCTGCGCAGTGCGGCCGCTTCGGTCGTCGCGGGAGTGCCGGTCGTCGGCTCGGCACTCATGCCCGGCCTCCAGCGGTCTCGGCGGCCTCGTCCCGCGGTGCGGACGAGGCGACGGAGGCCGGTGGGGTGCGGCGGCCGGCCGCCACCACGGCCCAGAGCACCCAGAGCACGGCGAGGAGTCCGCGCAGCCAGGCCGGGCTCAGGGGGATCCAGGGGATCATCAGGACGGCCTTGTCGAAGGCATCGAGGAGGGTGAGGGCGCCGAGGGCGACGGTGGTCCAGGCGAAGGCGGGGCGGGTCGGCCGCAGGGCCAGGCCGAGCGCCGTCCACCAGGCGCCGATGAGCAGCAGCGCCAGGGCGGGGACGGGGCCCGAGGACAGGCCGAGGGTCGAGCCGGCCACGTCCAGCGCCAGGCCCGCGAGGCCCACGAGGGTCGCCGCGCCCGCGAGCCGGCTGCCGCGGAGCCTGCGCCACCACAGGACACCGCCGACCAGGGCGAGGACGACCGCGACCGCCAGGGCGAGCTGGGTCTCGACGCGCTGGATGCCCCGCGCCCCGTACCAGTCGCAGCCGGCCGGCAGCCGTCGCGCCTGGACGCTGTAGTCGGCGCAGACGAGGAGGTGGGCCAGCTTGGCCGGTTCGCCGACGAGCCGGTCGGTGTTCCCCGAGACCTCGCCCCGCCGCGTCCCGCACTCGGGCAGGGCGCCCGGGCTGGACGCCCCGGCGTCGGCCTGCCAGCAGTTGCCGCCGCCCTGGCCGTCCCACCACACGTCCGCGCGGTTGGGGCGGGAGGCGCCGGAGCGGTCGACGCCCAGGTGGTTGCCGGCGTAACGGTTGTGGTGGGAGGTGTCGGTCTGCTTGCCCCAGTCGGACTCGCCGCGGATGAAGGCGGGGACGGCGCTCAGGAAGAAGGCGGCGCGCTGGTGCCCGTACACCCAGTTGTTCTCGTACAGGTTCCAGTTGCCGCCCGCCGTGATGATGCCGGTGCCGGGTGGCATGGAGATCTGCGGGCAGACGACGCCCTGTTCGTAGCCGCGCTCGACGGGCGGCTTGGCGCAGGTCCCGTCGGCGACGTGGCGGTAGTAGTTCTGGTTGTTGTCGTGGATCAGGTTCCGCTCGAAGCGGGCGTGGTTCTGCGGAAGTCCGGGGTGGCCGGGGAAGGCGGAGTCCATCGACGCGCCGCCCATGTTGTGGTCGAACTCGTTGTCGTGGACATAGACCGAGTCCCCGGCCGTGCCCGAGTAGCCGACCATGTTGTGGTGGCTGCGGCAGCCGGTGATCTCGATGGAGTAGCGCGGGACGTCGTAGCCGCGGCCGTCGTTGATGTCGGAGGCCGAGCCGGGGTAGATGCCGGAGTCGCCGTTGCCGTACGACTCGCAGTTCTTGTACAGGCCGTGGTCGGAGGCGAAGGTCAGGAAGCCGTACTCGTCGTTCCACCGGGTCAGCACGTTGTCGATGACGAATCCGTCGCCGGCGAGCACGTACAGCGAGTTGAAGGTGGTGCGCTGGGCGGTGAAGTTGCGGAAGTAGATCCCGTCGGACTCGTCGGCCCGGATCGCGTTGAGCTTGGTGTACTTGGCGTCGAAGACGACGTCGAGGCGCGAGGCGCCGGTGCCCTCGATCTGGAGGTTCTTCTTGCCGAGGATCGCGACCAGGTTCTGGTTGTGGGGGCACTGCTTCTGCTGCTCGTACGACAGGATCTGGTAGCCGAGCGCGGAGTTCGGCGCCTTGAGCGAGGCGCAGGCGCCGGTCGGCGCGGGCTGTGAGGGCTCCTCCTCGTACAGGCCGGGCAGGACGGCGATGGTCATGCCGGGTCGGTCGACGGCGTCGACGGCCTGTTGGAGATGGCGGTAGCCGGTCCGCGTACAGCGTTCGAACAGGGCCAGGTTCCGGGCCTTCGCCTCGGCCGGGAAGCCGGAGACGCGGCGGGTGAAGTCGGCCCGGTCGGTCTTGCAGACCAGCAGATCGGGTTCCCCGGTGCGCAGCGTCGGCACACTGCCGGAGCCGTCGGGGAAGGTGACGGGCCGCTCCTCGTGGGCCTGGGCCCCGGGAGCGGTGACGAGGGCGGCGGCGAGCGCCGCGAGAACGACCGAGAGCGCGACAAGGAGCCTACGGGTCCACGACATGCGCGTGAGAGTAGAGCAATGTTCATGTTTTGGAACCCCTTCTGCACGCATCACGTCGAACCGTGACCCGTTGACGCGAGCGGTCGCGGAATCCTACGGTCATCCATAGGATTCCTTTGCGGGCTCAGGACAGGAGCGGGCGATGACCACGGAACAGCCGACGGAGCAGGCCAGGAAAGTGGCCGAGGCGCTGGACTACAGCACCGGCTTCGGCAACGAGCACAGCTCGGAGGCGGTGCCCGGCGCGCTGCCGCACGGCCGCAACTCGCCACAGCGCGCCCCTCTCGGTCTCTACGCCGAGCAGCTCAGCGGCAGCGCCTTCACCGAGCCCAGGGCGCACAACCACCGCTCGTGGCTCTACCGCATCCGGCCCTCGGCCGCGCACCCGCCGTTCGCCCGGATCGACAACGGCGCGTTGCGTTCGGCCCCCTTCACCGAGACCGTCCCCGACCCCAACCGGCTGCGCTGGAACCCGCTGCCCGACCCGG
Organism: Streptomyces sp. NPDC039609; assembly: GCF_055596705.1. Classification (NCBI taxonomy): domain Bacteria; kingdom Bacillati; phylum Actinomycetota; class Actinomycetes; order Kitasatosporales; family Streptomycetaceae; genus Streptomyces; species Streptomyces sp. NPDC039609. The sequence continues at coordinate 505,661 of NZ_JBVIUJ010000006.1, forward strand.
CGCCGGGCACGGACTGGCTCGCCGGCCTGTGGACCCTCGGTGGCAACGGCGACGCCACCCAGCGCGCCGGCATGGCCGTGCACCTGTACCACGCGAACGCCTCCATGGACCGGGTCTTCAGCGACGCCGACGGCGAGCTGCTGATCGTCCCCGAGCGCGGCGGGCTCCTGCTCCGCACCGAGCTGGGCCTGCTCGCCGCCCGCCCCGGCGAGGTCGCGCTGATCCCGCGCGGCGTCCGCTTCCGCGTGGAGCTCCTGGACGACAGTGCCCGCGGATACGTCTGCGAGAACTACGGGGCGCCCTTCCAGCTCCCCGATCTCGGCCCGATCGGCGCCAACGGCCTGGCCAACGCCCGCGACTTCCGCGCGCCCGTCGCCGCCTACGAGGACGTCGAGGGTCCGGTCGAGGTAGTCAACAAGTACTGCGGAAACCTCTGGTCGGCGACGTACGGCCACTCCCCGCTCGATGTCGTCGCGTGGCACGGCAACCACACCCCGTACGTCTACGACCTGCACCGTTTCAACGTCATCGGGACGATCTCGTACGACCACCCGGACCCGTCGATCTTCACGGTGCTCACCTCGCCGTCCGACACCCCGGGCCTGGCGGGTGTCGACTTCGTGGTCTTCGCGCCGCGCTGGCTGGTCGGCGAGGACACCTTCCGCCCGCCGTACTTCCACCGCAATGTGATGAGCGAGTACATGGGCCTGATCGAAGGCGCCTACGACGCCAAGGCGGAGGGCTTCGTGCCCGGCGGAGGCTCGCTGCACAACATGATGTCCGCGCACGGCCCGGACCGGGAGACCTTCGACAAGGCGAGCGCGGCGGAGCTGAAGCCGCAGCGGATCGACGACGGTCTTGCCTTCATGTTCGAGACCCGCTGGCCCGTCACCGCCACCGGCCAGGCCGCGAACGCCGACCATCTGCAGAAGGGGTACGACGACGTGTGGCAGGGTCTGGAGCGCCACTTCCGGCCGTAGAGTCTCGTAGCCGTCGAGTCTCGTCGTAGTCGTCGTACGGAGAACGCCGTGACCGCCTTCGCTCCCGACTCGCTGGTCCTGAACCGCAAGCTGCCGCTCTGGTATCAGGTCTCGCAGTCGTTGCGCGCCTCCATACTGGGCCGCACGCCCGACGCCTCGCTGCGGCTGCCCACCGAGGAGCAGCTCGCCGCGCACTACGGCGTGAGCGTGCTGACCATGCGCCAGGCCCTCAAGGAGCTGGAGGAGGAGGGCCTGATCAGCAGGCACCGGCGGCGCGGCACCTTCATCGAACCGGGCGCCCGGCGCTCCAGCCCGCGCCGGCTGCTCGGCTCGATCGACGCGATCGTGGCCCAGCAGTCCGGCGAGCGGACCACCGTCCTCGGTCACGGCAGCGAGCCGGTGCCGGGCGAGCTGGCCGAGTACTTCCCGGATGTGACCGAGGTCGTCGCGTACCGGCGGCTGCGGCGCGACGGGGAGACCGGCGAGCCGACCAACTGGGCGCAGAACGCGGTACGGCCGGAGATCGCGGCCGGTCTCGACCCGGCCGATCTGGAGCGCTGGCCGATGACGAAGGTGCTGCGGGACGTGATGGGGGTCCGGATCAGCCGGATCACGGACACCGTCGAGGCCCGCCTCGCCGACCCGGAGACGGCCGCGCTCCTCGAGGTGCCGCTGCTCTCGCCGATCCTCCACTACACCGGTGTGACCTACGACGAGGACGGCCGGGTGGTCGACGTGGCCCGGATCCGCTACCGGGGTGACCGGTTCTCGTTCACCGTGACGGTGGAGGCGCACTGAGCCCGCTCGCTAGCATCCGGGGCGTGACCGAAGACGTACCGCTGGACGAGGCGCCTCTCCTGGACGAGCTGATGCCGTGGTCCGTCGCGCCGTTGCGGCTCGGCCGTTCCTGGATCGTGGCGCCCGACGTCCGGACGCTGCGGGCGCGCTGGGACCGTCTCGTCGGGGCGGAGGGTACCGAGCGCGAGGAGCTGTTCCGGCCCAGCCGGGCGCGGACGCCGTCGAGTTCGGTGGCCGCGCTGCCCGGACAGCGGACCGGCACCGTCCGGTTCGTCCGCGAGTCGGGGCCGTGTCCGGAGCCGGTACGACTGGCCCACGGCCCGTTCGACGAGCAGTGGCTGCTCCCTGATCACCGGCTCATCGACACCGCCCGCCCGGAGCTCTGGCGGGTCGCCGACGAGAGGCAGCTGTTCGCCGTGGAGCAGGGGTACGTGCCGGGGGCGTCCGGTCCCGCGCTCCTGGTGACCTCGGCGCTGCCCGCCGGCCGCTCCCCCGCGGGACGCCCGGGTCGGATCCGGCCGCTCTTCCGTCGCCCCGGGGGCGAGGAGCCGAACCTCGCACCCGGTCTGCTCCCGCTGCTGAGCGAGCGGTACGGACGGCCGGTCGCCCCGGAGTCCGTACTGGCCTGGGCCGTCGCCGCCGCCCGCCCCTCCGCCGCCGGCTGTCGCGTCCCGCTCCCCGCGGACCCGGACGTCTGGGTCGCGGGCGTGGAGCTGGGCCGGCGGCTCACCGACATCCAGCTGCGGGGCTCCCGCGGCGGCGAGCGGCCCCGGCTGCCCGGTGGTCGGCGGCCTTATGTACGGGCGCCGATCCCGGCCCGGCCGACCGTGCTCGCGTACGAGCCGGAGGAGGAGACCCTGACCCTGGACGACGGCAGGATCTCGCCCGTCCCGGCCGAGGCGTGGGAGTTCCATGTCGGCGGGGTGCGGATGCTCGAGCAGTGGTTCGCGCACCGGACCGCGCCCGCCGAGACCGGCGGTCTGGAGGCCATCGGTCCGGCGGCCTGGCCGCAGGAGTGGACCTCGGAGCTCCTGGAGCTGATCACGGTCCTGGCCCTCCTGGCCCAGCGGGAGCCGGAGCGGGAGGCGCTCACGCGCGGCACGCCACTGACCCGGGCCGCGCTACGGGAGGCGGGAGTGCTCCCCGTACCCGACGCGGCGCGCCGCCCCGCCTCCGTACTGGACCATCAGGAGGAGGGGCCGGAGGGCCAGTTCGCGCTGCTCTAGGACGGCGGAACCCGGCCCGGGACGAAGGAATCGAGGACCCGCCCCAGCGTCCGGTCGAAGATCTCGTCGGGGTCGAGGGGACCGACCCCGGCCGCGCCGAACACCGCGGCCAGCCTGGGGTAGGCACCGCCCGCGAGCCGCTCCGCCAGATAGGCCCCGCGCACCGCCTGCTCCTGCTCCTCCGACCAGGGCAGTCCGCGGGCGCGCTCGGCGATGGCGAGTTCGTTGGCGACGATCGTCATCACCGTGCCGTTCACCGTCGCGATCAGCTCCATCTTGGTGCCGCCGGGCAGGTCGAGGCCGTCCAGGCAGGCCAGACACCCCTCCAGGAAGCACAGCGCGTTGGGGCCGAAGGCGTACCCGGTCGTCATCAGCCTGATCACCCAGGGGTGGCGGCGCAGGATGCCCCGGGCCTCGCGCGCCACGTGGACCATGTCCGCGCGCCAGTCACCGCTCGGAGGGTCGGGGAGGTCGTACTCGCCGCTGACGGCGTCGACCATCAGCTCGTACAGATCCTCCTTGCGCGGGACGTAGTTGTAGAGCGACATCGTGCCGCAGCCGATGTCGGCCGCGATCCGGCGCATCGAGAGCGCGTCGATCCCGTCGGCGTCGGCGATCCGCACCGCGGCGGCCACGATGTCGGCCCTGCTGTACGCCGGTTTCGGGCCACGGCCCGTGCGCTCGGGGCGCGCCCAGATCACTTCCGGTTCGGCCGCTCGGCCCGCCATTGATCATCACCTCCCCACCATCGTAGTTACGTACACCGTACGTAGTGAGGTATGGTCGAACCATGACTACTACGTACGCTGTACTTAGTGAGGGTCTGAGGAAGCGCTACGGCGACGTCCACGCGCTGCGCGGACTCGACCTGGCGGTCCCCGAGGGCACGGTCTGCGGGGTCCTCGGCCCCAACGGCGCGGGCAAGACGACCGCCGTGCGGGTCCTGACCACGCTGGTCGCCCCGGACGCGGGCAGCGCCCGGGTCGCCGGACACGACCTGGTGCGCGACCCGGCGGGGGTGCGGAGGCGGATCGCCGTCACCGGCCAGTACGCCTCGGTCGACGGGGACCTCTCCGGCGCCGAGAACCTGCGGCTCTTCGCCAGACTGCTGCGTGCCCCGCGCGCCCGCGCCGACGAACTCCTGGAGCAGTTCGGCCTCACGGAGGCGGCCGGCCGGCCCGCCCGGACCTACTCGGGCGGGATGCGCCGCCGGCTCGATCTCGCGGCGAGCCTGCTGGTCCCGCCGCGGGTCCTCTTCCTCGACGAGCCGACGACGGGGCTCGACCCGCACAGCCGGAACGGGATCTGGGACGCCGTACGGGGGTTGGCGTCCCAGGGCACGACCGTGGTGCTGACCACGCAGTACCTGGAGGAGGCCGATCAGCTCGCCGACGACATCGTGCTGATCGACGAGGGCCGGGCCGCACACCGCGGCACTCCGTCCGAACTCAAGGCGATGATCGGCAATTGGGCCGAGGTGGTGGTCGCCGACCCGGCGCTGCTCGACGCGGCGGCCGCCGTGCTCGACCAGCTGACCGGCTCGGCACCCGTGCTCGACGCCGAGCGGCGCACGGTCGGCGCGGTGACCACCGACACCACCGTCACCCTCCCCCGGATCGTCCGCGAGATCGACGCGGCCGGTGTCCACATCGTCGACGCGTCCCTGCGTCCGCCCACCCTCGACGAGGTGTTCCTGCGCCTCACCGACCGGAAGGAGCTCGCCGCGTGAGCGCACTGGTCCACGACGGAAGGAAGGGCGCGCGCGAAGCGCTCTCCGTAGGGGCGGCGATGGGAGACGGGTGGGCGGTACTGGGCCGCCACCTGCACAAGGTCCGCCGGGCCCCGGCGATCGTCGTCATGACGCAGACCATGCCGATCGTCTTCCTGCTCTTCTTCGGGTACGTCTTCGGCAGCGCGCTCGCCATGCCCGGCACCGAGTACCGGGCGTACCTGGTGCCCGGCCTGCTCGTGGCGACGGCGGCGGGCGGGCTCATGACAGGGATGTTCCAGGCCGCCCAGGACACGCACCGGGGTGTGATGGACCGCTTCCGGACCATGCCGATGAGCCGGGCCGCCGTCCCGCTGGGGCAGGCGCTCGCCGATCTGGTGACGAGCGCGGTCGGCATGGTCCCGATGATCCTGGTCGGGCTCGCGATGGGCTGGCGGATCGAGGGCACCGCTCCGGAGGCGCTGGGCGCCTTCGGTCTGCTGCTGCTCTTCCGCTTCGCGGCGACCTGGGTGGGCATCCTGCTGGGCCTCGCCTCGCAGAGCGAGGAGGCGGCCGGCCAGTTGGGCAGCGCCACGTTCATGCTGCCGCTGCTCTCGAACGCGTACATCCCGACGGAGAACATGGCCGGCTGGCTGCGGACGGTCGCCGAGTGGAACCCGATCTCGGCGGTGACGACGGCCGTACGGGAGCTGTTCGGCAACGCGACCGCGCCGGCGGACGCCGCCTGGCCGGTGGCGCACCCGGTGGCCGGGGCGCTGCTCTGGTCGCTGGCGCTGATCGCGGTCTTCGCCCCGCTCGCGGTGCGGCGCTACGCCCGCGGGTGACACGGCCCGAGGACGACGGTGACGAGGGCGACGGTGACAAGGCGTCGCCCGCAGGGTAGGCAGGGCTGTCATGAGCACTCAGCCACTCCCCCTGGAGGGGATCACGGTCGTGGCGGTCGAACAGGCCGTCGCCGCCCCCTTCGCCACCCGCCAGCTCGCGGACCTGGGCGCCCGCGTCGTCAAGATCGAGCGTCCGGACGGCGGAGACTTCGCCCGGGGCTACGACACGGCCGCGCGGGGCCTGGCCTCGCACTTCGTGTGGTGCAACCGCGGCAAGGAGTCGGTGGCCGTCGACCTCAAGGACGCCCGGGGGCTCGCCCTGGTCCGCCGGCTGGTGGCCGGCGCCGACGTCTTCGTCCAGAACCTGGCGCAGGGCGCGGCGGCCCGGCTCGGCCTGGACGCGGCCACGCTTTGCGCAGCGCATCCCCGGCTGATCGCGGTGGACGTCTCGGGGTACGGGCCGGGTGGACCGTACGCGCACAAACGGGCCTACGACATGCTCGTGCAGTGCGAGGCGGGGCTGGTCTCGGTGACCGGGACGGAGGAACAACCGGTCAAGTCGGGGATTCCGGCGGCCGACATCGCGGCGGGGATGTACGCCTGCACGGGCGTCCTCGCCGCGCTGGTGCGACGGGGGACGACCGGGCGGGGCGGGCCCGTGGAAGTGTCGCTGCTCGACTCGCTGGCCGAGTGGATGGGGCATCCGCTGCACCACGGGATGCACGGGGGCACGGCACCGGCGCGCACGGGGCTGGCGCACGCCGTGATCGCGCCGTACGACGCCTATCCGACGGCCGACGGGAGCCTGGTTCTGCTGTCGGTCCAGAACGACCGTGAGTGGCGCCGACTCGCCGAACGGGTCCTGGGCCGACCGGATCTGGCGGACGATCCGGCGTTCGCCACGAACACGGCGCGGGTGGCCGGCCGCGCGAAGACGGACGCGGTGGTGGCGGACGCGCTGGCGCCGCTGACGGCGGCGGAGGCGCTGGCGCGGCTGGACGCGGCGGGGGTCGCCTGCGCGCGGCTGAACACGGTCGCGGATCTGGCGGAGCATCCGCAACTGGCGGCGCGGGACCGTTGGCGGTTCGTGGACTCAGCGGCCGGGCAGCTGCGGACCCTGCTGCCGCCGGTCACGTTCCCGGACGGACCCGAAGCCCGGATGGGCCGCATCCCGGCGTTGGGGGAGGACACGGATGCGGTGCTCAGTGAGCTCGGGGTGGGGCCGGCGGAGCTGGAGACGCTACGAGGAGACGGTGTCGTGGCGTGACGGGGCCGCGGGGGTGAGCGGGGTGGGGCAGCCGCACATCGGGGGTGTGACCACCTTCCCCCGGGGCTTCTCCCCCGGGGCTTCGCCCGGGAGGTGTCCCCAGGGGGATCCCATGCCCTGCGGATCGGATGCCCACGACCCCGAAGGAACGCCGGCTAGCCGCGGCTGCCGAAGAGCGAGCGCCGCAGGCGGCGCAGGGGGGCGAAGAGCGAGACGCGCGCGCTCTTGCTACGGCGGCTGTGCGCGACGTCACGCGACGTCAGCTCGCGCATCAGCAGCGTCGCCTCGGCCGCGTCGCGCTGCGGCACGACGGGACCGCCGAGCACCGCGAGATGACGGTCGAGTCGCGAACTGGTCGCACTGCTCCCGCATGTGATGGCAGGCACTCGCGGCCTGCTGCGCATTGCTATCTGTTCCATGTCACTCCCCACCCTAACGAGGGCACCCAGCCCGGGCAGGTTAACCCTATCGCCCCGCTGTGACACTCGTGTATCCCGGCGGCAGGATTCACCGCACTCGTACGGGGGTTGACGATTACTGTCCGAATCCATCTGATTCCAGGGCGAGTTGGACAGCGCTCGAACACCTGGCGAACCGTCACGAACCATCCTGCACGCAAGCCCGTCGGCCGTGGTCGTCCGATGGTATGTGATCTCCACCACCAAGATCACCTCGGGCTCGCGGCGCGGTGTTCGAAGTGGCCGGGGCGGGGGCAGGAATGTTCCACCGGTGGACGACGGACGGGGACACGCCATGACCGTGATCGCGGGGCGGTACCGACTCCTCGACGTCCTGGGCCAGGGGGGCATGGGCACCGTCTGGCGGGCCAGGGACGAGGTCCTGGCCCGCGATGTCGCCGTCAAGGAGGTCCGCGCCCCGGCCGGGCTCGCGGGGGACGACGAGCGGCGGCTCTACGCCCGCCTGGAGCGGGAGGCGTGGGCGGCCGCCCGGATCTCGCACCGCAACGTGGTGACGGTGTACGACGTGGCCACCGAGGACGGCCGGCCCTGGATCGTGATGGAGCTGATCCGCGGGCTGACCCTCTCCGACGTCCTCGACGCGGAGGGCCCCATGCCCCCGCAGCGCGCCGCGGGCATCGGAGCCGACGTACTGGCCGCACTGCGCGCCGCACACGAGGCCGGGGTGCTGCACCGGGACGTGAAGCCGGGCAACGTGCTGCTCGCCAACGACGGCCGGGTGGTCCTCACCGACTTCGGCATCGCGGCGGTGGAGGGGACCTCCGGCCTCACGATGACCGGCGAGCTGGTCGGCTCGCCCGAATTCCTCGCCCCTGAGCGGGCGTTGGGCCGCACCCCGGGGCCCGCTTCGGACCTGTGGTCGCTCGGCGTGCTCCTCTACGCGGCGGTGGAGGGCGACTCGCCGTTCCGTCAGGACACACCGCTGAGCACCCTGCGAGCCGTGGTGGACGAGGAGCTGCCACCACCCCGCAGAGCCGGCCCGCTGACCCCCGTGATCGAGGGACTGCTCCGCAAGGATCCGCAGGAACGGCTCCAATCCGCCGAGGCGGAGCGGGAGTTGAGACTGGTCGCGGCGGGCGGCGCGCCTCGTCCGGGGCCGGTGCGGTCCGTGCCCGCATCCCCGGAGCCGGACGCCCAGGGCAGCCCGACCGAGTCCGCCGGGCCGACGCCGCCGCTACCCCTTCCGTACGGCCCGCTCCCTGAACGACCCACGGGCGGGGCACCGCCCCAGGAACGCCCGAGCAGGGCCGGTACGGTGCTCGCCGCCGGGGTCGCCCTTCTGCTGCTGGCCGTGGGCGGACTGACGTACGCGCTGCTGCGGAACCAGGACGACGACAAGGACCCGGGCGGCACACCGACGAGTAGCGCCCCGGTGACGAGTTCACCGGCGACTCCCTCGACCGGCCCCACCACGACCGCCCCGAGCAGCCCGCGCACGACGCAGACCACTCCGCCACCGGCGCAGACTCTGCTGGTGCATGTGCGGGCGGTGCGCGACGGCTACAGCGGGGCCTGTCCGCCGCCGGAGGCCTCGGCCCCCGCGTTCGCCGGGGTGCTCACCGTGGGGCGCACGCCCGTCTCGGTAGAGTACCGCTGGGCGACGGAGAGCGGTGAGAGCTCGGCGACGGACTGGCAGACACTGGAGTTCGCCGCGGACGGCCCGCGGGAGAAGCGGGTGGAGCACACCGAACTGACGTACCGGGCGGACGGGACCCGTCGCGACCGCATCCGGCTCGAGGTGCGCTCCCCGGTCGAGAAGAGCTCGAACTGGGTGGAGTTCTCGGTGACCTGTGAGCAGGCGACCCCGACGGACGGGGTCACCTCCCCGAGCGGGTCAGCTACGCCACAGCCCTGAAGCTGGGCAGGTAGCCGCCGGACTGTCCGGCGGCGGTGGGGTGGTACGACTCCCCGATGTTGAGCCAGTTGACGCTGTGCAGCCACGCCGAGCCGGAGCAGATCTCGTGCCCGGTGAACGGGGGAACGACGCTGGCGAAGGTGTAGCCGTGGTCGGCCACGCGCTTGGCGATGGCCGCGTTGAGATAGTCGGCCGCGTCGTTGATGGCGCGGCGCTCGTTCTCGCTCAGCCCGGCGACGCAGCCGCCGCCGAGCTTGTAGAAGCGCGGATAGCCGAGGACGACGACCCGGGCGTTCGGTGCCTTGGACGCGATGGCCGAATACACCGCGTCGAGCTTCCCGGGCAGGGTCGTGTCGACGTAGCCCTTGGCCTGATTCACACGGTTGATGCAGGACGATTCCGACTGGAGGACGCAGGTGGTCATGACGTCCGCGAAGCCGGCGTCATTGCCGCCGATCGTGAGAGAGACCAGGTCGGTGGCGGTGGAGAGGGGTCCGAGCTGCCCGCTCGTGACATCACCCGTTCGGGCGCCCGAGCAAGCCGTGAAGGCGAACGACGAGGGTGCGTTCGCGTTCTTCCAGAGGACGGGAAAAGCCTTGGTGGAGCGCTTGCAGTCGCCGCTGGCGCTGTCGTAGCTCCCGGCGCCCACACCGGAGGAGTACGAGTCTCCGAGCGCCACGTAGTCGAGCGCTGCGGTTTCGGCGGCCTGCGCGGCTCCCGCCCCGGTCAGGGCGAGGACGGCGCCGAGCATCAGTGAGGACGAGAAAGCCGCGAATCGGGACAGTTTCATGGAACCTCCCTGTAGCAGGATCACTGCGTTACTTGGTAGTAGCAGCGCATCCGACTCACTGGAAGTGTCCATGCCAAGAATCCTTGGCGAGAAGTTGCCGACCCTCCGTCAGGGACCGTCGAAATCAAGCCAGCTGAAGGATCATGCGGAGCCGGCCCGCCGCGAACGGTCGAACACGACCCCAAATGAATTCGCACGGCATTACTCAGAAGTTTCTTCCAACCCCAATGGCAACATTGGGCAAACGGATTGCGAAAATCCGATCGGGACGGTTCCGTATCTGACCGCCGAAGGCTCGCCAATTAGCAGAAACGGGAGTCGTCGATCCAGGACTTGCCATACAGTCGCATTCATCAATACCGTCGTACATCTCACCCGCATCGGTCCATCGACAAAGCGGCTCAGGGGAGGGCTCTAGCGTCGCGATGGTCCCGGAGCGGGGCGCGGTAGGGGGGTGCTGTGCTCGGCGCACACACGTGTGTCGCCGAGTCGCGTGCCGCGCGGCTTGAGATGCCAACTCACCCATGCCATACGGCGATTGCTGCCGTGCGGACGGGGTGAGTACCCCCCTTTCGAACCGGACAGACCACCGGACAGCCCGGGGGCGGGCGGTCCACCGGACGAGAGGGAAACACCAGCCATGAGCTCATTCCTGCGCCCGGCCGTCACCGGCCATGATTCCGCGGACCAGAGCCTGATAGCCGCTCAATACAAGGCGATCACCTCGCATTTGGCGATCACACCGCCGGTGAGTGTGGTCATCCCCGCGATGAACGAAGCGGAAAATCTTCCCTACGTCTTCAAGACGCTTCCGGACTGGATCCACGAAGTCGTTCTCGTCGACGGAAACTCCACCGACGACACCGTTCGGGTCGCCCGTGAATTGTGGCCCGACGTCAAGGTCGTCAAGCAGGTCGGCAAGGGCAAGGGGGACGCCCTCATCAGCGGATTCGCCGCCTGCACCGGCGACATCATCGTGATGGTCGACGCGGACGGCTCGGCCGACGGCCAGGAGATCGTCTCCTACGTCTCCGCCCTGGTCGGCGGCGCCGACTTCGCCAAGGGATCCCGCTTCGCCAACGGCGGCGGCACGGACGACATGACGCCGATCCGCCGGCTCGGCAACTGGGCTCTGTGCGCCCTGGTCAACCGGAAGTTCGGCGCCCGCTACACCGATCTCTGCTACGGGTACAACGCCTTCTGGCGGCGCTGCCTCGACGAGATCACCCTGGACTGCACCGGCTTCGAGATCGAGACCCTCATCAACATCCGGGTCGTCAAGGCCGGGCTGAAGGTCCAGGAGGTGCCGAGCCACGAGTATCTGCGCATCCACGGCGTCAGCAACCTCAACGCCGTCCGCGACGGCATCCGGGTCCTCAAGGTCATCCTCAAGGAGAAGGGCGTGAGACGTGCGGCGCGCCGCCGGCCCACCGCGTTCTCCGTCAACATCCCCCGAGGAGAGGCGTCTTGAGCGACCGGCGGTTCTCGGTCGTGATCTGCGTCTACACGGAGGAGCGCTGGGAGGACATCCTCGCGGCGGTCGACTCCGTACGGACGCAGTCCCACCCGGCGCTGGAGATCCTGCTCGTCGTCGACCACAACGAGCGGCTCCTCGCCCGGCTGACCGAGGAGTTCAAGGACGAGGCGGTACGTGAGGAGGTGCGGGTGCTCGCGAACGCGGGCCCCCGCGGCCTCTCCTCCGGCCGCAACACCGGAATCTCCGCGTCCCGCGGCGAGTTCGTGGCCTTCCTCGACGACGACGCCGTCGCCGAGCGGGACTGGCTGCGGTACTTCGCCGCGGGGTACGAGGACCCGGACGTGATGGCCGTCGGCGGCCGGACCCTGCCCGCCTGGGCGTCGGGAAGGCGGCCGGACTGGTTCCCCGAGGAGTTCGACTGGGTCGTCGGCTGCACGTACCGGGGCCTGCCGCCGGGACTGGTCCAGGTACGCAATGTGCTGGGAGGAAACGCCTCCTTCCGGCGTACGGCCTTCGACGTCGCGGGCGGCTTCGCCACCGGCATCGGACGGGACGGCGACAAGCGACCGCTGGGCTGCGAGGAGACGGAGCTGTGCATCCGGCTCTCCCAGGCACTCCCGGAGGCGGTGCTGCTGATCGACGACCGGTCCGTCATCCACCACAAGGTTCCGGCCGCCCGCGAGCGATTCGGCTACTTCCGCAGCCGGACGTATGCCGAGGGGATCTCCAAGGCGCTGGTGTCCAGGAGCGTGGGCGCGAACGAGGGCCTGGAGGCCGAACGGCGTTACACCACCCGGGTGTTGCCCGCGGGCGTCGCGCGCGGACTGCGCGACGCCGTACTCGGCCGCCCCGGCGGCGCGGGCCGGGCGGGCGCGATCGTGGCGGGCGTGGTCGTGGCGGCCGGCGGGTTCGTACAGGGCGCGCTGCGGGTGCGCCGGGGCGGGGCGACGTTCTCCTCGGGCCCGATCCCGACGTGGTCGGACTCGTCATCGGCTCCGGAGGTGGCCGCGTGACCGGACCCGTACCGATCCTGATGTACCACGCGGTGGACCACCGGCCCGCTCCGGCGACGCACCGGCTGTCCGTCTCGCCCGAGGCGTTCGCCGAGCAGATGGCGGTGGTGGCCGACCGCGGACTCACCCCGCTCACCACCACCGACCTGGCCACGGCCTGGCGCACGGGCGGAGCCCTGCCCGCGCGCCCGGTCCTGATCACCTTCGACGACGGTTACGAGGGGGTGCACCGGCACGCCTTGCCGGTGCTGGCCAAACACGGCTTCGCCTCCACGCTCTTCGTCTCCACGGGCTGGCTGCGCGGCGCGTACGACGAGGGCGGGGCCCTGGACACCATGCTCGACTGGGACCAGGTCCGTGAACTGGCCGCCGCCGGTACGGAGATCGGCGGCCACACCCACACGCATCCGCAGCTCGACCAGGTCGACGACCGACGGCTCTGGTACGAGACCCTGCGCTGCAAGGAGGTCGTCCGCGAGGAGCTGGGCAAGGCGCCGGTGTCGTTCGCCTATCCGTACGGGTACTCCAACCGGCGCGTCCGGCGGACGGTCCGGGCGGCCGGATACGCCCAGGCCCTCGCGGTCGGCAACGCGATGGCGAGGCGCGCTCAGGGACCGTACGCCCTGGCGCGGGTGACCGTCCGGCGCTCCACCGGCATCGAGGAGTTCGAACGGCTTGTGGAGGGCCGGGCGATCGGACGCACCTTCGCCGCGGATCGGGCGCTGACCAAGGGGTACGCGGTGGTGCGCAGGGCGCGGGGGGCCCTGCGGGCGGCCGGTCGGCGCGCGATCTGACCCCGAGGGTCGCGGTGGCCGCCGACGCCGCGACCCGTGGATCGTCCCGTTCAAAACACCGTGCGCGGAATGCCCGATTGCCGGATCATGGCCGTCATGTCTGCCACCACGCCGCCGTCCGAGCCGCAGCAAGCACTGCCGATGCGGCTCAACGTCGACGACAGCGACTCACCCGCCGACGTCGTCGACGCGCTGTTCCTCGGCCGCTTCGCGACCGGCGAGCAGCCGCACTCCCACAGCACCACCCTGGACCGGGTGAAGCCCGCCGCGACGCTCCTGCCGGCCGGGGCGAAGGTGCTGCGGGCGGCCAAGGACGACGACCGCAGCGCGGTGCTCGCCGAGGGCGAGGGCTGGACCCTGCTGATCTCCCGCTGGAACCGAGGCGCGGACGTCACCGTCACAGCGACCGGGGCGGAGCTGGCGGAGAAGGTCCTCAAGGAGGCGACGGACGGGGCGAAGGACGAGCCCGAGCCACAGCCCGAGAACGTGACGATGGGCTTCTGGTACGTGTCGCCGCGGCGCGGCCCGCACCGTACGACCCGTCAGATCAGTGCGGGGACGTGGGAGGAGATCCGGCCCAACTACACGGCGCCGGTCGCCGACGCGATGGACCGGCTGATGAAGGTCACCCCGGACGACATCGCGGGGCGGCTGCTGCTGCTCCACGGGCCGCCGGGAACGGGCAAGACGTCCGCGCTGCGCACCCTCGCCCGGTCGTGGCGGGACTGGTGCCAGGTGGACTGCGTCCTGGACCCGGAGCGGCTCTTCAACGACGTCGGCTATCTCATGGACATCGCGATCGGTGAGGACGAGGGCACGGCGAAGGGGCGGTGGCGGCTGCTGCTCTTGGAGGACTGCGACGAGCTGATCCGCGGCGAGGCGAAGCACACGGCGGGCCAGGCGCTGTCCCGGCTCCTGAACCTGACGGACGGGCTGCTGGGCCAGGGCCGCAACGTCCTCGTCGGCGTCACGACCAACGAGGACCTGGAGCGGCTGCACCCGGCGGTGGTCCGCCCGGGGCGGTGCCTGGCGCGGATCGAGGTGGGCGGTTTGACGCGTCGCGAGGCGGTGGGGTGGCTGGGTACGGAGGAGGGCGTGGGTCGCGAGGGCGCGACGCTGGCCGAGCTCTTCGCGCTCCGCCGCGGCACCTCCCCCGCGGCCATCCCGGACTCCCGCACCCCCGAGGCGGGCCTGTACCTGTAGGGGCGGGGTGGGGGATCAACTCCCGTACGCCGCCCGAAGCGCGTCCGTCACCGCCGAGGCCGCCGCCTCGCGGGTCAGGCCCAGACGCCTCGCCTCCGTCGCGTACGTCGCCGCCGCGCTCGCCGCCAGGCGCTCCGCCGCGTCGCCCGCCGCCGCGACGAACGTGCCGTTGCGGCCGCGCGTCTCGATCACCCCGTCCGCCTCCAGCGACTTGTACGCCTTGGCGACCGTGTTCGCCGCGAGACCCAGTTCCTCCGCCAGACCGCGTACCGTCGGCAGCTTGTAGCCGACAGGCAGGGCACCGGAGCGGGCGCGCTTCGCGATCTGGTCGCGCAGTTGTTCGTACGGGGCGGTCGACGAGTCCGTGTCCACGGTAATTCGCAATGTCACGGCCCGATTCTGCCCCCGCGCCCGGAGAAAAGGGGAGGCGGCCGCGCCACTTCGGCCCGTACCGTGCGACACCATGACTGTGATCGTCCGTGATGTACGACCTGAGGACGCCGAGGGATTCGCCCGCGTACGGCGCGCCGCCGTCCCGTTCATGCTGGCGAACGCCGCCCAGGTGGCCTTCGACTGGGCACACTCCCATCCCGACGCGCACGCGCGTCCGCTGGTCGCCGAGATCGACGGTGAGATCGTCGGCACCTCCCAGCTCCGTATCGCGCACGACGCGCCCGAGGCCGGGGTCGGGTCGGTCAACGTCTATGTCCACCCGGAGAAGCGGGGTCTCGGTGCCGGCACGCTGCTGGTGCGGGCCTCCGAGGAGCATCTCGCGCAGCACGGCGCGACGGTGCTCTACAGCTGGGTGCTCGACGAGCCGGGGTTCCGTGCCTTCGCCGAGCGGCACGGGTACGCCGCCCGCCGTTCCGCGCACTTCCTCCGCCTCGACCTGACCGCCGACCTGCCGCCGCTCCAGGAACCGCCGGCCGGTGTCGAGCTGCGGAGCGCCGCCGAGTTCGCCGCCGATCCCCGTCCGCTCTTCGTGCTCGACGCGCTGACCACGGCCGACGAGCCCGGCGACGTCGGCGCCGAGCTGACGGACTACGAGCACTGGCTGGCGGCCACGTGGAACCACCCGCTGTTCGACCCGGAGCTGACCACGGTCGCGGTCGTCGACGGCCGCCCCGCCGCGTTCAGCGCCGCGCAGACCGACGGGCAGGGGCGGTACAGCACCGGGATGACCGGCACCGACCCGGCCTTCCGGGGGCGCGGGCTGGCCAAACTCGCCAAGAACCTCTCCCTGCACCGGGCGCGAGCGGCCGGATGCACGGAGGCGTTCACCGGGAACGACGCCGGCAACGAGCCGATGCTGGCGATCAACAAGTGGTTCGGCTACGAAATCTGCGCAACGGAGGTACGTCATGCCCGCACGCTCGGTTGAGGTTGTGCTCGTGAAGGCGGGTCGCACGAAGATCCGCTATCCCGCCGAAGTCCTCACCGACGCCGGTGCCCGGCTGTCGGTCCGTGCTCCGTGGGCGGCCGAGGGGGTGCGGGACTTCGGCTTCGTACGGTTCGAGCCGGGTGACGTGTTCGTGGAGCACTACTGGCGGGACCGCTGGTACGCGGTGAAGGAGGTCCGCTCCTCCGACGGGACGCTCAAGGGCTGGTACTGCGATGTGACCAGGCCGGCCGTGATCGACGGCGCCGAGGTCGTGGTCGAGGACCTGGACCTGGATCTGTGGGTGTCGGCGGACGGCAGCGAGGTGCTGCGGCTCGACGAGGACGAGTTCGAGGCGAGCGGCCTGGCCGCCTCCGACCCGGAGGCGGCGGCCTGCGCGGTCGCGGCCCTCGACGAGCTCGAGGTCCGTGGCAGGGAGGGCCTGGTCGCCCTGCTCAGCGCAGGGTGACGTCCGAATCCTTCACGGCGAGGAAGCCGGGCAGCGGAAGGCCCAGCGGGCCGGTGGCCGTGAGCTGCATCAGGGTGGCCTTCACCCGGGCGTCGCCCGCGCGGTAGCCGGGCTCCTTGACGACGGCCGTGTTGGACCAGGTGCGCTCCAGGCCGTCGCAGACGGCACGGGTGCCGCCGATCCCGGCGGAGCGCCCGTCCTGGACGAGTGTGCTGCTCACGAGGACCGGACCGGAGCTGTCGTCGAGACAGCGGTACGTGCCGGAGACGGTGACCGTGCCGTCGTCGGCGACGGTTCCGTGGCCGGCGACGGAGAGCTCGTCGCCGGGGCCGGCGTGGGCGGAGGACGCGGCGGCGGCGACCAGCAGGATGCCGGCGGCGAGGGCGAGGCGGAGTCGCATCGGGGGTGTCCCTTCGGGGGTGGGGGGTGGTGTCGCCCGCCAGGGATATCGGATCAAGCCGCCCACTGTCCGAAACTCACCCTATCGGGGGCGAGTTGAGGCGCTTGCGGTAGTGAATACGGTCGTACGGGCCGTCCAGCCTCCGTTCGACGACCTCGTAGCCGTACCGCTCGTACATCTTCTGGTTCTCCCACATCATCGCGTTGGTGAGCAGCCGCACCTCGGGGAGCCCGAGTGCGCGGGCGCGGGACTCCACGAAGGCGAGCAGCCGGCGACCGAGGCCGGTGCCCTGCGCGTCCGGGTGGACGGCGATGTTGTCGAGAAACAGATGGTCGGCCTCGGTCCTGAGGACCACGAGGCCGACCACCGGGTCGCCGGCGACGAACACGCTCCCCGCGGCGACGTCCGCCGCGTGGTCCGCCTCCATCGGGGCCGGCACGAGGCCGATCCGTTCGATGTAGTGGTGATAGGCCGCGTCGGTCACGGCCTTCACCCGGGGAACGTCGCTCTGTGCAGCGAGCCGGATGTCCTGTGTCATGCCGACACGTTAACGCCGGCGGATGATCACCTTCTTCAGCAGGGGCCAGGCCAGGAGCACGGCGATGACGGCGTACACGGTCACCGAGAACGGCGTGTCGACCAGCCCCGTGAGCGACCCGTCGCTGATCTGCAGGGCGCGGCGCAGCTGCTGTTCGGCGGCCGGGCCGAGGATGACGCCGATCACGGCGGGCAGGACCGGCAGGCCGTAGCGCCGCATGCCGAAGCCGATCAGGCCGATGATCAGCAGAAGGACCAGGTCGAGCGCCTCGCCGCCCACCGCGTACGCACCGACGGCGGCGAAGAAGAGGATGCCGGCGTAGAGGTACGGACGCGGAATGCGGAGCAGCTTGGCCCAGACGGGCGCGAGCGGCAGGTTGAGCGCGAGCAGCAGGACCATGCCGACGAAGAGCGAGGCGATCAGGCCCCAGACCAGGTCGGGTTCGCGCTCGAAGAGCAGCGGGCCGGGCTGGATGCCGTACTGCTGGAAGGCGGCGAGCATGACGGCGGCGACGGCCGTCGTCGGCAGGCCCAGGGTCAGCATGGAGACGAGGGTGCCCGCGGCGGAGGCGGAGGCGGCGGACTCGGGTCCCGCGACGCCCTCGATGGCGCCCTTGCCGAACTGGTCCTTGTGCTTGGAGAGCCGCTTCTCGGTGACGTACGACAGGAAGGTCGGGATCTCCGCGCCGCCGGCCGGGATGGCGCCGAACGGGAAGCCGATGACCGGGCCGCGCAGCCAGGACTTCCAGGTGCGCCGCACATCGTCCTTGCCGAGCCACGGACGTCCGACCGGGATGGCCTCCCCCGCCGTGCGGCGCAGATGGGCGGCGACCCACAGGGCCTCGCCGATGGCGAAGAGGCCGACCGCGACGATCACGACGTCGATGCCGTCGGCGAGCTGGAGCGAGCCGAAGGTGAGGCGCTGCTGGCCGGTCATCTGGTCGAGGCCGACCAGGCCGAGGGTGAGGCCGATGAGGAGCGAGGCGAGCCCGCGGATGCGGGAGGAGCCCAGGACGGAGGTCACCGCGATGAACGCGAGGACCATGATGGCGAAGTAGTCGGGTGCGCCGATGTCGACGGCGAGCGCAGCGACGGTCGGGGCGAGGGCGACGAGCAGGAGCGTGCCGATCATGCCGCCGGCGAAGTGGCCGATGGCGGCTGCCGCGAGCGCCTGTGCGCCGCGGCCCGCCTTGGCCATGGGATTGCCCTCCATGGCGGCGACGACGGCGGCGCTCTCGCCGGGGGTGTTGAGCAGGATCGAGGTGGTGGAGCCGCCGAACATGGCTCCGTAGTAGATGCCGGCGAACATGATGAAGGCGCCGGTCGGTTCGAGTCCGTACGTCACCGGCAGCAGCAGCGCGACCGCCATGGCGGGGCCGATGCCGGGCAGGACGCCGATGGCGGTGCCGAGGAGCACGCCGATGGCGGCCCAGAGCAGGTTGATCGGGGTGAGGGCCGTACCGAAGCCGTCGATCAGGGAGTTCAGTGAGTCCATGGGTCAGAGCACTCCCATCAGCGGGCCGCCGGGCAGCGGAACTCCGAGCAGGTTGTTGAAGACGATGTAGGTGAGGAGGGAGAGTCCGGCGGCGATCAGCGGGTCGCGGTGGAGATGGCGGCTGCCGAGGGCGTAGGCCGCGCCCCAGAAGAGGAGGGCTCCGGAGACGGGGAAGCCGACCGGTCCGATGAGGACGGCGAAGGCGAGGAAGACTCCGGCGAGGAGCAGGACCGTACGCCAGTCGCTGGGCTCGGAGAGGTCGATGTCCTCGCCGCCCTCGGACTCGCCGCGGCCGCCGCGCAGGACGTCGATCGCCAGGAGGACGGCGACGACGAGCAGGCCGGCGCCGACGAGGACGGGGACGGTCTTGGGGCCGACGGGGCCACGCTGGGCGATGTCGACGGTCATGGTGAGGGCGTCGGTGAGGACGAGAACGCCGATGGCGAAGAGGAGGAGGCCGACGCCGAGCTCGGAGTGCTCGCGCAACCAGGACTTCTTCTCCGTGGTCGCCTTCGTCGTCTCCTTGGTCGTCGCTGTGTGGGTCACAGTCCGAGCTCCTTCAGTACCGAGCCGACCCGCTCGTCCTGCTCGGTGAGGAAGGTGCCGAACTCCTCACCGGGCAGGAAGGCGTCGTTCCAGTTGTTCTTCTTCAGCGACTCGCGCCACTCCGGGGAGTCGTGCAGCTTCTCCACCAGGCCGACGAGCTTGTCGCGCTCGGCGTCGGAGAGACCGGGCGGGGCGACGATCCCCCGCCAGTTGATGAACTCGGTGTCGAGTCCGGCCTCGCGCAGGGTGGGGGCGTCCAGGCCGGGGATCCGCTCGGCGCCGGTGACGGCGAGCAGGCGCAGTTCGCCGGACTCGATCTGGTCGAGGTACTCGCCGACGCCCGAGACGCCGAAGGCGACCTTGTTGCCGAGGATGGAGGCGAGGAGCTCGCCGCCGCCGTCGAAGGGGATGTAGTTGACGCTCTTCGGCGCGATACCGGCGGCCTGGGCCATCAGCATGGGGGCCAGATGGTCGGGTCCGCCGGGCGAGGAGCCGCCGCCGACGGGCAGCTTCCCGGGGTCCTTCTTCCAGGCGGCGAGGAGGTCCTGGATGGTCTTGTACGGGGAGTTCTTGCCGACCACGACGATGTCCTGCTCCATGGTGAGCCGGGCGATCGGGGTGGTGTCGGCGAGTGTCTTCGGGGTCTTGTTGGTGTGGACGGCTCCGACGACGCCGAGGCCCATGGACATGGCGAGCCGGCCGTTGCCGTGCTCGCCGACGAGCCGGGTCAGACCGACGGTTCCGCCGGCGCCGGGCAGGTTGAAGACCTCGATGTCGGTGGTGAGACCGGCGTCCTCGGCGTTCTTGGCCGCGGTGCGGGCGGTGATGTCGTATCCGCCGCCGGGTGTGTTGGGAACCATGAACCGCAGGCCCGGTATCTGGGTGCCGGTGTCGGAGCCGCCGCCGGTGGAGAGCAGGGGCGGCCCCACCAACACCAGCAGCGCGGCCCCGAGCAGGGCGAGGGGGGTGCGCAGACGCACGTGTGCCGCCTCTCGATAAGGGATGTGAAGTGGCCCACATGTTGCCTGCGCGTTAAGAAGCTGTCTCTCTTCCGCAATCAACGGACGTTGTGGTCCTTGTGGTCGCGACCTAGCGTGTCGGGGTGACAAAGGTGCTGGTGGTGGACGACGACTTCATGGTCGCGAAGCTGCACAGCCGTTATGTGTCGGCCGTGGACGGTTTCTCCGTCGTCGGGGTGGCGCACAGCGGCGCGGACGCGCTGCGTCTGGCCGACCGGCTGCGTCCGGATCTGGTGCTGCTCGACATCTTCCTGCCCGACATGGACGGGATCAGCGTGCTGCGCGAGCTGCGCGGGACCGGTCTGGCCGTCGACGCCCTGTTCATCACGGCGGCACGGGACGCCGCCATGATCCGCTCGGCGCTGCGGGCGGGGGCGCTGCACTATCTGATCAAGCCGTTCAATCAGGCCGCCCTGCAGGAGCAGCTGCGGCACGTGGCCTCGCTGCGCACGCGCCTGGACGCGCTCGACGAGGCCCGCCAGGAGGACGTGGACCAGATCTTCGGGACCCGCCCGCCGGGCTCGCGTGAACTCCCGAAGGGCCTCGCCGCGCACACGGCGGAACTGGTGGACGGCATCCTGCGCGCGCACCCGGAGGGTCTGTCGGCGACGGAGTGCGCGGAGGCGGGCTCGCTCTCCCGGGTCAGCGCGCGCCGCTATCTGGAGTACTTCGCGGAGACGGGCCGCGCGGAGATCACCCTGCGGTACGGAGGCACGGGCCGCCCGGAGCGGCGCTACCGACGGCGGGGGTAGGCGCGCGCCGGGCTCAGGCCGGGGTCTCGTCCTCCTGAAGTCGCCCGGCAATCCACTCACGGGTCTCCTCGTCGACGTCCTCGTCGACGGCGAGGGCGGTGAGCGCGGCGCGGGCGCCGGGGAGTTCGCGGACGGCGAGGAGGGAGAGGGTGGCCCGCTCGACGGCCATCTGCCGGCGGATGTAGAGCGCGGCGAGTTCCGGGAACCAGGGGTCGAGGGCGTCGATGTCGTCGGCGATGCCGCACCAGTTCAGCGCGGGTTCGACGAGCCGGCCGGCGATCCGCCACATCCATGTCTGCGGGAAGTCGGTGGTGTCGAGGCCGTCGGCGGCGCAGGCGGCCTCGACCTCGGCCAGCTGTCCGACGGTGAGGCGGGGCAGGTCCTTCACGAGTTCGCGCAGGATCTCGTTGCAGTACCAGTCGTCGGGCGGGTACTCGTCGTCCGCGAAGAGCTTTTCCTTGAGATAGACGCGCGGCTCCGGCTCGTCGAGCCGTGCGGGCGGCAGCCCGGCCTCCAGGACGCCGCGGACCAGGGCCCACCGCTCGGGGGTCTCCTCGTCGGGCCAGTGACCCCAACTCCTCGGAAGCGCCCGCAGGCCCTCCCGGAAAAGGGGGGTGTCGTCGGTCATCCGTCCTCCAGTCGGCGCCGAAGGCGCCCGTTGTCACCGCAGTCGACGCCGACGGCTGGACGCGAGACGGCTCCATGCCGGCGAGATCGTCCGGGCCGGCGTCCGCTTCGAACGTGGCCTCCTGTTCGAACGCTTGACATGATCGCAGCGTGACAACCGACTCCCACCAAGTCCGCATTCCCACTCCCGACGGCGGTCGACTCTGGGCTGAGCGCAACGGCACCGGAAGCCCGGTCGTGCTCCTGCACGGCGCCGGCATGGACTCCCGCCTGTGGGACGCCGTCGTTCCCGAACTGGCCCGCAACCACGACGTGATCCGCTACGACGCCCGGGGGCTGGGGCGCTCCACGCCTCCGGGCAAGCCGTTCAGCGACGTCGAGGATCTGCGCGCCGTCCTTGACCACTTCGGCCTTCGTCAAGCCGCGCTGGTCGGGTTGAGCATGGGCGGGGAGACCGCGCTGGACTTCGTCCTCGCCCACCCGGAGCGCGTCACCGCCCTGGCCCTGGTCGGTGCCTCGGTCAGCGGTCACGTCTGGCCGCAAAGCCCTGAGTTGTCGGCCTACGCCATGGCTCGGCGCGAGCGGGAGACGGCCACCCTGGCCGAGCTGGAACTGACGATCTGGGCAGCCATGGGCCGTACGGCTCCCGGAGGAGAACTCATCGAGACGATGGTCACCGCGAACGCCGAGCGGCGCATGGTGAGCGAACAGCACTGCGTTGTCTCCACGGGCCGTGATGCCGAACCCCACCTCGGAGACATCACCGCGCCGACGCTGGTCGTCCACGGCCACCACGACCACCCGGAGATCGCGGTGATCGCCGAACGACTTGTCACCGACATCCCCGGCGCCCGCGGCGAGACGATCCCGGACGCCGACCACTACCTGCCACTCCGTACACCCGAACGTCTCACCGAACTACTGCTGTCGCACCTGCCCTGACAGTCGGACGTGGCTCCCCGCGGGAGCCGACGAACACGTCGCCGGCCGGACGCTCGCGGACGGGAAACGCTGGTCCCACCAGCCCCGCGACACAGGACACCAGCGGCTTCCTCAGCCCCTTCTTACCTCCGCCTTAAAGGCGCCCTAAGGATGGCCCCCTCCCCCTCTCCACCGGCCCTTTCGGCCTTCTCGGCGGCTAGCTTGCTGGGCAACCCCACACCACCCTCGTGAAGGAGTTGTCCCCCCATGACCTCTCGCCGCCGTACGGCCGCCACCGTTCTCGCCCTCGGTGTCGCGCCGATCGCGCTCGCCGGGCTCGCCGCCGCGCCGGCCTCCGCGCACGGGTCGATGACCGACCCGGTGAGCCGGGTCTCGGCCTGTTACGCCGAGGGGCCCGAGAGTCCGAAGTCGGCGGCGTGCAAGGCGGCGGTCGCGGCCAGTGGGACGCAGGCGTTCTACGACTGGAACGCGGTGAACATCGCCAACGCCGCCGGGAAGCACCGCGAGCTGATCCCGGACGGCAGGCTGTGCAGCGCCGGCAACGACAAGTACCGCGGGCTCGACCTGGCCCGCGGCGACTGGCCTGCGAGCACGCTCGCCTCCGGCAAGCACACGTTCCGCTACAAGGGGACCGCCCCGCACAAGGGTTCCTTCGAGCTCTACGTCACCAAGGACGGTTACAACCCCTCGAAGCCGCTGACGTGGGCGGACCTGGAGGCGAAGCCGTTCGCGACGGTGACCGACCCGCGGATGGAGAACGGCGACTACGTCTTCGACGGCACCGTTCCCAGCAAGTCCGGCCGCCACCTGATCTACTCGATCTGGCAGCGTTCCGATTCCCCCGAGGCGTTCTACACCTGCTCCGACGTCGTGTTCGGGAAGGACAACGGCAACACGGGCGGCGCCCCGGCCCCGACGGCGTCCGCGCCGACCGACGAGGAGATCGAGGACGGAGAGGGCAAGTCGTCCGTGGAGCACGGCGGGCACGGTGACGACAAGGCCGAGACCGGGGCGGGGGCCACGGCGGCCGCACCGGCCTCGCCGGCCGCCACGACGGCGCCCGCGTCCTCGGAGCCGGCCGGGCCCAACGCGCCCGCCGCCGCCGGTTCCGGTCCGGGCGAGAGCCTCGCCGAGACCGGGGGCGACGCCGCGACCCCGTACATCGCGGTCGGCGGCGCCGCCGTCCTGGCGCTCGGTTCCTCGCTGTTGTTCGCGGCCGTCCGCCGCAAGGCCGTGCCCGCGGGCCGGCACAGCCGCTGACGCCGTACGGTCAGCCGATCACGGACACGCAAGTGGTCGGGGTCGCACGGGCCGGGTCGAGAGCGTTCGTCACCTCGTGGAACGTGATCCGGTCCAGCGTCCCGATCGCCACGTGCTCCGAGAGGTCCAGCGCGCACTTGTCCTGGATGACGACGTTGGTGACGTTCGGACCGTCGAGGAACCCCGAGCGGTACGGGGTGACGACCTCGTCGTACTTGGTCGTGATGACCGTGTAGGTGACGCCCGGGACCGTGTCCCCGCCCTCGTTGAGCCGGGTGATGAACGGTGATCCCGCGATCTGGTCGGCGAGGCCCGGGGTGTTCGCGGTGATGAAGTCCTCGACACCCGGGAAGTACGGCAGCAGCTTGGTGAGGCCGAGGAGGGTCGTGCCGTGGTTGTCGGGGGCGATCCCGACGAGCGCGTTGACCTTCTCGGCCCCGCCGAGGAACTTGATGTAGTGGCGCGGCATCATGCCACCCTGCGAGTGGCCGACGAGGTCGGCCTCGGCGGCACCGGTGGCGGCGAGCACCTTGTCGACGTATACGTCGAGCTGCTCGGCCGACTTCTCGATCGGGCCAAGTCCGTGGAAGAACGGCACGTTCGGCAGCTGGCCGTAGTCGAGCGAGAAGACGCAGTAGCCACGGTTGACCAGGTAGGGCGCGAGGACCAGCCAGTTGTCCACGGAGTTGCCGAAGGTGCCGTGGACGAGGACGACCGGACGTGGGTGGGCGGCGGAGGGCTTGCAGGAGAAGTCGTTCCAGCCTCGGCTCGGGGCAGCGGCGGCCTGGGCGGATGCGGTGGGCGCGAGGGTGGCGGCGGCGGTCAGCAGGAGGACCGAGAGGGTTCTGAGCGCGTGTTTCCAGGGCAGCATCGTGCGATCTCCTTGCGGCTCAAGGGAAATCTTTGATGAACGATGGCAGCGAGCCCTGCGGTCCGGACCACAAGTGGGGATGCTCTGCTTCCAGCCAAGCTACGCACGGGTAGCCTCGACTGGGAAGTTACGCGTCGGTAAAAAGTGACTTCTCGTCAATAAGGAGTAGTAGCAGGGCGTACGGGCGCAGGTCAGGCCGCCAACGAGCCCGGCACGATCGCCCCCGGGCCGAACCTCGCCCGCGCCCGGTCCGCCACCGCCTCGATCCGACGGGCCTTCTCGTCCGCCGGGTCGAAGGTCAGCTGATGCGCGGCCCCCTCCGCGGGCGCGAGCCCCTCCGCACGCAGCGCGATCCCCCGCACCCGGGCCCGCTGCAGCCCGAACGAACCATGGATCGCGTACGCCAGCGCGGTGAGCGCCGCCGAGTGGGCGGTCGGCTCGGGCAGCGTACGGGTACGGGTGGTGGTGGACCGGTCCGCGTACCGCACGGTCACCGCGAGGGAGCGGCACACCTGCTTCTCCGTACGCATCCTGGCGCCCAGCTCCCCGGCGAGCGCGAGCAGCGCCCTGCGATGCGCCGAGTGGTCCAACTCATCCTGGGAGAAGGCTTGTTCGGCCGCCATCGACCGGGAGAGCGCGTTCGGTACGACGGCGCTGCGGTCGATCCCCCGGGCCCGCTCCACCAGCTCGCGGCCGGCCTTCGCGCCGACGAGCCGCTGGAGCACGGCGAGCGGCGCGTCCGCGACCCGGCCGATGGAGTCGAGTCCGTACGCGCAGAGGGTACGGGCGGTGGCGCGGCCGACGCCGTCGAGCGCGACGACCGGGCGTTCCCGCAGGAAGGCGGCCGGGTCCTCGACGACGAGGGTGACGCCGGGGCGGGCCTCGCGGGCCGCCATCCGGGCCAGCATCGGGTTCGGCCCGGCCCCGATGACGCAGTCGGCTCCGTACAGGGCGAGCGCTCTGACCCGGACCACCGAGGCCAGTTCGACCGGGTTCCAGCCGAAGTAGCGCAGCGCGCCGCGGACGTCGGCGAGCAGGGTGTCGGGCGGGGCGGCCTCGACGACCGGGGTGAACTCACCGAGCAGTCCGACCAGTTGAGGGAGAAGCGCCTCTCCCGTGGATTCCAGCCGGAACCGTACACAGAGGATCATCCCGCGCTCCCCGGACTCTGGTGCCACAGCTTCCTGGACGGCGTCGCCGCGCCTTCGCCGGCCGGCTTCAGGTCCGCCCAGGCGTTCATCTCGTAACCGGTCTCCATCGTGATCCGGCGGCCGCCGTCGCCGTTTCCGGTGGGTGTCGGTGTGGGCTCCGCGAGCCGTGCGCCCACCGCTTCCAGGCCTCCGGTGGCCCGCAGCTCCACCAGCTCGGCGAGGTTCCAGGCCGCGGATCCGACCACGCTGAGGCTGCGCGGGCCGCGCCGCTGCACCACACCCCGGACAAGGAGCAGCCAGGAGTGGAAGACGGTGTGGGCGCAGGCCTCGTGGGAGTCGTCGAAGAAGGCGAGGTCGACCAGGCCCGTACCGTCGTCGAGCGTGGTGAAGATGACCCTCTTTCCGGAGCGGATCGGCGGGGTCTGGGTGGCCGCCTTGGCGCCCGCGACCAGCACGGTCTGCCCGTGCGGGGCCTCGCGCAGCCGCTTGGCGGAGACCACGCCGAGTTCGCGCAGGAAGGCGTGGTGGTCGCCCATGAGGTGGCGCGAGGCGTCCATGCCGAGGACGCCCAGCTCGGCGCTGAGCCGCTCCGACTCGTCGAGGTCGGGCAGGCCGATGGGAGCGGTCTTCCGGCCCTGGGCGAGCGGGAGTTGGCCGCCGTAGGAGGCGGCCCCGCGCTGGACGCGGTGGAGTTCGGTCAGGTGCAGGAGCAGATCGCGGCGGTTGGCGCCGAAGGCGTCCAACGCGCCGACCTGCGCCAGTCGTTCGGCGACCGGTTTGCGCGGGCGGGCCCGCTCCCAGAAGTCGAGCAGCGAGGCGTACGGCTGGCCGGCCTCGATCCGCGCGCTCTCCGCCTCGCTGATGCCGTGGACGTCGGCGAGGGCGAGCCGCAGGCCCCACCGTTTCGGCGTACCGGACACCAGTTCGATTCGATGGGTTGCCGCCGAACGGTTCACATCCAGCGGCAGCACCGGCACCCCGCGCCGCCGCGCGTCCGCGAGCAGCAGCCGCTTCGGGTACATCCCCGGGTCGTGGGTGAGCAGCCCGGCGTAGAAGGCCGCCGGGTGGTGCGCCTTGAGCCAGGCCGACTGGTAGGTGGGGACGGCGAAGGCGACCGCGTGCGCCTTGCAGAAGCCGTACGAGCCGAAGGCCTCCACGATCTCCCAGGTGCGGGCGATGACCTCGTAGTCGTACCCCCGTCTCTCGGCCCGCTGGGCGAACCAGATCTTGATCCGGCCCTGCGACTCGGGATGCGAGAGCCCGCGCCGGACCTGGTCGGCCTCGCCCCGGCCGCAGCCGGTCATGATCCGCACGATCTCGATGATCTGCTCGTGGAAGACGACGACGCCGTACGTCTCCCTCAGCGCTCCCTCCAGGTCCGGGTGCGGGTAGCGGACGGGGGCCCGGCCGTGGCGGGCCTCGATGAACGGGCGGACCATGTCGGCGGCGACCGGCCCCGGCCGGAAGAGCGAGATGTCGACGACGAGGTCGTGGAAGGTGGCCGGCTGGAGCCGGCCGACCAGGTCGCGCTGGCCCGGCGACTCGATCTGGAAGCAGCCGAGGGTCTCGGTGGACTGGATGAGCCGGTACGTCCCGGGGTCGCCGGCCGGCACCTGCGCCGGGTCGTCGATGTCCAGCCGTTCGCCCGTGGCGCGCTGCACCTCCGCGACGGCATGGGCCATCGCGGACTGCATCCGCACCCCGAGGACGTCGAGCTTGAGCAGCCCGAGGTCCTCCACGTCCTCCTTGTCGAACTGGGCCATGGGAAATCCCTCGCCGCTGGTGGGCACGACGGGGGTACGGGTGAGCAGCGAGGCGTCCGAGAGCAGCACCCCGCACGGGTGCATGGCGATCCCGCGCGGCAGCGCGTCGAGGGCCTCGACCAGCTCCCAGAGCTTGCCGTACGTCTGCTTCTCGCCCGCGAGTTCGCGCAGCTCGGGCAGTTCGTCGAGGGCGGCGAGCGCGTCCCGGGCCCGGATGTGCGGGAACGCCTTGGCGATCCGGTCGATCTCGGCCGGATCCATGGAGAGGGCGGCGCCCACGTCCCGTACCGCGTGGCGGACCCGATAGGTCTCCGGCATGGCGACGGTGGCGACCCGCTCGGTGCCGAAGCGGTCCATGATCGCGCGGTAGACCTCCAGACGGCGGGCGGACTCCACGTCGATGTCGATGTCGGGCAGTGCGGTGCGGTTCTTGGAGAGGAAGCGCTCCATGAGGAGTCCGTGCTCGACCGGGTCGGCGTGGGCGATGCCGAGGAGGTGGTTGACGAGCGAGCCGGCACCGGAGCCGCGCGCGGCGACCCTGATCCCCATGCTCTTCACGTCGTCGACGACCTGGGCGACCGTCAGGAAGTAGGTGGCGAAGCCGTGGTGGGCGATGATGTCGAGCTCGCGGTGCATCCGGTCCCAGTACACGCGCCGGCCGGGACCGCGGTCGTACCCCCGCAGGACCATGCCGGCGGAGGCCCGGGAGGCCAGCACGCGCTGGGCGGTGCGGTGTGCGGCGCCGACGAGGTACGGCTCGGGAAAGTGGGCGGAGCCCATGCCGAGGTCGTCCTGGGGGTCGACCACGCAGCCGTCGGCGACCGCCATGGTCTGGTCGAGCAGCCGGTGCGCGGTGTCCCTGCGGAAGCCGGCCGCCTCGACGACCCGCTCGGCGGTGGCCAGCATGTCGCCGGCGTCCTTCAGCCAGGCCTCGCCGCTGTCGAGTTCCTTGCGGGGGTCGATGGGGACGAGACGGCGGGCGGAGTCGAGGACGTCGGCGACGGGGCCCTGGCCGGAGTCCGCGTACCGGACCGCGTTGCTGAGGACCGGGCGGACACCCTGCTCGGCGGCGAAGCCGACGGTGCGGGCGGCGAGCCGGAGCGAACCCGGGCCGGTACCGGAGCGGCCGTGGTGGACCGCCTCCAGACGCAGGGCGTCGCCGTATCGCTCGCGCCAGGGGACGAGGAGCCGGGCGGCCCGGTCGGGGCGGCCCGCGGCGAGAGCCCGGCCGACGTCGGACGCGGGACCGAGGAGCACGGTCAGATCGTCGCCGTGGTTGGCGTCCCAGGGCAGCCGCGGCTGCTCCCCCTCCGTGTGAGCGGCGGTGATCATCCGGCAGAGCGCGGCCCAGCCGGCCGCGGAGCGGGCGAGGAGGACGACACGGGACGCGGACTCGTCGACGAAGGCGCCGCCCCGCACGGGCACCCGCCGCGCGGAGGTTCCGGCCACCCGTACCGGCCACCCGGCCGCACCGGAGCCCTGGGCGGATCCTCCGCCACCGCCGGACCCGGCCGCTCCCGCCCCGGAGGCGGACTCGCCGCCGCCGGAGGCTGACGTGACGGACGGGACGGACCCGTCCGACGCGCGCCCCGCCGGACCGGAGCCGTTCGCGGCACGCGCACCCGAGCCGCCGGACCCGGCCGCCCCCGCGCCGCCGAACCCGTTCACGGCGTACACGCGCGCACCACCACCCTGCCCCCGCCCCGCCGGCGCGGGCGCCGGATCCGCGATCGCGAGGTCCACGCCGAGCAGAGGGCGCACCCCCGCCTCCGCGCAGGCCTTCGCGAAGCGGACCACGCCCGCGACCGTGTCCCGGTCCGTGAGCGCCAGGGCGTCCATGCCCCTTTCGGCGGCGCGCTGGGCCAGCCGCTCGGGATGCGAGGCGCCGTAGCGCAGGGAGAAACCCGATGCGGTGTGCAGATGCGCGAACCCCGGCATGTGCACCTCCCACATCGATTCGTACGTACGTTCCCACCCCCTCCCTCTCACCCTAACTCATTTCGAACGTGCGTACGATACGCCGCGCGCATCATCCGTTCGGACCCATCCCACCTGCGCAAACACCACCTGCCCCGGAGCGTGGGGGCATGAGTCTCGCCGCTGAACTGAAGAGTGCCGTCACCCCGCGAGCAGCCCTGCTCGTCATCGGTGTGCTCGCCCTCCAGCTGCTGTTCATCACCTCGTACGTCGGGGCGCTGCACAACCCGAAGCCGAGGGACGTGCCCTTCGGTGTGGTCGCACCCCCGCAGGTCTCCGCCCAGCTCGTCCGGCAGCTGGGCGGACTCCCCGGCGAGCCGCTGGATCCCCGCACGGTCACGGACGAGGCCGAGGCCCGGAAGCAGATCCTGAACCGGGAGATCGACGGCGCCCTGGTGGTGAACCCGGCCAGGACCACCGACACCCTGCTCGTCGCCTCCGGCGGCGGCACCGTGCTCTCCTCCGCCCTGGACGCCCTCTTCACCAGGCTCGAGGGCGCCAACCAGCGCACCATCAGAACCGTCGACGTGGCACCCGCCTCCCCCGAGGACTTCGACGGCCTCTCGGCCTTCTACCTCGTCGTCGGCTGGTGCGTCGGCGGCTACATCTGCGCCGCGATCCTCGCCATCAGCTCGGGCGCGCGACCCGCCAACCCTGAGCGCGCGATCATCCGTCTCGGCGTGCTCGCGGTCTACGCGATCCTCGGCGGCCTCGGCGGCGCGGTCATCGTGGGTCCGATCCTCGGCGCCCTGCCGGGCAGTGTCGCGGCGCTGTGGGGCCTGGGCGCCCTCGTCGTCTTCGCGGTCGGCGCGGCGACCCTGGCCCTGCAGTCGGTCTTCGGCATCGTCGGTATCGGTCTCGCGATCCTGCTGATCGTGGTCGCGGGCAACCCGAGCGCCGGCGGCGCCTTCCCGCTGCCGATGCTGCCACCGTTCTGGAACGCGATCGGCCCCGCCCTGCCCCCGGGCGCCGGGACCTGGGTGGCGCGCTCGATCGCGTACTTCAAGGGCAACGACGTCACCGGCTCGCTGCTGGTGCTCTCCGCCTGGGCCGTCGTCGGCAGCGCGATCACGCTGGTGATGTCCTCGCTGAAGCACAAGCCGGGGACGGAGCCGACGGCCGAGGAACCCGGCGCGGCCACGACGTGAGCGCACGCGGTCGACCGGCGCCCCGTCCACGCGGTCGGCCGACGCCTCCTCCACGCGGGCGCCGACGTCCACGCGGGCGCCGGGCGCCGAGTCCGCGTGAGCGGTGACCGTGAAATCCCCTGGCCCGTAGGCCACTCGGCGGCTAGGTTCGCGAGGCAGACCACTCCCGAACCGAGAAGGCTCTCTCTGTGACGATCGTCCGTCCCGCCCGTCCCGACGAACTCCCCGCCCTGGTCGAGCACTCCGATGACACCGAGCGCAACGCCGCCACCCGTGCGTACCTCACCCAGCTTCTCGACAACGCGTGCACCCGGCCCGAATGGTGTCTGGTGGCCGAGGACGGCGACGGACGGCTCATCGGCAGCGTGGTGCTGTGGACCATCCCTGGACACGAAGTTCCGCTCGCCGTGGTGCTGTTCGAGGCTCCGGCGGACTCGCCGGAGACAGGGACCGCGCTGCTCGACGCGGCGGCCGCCAAGGCGAGGGAGCTGGGCGCGACGGATCTGGAGCATGTCGTCGACTCCCCCGCCCAGGCCCCGCAGTTCCAGCGGGACCCGGAGCGCCGGGGCGAGCTGCTGCGCAACGCCGGCTACGAAGTGGTCCGTGACGGGCGCCGGTTCAGCCTCCAGAACCCCGGTGAAACCGCCGGCCTGCCCGCCGACGACCCCCGTCTGACCTTCCGCTCGCTCGCCGAACTCGGTCCCGAGCCCTTCGTCGCCGTTCTGGCGGAGCTGCTCGCGGACACCGCGGACGCCCGGCTCGCGGCGGACGTACGGCAGCACGGCGCCCGGCGCGCGGCGGAGCTGCTCTTCGAGGAGACGGCCGAGCTGAAGCACGAGCCCGAGTGGTGGGAGCTCGGCTACGACGCGGACGGCACCGTCGCCGTGATCAGCTTGCCCGCCGAGAACCCCAGCGTTCCGGTGATCGGCTTCGTCGGCGTCGTACCGGCCCACCGCGGCAAGGGATACGCGACCTCCGTCGTGGTCCGGGGCACCCGTGTCCTGGCCGCCGCGGGCGCCACCGAGATCCGCGGGGACTGCGACGCCGCCAACGTGGCGATGGCGAGGGCCTTCGAGCGAGCCGGGTACGTGAACTTCGCCGACCGCCTGGAGTTCGCCCGCACCCTCTGAGACGAGGTACGGGCGGCCGCCCCGGCCAGTACGATCCGAGGCCATGGGCAAGCATGTGCGCACCGACGACGGCCGCCTGCTGATGGCCGAGGAATGGGGGAACCCCTCGGGCACCCCCGTACTGCTACAGCACGGCACGCCGGGCAGCCGGCTGGGCACCGCGCTGCCCGACCTCGCGGCCCACCATCCCGACGTCCGGTTCTTCGCCTACGACCGTCCCGGGTACGGCGGCTCGGACCGGCTCCCCGGCCGCCGGGTCGCCGACGCGGCCCGGGACGCCGCGGCCGTCGCCGACGCGCTGGGGATCGAACGCTTCGCCGTGGTCGGACGCTCCGGCGGCGCCCCGCACGCGCTCGCCTGCGCGGCCCTGCTGCCCGGCCGCGTCCGGGCGGCCGCTGCGCTGGTGACCATCGCGCCCCGGGACGCGGCGGGCCTGGACTGGTTCGCCGGCATGACACCGTTCAACGTCCGCGAGTACGGACTGGCCACCGAGTCGCCCGAGCTGCTCGACGAGGACCTCGCGGCGCGGGCCGCGGCCGTCCGGAAGGATCCGGAGGGTCTCGTCGAGGACCTGCGGGCCGAGCTGTCCGAGCACGACCTGCCGATCGTCTCCGACCCCGCCGTGCGCGCCACGCTGCTGCGCACCTACCGCGAGGCTCTCGGCACCTCGCACCACGGCTGGACCGACGACTGCCTGGCCTTCACCCGGCCATGGGGCTTCGAGGTCTCCGACGTGACCACCCCGGTCCTGCTCTGGCACGGCCTCGACGACGCGTTCTCGCCGCCCTCCCACACCCGTTGGCTGGCCGCACGGATCGCCGGATCCACCCTCGTCCTGGAGCCGGACGCCGGTCATTTCGCGGCGCAGTACGCGCTGCCCCATGTCCTGAAGTGGCTGCGGGCTCAGGAGGACGGCGGCGCGTAGGCGCTCGCCCGGGCGCCCTCGAGACAGTTCATGATCCGCTCATGGCTGTCGCCCACCGTGTCGACGACCCGCACCCGGATGTAGAAGGCGTCGACCTCGGCGACGAAGCGCCGGGAGAAGGAGGCGACCGTCAGGGTGTCGTAACTTCCCGTGCCCACCAGCGGGAACCGGCCGAAGGAGACGATCTGGAAGTCCTCCTTGACGGTCAGCCCGGCCGCGGTCAGCACGTCCACCGCGCCGGCGACATCGGTCCAGGAGGCGGGGGCGGCCTCTCCGGGAAGGACGATTCCGCATTCGTACCGCTCGATCACGGCGGTGTGCTGCCCTCCGTTGAGCAGTCCCACCCGCCACTCGTCCGCGCCGCTCCGCAGGTTCCCGCTCGCCCAGTCGGCCCGCAGCCCGAGGTAGGGCCGGACGGTGCGGGCGTACTGCGCCCGGCCCAGAACCGCAGCCGCGGCGACCGCGAGCAGGCTGCCCAGCGGCTCCATGTCCAGGAGTTGCAGCCGCCAGGGCCAGTCGGTCCTGGCCTCCTCCGTCATGTTGGCGCGCACGATCTCCCAGCCGAGGACGGCGGTGAGCAGCACGAGCAGCACGATCGGTGCCGTGTAGAGAAGCGGACTGCGCCGGACACGGCGCTGGGCGCGTGCGGCGTGTATCGCTCCCGGCCTTGATGTCACACGCTCTCCCCCGCCACGAGTCCATGCGTCGGGTCCCCCGGGCACGGCGCGCCCGGGGGACCCGACATCGTTCGGATCATCGTGCTACGGAGGCACGGCCTCCGGCTAGTACACGCTGACGCCGTAGGCGCTCAGCGCCTCGGTGACCGGCTGGAAGAAGGTCGTACCGCCCGAGGAGCAGTTGCCGCTGCCGCCGGAGGTGAGACCGATGGCGCGGCTGCCCGAGTAGAGCGGACCACCGGAGTCGCCGGGCTCGGCGCACACGTTGGTGCGGATCATGCCGTACACGATGTCGCCGCCGCCGTAGTTCACCGTGGCGTTGAGGCCGGTCACCGAACCGCTGTGGGTGCCGGTGGTGGAGCCGCGACGCGTCACGGACATGCCGACGGTGGCGTTGGCCGCGCTGGTGATGTCGACGCTGCCGACCGTGCCGGACTTGGTGACGGAGCTGTTGGTGTACCGGACGATGCCGTAGTCGTTGGTCGGGAAGCTGGATCCCGAGGTGGAGCCGAGCACGGTGGTGCGACCGGAGTTGGAGTACCAGGTCCCCGCACCGTCGGTGCAGTGTCCGGCGGTGAGGAAGTAGTAGTTGCCCGCGCTGTCACGGACGTTGAAGCCGAGGGAGCAGCGCCAGCTGCTGGCATAGATCGCGTCGCCGCCGGAGATCAGCTTGTTGAACTTTCCGGGGGTGCGCTCGACACGGATCGCGCCGGCGTTGGCGCCCGCCTGACGCTTGATCTTGGCGATCTCCGCCTGCGACACGGTGGAATCGGCGGTCACGACCAGCGTGTTGGTGGCTTGGTCCACGTGCCAGGCGGTACCGGCCACGTCGGCGGTGAGCACGGCGTCGCCCGCGGCGGCGAGCTGCGTCGCGCCGAAGGTCTGTGCGGTGTCGGCGTTCGCGGCGGGGACGGCGACCGCGACCGCGGCGGCGAGGCCGGTGGCGACGGCGAGCAGTCGGACGGTTCTCGTGGGGGTGGTGCGCTTGATCCTCACTTCGCGTTCCTCCAGAGGGGAATCGGGGGCCCGACGTGGGGTGTCGGGCCCGTGAGGCGCGGCCCGGGGCCGGCGCTGTGGGGGAGTCTCCGGCCGCCCGTACCACTGCCGCAAGGGCGCCTTTCGGCCGTACCGTACGACGCTCAACTACCGCCCGGTGCGAGGCATCTGCACTGGTACCGGTCAGCCCTCGACCAGCCGTCGCTCCCCGGCCGGCACCGCGGTGTCCAGGGTGTTTCCCGGTGGCGGGAACGGGCAGATGAAGTGGTCCGCGAACGCGCACGGCGGCAGCAGAGCCCGGTTGAAGTCGACCGTCACCGTGCCGTCCGCCGCCGGCGCGGGGGGACGCAGGAATCGGAACCGGTAGCTGTCCCGGCCGCTGGTGAGGTCCGCGAAGACCGCCCAGAGCGTGCCGTCGTCCTCCACCGCGACCTGGAGCGTGTGCTCGACGCCATGGAGTTCGAAGGAGAGCTCGCCGGCCAGACCGAGCCCGCGCTCCTTCCCGTCGGCGTTCTCCACCCGGACGCTGCGGGACCGCTCGTAGGCGCGGAAGGCTCCGGGCACCACCCAGCGCTCGTCGTACGGAGACGCCTCGATGCCCCGGAAGGTGCGGCGCGCCTGCGACTCGGGGTCGAAGTCCCTTACGGCCCACAGTCCTTCGCGGCGCAGCACGACAAGACGCCGACCGGCGGACTCGGCCCGGGACTCGTGGATCGGGGCGTGGTCCGCGGTGAGCCGGACGCTGCCGATCAGGGGCTTGCCGTCGACGGTGATCGCGTCCTCGGCGCCGGCCGTCAGGACCACCTCGTCTCCGCCGTCGTGCCAGCGCCCGGGAACGGCCGGAATTCGCCCCTCCGGGTAGTCGGAGAGCCAGTACGTACCGGTGAGGGAAAGCGGGCCGTACGACGAGGCGACCGCCGCCGTGCGCTGTTCGTGCCAGTGCTGCCAGTCCTGCTGTGCGCCCTGTCGGGGATCCGTGCTCATGGTGTTCAACCTTTCCACAGGGCGTCGGCTCTCGGGGCGTGGCCGGCCGTGCGGGTCGTCGTCGGGTAGGGCTGGTCAGAGGACTTTGGAGAGGAAGGCGCGGGTGCGCTCGTGGCGGGGGTTGTCGAGCACCTCGGCGGGCGGGCCCTGCTCGACGATCCGGCCCTCGTCCATGAAGACGACGGTGTCGGCGACCTCGCGGGCGAAGCCGATCTCGTGCGTGACGACGATCATCGTGGTGCCGGAGGCGGCGAGGTCCTTGATGACGTCGAGGACCTCGCCGACCAGCTCGGGGTCGAGTGCGGAGGTCGGCTCGTCGAAGAGCAGCAGCTTCGGTTCGAGGGCGAGCGCGCGGGCGATGGCGACCCGTTGCTGCTGGCCACCGGAGAGCTGTCCGGGGTACGCCTCCGCCTTGTCGGCAAGCCCGACCCGGTCGAGGAGCCTCTCGGCGGCGGCGACGGCGTCCTTGCGTGGGCGTTTCAGGGCGGAGACGGGTGCCTCGACGATGTTCTCGACCACCGTGAGGTGCGGGAAGAGATGGAAGTTCTGGAAGACGAAGCCGATCCTGGTGCGCTGCTTGAGGATCTCTCGTTCACGCAGTTCGTGGAGCTTGTTCCCGGAACGGCGGTAGCCGACGAGGGTGCCGTCGACGCTGATCCGGCCGCTGTCGACCTTCTCCAGGTGGTTGATGGTCCGCAGCAGGGTGGACTTGCCGGAGCCGGACGGGCCGAGGACGACGGCGACCTCCCCCGCCCGGACGTCGAGGTCGATGCCCCGGAGCACGTCGAGCGCGCCGAAGGACTTGTGGACGGACCGGACTTCGACCATGGAGCTCATCGGGCGCTCCCCTTCGGGTAGTGGTGTTCGACGGAGTGGGGGACGGGCACCGGTGGCGCGCGTGGTGGGCTCAGGCGCTCAGCGGGGCACGGCAGGAGAGGTCGCGCAGGAGCGCCAGCGCGGTCCGCGCCGTCGCGTCGTTCTGGCGGAAGGCGGCACCGCCGGTGCGCGGACGGGTGAAGGCGCCGCCGGCCCGGGAGGTGGTGTGCGGGCCGAGCGCGAAACGGCGCGGGTGAGGACGCCCACCGCGCTCCAGGATCCGCCCGTCGGCGGGGTCGACGGCGAGCAGCCCGGCCGCGGTGGCCCGGGCGCCGTCCTCGTGGAGGGCGCGGAGCAGCGGGCTGCCGGTGTGTTCCACGGTCGGGTCCGGGAGCCGGGCCTCGACCAGGGCGCGGGCGTCGGTCCACTCCCCCGGGACGCTCATCGAGTGGGCGCGGAAGACCCCGCGTTCCTCGTCGGCCACCACGGTCGTCCCGGCGCCGAGGAAGCGGACGATCCCGGCGCGGGAGAGCGCGAGCAGCTGGTGGAGCCGGGGGCCGGGCGGTCCGGAGGCGAGGAAGCTGAAGAAGCCGTGCCACCAGTCGCGCGGGTCGCCGGTGTCGCCGAGCCGGAGGAGCTGCCCGTAGACCGAGAGCAGCGCGGTGAAGACCGCCAGGTCCGGGCTGTGTCCGGGGTCGTGGCGCCGGGCCAGGTCGTCGGCGACATGGCGGCGCAGCCCGTCCTGGAGGGCCTCGGGCGAGGCGAAGCGCACCCCGTCCAGGGGGTGGTCGAGGGCGTCCGGGTCGAGCCGGTCGGCGGGGTCGGGGACGGCGGCGGCGACGAGGGCGGCCAGCTCGGCCCCACCGGGAGCCGCGGCCGCGTACTTCTCCTCGAAGTCGGTCCACGCGGCGGTGGTCCGCTCCGGGTGGGCTGCGAAGAGCCGGTGGTAGTGGGCCCAGCCGAGCTCCTTGTCGACGAGGGGCCAGATGTCGCGGCGGAAGTCGAGCCGCCCGGGCCGCCTCAGCAGCTCGTCGACCTGGGCGGGGCCGAAGAAGCGGGGCAGCGGGGGCCGTTCGCCCTCCAGCGCGTACCCGATCTTGGAGTGGTACGGCACCCCGCGCCGGGATCCGACGTACAGGACCGGCTCACGCCCGGACGGTACGTACTCCAGTCGCTCGGCCCGCTCCTCG
Organism: Streptomyces sp. NPDC039609; assembly: GCF_055596705.1. Taxonomy (NCBI): domain Bacteria; kingdom Bacillati; phylum Actinomycetota; class Actinomycetes; order Kitasatosporales; family Streptomycetaceae; genus Streptomyces; species Streptomyces sp. NPDC039609. Next base: position 543,149 of record NZ_JBVIUJ010000006.1, read on the forward strand.
TAGCGCCCGCCGCGGCCCTCGGTGAGCAGCACCATCAGGTCGACGAAGGCGAGACCGAAGCCGCGTACGAGCACCGGTTCACCGGCGGGCAGCGCGGACAGGTCGGTGTCGGCGGTGAAGCCGGGTGGGAGGTGGAGCAGCCCGTGGCGCTTGGCGAAGTCGGCCGACCGGCGCTGTTCGTCGTCGGGTTCGGCGTCGAGGTGGCCGAGGGTGAGCACGACGAGGTCGGCGAGGAGCGGCACGGAACGGTCTTCCAGCCAGACCCGCTGGCGCCCGTCGCGCGGGCCGCCGACCCGGACCGCGCGGGTGCGGTGCTCGTGGACGGTGACCGAGGCGGGCAGCGCGGCGCGGGCCTCCTCGTACACCCAGCGCAGGTAGGCGCCCTGCTGGGGGCGGCTGGGGAACGTGCGGCCGTCGAGTCCGGCCCACTCGGCGAGGGTGGGTCCCGGCCGCACCGGGCCGTCGATGTCCACCGTCTCGTCGGTGAACATGGTGACGTCCTCGGCCTGCGAGTTCATCCAGAGCAGGGGTGACTGCCCGGTGCGCCAGATGCGTCCGCCGCCGGCCGGGTGCGGGTCGACGAGATGGACGTCCAGGGGCCGGTCCCCGTACAGCTCCGGCAGGTTGGCGGCGAGCCGTTCCAGGAAGCCGGTCCCCCGCGGCCCGGCGCCCACGATCACGACGGACGGGTTCCGCGTCATCGTGCACCGGCCGTGCCGCGGGCGTAGTACCGCTCGACGTGGTGCTGTCCGACGCTGAGGACCGAGGTGACGAGGACGTACCAGATCGTGGCGACCAGGAGGAGCGGCACGACCTGGTAGGTGCGGTGGTAGACGAGCTGCACGGAGTGGAGCAGGTCCTGGACGGCGATGACGGAGACGATGGAGGTGCCCTTGAGCGTGCCGATCAGCATGTTCCCGGCGGGCGGCACGATCGAGCGCATGGCCTGCGGGAGCACGATCCGGGTGAGCCGACGCCACCGCCCGAGGCCGAGGGACTGGGCGGCCTCGATCTGGCCGCGGTCGACGGACAGGATGCCGCCGCGCACCACCTCGGCGGCGTACGCGGCCTCGTGCAGGGTGAGTCCGATGATGGCGACCGCGACGGGGCCGAGGAGGTTGACGGTGTCGACGCCGAGGACCGTCGGGTAGAGCGCCCCGATGTTGAACCAGAAGAGCAGCTGGACCAGGATCGGCGTGGAGCGGAAGAACCAGATGTAGCCCCAGCCGACCGCACGGAGCACGGGGTTGGCGGAGAGTCTGAAGACGGCGAGCAGGGTGCCGAGGGCGAAGCCGAGGACCATGACGAGGGCGGTCAGCCAGAGGGTGAGACCCAGTCCGCGCAGGACGGCGGTCGAGGTGAAGTACTCGCCGACGACGTCCCATTGGAAGGCTCTGTTGCGGACGACCGAGACGATTCCGAGCGCGAGCAGCGCCAGAACGACGGCGGCCGCGGCCCATTGGCCGGTGCGGCGGGCGGGGACGATACGGAGGGGGGCGGCCGGCGGGGCCGCGGAAGGGTTCTTGGTGAGGGTCGCGGACATGCGAAGGCTCCGTGGATTCCAGAGACGGATCGAACACGGGTGTGCGCCTTCACGCGCGGCGAGCACGGATCCGAGCCCCTCAGCTCGATCCGCCCCTTGAGGCTACGGCGGTGGGGCGCAGCCTTGTCAAGGCAGTCCGAAGGATGAGCCCTACGTCTCATCGTGGTTGACGGGCAATCGGATACCTGTTCCACTTGGGCCATGCATTCGCAGCAGTGGCTGGTCACGCGCTCCCACATCGACTTCGGTCGCGTGTGGTCCTCTTCCTGTTGAGCCGACCCCCTGCGTTTCGCCTGCCCGCACTCCTCCGCGCGGCGCCTTCACCTGTGTAGCCGAGCTCGACTCCCCTCGCTCCGCCCTGCCCTGTCCTCCTCCCGAGGGACACGTATGACCTCCACGCCCAGCCGTGGATCCGCGCCGTCCGTGCGCCGGACCACGGTCGACGACCCTTTGGCGCGCCCGCTTCTCGACGAGCCGGCGCACGAATACCTCACCCGCTACGGCTCCGACGCCGACCTCCGGCACTACCCGCCCGAGGAGTTCGCCCCTCCGCAGGGCGCGTTCCTGCTGCTCCTGGAGCACGGCCGGCCCGTCGCCGGTGGCGCGTACCGCCGTCACGACCCGCACACCGTCGAGCTGAAGAGGATCTGGACGCACTCCGCGCACCGCCGCCGCGGCCTCGCACGAAGGGTGCTGACCGTCCTCGAACGGGAGGCCGCCGACCGCGGCTACTCCCGCGTGTACCTCACCACCGGCCCGCGCCGGCCCGAGGCCAAGGGCCTCTGTCTGGCCGCCGGTTACCGCCCGCTCTTCGATCCGTCCGCGGATCCGGAGTCGATCGGCCCGCTGCCGTTCGAGAAACACCTGGAGACACCGAAGCCATGAGCCTCACCAGTACACAGCGCCACACGGTCGCCTTCGCCCTGATCACCGCGGCCGCGCTCACCCTCACGGCCTGCGGCTCGGGCGACGCGACGACCGCGCAGGCCGGTGCGGCGGGTGCGAAGAAGGGCGCGGTGCCGACGGCCGACCTGGTCTCGACGATCGCGAAGGACGAGGCGGCGGCGAAGCTGCTGCCCGCGGACGTACGGCAGCGGGGCACGATCTCCGTCGCCTCCTCGACCGGCACCCTGCCCGGCGCGGCCTACCTCCCGGACGGGAAGACCCTGGTCGGCGGGGACGTCGACATCACCGACGCGGTGGCGAAGGTGCTCGGGCTCCGGGTGAAGCGCGAGGTGGTGAGCTGGGAGGCGATCCTGCCGGCCCTCGGCAGCGGGAAGTACGACGTCGGCACGGGGAACTTCGGGGTGACGGAGGAGCGGCGCAGGACGATCGACTTCGTGACCTACATCAATGACGGGCAGGGGTTCGCGGTGCGCGCGGACAGCCCGCTGAAGAAGGTCACCGACCTGACGCAGCTGTGCGGTCTGAACGTGGCGACGGGCGGCGGTACGACGTTCGAGGCGACGCTGGAGAAGAACCGGCCGCGGTGCGCGGCGGCCGGAACGAAGCCGTACGACGTCCAGGTCTTCAGCGACCTGGGCGCCCAGTGGATGTCGCTCCAGCAGGGCCGCAGCGATGTGCTGATGAGCACGGTCAACGGCCTGCGGTACGCGGTGACCCAGCAGGAGAACGTGACGTTCCTCAACGAATACCGCCGCCTGGACGTCGGCTTCGCCTTCAAGAAGGGCACCGCGCTGGCCCCGGCGTTCCAGGCGGCGGTGAACAAGCTGAAGGCGGACGGCACGTACGACCGGATCCTGAAGAAGTGGGGCCTGACGGACTCGGCGATCGCCGAGTCCCGGATCTCCCCGCCGGAGATCCCGGCGCCCTCGAAGTGACGGTTCGTGCCGGGGCTCCACGCGCCCCGGCACGTATCGGATGCTCTCCGACGGTCCGTCAGCAGCCGTCGCAGGGGCAGCAGCAGTCGCAGGCGTTGCCGTCACAGTTGCAGTCGCAGTCCCGGCAGCAGCCCTCACGCTTCTTCCGGGACCAGGGGCCCTCGTACTCCTTCGCGCAGCAGATCTGGCAGGTGCAGAACAGCCAGGTGAACGCGGCGCAGCCACCCAGGAAGGAGCGCGGCTTGGGCTTCGGGGGCTCTCCACCGCCGAACTGCGGCGGCAGCCCACCGGGACCGCCGGGACCGCCAGGGCCGCCGGGACCACCAGGACCGCCGAATCCCCCGCCGCCGTAGGGGCCGCCCCCGTAAGGGTTGCCCCCACCCCCGTAAGGGTTCCCGCCTCCCCCGTACGGACTGCCGCCCGCGTACGGATTTCCGGGCACGGGACCCTGCCCCGGTCCCGGCGTCCCGTGCGCGCAGGTCGTCGTGCCGAAGGCGCGGTCCACCGAGTTGCGGAGCTCGTGCGCGAGCAGCACGTGCGCCAGCTTCCCGTTCACGAACTCGGCGTCCCGCAGTGCCAGCCGGATTCCGTGCAGCGCGTCGTCCGCGAGCCGGCGCGCCTCCTCCAGCGACGTGCCGGTCGCGGTGAGCGGATTCCAGGCACCCGACGCGGCGTCGGCCTCACGGTCCTCCACGGCGTCCAGCAGATGCGCGAGCCGCCCGAAGAGCCGGCCCGCCTCGGCCAGCGGCTCCACGTTCTCGGGCCGGCCCGCCAGGAGCGCGGTGTGGGCGAAGGCCGCGGCCGTCGCCGTCTCGGTCGGCTCGGTCACGACGAGAAGCGGTGTGCCGGGCCCGGCGAGCGTCTCGATCCCGGTCTGCCGGTCGACGGCGTCCACCAGGACCGCCGTGTCGAAGCCGAGCTCGCGTCCGGTACGCGCGCCCGCCCGGTCCCAGGACCTGGCGACCCGGCGGGCCGCCGCGGCGACCGGCCTGCGGGCCAACAGCCCGTCCCGGTCGGCGACGTGGTCCCGCACCTTCGCCGATGCGAGGACGAGCGAGACCGCCGCGGCGAGCCGCGCGCCCTCGCCCTGGGCGACCGGCGCGCTCTTCATCTGGCGCAGAGGACAGGGTCCCGCGGTGCGCCGTCCGCCGGGGACCGCGCCGGTCTGAGCCTCCGTCAGCACGGAGACGATGAGGCCGTCGTAGTTGGTGACCACCCGGGCGAACTGCCCGTGGTCGGCCCGAAGTGCCAGGCAGAGGCCACAGAGATGGGCCATCCACTCGGTCTTCAGGCCGTCCGTGAGCCGATGTGTGCAGGGCCTGACGATTCCGAACAAGAGACTCCCCCGTGAGTCGTACGCGTGTGCTTCAGCGCTCCGCGGACATCGTATCGAGCCCGCTCGTTCACCCGTACGCTCCGGCCGTCACCCTTCTGGCCCGACTTTCATATTTTAAGTTGCACGCCCCTCCGGAACCTCCGTCAGGCCTCGTATACCGCAAGATTCCTGACGATTCGCCAGAAACCAGACCTCACGTTCTGCACCAGTACCGTCACGAAACACGCGCGCGCCGACTATCCACTTGGCGCGCAATCCGCATCATGGACGACGATAGGGATTGCGGAACCACAAGTGACCGCGCTGAAAGGAGGCGTCCATGGGATCGGTGCGCAAGGCGAGTGCCTGGCTGGGACTCGTCGAGGACAGCGACGAGCGTTACTACGACGACGAGTACGCCGAGGGTGCCGAGAGCGGCGACGCCTGGGTGACGGACCCGCGGGTCCGGGTGGCGTCCGACTCGGCGCAGGAGCAGGGCCGCCGGATCGCGACCGTCTCCCCGGACGGGTTCCGGGACGCCCGGGGCATCGGCGAGCTCTTCCGGGATGGCATCCCGGTCATCGTGAACCTCACGGCCATGGAACCCTCCGACGCCAAGCGCGTGGTGGACTTCGCCGCCGGTCTCGCCTTCGGTCTGCGTGGATCGATCGAGCGGGTGGCGACGCGGGTCTTCCTGCTGACCCCCGCCGACACCCAGATCATCAGCGGGGACCCCGCGGGCCGTGCGCAGGACGGTTTCTTCAACCAGAGCTGAGCCGGCGAGCACCTCCCGGCGGCAGCGCTGGGTGGGGGCACCTCCCAGCGGCAGCGCTGGGGGATCGCCGTTCACCGGAACGGACGGCGACGGGGCGCCTCAGCGCGCCGTACGTCCGGAGCGGGCCGGTTCGACCGGCTCGCGGGTGGCAGGCACCCGTACCTCCTCGGGAGCCGGGGTCGCCGGGCTCTTGGGATCCACCAGGCCTCCCGCCGGGTCCACCAGATCCTCCGGATCCACCGGGCACTCCATCACCCGCGGCAGCCGCAGCGCCATCAGCGCGCCGAGGAGCAGCAGGCCCGCACTGACGAACAGCGTCACATGCAGTCCGTCCACGAAGGCGTGCCGGGCCGCGTGGTACAGCGCCGTACCGGCCGCGCCGCCCAGCTGGTCGGCCACCTGGTAGGCCTCTCCCAGCGAGTTCGCGGCGGCCCGGCTCGCCTCGTCCGGAACACCGGGGACGGCGGAGAGGCCGGGGGCGTACGCCGCGTTCATCACGCTGCCGAGCAGTGCGATGCCCATGCCCGCGCCGAGCTGGTACGAGGTCTCGCCGATGGCCGCCGCGCCGCCCGCGCTCTCCGCCGGGGCCTCGCTCAGCATCGACTCGTAGGCGGAGAAGAGCGTCGTCTGGAGTCCGAAGCCGAGCAGCACGAAGCCGCAGGTGAGCAGGAGCGGCCGGTCGTGCTGACCCATGAGCACCAGGAGCAGGACGGCGGCGGCGGTGAGTACGAACCCCCAGCCGACCATTCGGCGCGGGCCGATGCGGCGCAGGGTGTACGAGCCGGTGGCGCCGGCCGCCATGGCGGCGAAGGTGAGGGGCAGCAGCCGGAGCCCGGTCTCCAGCGGGCTGAGCCCGAGGACCAGCTGGAGGTACTGGACCGCGATCAGCTCCAGGCCGACCAGGGCCAGCATGGCGAGCACGATGCAGCCGACGGAGGTGGTGAACGCGGCCCGGGAGAAGAGCCGCATGTCGATCAGCGGGTGGGCCCGCCGCCGCTGCCTGCGGACGAAGAGGATCAGCAGGGCCGCCCCGATGAGCAGCGGTCCGGCGGTCGGGTAGACGAAGAGGTTCTCGCCGGCTCCGATCCGCTTCACGCCGAGGACCATGCCGAGCACGCCCGCCGCGGCCATCAGCGCGCCGAGGACGTCCCAGGGGCCGTCGTCGCGGCCCTTGGACTCGGGGAGCAGCCAGCGGCCGAGCGGCAGGATCAGCGCCATCAGCGGGATGTTGATCAGGAAGACCGAGCCCCACCAGTAGTGCTCGACCAGGAAGCCGCCGAGCACGGGCCCGGTGGCGGCGCCGACGGCGGCGACCGCCGTCCAGATGCCAATGGCGGTGGCCCGCTCACGCCGGTCGGGGAAGACCGCCCGGAGGATCGAGAGGGTGGCCGGCATGATCATCGCGCCACCGACGCCGAGCAGGGCGCGGGCGCCGATCAGGATCTCGGGTTCGGTGGCGAGGGCCGCGACCGCGGAGGCGACGCCGAACAGCGCGTACCCGAGGAGCAGCACCCGCCGCCGTCCCACCCGGTCGCCGAGCGTGCCGAAGAGGATCAGCAGCGAGGCGCAGATCAGCGGATAGGCGTCGACGATCCACAGCAGGGCGGTGGAGCTGGGACGCAGATCCTCGGTGAGGGAGGGGACGGCGACATGGAGCACGGTCGCGTCCAGTGCGACCAGCAGCAGGCTGACGCAGAGGACGACGAGGACGACCCAGCGGTTGGCACCGCCGCCGGCGGCGCGGAGCCGTGCTCCGGCCGTGATCGTCCGCTGCATGTACGTACCTCCCAATGGATCCCTCGCGCTCGGTGGGCACCGGCCGGGGCGCGGGCCTCGGGGCGGCCCGGCATCGACGGGCGAGTGAGCCGTCAGCGTACGCGAGTTCAGGGCCCGAGCGCGTGGTGCACCTCTCACCACGGCGGGACGCGGACTGTGGCGTACGCCACTCCATCCGCACCGCGCGTCGCATGGAATTCCATGCGTACAGACGTTTGAAGCATTTCCGTGGTGTACAAACAGACTTCCGGAAAGTCACCCGGCGGCAATAGGGCGGAAGGTCATCGGATTCTCAGACGTACGCCAGGAATAAGCACCGGTCTGAGACCTACTCCACATCACATCGTCATCACGAAGACACCGGATCGACCAAGGTCGCTACTCACTCCCTGTAACGTCGATTGGGTGCGAACCGACATCTTTGCCCGGCTGGACCGGGAGCCGGAACCGCCGAAGATAGAGGTCCCGGGGATGACCCGCACGCGTCTCGCCCTCTTCGGCGGGACGCTGGCGTTCTATCTCGCCATCGTCGTGGCCGTGCTCCTGTCGACCTGGCTGGTGACCCTCGACTGGAAGATCATGCTCTTCCGGCCGTACCAGCAGTGGCCGGAGATCCACGGCTTCCTCGACTACTACGTCGTCCTCGGCCAGCGCGGTCCCACCGCCGTGATGGTGGCGGCGTGGCTGGGCTGGCGCTCCTGGCGTCAGCACACGCTGCGCCCGCTGCTGTCGCTCGGCGCGGCGCTGCTCCTGCTGAACGTGACGGTCGGCGCGGTCAAGATCGGACTCGGCCGTCTCGGCCCCCATTACGCGACGCAGGTCGGCTCCGCCGAGCTCTTCGCGGGCGGCGATATATTTCCGTCCGGACACACCGCCAACGCGGTCGTGACCTGGGGAATCCTGGCCTATCTGGCGACCACTCCGCGAGCCCGGCGCTATCTGTCGGCCCTCTCGGCCGTGGTCGCGCTGGGTGTCGGCCTCACCACGGTCTACATCGGTACGCACTGGCTGAGCGATGTGCTGCTCGGCTGGGCCGCCGGCCTCCTGATCCTGCTGGCCCTGCCATGGTGCGAGCCGCCGATCGCCCGGGCCGAGGCAATGATCCTGAGCCTGCGCGACCGCCTGCGCGAGCAGCTGCGGGCCCGCCGCCGGCTGGTGCCTTCGCTGCCCGTCGCGACCGGTGGACCGCGCCCCGCGATGTACCCGCAGCGTCCGGCGGGGACCGAGGAGCCGGTTCGGGAGATCATCGGTGTCAGGAGCGGGCGGTCCGCCGCGCGCGGCGAGGGGCGACTGGCTCCGCCGCTCACCACCCCCCGCGCGCACTCCACGCACACCACGCACTCCACCCATGCCGTGCGCTCCGAGCGGACACCGGTCACCCCGGCCGGCAGCCGCCGCCCGCCGCACTCACGGCCGCTCACCGGCGGCTGACCGCCCGTCACGACAGCACGCGGAAGGGCCCCGGCTTCACGGCCGGGGCCCTTCCGCGTACGGGCGCCGTCCTCGACCCGGCATCGCCCTCGTACAGGCACCTACCCCAGCCAGCAGCGGGTGACGGTGCCCTCCGTCACCTCGAAGTTGATGCGCCCCTCCAGGTACTCCATGGTGATGATCGAGCCGGGCGGCAGGGACCGCACCACGCTCCAGCCCTGGTCCCTGGCGAGCTCTTCGGCCCGCTCCCGGGCCAGCCCCACATAGTCGTCCTGCGGTACGGGAGAGGTCTGCTTCGGTGTCATGCAACTCACGTTAGTCCCTTACCGGTCACGCTTGTGTCACAGCTTCTCGACATATGTTTGACACGAGCGCCGTCACCCGAGAGGGCGCTTTCCGGCCGAATATCCGGCAATTGCAGGCCCCCTCGCGCAGGCCGCAGATAGGCCTTCGGAATTCCTTCCCACCCGCCTCCCAGGGGAATTGGGAGGGCCGAGGACCGCCGTCCGGTATTCACGATTTCCCCGCACGATGCGCACACGTTCGGCCGATCGGAGCAGCGCCGTCGGCCCGCCTCCCCAGCTCCTGGACCAGCGGCGCGCATCATGTCCGGACGATCGGAGCACCGGAGGCATCGATGGGCATCGACACCGCGCACGCGGCCGTCGAATCACCTCGGGAACGGCATGGGCGGGTCCTGATCGACTGGCTCACCACGACCGACCACAAGAAGATCGGCCACCTCTATCTGGTGACCTCGTTCGTCTTCTTCCTGGCCGCCGGGCTCATGGCGATGCTGATGCGGGCCGAGCTGGCCCGTCCCGGGCAGCAGCTGATCGACAACCAGCAGTTCAACCAGGCGTTCACCCTGCACGGCACGATCATGCTGCTGCTCTTCGCGACGCCGACCTTCGCCGGCTTCGCCAACGAGCTGGTGCCGCTCCAGATCGGCGCCCCGGACGTCGCCTTCCCGCGGCTGAACATGTTCTCGTACTGGCTGTTCCTCTTCGGCGGCCTGATGGTGATCGGCTCCCTGCTCGTGCCGAGCGGGCCCGCCGCCTTCGGCTGGACCGCGTACGCCCCGCTCAACAGCCTGGAACGCTCCCCCGGCATCGGCCCCGACCTGTGGATCATGGGGCTCGCGCTCTCCGGCTTCGGCACGATCCTGACCTCGGTGAACTTCCTGGCGACGATCGTCGGCATGCGCGCGCCGGGCATGACCATGTTCCGGATGCCGATCTTCACCTGGAACATCCTCTTCACCACGATCCTGGTGCTGGTGGCGTTCCCGGTGCTCGCCGCGGCGCTGCTCGTCCTGGAGTCGGACCGGCGGTTCGGTTCGCTGGTCTTCCAGCCGGAGAACGGCGGGGCGCTGCTGTGGCAGCACCTCTTCTGGTTCTTCGGCCACCCCGAGGTCTACATCATCGCCCTGCCGTTCTTCGGCATCATCAGCGAGATCATCCCGGTCTTCGCCCGCAAGCCGATCTTCGGCTACGCCACCCTGATCGGCGCCACGATGGCGATCACCGGTCTCTCGGTGGTGGTGTGGGCGCACCACATGTTCGCCACGGGTGCGGTGCTGCTGCCGTTCTTCTCGCTGCTGTCGTTCCTCATCGCCGTGCCGACCGGTGTGAAGTTCTTCAACTGGGCGGGCACGATGCTCAAGGGCTCGCTCTCCTTCGAGACCCCGATGCTGTGGTCGGTCGGCTTCCTGGTCTCGTTCCTCTTCGGCGGGCTGACCGGCGTCATCCTCGCCTCGCCGCCGATGGACTTCGCCGTCACCGACTCGTACTTCGTCGTGGCCCACTTCCATTACACGGTCTTCGGCACGGTCGTCTTCGCGATGTTCGCCGGCTTCTACTTCTGGTGGCCCAAGTTCACCGGCAAGCTCCTCGACGAACGGCTGGGCAAGGTCCACTTCTGGACGCTCTTCGTGGGCTTCCACACCACGTTCCTCGTGCAGCACTGGCTCGGCGCGGAGGGCATGCCGCGGCGGTACGCCGACTATCTGGACGCCGACGGCTTCACGGCGCTGAACACGGTCTCCTCCATCGGCGCGTTCCTGCTCGGCGCCTCCACGCTGCCGTTCCTGTACAACGTCTGGCGCACGGCCCTGTACGGGGACAAGGTCGAGGCGGACGACCCGTGGGGGTTCGGGCGCTCGCTGGAGTGGGCGACGTCGTGCCCGCCGCCCCGCCACAACTTCGACGCCGTTCCGCGGATCCGCTCCGAGTCGCCGGCGTTCGATCTGCACCACCCGGAGTTCGTGGCCCTGGAGCGGGCCCGGATCAGTGCTCCGAGCGGTCAGAGCGGTCCAGGGCGCGAGAAAGCCGGTCCCTGACGCTGCGGATCCAGTGGTCCAGCTCGCGCGGCTCGACGACCTCGAACTCGAGGCCCAGCATCATCACGTGGATCACGAGGTACTCCAGGCTTCCCGCGCCCGTGCGCAGCAGGGAGGAGCTGTCCCCGTCCGCCTCCAGGACACCGTCCATGGGCCCGACGACCTGGACGGCCTCGGCGAGCGGGACATGCAGCCGGATCGTTGCCCCGGCGGCGTAGGCCGCCGTCGAGACGCCCTCCGAGACATAGGCGGCCAGGTCCTCGGCGGGCGGCTCACGGGGCGGGAAGCGGGGGCCGTGCGGCGGCTTCGGCTCGATCCGGTCGGCCCGGAACGTACGCCAGTCGGCGCGGTCGAGGTCCCAGGCGACCAGGTACCAGCGGCGTTCGGTGCACACGAGGCGGTGCGGCTCGACCGTACGGCGGGTGGCCGTGCCGCCGTGGTCGCGGTACTCGAAACGGAGCCGCTCACTGTCCCGGCAGGCGTTCGCGAGCTCGGTGAGGACGGCTGGGTCGACCTGCGCCTGCGGGGCGCGGAGCATCGGCACCGTGAAGGCGTTGAGCGTGCTCACCCGGCGCCGCAGCCGGCCCGGCAGCACCTGCTCCAGTTTGGCCAGGGCGCGTACGGAGGTCTCGCCGATGCCCTCGATGCCCTGGCCGGCAGCCGTGCGCAGCCCGACCGCCACGGCGACGGCTTCGTCGTCGTCGAGCAGCAGCGGCGGCAGCTCGGCTCCGGCACCGAGCTGGTAGCCGCCACCCGTCCCGGGGCTGGCGTTGACCGGATAGCCGAGCTCGCGCAGCCGGTCGACGTCCCGTCGCACGGTCCGCGGGGTGACCCCGAGCCGCTCGGCGAGGTCGGCCCCGGACCACTCGCGGTGGGCCTGCAACAGCGAGAGCAGACGCAGCAGTCGTGCGGAGGTCTCCAACATGTGCCCGAGTCTGCCAGCAGTCGAGGACAGCTACGGTCCTCGACTGCACGAGGCCCGGCGCTCGTACGGCGCGACGGCCGGGCGGCCTCGGAAGCCCGGCCGGCCCGTCCCGCGCGACGGCCGGTACACACGTCGCCCGACGGCGGGCCGACCCGAGACCGAGGGGCGTCGGGACGGCCGGACCGACCGGCGACCCGACCGCCGAGCCGACCCGGAACCAGGCCGAACAGGCCGAACGGCGCCCGGACAACCGGGCCGAACGGGACCCGACAGCCGGGTCTACCGGGACCCCGACAACCAGACCGAACGGGACCCGACAGCCGGATCTACCGAGCCCCCGACAGCCGAGCCGACCCAGGACCAGACCGAACAGCGCCCGGACAACCAGACCGAACGGGACCCCGACCGGCCTTGAGGCGCCCGGCGCCCGCTCAGCGGAAGCGGCGGACCAGGACTCCGGCCCGGCGCTTCAGCTCGTACACGGCGTCGATCGCGCCGCCGACGGCCCGGTGGACGGCCTCGCCGAGACCGCCGTGCGTGCGGCGGCTCGCGCCGCGGGCCGCGAGCTCGGACCAGATCTCCTCGTGGCGGGCGGCGATGCGCACCGGGTCGAAGCGTTCGGACGCCGTCAGCGCGGCGCGCGCTGTCTTGGCGCGCAGTTCGTCGTCCTCGATGAGGTCGAGCAGCGCCCGGGCGATCCCGGCCACGTCGTCGACAGGCACCAGACGGCCGTCGACCCCGTCCTCGATGATCTCGCGGGGGCCGTGGCAGTCGGTGGAGACGACCGGGAGTCCGCACCGCATCGCCTCGACGATGGTCATGCCGAAGGACTCGCGCAGCGAGGTGACGGCGGCGATCGAGCCCTTCGCCCACTCCTGCTCCATCGGGTTGGCCCAGCCCATGAGGAAGACGTTCTCCTCGAGACCGCGGTCCTTGATGCGCCGCGCGAGCGTGGCCCTCATGTCGTCGACGGCGTCCCCGGTGCCGTAGATCCGCAGTTGCCAGTCCGGCCGGGCAGCCGCCACCTCGGCGAACGCGTCGATCAGCACGTCGTACCGCTTCACCCGGGTCAGCCGGCCCGCCGCGACGACGATCTTCGCGGCGGGGTCGGCGGGCGCCACGCTCGGCGCGGGCACGCTGTTGGGCACCGCGTCGATCCGGACGCCCGGCAGCTTCAGCCGGGACCGGTAGGCGCGGGCGTCGGCCTCGGTGACCGTCGTGACGGCGTCCAGGAGCGCGTACTGATGGCGGATCTCGCGGCGCAGCCGGAAGGTGTGCCCGGCAAGCACCAGATGCTCCTGGCCGACCAGGACCGGTCCGCGCCGGGCCTGCTTGGCGAGGTGGACGTTGAGTCCGGGGCGGGTGGCGACCAGCACGTCGGCCTCGACGCCCGCGAGATGCTCACCGATGCGGGCGTCGGTGAGCGCGCTGTACTGCTTCCACCGGCCGTCGCCGCGAGGGAAGACCGTGGCGGGCCGGGCGAATTCCGGGTGCTCTCCGTCGTAACCGGGGCTGTCCTTCCGCAGGTCCACGAGGTGACGCAGGGTCACTCCGGCGGGCAGGCCCAGGATCGGCTCGTCGCGGTGCCGGAAGACGGACACGATCTCCACCTCGTGACGCTCCGCCAGAACCTGGGCCAGGGTGAACGTCGTCCGGATGGTTCCGCCGATGTGGTAGGCGTTGTGGAGCAGAAAGGAGATGCGCATCGGGCTTCCGGTTCCCCCCGGTGAAGTGGTCGGACTGTGGCGACTGTACTGCCCGCCCGGCGCTCGCTTCACGGTCGGTAGCCGAGCTGAGGAACCGTGGCACAGTTCGTGGTCATCTCTCCCTGGCTGACCCAGCCCCGACCGTCCTGCCAACGGGCCACGGACAGACAGGTGTGACGGGTCTTCGGCGGCTCGGCGAGCTTCTCGAAGCGGACCGGCAGCAGCAGTCCGCGGGCGGTGTACGGCTCCGGCCGATTGACGAACTCCTCGACGCAGGCGCGGGCGAGCTTGTCGCCGCAGGACAGCGCCGCGTCCGTGAACCACATGGCGGCCGCCCAGCCCTCCAGTTGCCACTGGGAGAGCGGCCGGTCCCCCATGGCCGCCCTGAACTCCCGTACCGCGGGATGCCCGGTGTCCTCGTAGTTGCGGCTGGCGCCGGTCACGAAGAGCGCCTCGCGGCAGGCCGGGGACGCGGCGTAGTCGCGGGGCACGGTCGAGGACCAGTTCTGCACGTTGGTCACCTTGGCGGTGACACGGACGTCCAGCGCCTCCATCGCCTCGCAGAGCTGGGCGTTGCCGTGCGTGTCCATCGCGTCGAAGACGAGGTCGGCGCCCTGCGCCTTCAGATCCGCGGCCACGGCGCGGAAGTTGGGCAGGGCGAAGTCCACCTGTTCGTCGACGACCTTGTATCCCTCGGCCCGCAGGCCGTCGGAGATCAGCCGGGCGTACGCCGTCGAGGCGGCCTGGTTGTAGGCGACGACCGCGGCGGTGCGGGCACCGTGCTCGCGCTTGAAGAAGCGGTAGACCTCGGTCCCGCCGTACAGCACCCCGTCCCAGCCGGGTGCCTTTCCGGTGCGCGGGGCGAGGCTGCCGTAGATCCCGTACAGATGCGGATAGGTGTCGTACGCCGGGGTGAGCGGCTGGCCCCCGATGTCGGGGACGCCGGCCTTCGCGACGAGCGGGGCTCCGGCGTAGTCGAGCGCGGTGGTGGCGACCAGGGCGAAGACCTTCCGCTCGTCGAGCAGCTTGTGCACGCACTCGTTGTTGCCGACACCGCTGCCGCCGTCGTCGCAGGTGACGACCTCGACGCGGCGTCCGTTCAGACCTCCGCGGGCGTTGAGGGCGTCGAACCAGGCACGGGCGCCGTCACGCGTGCCGGTGAAGGCGTCGCCGCCGACAGGGCTGGTGGCGCTGGTGATGACGCCGATGCGGAGCGGCTCACCGCCGGAGGGGAAGGTGGCGGTGGGCCGCGTCTCGAACGCGCGCTCCGGGAGTCGGCTGCCGCAGGCCGCGGTCAGGGCGAGCAGCCCGGCGAGGAGCAGCGCCGCAGGGGTCTCAGCAGCCCGGAACGGTCGCACCGCTGAGTTGCGCCAGGCCGCAGAGGGTCTTCACGGACACCTTCCAGGTGTCGTCCTGGAAGACCGACGCGCCCTTGGCGTCGGGCACGGCCGTGGATCCGGCGACCAGCAGGTCGTAGGTCACGTTCGCGTCGTTCGGCGAGGTGAACTCGATCGTCTTGACCTTCGCCGTGGCTTGGGACGCGGCGTCGTTGGTCAGGAGCGCCTCAAGGGCGGGCCGCATCTGTTCGCCGTTCTCCAGCAGCTCCGCCCGCTCGGCCGCCGGGGTGTCCGGGTCGAAGAAGGCGGTCCAGTTCTCGGTGATCTCCGCCCTGGCCGCGGCCGGGTCGGACGGCGCGGTCGCGGCGGGCTCCGGGGAGTCCGACTCACCGCCTCCGTCGCCGCCGCAGGCCACGAGGGCCGGGCCGAGCACCAGGACCGAGACGGCCGCCAGGGCCGCGAGACGAGAGCGAGGGCGAGTGGGTCCACCGTGTCGCCTGAGAACCATCTGGCTCACCACCGGGTGTCCGTCGAGGCCGGGCGGCCTGATGATTCCAGGGTGGGCCGGTTCCGGGCATAGTGCAAAGGAATGGGGCATTCGGGGGCAAGGCGGTCGGGGGGCCTGAGCGAGGGAGGACCCGTGCCGACATCCCGGGTACTGCTGTGGGGCGGCCTCGCGGCGGTCGCCGGGGGCGCGGTGCTCTGCGTCCTGGGGTGGTACGGGATCTCCGGCGAGCGCTTCGCCGAGCGCCAGCTGCCCTATCTCGCCTCGTGCACGGTGCCGGGGGCCGCGCTGATCGTGGCCGGGGCGGTCCTGGTCGGGGCGGCCGGCCGGATTCCGGTGCGCGGGCCCGCGCCTTCTCCCGAGGCTCCTGAGGAGCCGGCGTCGCCGTCGTCGGAGGAGCCGCCGGTTCGGGTGCCTGGCGGGACGCTCGCGCACCGCCCCGACTGCCCGCTGGTGGCGAGCAGGGAGGACGCCGAACCGGCGGGGGACGCGGAGCTCGACCCCTGTCCGGTGTGTGAGCCGTGGCCTCGCTGACGTACGACCTCACGCTCGCCGGACTCGCGGTCGGCAGCGCCGCGGCCCTCACCGGCATCGGACTGATCGTCACGTACCGCGCCACCGGCGTGCTCAATCTGGCGCACGGCGCGATCGCCATGGTCTGCGCGTACGTCCTGCGGCAGTTGGTGGTCGAGTGGGGCTGGCCGCTGCCTCTCGGCGCGCTGCTGACCCTGCTCGTGGTCGCTCCCGGGATCGGCCTGGTCCTCGACCGGGCCGTCTTCCGGCCGCTGGCGCTTCTCGGCTCCAATCCGGCGCAGACCCTGGTGGCCTCCATCGGGGTCTTCGTCCTGCTGGTCGGCGGGGCGGCGCTGGTGTGGGGCGGCGGGGCACGCGCGGACGCGCCGGTGCTGCTGGGCGACGATCCGTGGGCCCAGCTCGCGGCGGTGGTCCTGCTGGCCGGGGCGGTGGGGGCGGTGACGCGGTGGACCCGGTTCGGGCGGGAGCTGCGGGCGGTGGTCGACAACCGGCCGCTGGCGATGCTGGGCGGGATCGACGCGGACCGGGTGTCGGCGGCGGGCTGGGCGTTCGGCTCGTTCACCGCCGGGCTGACGGGGGTGCTGCTCGCCCCGTACGTACGGCTCGACCCGTACGGGATGCCGCTCCTGGTCATCGAGGTGATCGCGGTCGCGGTGGTGGCCCGGATGCGGAGCCTGCCGGTCGCGATCGTGACCGCGCTCGCGCTGGGCGTCGCGCAGGCGCAGCTGACCCGCTTCCATCCGGAGGGCTGGGCGGGCCCGCTGGTGCAGGCGGTGGGGGCGAACCTGTTCGTCCTTGCGCTGCTGGTGGCCGCGCTGGTCCTGCCGGGGGTCGGCGGGCGGGGCCAGGACGCGCTGCCGGCGCCGGCCGTCGCGCCCCGCACTCCGCCGGGGGTGTGGCTGACGGTCGCGGTGCTCTTCCTGCTGCCGCTGGGCTTCGCCGGCACGGACCTGCACACCGCGGTCCAGGTGCCGGCGCTCGCGATCGTGCTGCTGTCGCTGGTGGTGGTGACGGGCCGGGGCGGGCAGATCGCCCTGGGGCAGGCGGCATACGCGGGTCTGGGCGCCCTGTTCACGGCGCTCCTCGCGGCCGGGGGGCTGCCGGAGCTGGTGGCGCTCGGGCTGGCGGTGCTGCTCGTGGCACCGCTGGGCCTGGTCACCGGGTGGCCGGCGATCCGACGGCACGGCCTGGCCCTGGCGCTCGCGACGCTGGCGGTCGGGGTGGCGGTGAGCCGGTTCGTCTTCGCGCAGCCGTACGCGACCGCCGGCCTGGAGCTCGGCCGCCCGGCGGGCTTCTCGGACGACCGCGGCTACTACGCCCTGGAACTCGTGGTCCTGAGCGGCTGTCTGCTCCTGGTCGCCGCGCTGCGCCGTGGCCGCACGGGCCGCGCTCTCGCCGCGCTGCGCGACCACGAGCCGGGCGCGGAGGCGGCCGGGGTACGGGTGGGCCTTCTCAAGCTCCTGGCCTTCGTCCTGGGCGCGGCCCTGGCGGCCCTGGGCGGCGGCCTGCTGGGCATGGGCCTGCGCGCCTTCGACCCGGAGGCCTACGACCCGGTCCGCGGCCTGCTCTGGTTCGCCGCGATCATCGTCCTGGGCGCCGACAGCCTTCTCTCCCCCCTGGCCGCGGCGGCCCTCCTGGTAGCCCTGGACGCCGGCACGAGGGGCGGCGTGGCAGCGGCCACGGTGGGGGTCCTGGCGGCCCTGGTGGGACGGGTACCCCCACTGACGTCCTGGCTCCCGTCCCGGCGAGCACCAGTGGCCGGCGACGGCGCCGTGCCACCCACAGGTGGACCTGCGGGTGGTGCGGACAGGAATCCCAAGCCGGGCGGAGCCCGGCCGCACCCCCGCCGTCCCCTCCGGCCCGCGCCGGCCCCCGCCCGTCTCGCCGCCCACCACCTCACCCTCACCTACCCCGGCGGCCTCACCGCCCTTACCGACGTCACCCTCGCCCTCACCCCCGGACACGTCACCGCCCTCGTCGGCCCCAACGGCGCCGGCAAGAGCACCCTCTTCGACTGTCTCGCCGGCACCCTGCGCCCCACCGGCGGCCGCGTCACCCTCGACGGCACCGACATCACCGCCCGCCCCGCCCACGCCCGCACCCGGCTCGGTGTCGCCCGCTCGTTCCAGCAGCTCGCCGTGTTCCCCTCCCTCACCGTCGAGGAGAACGTCCGCCTCGGCGCCGAGCAGGGCCACATCCGTTCCCCCGCCACCACCGAACAGGCCCTCCGCCTCCTCGGCCTCGCCGGAGCCGTCCGCCACCGCCCCGCCGCCGACCTCCCCACCGGGACCCTGCGCCGGGTCGAGCTGGCCCGCGTGCTCGCCGGCGGCCCGCACACCCTCCTCCTGGACGAGCCCTCCGCCGGTCTGGACGCGGCCGAGACCGACGCCCTCGCCCGGGTCCTCGCCGCCCTCGCCGCCGACGGCCTCACCCTCCTCGTTGTGGAGCACGACCCGGACCTCGTCGCCGGCATCGCCGACACGGTGCACACCATGGAGGGAGGCCGGATCGTGTCATGAGCGTCGAGATCGCCCTGCGCGCCGCCCGCGTCCGCTACGGCCCCCTGGAGGCCCTGCACGGTCTCGACCTGCCCGCCCCCGCCGCCACCGTCACCGTCCTCGTCGGCCGCAACGGCTCCGGCCGCACGACCGCGCTGCGCGCGCTCGCCGGCACCGTGCCCCTGGCCTCCGGCCGGGTCATGTGGCGCGGCGCGGACGTGACCCGGCTGCACGCCCACGACCGAGCCCGGCACGGCCTGTGCTTCGTACCGGATCTCCGGGCGGTGTACGCGACGCTCACCGTCGCCGAGAACCTGGCCCCCGGGGACCCCGATCGGGCCCTGGAGGCGTACCCCGAACTCGGCCCCCTCCTCGCCCGTCGCGCCGGCACCCTCTCCGGCGGCGAGCGCCGGATGCTCGCCCTCTCCCGGGCCCTGCTGACCCCCGCCCGCGTGGTCCTGGTCGACGAGCCGTCCCTCGGCATGTCCCCTGCCGTCTCCTCCCGTACGTACGCGCTCCTCGCCGCCCTCGCGGGGGCGGGCGGCGCCGCCGTGGTCCTCGCCGAGCAGCGCCCCCCGCCCGGGCTGCCGCCCGGCACGCTGCTCCACGAACTGCGACGCGGTTCTCTCGCGTTCAGCGGGGAGGCGGCGGAGTTCACCGCCGGACGGTGAGGGGCGCGATGCGCAGCATCGTCCCGATCACGAGCCGGTTCGGGTCCGGCCCGATCAGGCTCCGGTTCGCCGCGTACAGCGCCTCCCAGCCGCCCGCGATCGCGAACCGCTGGGCGATCGTGTTCAGCGTGTCGCCCGCCTGGACCGTGTGGAATCGGCCGCTCAGTCCATACCGCGTCGAGCAGACCGGCCAGGCCTCCCAGCCCTGGGTGCGCAGGAGCTCCTCCGCGACGGTGATCTGCTGCTGACGGGTCGCCAGGTCGGCGCGCGCGGCGAAGCGCAGACCGCCGTGCTCGATCCAGGTCGGCTGCGAGAACTGGAGTCCGCCGTAGTAGCCGTTGCCGGTGTCGAGGTTCCACCGGCCGCTGCTCTCGCACTCGGCGACGCATCCCCACGGCCACTGGTCCTCGGCGCAGGCGGGGGCGGCGGCGTCGGGCAGGTGCGTTACCTGTGCCTGGGCCGGCGCCGGGACGAGGGCCATCAGCGCGGCGAGGGACGCTCCGGCTGCCCACAATCTGATCTTCGACATCGCGGCAGGCTAGGCAGCGCAACCGTGCGCCGACGCCGTGCCGCGCGGGGCGGCCCGCATCCCCCACCCGGTCGGAGTCACACAAGTTGCCGGACCGGTACGCGTGACCCCGGCCGAGCCTTCCCCGTTGAACTCGTCATGAGACGAGCCGGGAACCGCCCGGCGTCGCACGCACCGAGTCCAGGGAGCCCCCCGTGCCGCGCATGCTCGACGTCAGCGAGGACGTACGCGCCGAGATCGGCGACGAAGAAGCGGACCGGCTGCTCGCCGGCGACAACGCCCCGGGCAGCTACGACTGCACCTCCTGCCGCACGCCGGGCGACTCCGAGCAGGAGCGCACGAGTACGGTGCTCTTCGTCGGCGAGGAGACCGCCGTTCTGGCGTTCGCCCACGCCAGCTGCATTCCGTCCCAGGTCGTCCAGGTCGCCGAGGAGCAGCTCCAGGGCGCCGTCCGCTCCATCGCCGCGACGGACGCGGCCGACGCGCTCGGCGCTGCCCACCCCGAGCAGGCCGTCCTCGGGGTCACCAGCGGTCTCGTGCTGATCGAGGGCGAGCTGCACCCGGCGCTGGTCGTCGAACCGACCGCGCCGGTCGCCCGCCCGGGCTCGGACGGTCTCAGCGACGAGTTCCTGCCCCTCCTGATCGAGCAGGGCTTCATGCCGATCTCCGATGTGAACCAGAAGCCGGGCGTGCTGCCCGGCTGGTCCGTGCTCGTCGCCATGGGCCAGCTGCACTCCGTGCTCCAGCCGGGCACGGGCGGCACCGGCCAGGCCGCCTGGTGGCAGGCGCACCAGCCGCTCCAGGTCACCGAGGGCTGGCGTGCGGCGGCCAACAAGTCGCACACGGTCCTGGTGTTCGCCGCCCCGGTCGGCTCGATCGGTCAGCAGCCGCGCGAGGACCTGCTCCGCGACGCCCTGGAGAAGGCGGCGGCCAACGGCCGGCTGGTGGCTGCCGCGATGCCGCTGGCCGGCACGTGAGGGAGCACGGGCGCACCGGCATAGGGACACCGGGGTACGGCCCCTGGGTTCCGGTCGTGCCCCGTCCGCGGCGGCCGTCGGTTTCCGAGAGCCGCCCGCATCCGACGGACCACGAGGTCGTTGGCACGTATGTGCACACATACGACCCACTCCGCCCGCAGTTTCCGAGTCAGATCCCCTCCATGCGCCCGGCGCAGGACGTCACGTCGGGCCAGTCGGCCACGCCGATCTACGACGCCCTGTACTCGGAGTACCGGCGGTCGTTCCGGGCTCTCCCGGGAGATCGCAGCGGCGAGGACGATCTGAGCTTCCGGTCGTTCGGCACGCCGGTGAGTTCGGGGCTCCACGGGCACGGGTCCGGGCACGGAAGCCGGTACGGAACGTATCCGTCGGCGTGGTCGGCCCAGCACCACACCCCGGCGGCACTGCCACCGGGGCCCCGCAGGGGGCTGTAGCACGGAGCACGGTACGGCGGAGGGCCGGGGCACATCGCCCCGGCCCTCCGCCGTACTCACGCCACGCCTACTTCTTGCGGCCGCGCTTCTCGCGGACGCGGACGGAGATGTGGATCGGGGTGCCCTCGAAGCCGAACTCCTCGCGCAGCCGGCGCTCGACGAAGCGGCGGTAGCCGGCCTCGAGGAAGCCGGAGGCGAAGAGCACGAACCGGGGCGGCTTGGTGCCCGCCTGCGTACCGAAGAGGATGCGGGGCTGCTTGCCGCCGCGGATCGGGTGCGGGTGGGCGGCGACGAGCTCGCCGAGGAAGGCGTTCAGCCGGCCGGTGGGGACACGGGTCTCCCAGCCGGCGAGCGCGGTCTCGATGGCCGGGACGAGCTTGTCCATGTGGCGGCCGGTCTTGGCGGAGACGTTGACCCGGGGCGCCCAGGCGACCTGCTGCATCTCGGTCTCGATCTCGCGCTCCAGGTAGTAGCGCCGCTCCTCGTCGAGCTCGTCCCACTTGTTGTACGCGATGACGAGCGCGCGGCCCGACTCGACCGCCATGGTGATGATGCGCTGGTCCTGGACCGAGATGTTGTCGGTGGTGTCGATCAGGACGACGGCGACCTCGGCCTTCTCGACCGCGGCGGCGGTCCGCAGGGAGGCGTAGTAGTCCGCGCCCTCCTGGAGGTGGACCTTCTTGCGGATACCGGCGGTGTCCACGAACTTCCAGGTCTTGCCACCGAGCTCGATCAGCTCGTCGACCGGGTCGCGGGTGGTGCCGGCCAGCTCGTTGACGACCACGCGGTCCTCGTTGGCGACCTTGTTCAGGAGCGAGGACTTGCCGACGTTCGGGCGGCCGATGAGGGCGATGCGGCGGGGGCCGCCGATCGCGTTGCCGAAGAGCTGCGCGGGGGCCTCGGGCAGGGCCTCCAGGACGGCGTCGAGCATGTCGCCCGTACCGCGGCCGTGCAGCGAGGAGACCGGGTACGGCTCGCCGAGACCGAGCGACCACAGGGCGGTGGCGTCGGCCTCGCCGGAGGGGCCGTCGACCTTGTTGGCGCAGAGCACGACGGGCTTGCCGGCCCGGCGCAGCAGCTTGACGACGGCCTCGTCGGTGTCGGTGGCGCCGACGGTGGCGTCCACGACGAAGACACAGGCGTCGGCCGCCTCGATGGCGTACTCGGCCTGGGCGGCGACGGAGGCGTCGATGCCGAGGACGTCCTGCTCCCAGCCGCCGGTGTCGACGACCTTGAAGCGGCGGCCGGCCCACTCGGCCTCGTAGGTGACGCGGTCGCGGGTGACGCCGGGCTTGTCCTCGACGACGGCCTCACGGCGGCCGATGATCCGGTTCACCAGGGTCGACTTGCCGACATTGGGGCGGCCGACGACGGCGAGGACGGGGAGCGGGCCGTGCCCTGCCTCCTCGATCGCGCCTTCGACCTCCTCGATGTCGAAGCCCTCTTCCGCGGCGAGCTCCATGAACTCCGCGTACTCGGCGTCGCCAAGTGCCCCGTGGTCGTGCTGGTCGTTCATGAAGTCCGTTCCTTGATCATTCGTGGTCGGTGGGTGCGAACCCACTACTCAGAGTCTCACTCAGCGCCCGGTGAGGCGCCTGGCGTTCTTCAGGTGGGCGGTCAGCCGCTCCTGAATGCGTACGGTGGCGTCGTCCAGCGCCTTGCGGGTGCGCCTGCCGCTGCCGTCACCGGCCGCGAAGGCGTCACCGAAGACGACGTCGACACGGGCGCGCAGCGGAGGCAGTGCCTTGACCAACCGTCCGGGGCGGTCGGAGCTTCCCAGCACGGCGACCGGGACGATCGGCGCGCCGCTGCGGACGGCGAAGTAGGCGAGGCCGGCGCGCAGGGAGGCGAAGTCGCCCTCGCCACGGGTGCCCTCGGGGAAGATCCCGAGGACGCCGCCGTGCTCCAGGACGGCCAGGGCGTTGCCTATGGCGTTCCGGTCCGTGCTGTCGCGGTCCACCTTGAGCTGCCCGATGCCCTCCAGGAAGGTCCCGAGGGGCCCCACGAACGCTTCCTTCTTGATCAGGAAGTGCACGGGACGGGGGGCGGTGCCCATGAGCATGGGGCCGTCGATGTTGTGCGCGTGGTTGACGGCGAGGATTACGGGGCCGGAGGCCGGCACCCGCCACGCGCCGAGGACGCGCGGCTTCCACAGGCCGTACATCAGCCCGATGCCGATGCCGCGCCCGACGGCGGCACCCCGCTCGGAGGGCTGGGTCACTTCGCGGCCGTCCTCTTCTCCTCCACCAGGGTCACGACGCACTCGATGACCTGGTCCAGGGTGAGGTCCGTGGTGTCGACCTCGACGGCGTCGTCGGCCTTGGCGAGCGGGGAGGTCTTCCGGCTGGAGTCCGCCGCGTCCCGCTTGATCAGGGCCTGCTGGGTGGCGGCCACGTCGACGCCCTTGAGCTCGCCGGAGCGGCGGGCCGCACGGGCCTCGGGGGACGCGGTGAGGAAGATCTTGAGGTCGGCGTCCGGCAGGACCGTGGTACCGATGTCACGGCCTTCGACCACGATGCCGCCCTCGGCGTTCCTGGCGATGGTCCGCTGGAGCTCGGTGATCAGGGCCCGCACCTCGGGGACGGCGCTGACGGCGCTGACCTTGGAGGTGACCTCTTCGGTACGGATGGGCC
Organism: Streptomyces sp. NPDC039609; assembly: GCF_055596705.1. Taxonomy (NCBI): domain Bacteria; kingdom Bacillati; phylum Actinomycetota; class Actinomycetes; order Kitasatosporales; family Streptomycetaceae; genus Streptomyces; species Streptomyces sp. NPDC039609. The sequence continues at coordinate 566,941 of NZ_JBVIUJ010000006.1, forward strand.
CGGCGGCGTCGGCCCCGTCGACGGTGATCGTCGGGCGGGCCGGGTCGGTGCCGGAGACGATGACCGGCTTGGCCGAGGCGTTGGCGACGGCATCGGCGTCGTTCACGTCGACGCCGTTGCTGATCATCCACCAGGTGATCGCCCGGTACTGCGCGCCGGTGTCCAGGTAGCTCAGCCCCAGCTTGGCGGCAACCGCCTTCGAGGTGCTCGACTTGCCCGTGCCGGAGGGCCCGTCGATGGCGACGATCACGGATTCCACGGTGGGGAACACCTTCCTGGGGTGAGCGGTGCAGGCCTCGCGGGATGCGGGGGGCCACCACAAGGTTACCGACTGGCGACCACCCGTTCGGCCCCCACCGTCGCGGGCAGGCGTTTCCGCGGGCCGGAGCCCCCTCCGGGACGGAGTCCGGGGCCCTCGGCCGGCCGGACCGAGCGCCCGGACCCAGCGCCCGACCCGAACACCCGGCCCGAGCGCCCAGCCCCAGCACCCGACCCGAGCGCCAGCCCGACCGCCCAGCCCCAGCACCCGGCCCGAGCCACCGGGCCCCTGCGCCGCTAGCTCGTCCTGAGCGCCCAGCCCCGTTCCTTCAGCGCCTCGCCGAGGACCGGCGCCGCCGAGGGGGTCACCATCAGCTGGACCAGACCCGCCTGCTGGCCGGTCGCGTGCTCGATGCGGACGTCCTCGACGTTGACGCCCGCCCGGCCCGCGTCCGCGAAGATGCGGGCGAGCTCGCCGGGCTGGTCGCTGATGAGGACGGCGACGGTCTCGTACTGCGCCGGCGCCGCGCCGTGTTTGCCCGGGACCCGGGCGCGCCCCGCGTTGCCACGGCGCAGGACGTCCTCGACGCCGCTCGTGCCCTCCCGGCGCTTCTCCTCGTCCGAGGACTCGAGGGAGCGGAGCGCCCGGACCGTCTCGTCCAGGTCGGCGGCGACGCCCGCGAGGACGTCCGCGACCGGCCCGGGGTTCGCCGACAGGATCTCGACCCACATGCGCGGGTCCGAGGCCGCGATCCGGGTGACGTCACGGATGCCCTGCCCACACAGCCGTACCGCCGTCTCGTCCGCCTCCTCGAGGCGCGCCGCGACCATCGACGACACGAGCTGTGGGGTGTGGGAGACGAGCGCGACCGCGCGGTCGTGGGCGTCCGCGTCCATGACGACCGGGACGGCGCGGCAGAGCGCGACCAGTTCCAGGGCCAGGTTGAGGACCTCGGTGTCGGTGTCACGGCCGGGCGTGAGGACCCACGGGCGCCCCTCGAAGAGGTCCGCCGTCGCCGCCAGCGGGCCCGAGCGCTCCTTCCCGGACATCGGGTGCGTCCCGATGTACGCGGTGAGGTCGAGGCCCAGCTCCTCCAGCTCGCGCTTCGGGCCGCCCTTGACGCTCGCCACGTCCAGATAGCCGCGCGCGAGACCGCCCCGGATCGCCTCGGCCAACGTGGTCGCCACATGGGCCGGGGGTACGGCGATGATCGCGAGGTCGACGGGGCCCTCGGGCGCGTCGTCCGTGCCGGCGCCGAGCGCCGCGGCCGTACGGGCGCGGGCCGGGTCGTGGTCGCGGAGGTGGACGGCGATGCCCCGCCCCGCGAGGGCGAGCGCCGCCGAGGTGCCGATCAGGCCGGTTCCGATGACGAGTGCGGTTCTCACCGGGCGACGTCCTCGCTCGAGGCGGCCGCGGCCACGAGGGACTCCGCGTACGCCGGCCTCTCGACCTGCCCGTACGTGTGTCCGGCCTCGTCCCCTGCCGGCAGGCCGCCGCCCCGGACCGCTCGTACCGCCACCTGATGCTCCTTACCCGACCTGGGAAACCTTGCGAGAGTGTTCCGATCAGCCTAGTCAGCCGGGCGGACACACCGTCACCGGCGACCGCCCTCCGAGACGCGGGGGTCGCCGGTACGCCGGGCCGGTGTCAGATGTTCTGTTGGCGGATGAGGTCCTCCAGCGACTCACCGCCCTGCGGCAGCGAACCGCTCGGAGTCAGCTTGTCCACGACCTGCGGCAGCGACCTGGCGATCTCGTCGGCGGCCTCCTGGGGGCTGACACCGGCGTCCTGCGCGACCTTCTGCAGGGTTTCGTCCGGCAGGGCCTGGGCGATCTCCGGACCGCTGACCGGCTGGTTCTGGCCGGTGCCGACCCAGGACTGGGCCTGGTCGACGAGGCCCGACCTGGTCAGCATGTCCATCAGGCCGCCGAGCGGGTTGCCGCCGTCGGTGCCGCCCTTGCCGGCCATCAGGGCGCCGAGCAGGGAGCCGAGGATGTTGCCGCCGCCGGTGCTCTGCCCGGTGCCGCTTCCTCCGAGGAGGCCGCCGAGGAGACTGCCGAGATCGTTACCTGCCATCGCTCTGCCTTTCGTCCGGTACGGAACACGGCCAATGTCATGCAAACCAGACAGGGCCGCCACTCGGGGTATTCGGGGTGCGCGACGGCCGCGATACAACTGTCGGCATGCTGCTGCACGTCGTACCGCTGGACGAATGGTCCGCCGATCCCGAACTCCCCTACGCGCCGCCGTCGCTGGCCTCGGAAGGGTTCGTCCACTGCTCGCCGGACGAGACGGCCGCGCTGACCGTCGCCGACGCGCACTACCGGGGTGTGCAAGGCCCGCTGCTCGTCCTCGTCCTGGACGAGTCCCGGCTGAGCGCGGAGATCCGCTGGGAGGGGTCGGAGGACGTGCTGTTCCCGCATGTGTACGGGCCCATCGAGCGGGCGGCCGTCACAGCCGTCCTGGAGGTGCGCCGGGACACGGACGGCCGCGCGAGGGAGCTGACGCCCTGGGTCTAGGCGTGTTTGCGAGCCACCGGAGGGATGCGCCACCAAGCTGTACGCCATGAATCCACAAGCCACGCCCCGCCGTACCGTGCTGCTGGCCGGTGCGGGTTCCGCCGCAGCCCTGGCCACCGGCTGCGGCTCCGACGGAGACGGCGACGCGACCGCCTCGCCGACGCCCCCGGACACCACGGCACCCACGACGTCGGAGCCCGCGACATCGTCGCCCACGACCGAGCCGACCTCGGAGGCCGCCGGGGAGGAGCTCACCGAGATCTCCGACATCCCGGTCGGCGGGGGCACGATCTTCAAGGAGGAGAAGGTCGTCGTCACCCAGCCCACGGCCGGGGACTTCAAGGCGTTCTCGGCGATCTGCACCCATCAGGGCTGCATCGTCGCCAAGGTCGAGAACGGCACGATCGACTGCGCCTGCCACGGCTCCAAGTTCCGTATCACGGACGGCTCGGTGGTCAACGGCCCGGCCACGCGCCCGCTCCCGGCCGAGGAGATCACCGTGTCCGGGGACTCGATCACCCTCGCGTAACCTGTCGCGCATGACTCCGACGGACCTGGTGCGCGACCACACGATCTACTCCTGCGTCATGGGGTCGCGCGCTTTCGGTCTGGACACCGAGGGGAGCGACACCGACAGCCGAGGCGTCTTCCTCGCCCCCACCCCGCTCTTCTGGCGCTTCGACAAGCCGCCGGCGCATGTCGAGGGGCCGGGTGAGGAGCAGTTCAGCTGGGAGCTGGAACGCTTCTGCGAGCTGGCACTGCGCGCCAACCCCAACGTGCTGGAGTGCCTGCACTCCCCCGTGGTCGAGCACATCGACGACACCGGCCGTGAACTCGTCGCGCTGCGCGAGGCGTTCCTCTCCCGGCAGGCGCACCAGACCTTCGTGCGGTACGCGGGCGGTCAGCGCAAGAAGCTCGACGCGGACGTCCGCCAGTACGGGGAGCCGCGCTGGAAGCACGCCATGCATCTGCTGCGGCTGTTGATGAGCTGCCGCGATCTGCTGCGGACGGGCGAGCTGACGATCCACGTCGGCGACGAGCGCGAACGCCTCCTCGCGGTGAAGCGCGGCGAGGTCCCCTGGCCCGAGGTCGAGTCCTGGATGGCCCTCCTCACGGAGGAGGCCGACAAGGCCTCCACCACGAGCCCCCTCCCGGCGGCCCCGGACCACGCGCGCGTCCAGGACTTCCTGATCCGCGCCCGTCGCGTCTCAGCGCTGAGCGTGCTCTAGCCGGATCCGTACGACGAGGTCGTGCAGCGCGTCGTGGCCCCCCGGGGCGTCCCCGAGCCCCGAGGCGCCCTGCGCCGCGTCGAGGACTCCGTGCAGCGCCTCCACGTCCGCGCGGACACGCCCCAGATCCACCTCGGCCGGCCCGTGCTCGGCCGCCGCCTTCGCCGCGATCAGCTCCGGGACGTACGCGGGAGCCTCCGCCACCTCCCCCACCAGCGTGGGCAGATGCGCCTGGATCTCGCCCGCACGCATCAGATGGATGCCGGTGAGCAGTGCCCGGAAGGTGTAGAGCAGCGGCTTCAGCTCCTCCGCCTTCTCGAAGAGGCGCCACTGCGTCGCGGCGAATCCACGGTAGTGGTGCGCGTGGTGGGTGGTGAGAACGTCCGGCACCAGGGAGATCAGCTCGGCGTGGGCATCCGAGGTGTGGGCCACCAACGGGGAGAGCAGTTGCTCCAGTACGTAGCCGTTGCGCCGCAGCATGAGCCGGACGAACTTCCGCAGGTCGTGCGTGACGAGGTCCATCTCCACGCCGTCCCGGTCCCACATCCGGGACCGGGTCTCCTCCGGTTCACGCAGCCCGATGAGCCCCTCCACCGACAGCAGATGGACACCCCTCAGGTCCACGTCCGAGTCCCGGGACGGGAACCCGTACAGATGCGCGCCGGAGACGGTGGCGAAGACCAGGGGATCGGGCTGTTCCGCCACGACGGCGGAGAGGTCGGCTTCGGGTACGAGAGCTACGGTCATGGCCCAAGCTTCCCAGGCGCTGTCAGGCGTCCCAGAGGGCGCCCAGCGCCACCAGCTCGCTGTGGTACTCGATCCGCTCCTCCCACTCCTTCGGCCATGCGCCGGCACCCAGGTGGGCGCCCGCGAACGCGCCCGCGAGGCAGGCGATCGAGTCCGAGTCGCCGCGGGTGCAGGCGGCGCGGCGGAGGGCCGTGAGCGGGTCCTCGGGGAAGAGCAGGAAGCAGAGGAGGCCGGTGGCCAGGGCCTCTTCGGCGATCCAGCCGTCGCCCGTGTACGTGCAGGGGTCGAGCTCCGGGTCCGCCGTGCGCTGGACGGCGTCCAGCTTCTCCAGGACCGCCAGGCACTCGTCCCAGCCGCGCTCGATGAACAGGCGGGCCGAGGGGTCCTGGGAGCGGGTCCAGAGGTCGCCGAGCCAGGCCTCGCGGTAGACGGAGCGGTTCTCGTAGGCGTACGAGCGCAGGTGGCCCACCAGCCCTGTCGGCTCGATGCCCTGGGCGAGCAGATACACGGCGCGGGCCGTCAGGTCGGAGGCGGCCAGTGCGGTCGGGTGGCCGTGGGTGAGCGCGGACTGCAGCTGGGCGGCGCCGGACCGCTGCTCGTCACTCAGGCCGGGTACGAGGCCGATGGGCGCGACCCGCATGTTCGCGCCGCAGCCCTTGGAGTGGATCTGGCTGGCGTCCTGCCAGGCACGGTCGCTGTCGAGGAGCGCACAGGCGCGCAGACACGTGTTCCCCGGCGCCCGGTTGTTCTCCGGGGAGTGGTACCAGTCGACGAACTCCTCGCGGACCGGCCGGGCGAGGCGCAGCGGGGCGAGCACGCCCCGGTCCATCGCCGTGCGGATGCCGCGGGCGAAGGCGAGGGTCATCTGCGTGTCGTCGGTGACGTACGCCTTGCCCTGCTTCTCGCCGGGCAGTTCCATCTCCCGCCACGGCCCGAACTTCGCCAGGATCGCCGGCACGTCGTTGAACTCGGTGGGGAAGCCGAGCGCGTCGCCGAGCGCCAGCCCGATCAGGGAGCCGGTGGCGGCCTGCTTGGTGGTCATGGGGTGGATCGTCCTTCCGGTCGCAGCAGTGGCGGGTGCAGGGCCGTGGCCTCGCCCGCCCGGTAGAGAGCGGCCGGTTTCCCCCGTCCGCCGGTGAGGCGCGGCGGTCCTTCGACGGCCTGGACGAAGCCGGGCGTGGAGAGGACCTTGCGTCTGAAGTTGGGGCGGTCGAGTTCGACGCCCCAGACCGTCTCGTATACCTGTCGCAGCTCGCCGAGGGTGAACTCGGGCGGGCAGAAGGCGGTGGCGAGACAGGTGTACTCGAGCTTGGCGCCGACCCGTTCGTGTGCGTCGGCGAGGATCCGGTCGTGGTCGAAGGCGAGTCGCCCGTACGTCGCCTGCGTCCCGTACGGCATCCACTGCGCCCGCGTCGCGTCGCCGCCGCCGCGCGGCTCGGGGGCGTCCGGGACGAGCGCGGCGAAGGCGACCGAGACGACCCGCATCCTGGGGTCGCGGTCCGGTTCGCTGTACGTCCGCAGCTGTTCGAGGTGGAGTCCGGAGACGGTGTCCACGGACAGGCCGGTCTCCTCGGCCAGTTCGCGGCGGGCCGCGACCTCGGCGGACTCCCGGGGCAGTACGAATCCGCCGGGCAGCGCCCAGGCCCCGGCGTACGGCTCCTGGCCCCGCTCGACGAGCAGGACGTGCAGGCGGTCCTCGCGGAGGGTGAAGACGGCGAGGTCGACGGTGACGGCGAAGGGCTCGAAGGCGTAGCGGTCGTAGCCTCCGGGGGCCTGGTGAGGGTTCATCGGCGCTCCGGCAGGGGGTCGGCGAGGTCCCAGCCCTCGGTGAGCAGCGCGTCCACGGCGGCGACGGCCGCCGCGAGCCGCTCCTCGTGCGGTCCGCTCAGGACGGCGGTCCGGCGGCCCGTGTGGGCGAGTTGGGTGAGGAAGCGGGCGGTCATCCAGGGCCGCAGGTGCTCCCCGTCGCGCAGTCCGTCGTCCTCGAAGTCGACGCCCCGGTGGTCGGTGAGCAGCCACAGGTGCTGTCGGCCGTGGGCGGCGATCTCGCCGACGGCGGGGCTGGTGGTGCCCATGTACCGCTCGTGCCAGATGGTGGTGGCGAAGGCGTCGGTGTCGCAGAAGAGCACGGGCGATCCGGCGCGTGCGGCCTCCTCCTCCAGTTCGGCCTGGCGCAGCGCGATCAGCGGGAAGTCCTCGGTGTGGAAGGTGACGTCCTCCCAGCCGGCCTCGGGGCGCGCGTCGCGCAGTTCGGCGAGCTTGAGTTCGCTGAACTCGCGCCCGTACTCCGGTACGTAGCGGGTGCGGGCCCAGACGCCGCCGCGGTTCCGGTAGTGCTCGGCCAGGGCGCGGGCCATGGTGGTGGTGCCGGTGGACTCTGCGCCGAGGACGACGACGCGGCGGGTGAGCGCGGCCCGTACCGGAGCTTCCAGGTAGTCCCAGCATCCGACGGGGTCCTTGCGGACGGCGGTGCCGGAGACGGGGAAGAGCGTACGGTCCGGGTCGACACAGACGGCTTCGGCTCCGAAGCGGCGGCCGAGCTCCTCGCCGTACGGCTCCGAGGTGAAGACGGCGTCGACCTGTTCGGGCACCGCGGCCCGGAAGACGGCCATGTGGGCGGCCCACACATCGGGATCGTGGAGGTCGACGGGGATGTCGTCGGCGGCGCCGACGACCAGGGTGTCGGGGTGGATCTCCCGCATCCAGGCGACCCGTTCGGCGAGCGGTACGGATTCGACGGAGGAGGCGCAGACGAGCACGGTGAGGCGCTCGCAGCGGTCGCGGGCGGCGCGCACGAGATGGTGGTGTCCGGCGTGCGGCGGATAGAACTTGCCGAGGACCAGGCCGTGTCCGTAGCGCTTCATGCCGCCACCTCCACGGGGGCGCGCCGCTGCGTGAGGTCATGGCTCCAGCTGCGCAGGCCGAGGACGCAGAGGGTCATGAAGCCGACGTACAGCAGGGAGGTCAGGTAGAGCTCCTTGTACGCGTACAGGGGCACGTACACGATGTCGGCGGCGATCCAGAGCCACCAGGACTCCAGGCGCTTGCGGCACTGGCCGTAGGTCGCCATCAGGGAGAGCGCGGTCGTCAGGGCGTCCCAGAAGGGGACGGTGGAGTCGGTGGCGCGGTCGAGCAGCAGGGTGAGCGTCACGGTCCCCACCACCCCCGCCGTGAGCAGCCATGTCCACTCGGTGCGCGAGGTGCGGCGCACCGGGAGGGTGTCGGAGCCTGGTCCACCCCCGTGGGTCCAGGTCCACCAGCCGTACACGGCGAGGGTGATGAAGACGATCTGGAGGCCGGCGTCGGCGTACAGCCCCGCCTGCGAGAAGAGCAGGATGAAGAAGAGGTTGTTGGCGATGCCGATGGGCCAGTTGGCGATGTGCTGGCGGGCGACGAGCCAGACGCAGAGCGCACCGCTGCCGAAGCCGAGCACTTCGGTCCAGCTGACCGGGGTGTCCAGGACGGTGAAGAGCGGTTGCTGCAGGGGTTCGAGCAGGTTCGCGAGGCTCACGCCCGCCTCCTTAAGAGTCATGATGACTATAAAGCGCGGCGGACGTCGACCACAAGTACGAACGCGCATGATCGAACGCTCGGGTACGAACGCGCACCGGCGTCGCGCACGCGAAGAAGCCCGCGACCGCCGTCGGGCGGTCACGGGCTTCTTCGTGGAGCGTCGGGGCGGGACTACATGCCGACTTCCTTCATCAGCATGCCGACCTCGGTGTTGGTCAGCCGGCGCAGCCAGCCGGACTTCTGGTCGCCGAGCCCGATCGGGCCGAAGGCGGTGCGCACGAGCTTCTCGACCGGGAAGCCCGCCTCGGCGAGCATCCGGCGCACGATGTGCTTGCGGCCCTCGTGCAGCGTGACCTCGACCAGGTAGTTCTTGCCGACCTGCTCGACGACACGGAAGTGGTCGGCGCGGGCGTAGCCGTCCTCCAGCTGGATGCCCTCCTTGAGCACCTTGCCGACCTCGCGGGGAAGCGGACCGGTGATGGCGGCCAGGTAGGTCTTCTTCACGCCGTACTTCGGGTGCGTGAGGCGGTGGGCCAGCTCACCGTGGTTGGTGAGGAGGATGATGCCCTCCGTCTCGGTGTCGAGGCGGCCGACGTGGAAGAGCCGGGTCTCGCGGTTGGTGACGTAGTCACCGAGGCACTGGCGGCCGTCGGGGTCCTCCATCGTGGAGACGACACCGGCCGGCTTGTTCAGCGCGAAGAAGAGGTACGACTGGGTCGCGACGGTCAGGCCGTCGACCTTGATCTCGTCCTTCTCCGGGTCCACGCGCTTGCCCTGCTCGAGGACGATCTCGCCGTTGACCTCGACGCGGGCCTGCTCGATGAGCTCCTCGCAGGCGCGGCGCGAGCCCATGCCGGCGCGGGCGAGCACCTTCTGCAGCCGCTCGCCCTCCTGCTCCGCGCCCGGGAAGGTCTTCGGGGTCTTGATCTCCGGCCGGTCCGCGTACCGGTCCCGGTTGCGCTGCTCGATCTTGGCGTCGAGCTCGCGCGAGCGGGCAGGGGTCTGCCGCTGCCCGTGCGGGCCGCGACGGGGCGGGGTGCCGCCCTGGGGGGTCTTGGGGCCGCCCTTGGCGCCTCCGCGGGCCGCGGAGCCGCGACCCTTCTTGGGGCCCTCGGACGGGCCGCTCACGTCGTAGGAGCGCTCCTCGGGGCGAGGCCTGCGCGGGTTGCCGCCGCGCTTCTGGTCGTCGCGGCCACCGCCGCCGCCGGAGCCCCGGTAGCCGCCGCCTCCACCGCTGCCGCCACGGCCGCCGCCTCCACCGCTGCCGCCACGGCCGCCGCCGCCACTGCTGCCGCCACGGCCGCCGCTCTGGCCACCACGGCTCCCGCCGTTGTTTCCGCTGTTCCTGCCGCTGCTGCTTCGCATCAAACTTCCGTCTTGTCGTCGTCGTCCTCACGATCCGGTGCATCCGGATCGAACGACGGGACCCCTTCCAGCGTCTCCGCCTCGATCGCGTCCGCCTCGGGGAGGAAGGGCGCGAGCTCCGGGAGCTCGTCCAGGCCGCGCAGGCCCATTCGCTCCAGGAAGTAGTTCGTCGTCCTGTACAGGATCGCACCTGTTTCGGGTTCCGCGCCCGCCTCCTCCACGAGACCGCGCTGGAGGAGGGTGCGCATGACGCCGTCGCAGTTCACTCCGCGGACCGCGGAGACCCGGGATCGGCTGACCGGCTGGCGGTACGCGACGACCGCGAGGGTCTCCAGGGCCGCCTGGGTGAGACGGGCCTGCTGCCCGTCGAGGACGAACGCCTCCACGGCCGGGGCGAACTCCGCGCGGGTGTAGAAACGCCAGCCGCCGGCGACGAGGCGCAGCTCGAAACCGCGGCCCTGGGCGGTGTACTCGTCGGCCAGCTCGCGCAGGGCGTCGCCGACCTCGCGCGGGCTCCGCTCCAGGACCTTGGCGAGGTGGGCCTCGGTGGCCGGCTCGTCGACGACCATGAGGACGGCTTCGAGGGCGGGCTTGAGGTCGCTCATGCCTTCTCCTCCCCTTCGTGATCGAACTCGTCGGTGACGTGGGTCTCCTGATCCCCGCCCGTCCAGGTGACGGTGAGCTCGCCGAGGGCGTCCTCCTGGTCGAGGGCGACGGCCTTCTCCCGGTAGAGCTCCAGGAGGGCGAGGAAGCGGGCGACGACGGTGAGGGTGTCGTCGGCGCCGTCGGCGAGCTCCCGGAAGCTGACGCTCCCGCGCTCGCGCAGCAGGGCCACCACGATGCCGGCCTGCTCACGGACGCTGACGAGGGGGGCGTGGATGTGGTCGACGTACACCTGCGGCTTGGCCCTGGGCTGCATGGCCTTCACCGCCAGCTTGGCGAAGCCCTCGGCGCCGATGGAGATGACGACCTCGGGGAGCAGCTCGGCGTGGTGGGCCTCCAGACCGACGGTCCGGGGGTAGCGCCGGCCCTCGGTCTCCCAGCGGTCCTCGAAGATCGTGGCGATCTGTTTGTACGCGCGGTACTGCAGGAGCCGCGCGAAGAGGAGGTCCCGCGCTTCCAGGAGGGCGAGATCGGCCTCGTCCTCGACCTCGGCGGCGGGCAGCAGCCGGGCGGCCTTCAGATCGAGCAGCGTGGCGGCGACGACGAGGAACTCGGTGGTCTGATCGAGATCCCAGTCGGGCCCCATGGCACGGATGTGCGCCATGAACTCGTCGGTGACCTTGGAGAGGGCGACCTCGGTGACATCGAGCTTGTGCTTGGAGATCAGCTGGAGCAGCAGGTCGAAGGGCCCCTCGAAGTTCGCCAACCGCACGGTGAACCGCCCGTCGTCACCCCCGTCCCGCCGGGGCGCGGCCACGGGTTCCGGGGCCGCCGCGATGTCGCCGGGGCGCGTCTCGGCGGGATCCACGACGGAGTCGCCTGCGCCGGCCGGGGCATCGCTCCCGGGGCCACGCAGGATGTCCGCTTCGCCGCCCGAGACCGCGACACTCCGCCGGCCGCCGGCGGACCCGGCGGGATCGACGACGAGTGCGGTCGCCTCGGACGCCGTGACGACCGCCTCGACGGCATCACCCGCGTCCCGGAGGCCACCGTCGCCCGCGAGGACCGACGAGCCCGGGGCGGTGCCGCCGGGGCCGGACGCGGGCTGCCGAACGGTGTCCGGGCCGGCGGATGCGGACACGGCCCCGAGGCCACTCTCGCCCTCGGAGACCGACGAGCCCGGGTCGGTCTCGGCGGCCGGGGCCTGCGGGCCGTCATCCGGACGCATTCCCTCGGCCACGTCGGCCGCGGGCGGGGCTGCCGCCCCTGCGGTGGCGGAGGCGACCTGCCGGGCGGTGTCCGCCCCGGATCCGGCCTCAGGGGCCGTGGAGGCCCCGGCAGGGGCGGGCGGGGGCTCCGCCTCCGGAGTGGCGGCCGGTACGGACCGCTGGGCGGCCTCGGGGGCCGTTCGAGGGGTCCCCGGGCCGCGTCCCAGGGCGCGGCGGCGGGCTGGGCGGGACGTTTCGTCGGGGGGCGGGGGCATCGGTGTCCAGGGAGGAGCGGGGGCGCGGCAGCCCGCAGGCTATCGTCAGCGGCCGCGCAGGCGGCGCACGAGGATGCTCGCGTCGCCGCGGGACTCCAGGTCCGCCAGGACCACCGCGACCGCCTCGCGGACGATCCGGCCCCGGTCCACGGCGAGCCCGTGCTCGCCACGGAGCACCAGACGCGCGTGCTCCAGGTCCATCAGCTCCTCGGCGGAGACGTAGACCGTGATCTTCTCGTCGTGCCGCTCACGCCCGCTCGGCCGCCGGTTCGGCGACCGGCCGCGGCGGCGCGCCGGCGCGGGCTCCGCCGTGCGGGCCCGGGGCTCCCCCTGCTCCGCGGGCTCCGCCGCCGAGTGCTCGGCCGAAGCGGAGCCCGGGGCGGAGCCGGCAGGAGCGGCGGACGCCGGCGCCGAGCCGGATCCCTCCGCCGCCTCCGTGTCGCTCTCGCCCGCCGGAGCCGGTACCCGGCCACGGGGCGAGGAGGACTGCAGCGCCATCCCCCCGGTCGTACGGAACAGTTCGTCGGCGCCGGGCAGACTCACTCGGCGTGACACCGGGCGAGCACCTCCCTGGCGAGCTGACGATAGGCGGCGGCACCCACCGAGTTCGACGCGTACGTCGTGATCGGCTCACCGGCGACCGTGGTCTCCGGGAAGCGCACGGTACGGCCGATGACGGTGTGGTAGACGTGGTCGTCGAAGGCCTCCACCACGCGCGCCAGCACCTCGCGGCTGTGCACCGTACGGGAGTCGTACATCGTGGCGAGGATGCCGTCGAGCTCCAGCTCCGGGTTGAGCCGCTCCTGGACCTTCTCGATCGTCTCGGTCAGCAGGGCCACACCGCGCAGTGCGAAGAACTCGCATTCCAGCGGCACGATGACCTTGTGAGCCGCCGTCAGGGCGTTCACGGTCAGCAGGCCGAGCGAGGGCTGACAGTCGATCACGATGTAGTCGTAGTCGTTCATCAGCGGCTTCAGGGCGCGCTGCAGCGTCGACTCGCGCGCCACCTCGCTGACCAACTGCACCTCGGCGGCCGAGAGGTCGATGTTGCTCGGCAGCAGGTCCATGTTGGGCACGGCGGTCTTGAGCAGCACCTCGTCCGCCGACATGCCCCGCTCCATGAGCAGGTTGTAGACGGTGAGGTCGAGCTCCATCGGGTTCACACCGAGTCCGACCGACAGGGCTCCCTGCGGGTCGAAGTCGACGAGCAGCACCCGCCGCCCGTACTCCGCGAGTGCGGCACCCAGGTTGATGGTCGACGTGGTCTTGCCGACGCCGCCCTTCTGGTTGCACATCGCGATGATCTTCGCGGGTCCGTGATCGGTCAGCGGACCCGGGATCGGGAAGTACGGCAGGGGCCGTCCGGTCGGGCCGATCCGCTCGCGGCGCTGACGGGCAGCGTCGGGTGCGAGGGTGGCCGCGTACTCCGGGTCGGGCTCGTACTCGGCGTCAGGGTCGTAGAAGTGCCCCTCGGGCACCTCGTCGTAGGCGGCGAAGTGGGTGGACTCTCGGCCACTCTCGTTGCCGGCCGTGGCGTTCACGTGTAGGCCGTCCATCATCTTCATCGTGTGGGCTGTCGTCATGGGCTGATGCGTCGCGTTGGTCGCGAAGGTGCGGACAGCGACGGAGCCGACAGGGATTCCTGGCTGTCCGCCCCCGGGAGTAAATGTCGACTCATTCACAAGTCGTCTTACCTCCTTGGATGTGACCAGGAACATTTATCGATAGGTCAGCGTGGCACCATGCCGACGGTTGGCGACTCTATGGCGTGTCACCGCTCCGCAGCAACACAATCCGCCGGACCCGGCCCGATGTGTCGGCAACCGAACACCCGGCTGTCAAGGGTGCGCAGCCATCCATCCGCACGTTTCAGGGGTGTGCGAAACGGTTAAAGGGTTACGTTCGAGGCGAGTTGAACAAGGCCCCCGAAGTGGCCGGAAGCACATCCGGCCGGACCTTGGCGCACAAGGTCCGGCCGGATGTGTGAGGTTGACGGCGCGGGTTGACGCGACGTCTAAGGAGCTCAGCCCAGGAGGCTGGCCAGCTCGACGTGGTCGAGCCCGTGCGCCTCGGCGACCTCCTTGTAAACGACCTTGCCGTCATGGGTGTTGAGACCCAGGGCGAGCGCGGCGTCGCGGCGCAGCGCCTCGACCCAGCCGTTGTTCGCCAGCGACACGATGTAGGGCAGCGTGGCGTTGGTCAGGGCGTACGTGGAGGTGTTCGGCACCGCGCCCGGCATGTTGGCGACGCAGTAGAACACCGAGTTGTGGACCTGGAAGGTCGGCTCGGCGTGGGTGGTCGGGTGCGAGTCCTCGAAGCAGCCGCCCTGGTCGATCGCAATGTCGACAAGGACACTTCCGGGCTTCATCTTGGCGACGAGCTCGTTGGTGACCAGCTTCGGGGCCTTGGCGCCCGGGATGAGAACGGCGCCGATGACGAGGTCGGCCTCGACGACGGCCTTCTCCAGCTCGAAGGCGTTGGAGACGATCGTCTTCACCTTGGTGCCGAAGATCTTGTCGGCCTCGCGGAGCTTGTTGATGTCACGGTCGAGCAGGGTCACGTGGAAGCCCATGCCGACGGCGATCTGCGTCGCGTTCCAGCCGGAGACGCCGCCGCCGATGACGACGCACTCGCCGGCGTGGGTGCCGGGGACGCCACCGGGGAGCACGCCGCGGCCGCCGACCGAGCGCATCAGGTGATAGGCGCCGACCTGCGGGGCCAGGCGGCCCGCGACCTCGGACATCGGGGCGAGGAGCGGGAGCGCGCGGTTGGCGGTCTCGACGGTCTCGTACGCGATGGCGGTGGTGCCGGACTCCAGGAGGGCGTCCGTGCACTCCTTGGAGGCGGCGAGGTGCAGGTAGGTGAAGAGCGTCTGGTCCTTGCGGAGGCGGTGGTACTCCTCGGCGATGGGCTCCTTGACCTTCAGCAGCAGGTCGGCCGTGGCCCAGACCTCGTCTGCGGTCGGCAGGATCTGCGCGCCGGCGGAGACGTACTCCTCGTCCGTGATCGAGGAACCCACACCGGCGTTCTGCTCGACGAAGACCTGGTGGCCGTTGCGGACGAGCTCGTGGACACCGGCGGGGGTGATGGCCACGCGGAACTCGTTGTTCTTGACCTCGCGGGGGATGCCGACCTTCATCGTCGATCACGGTCCTTGAATCAGGGGAAACGGGGGTGCACTGCGATACATACCCGGATGCACTACCGCGCACCGGGACAGACCGCGGTCGATCGCGGCGCACCCAGTCTAATGAAGGAGTTCCCCGTGTCTAGCCTTGCAAAGCATTAATCTTCGTTGGAAGCACTGCGGATTTCGTAGGCGGAGGCTCCTGTTCCCTCACCCGTTCCCTCATCCGTCCCCAGCAGACGCCCGGCCGCCGACCGATGCAGCCTGGCCGCGGCCGGGTCGCCGAGCCGGTCGAGCGTGTCCGCAAGCCTGAGCTGCAGCGCGGCCTGGAGCCGTACGTCCTGGGCACGCCGGGCCCAGTCGATCGCCTCCTCGCAGGTCCGCAGGGCGTCCTCGGGCCGGCCGGCGTACTCCTGGACGCGTGCGGCCTCACTCAACGCCCGCGCGTAGCCGGGCAGATCGGCGAGCCGCCGGTACCCCGCCGCGGCGGCGCGCCAGTTCCGCAGGGCCTCGCCGTAGCGGCCCGCGTAGGTCTGCACCGTGCCGAGCCGTCCGTACAGCCGGGCCTGGTCGGCCCGCTCGTCGCGGGCGAGGCGCTGGGCGAGCGCGCGGCCGTACCAGTCCCCGGCCCGCTGCCAGTCCCCCAGTTCCTGGTAGGAACCGCCTACGGATTCCATCGCCCGGCCGATCGCGTACGGATCGTTCGCGGCCCTTCCGGCGTCGAGGGCGGCCCGGTAGCGCTCCAGGGCGTCCCGGGTGCGGCCGGTCCTGGCGTCCAGATCGGCGAGGTTCAGCAGTGCGGCGGCCCGCTCCCGGTGCAGTCCGCGCCGCTCCGCCACGTCCAGGACGAGCCGGTGCAGGCCGTAGAGGACGGGCGCTGCCGCCTCGGCGCCCCGGTGTGCCGTCTCGGCCCTGACCAGGGCGGCGACGAGCCGGCGGGCAAGGGTGTCGAGCTCACCGTCGGCGACGGCGAGGCGGGCGGAGGCCAGGAGCACCGGCCGGCGGCCGGTCAGCCATTCGGCGGCGGCCGGCACGGTCGGGAACCGCAGGGCGCGGGGCAGCCCGGCGAGCTTCTTGCGCGCGGAGGAGCCCTCGGGCTCGGTGACCGCCCGGCAGGACTGGAGGAGCCGTACGGTCCGCTCCAGCATCCGGGCCCGGGCGAGCTGCACCTCGGCGGGCCGTTCGCGCTCCTCCATCTGTGTACGCAGGAGGGGGACGAGGTGGCCCGGAACCTCGTACTGACCGTCCCCGCAGTCGGTAACGAGCCCCAGCCCGACGAAGTCGGCCAGCGTGGTCGCGGCCGCCGAGACCGAGCAGCCGGCCAGGGCGGAGGCGGTGTGGGCGTCGGCGCGCCCGAGGGGTGCGAGGGTGAGAAATCGCAGTGTCCGGGCGGCCGGCTGGGCCAGCGTGTCGTGGACCAGCTGGAACGCGCGGGCGAGCGGGTCGCCGGAGAGGGCGCGCAGCCGTTTGGCCAGATCGGCGACGGAGGCCTTGGGGCGGGCGGCGAGCCAGCCGCCGGCGAGGACGAGTGCGGCGGGCTGGCCGCCGCACTCCTCGGCGAGGGTCTCGGCGGCCTGCGGGTCCACCGTCACCCGGACGGATCCGGTGTAGGTGGTGAGCATCTCGATCGCGGACTTGGGGTCGAGACCGCCGAGGGTGCACGGGCGGACATCGGGGATCCCGGTCAGCGGTCCCCGTGCCACGGCGACGACGAGGGCGTCGGGGTTGTCGGGGATCAGCGGATCGACCTGCTCGGCGTCGACCGCGTCGTCGAGGACGAGGACGGTACGGCGTTCGGCGAGGGCCTCGCGGACCAGCTCGGTCAGTTCGTCCTCGGCGGCGCCGGGTGGTTCGTCGATGCCCAGGTCCTGGAGCAGCCCCTGCGCGACGCGCCCGGTGGGGACCGGGTCGCCGCCGGGCTCGGTCAGCCGGGCGCGGAGCACCCCGTCGGGGTAGGCCGCCGCGAGCCCGGCGACGAGTTCCGCGGCGAGCGCGGTCCGCCCGGAGCCGGGGCGGCCCGCGATCAGGAGGACGCGTGCGCGGGGGGCCTTGTGGCCGGCGAGGGTGTCGAGTCCGGTCCGTTCGATGTCGGCGCGCAGGGCTTTCAACTCCCGCTGCCGCCCGAAGAAGTTCCGTACCCCGCCCGCTGCCACCGCCTGATCCGTCACGGGCCACGCTCCCGTCCACCTGCGCACGCCGATCCCGCGGGGGGTCTCCGCACGGGCGATCCCGAGCGTAGTTCAGGGCGGGGTGCCCTCCTGGCGGAGCAGGGCGGACAGATCCCCCGATCGGATCAGCAGATCTTCAGACCGGCACCCCTTTTGTGGGCAATCCTTCCGCAGGGCCGGAGCCCCCCGGACGAAGTCTGGGGGAGGGTGGGCACAACGGGGCGTGGCCCCTACGCCTCGAACGGCCGGGCCGGCCAGGGCGCGTCCGCCGGGCGCAGCGCGTCGAGGCCCCCGGCCGCGCGGGCCGCGGTCAGCGAAAGGACACCGACCACCAGGCAGTTGTTGTGCAGCTCCCCCGCCAGTACGCCTCGTGCGAGGTCCGCGAGCGGGACCCGGGCCACCTCCATGTCGGCCTCCTCGTCCGAGACCTCGAAGCGTTCGCCCTCCGCCTCGGACAGGTGCCGCGCCAGGAAGATGCGTACCGCCTCGTCGCAGCCGCCGGGTGTGGTGTAGACGTCGGCCAGGACCCGCCAGTCCTCGGCCTTGACGTGCGCCTCCTCGTACAACTCCCGCTGCGCGGCGTGCAGCGGGTTCTCCCCCGGGACGTCGAGGAGCCCGGCGGGGATCTCCCACAGCTTCTGGCGTACGGGGTGCCGGTACTGCTTCAGCAACAGCACCCGGTCCTGGTCGTCGAGGGCGAGGACCGCCACCGAGCCGGGGTGGACCTGGTAGTCGCGGCGCGCGACCGTGCCGTCGGGCATGACCACGTCGTCCGTACGGACACTCGTCTTCGCTCCCTGGAACGGGGTCGTCGTCGCGACGACCTGCCACTCCTCCGGGGTGTCCTGCAACTCCATCTGCGTCCTCCCACACACGAACCACATACGAAAGCCGGGGCACGGATCCCGTCAGGACCCGTACCCCGGCAACGTTAACGCCTTGTACTACTTGCCCGTCTTGCGCTCCACGGCGGCCTTGACCAGGCCGGCGAAGAGCGGGTGCGGACGGGTCGGACGCGAGCGCAGCTCCGGGTGCGCCTGGGTCGCGACCAGGTACGGGTGCACCTCGCGCGGGTACTCGACGTACTCGACGAGCTTGTTGTCCGGGGAGGTGCCCGAGAAGACGAGGCCGGCCTTCTTCTCCAGCTCCGCGCGGTAGGCGTTGTTCACCTCGTAGCGGTGGCGGTGGCGCTCCTCGACGTACGGCTGGTCGGCGTAGACCTCGCGGACGATCGAACCCTCGGCGAGCTTCGCCGGGTAGAGGCCCAGGCGCATCGTTCCGCCCAGGTCGCCGGCGCCCTCGACGTACGCGAGCTGCTCCTCCATCGTGGAGACGACGGGGTGCGCGGTGGCGGCGTCGAACTCGGTGGAGTTGGCCTCGGGAATGTCGGCCAGGTTCCGGGCGGCCTCGATCACGATGCACTGCAGGCCCAGGCAGATGCCGAGCAGCGGCACCTTGTTCTCGCGGGCGTACTGGATCGCGCCGATCTTGCCGTTGACACCGCGGTCGCCGAAGCCGCCGGGGATCAGGATCGCGTCGACGTCACCGAGCTGCTTCGCGGCGCCGGCCGGGGTCTTGCAGTCGTCGGAGGTGACCCACTTGACCTTGACCCGCGCCTTGTTGGCGAAGCCGCCGGCGCGCATGGCCTCGGTGATCGAGAGGTACGCGTCGGGCAGGTCGATGTACTTGCCGACGAGCGCGACGGTGACCTCGTGCTCCGGGTTGTGGACGCGGTCCAGCAGGTCGTCCCAGGTGGACCAGTCCACGTCACGGAACGGCAGGTCGAGCTTGCGCACGACGTAGGCGTCCAGGCCCTCGGTGTGCAGCACCTTGGGGATGTCGTAGATCGACTTGGCGTCGATGGCGGCGACGACGGCGGCCTCGTCCACGTCGCACATCAGCGAGATCTTGCGCTTGATGGCGGTGGGGACCTCACGGTCGGCGCGCAGCACGATGGCGTCCGGCTGGATACCGATGTTGCGCAGCGCGGCGACGGAGTGCTGGGTCGGCTTGGTCTTCAGCTCGCCGGAGGGGCCGATGTAGGGCAGCAGCGAGATGTGCACGACGAAGACGTTGTCGCGGCCGACCTCGTGGCGGACCTGCCGGACGGTCTCCAGGAACGGCAGCGACTCGATGTCGCCGACCGTGCCGCCGACCTCGGTGATGACGACATCGACGTCGTCGGTCGCCATGCGGCGGATCCGGGACTTGATCTCGTTGGTGATGTGCGGGATGACCTGGACGGTGTCGCCGAGGTACTCGCCGCGCCGCTCCTTGGCGATGACCTGCGAGTAGACCTGGCCGGTGGTGACGTTGGCCGAGCCGTCGAGGTCGACGTCGAGGAAGCGCTCGTAGTGGCCGATGTCCAGGTCGGTCTCGGCGCCGTCGTTGGTGACGAACACCTCGCCGTGCTGGAACGGGTTCATCGTGCCGGGGTCGACGTTCAGGTACGGGTCGAGCTTCTGCATCGTGACCCGCAGGCCCCGCGCCTTGAGGAGCGCACCCAGGCTGGAGGCGGTCAGGCCCTTGCCGAGGGAGGAGGCGACACCCCCGGTGACGAAGATGTGCTTGGTCGTCGTGGTTTTGGGCGGCATCGCCAAGAGGGGGCTCCCGTGGTCGCGTTCTGGAGGTGCGTTCCGGCGTGCCCTCCGGAAGAATCGGGGGGTGCCGTCGCTGCGGTTGCGGGGGCTCGGCTGTCGCCGTTTCCCACCGGTCCACGGGGTACCAGGGTATCAGCGACAACGGGAGACCGCTTCCGGCCACACGGGGCAGTCGGGTGCACACGGACGGCGACCTGCCTCCGTCACACGGCGCACCGTGGTGGTCGCGGCGTCAAGCCGTGCTCACCCGATCGGCGCAATGGCGTTACAAGTAAGCGCTGCTCCGCGTCGTATCCTGCTCGGACACTCGCCGCCGATCGTCAACATCAGTTGACCGCTGATCTGTAGCAAGCGCCCTGCGGGGCGGACGTGGCCGTTCGACTGGAGAATGCACGTGGCCGGGCGCATCGAGGATTACGCACTCATCGGGGACATGCAGACCGCCGCCCTCGTCTGCCGGGACGGCAGTGTCGACTGGCTGTGCCTCCCCCGCTTCGACTCCCATGCCGTCTTCGCGGGGCTCCTCGGAACGGAGGAACACGGCTTCTGGCGGGTCGGTCCCGCCGTGCCGAACGGCGCCGCCCCGGCACCCGCCGACCGCCGCCGCTACCGCGGCGACTCGCTCATCCTGGAATCCGAGTGGGACACCCCGCGCGGCACGGTCCGGGTGACCGATTTCATGCCCCCGCGCGACGGCGCGCCGCAGCTGATCCGGATCGTGGAGGGCGTCTCCGGCCGGGTCCAGATGCGCTCGGCGCTGCGGATGCGGTTCAGCTACGGCCGCGTGGTGCCCTGGGTCCACAAGGTCGGGGACCGCACGGTCGCCGTCGCGGGTCCCGACTCGGTGTGGCTGGACATGGACGCCGAGACGCACGGCAAGGACCTGACGACGTACTCGGACTTCACCGTCACCCCGGGCGACCGCGTCACCTTCACGATCAGTTGGCAGCCCTCGCACAAGGAGCCGCCCGCTCTGCCGGACCCGGAGGGTTCGCTGGAGGCGACCGTCGACTTCTGGCGGGAGTGGGTCGAGCACTGCACGTACCACGGCCCGTACCGGGAGGCCGTCGTGCGCTCCCTGATCACGCTGAAGGCGCTGACATACGCGCCGACGGGCGGCATCGTCGCGGCGCCGACGACCTCGCTGCCGGAGGAGATCGGCGGCGTACGGAACTGGGACTACCGCTACACCTGGCTGCGTGACGCGGCGATCACCCTCTCCTCGATGCTGCGCACCGGCTACCGCGAGGAGGCCCGTGCCTGGCGGGACTGGCTGCTCCGCGCGGTCGCCGGTGACCCGGAGAACCTGCAGATCATGTACGGGATCGCCGGAGAGCGCGAGCTCGGCGAGGCCGAGCTGGACTGGCTGCCGGGGTACGAGAACTCGGGCCCGGTCCGGGTGGGCAACGGGGCCGCCAACCAGCTCCAGCTGGATGTGTACGGCGAGGTCACCGAGGCCCTGCACCTGGCGCACATGACGGGTCTGTCCCGCAACGACTACGCCTCGCTGCTCCAGCTGAAGCTCATCCGCTACCTGGAGACGCACTGGAACCAGCCCGACGAGGGCATCTGGGAGGTCCGCGGTCCGCGCCGGCATTTCGTGCACTCCAAGGTCATGGCCTGGGTGGCGGTCGACCGCACGATCAAGCTCATCGAGTCCGGGGACGCCGACGGCCCGCTGGAGCGCTGGCGCGCGCTGCGCGACGACATCCACCGGGACGTCTGCGAGAAGGGCTACGACAAGGAGCGGAACACCTTCACGCAGTCGTACGGCTCCAAGGAGCTGGACGCCTCACTGCTGCTGATTCCGCAGATGGGCTTCCTGCCGCCGGACGACAAGCGGGTCATCGGCACGATCGAGGCGATCCAGCGGGAGCTGTCCACGGAGGACGGCTTCGTGCTGCGCTACCCGACCGCCGGCGAGGAGGCCGGCGTGGACGGCCTGGAGGGCGACGAGGGCGCCTTCCTCGCCTGCTCGTTCTGGCTCGCCGACGACCTGGCGATGATCGGGCGCGTGGACGAGGCCCGCAAGCTCTTCGAGCGGCTGCTGGCGCTCCGCAACGACCTGGGTCTCCTCGCGGAGGAGTGGGACCCGCGGCTGCAGCGGCAGGTGGGCAACTTCCCGCAGGCGTTCAGCCACGTTCCGCTGATCGACACGGCGCTGCGGCTGACGGCGAGCGGCGCGTACGGCGGCTGAGGCGCGGGAAGGGGCGCCCCGGAATACGCTGAAAGGGTCCTGTCCCCCCGAGGAAAGGGGGGCTTCCCCATGGCTCCCCAGCACACCGTCCCGGACAGCGCCCTGACCGGACTCCGCGAGGATCTGGCCGGTGAGGTGTACGTCCCCGGCGATCCGGGCTACGACACGGCCCGGACCATCCACAACGGCATGATCGACCGGCGTCCGGCGGTCATCGCCCAGTGCGAGACGGCGGAGGACGTCTCCAACGCGGTCCTCTTCGGCCGGGAGACCGAGCTGCCGATCGCGGTGCGCGGCGGCGGGCACAGCGTCGCCGGGAGCTCCGTCGTCGACGACGGTCTCGTGATCGACCTGCGCCGGATGCACGCGGTCGTCGCCGACCCCGAGCACATGACGGTACGCGTCGAGGGCGGCGCGACCATGAGCCATCTGGACCACGCGTGCCAGCCCTTCCACCTGGCCACCACCGGTGGGCGGGTGTCGACGACCGGGGTCGGCGGCTTCACGCTGGGCGGCGGATCGGGGTGGCTGGAGCGGAAGTTCGGGCTGGCCTGCGACAACCTGCTCGCCGCCGAGCTGATCACCGCCGAGGGCAAGCATGTGCACACGGACGGCGGAGAGAATCCGGAGCTGTTCTGGGCGCTGCACGGCGGCGGCGGGAACTTCGGCGTGGCGACCTCGCTCACCTTGCGGCTGCACGAGCTGCCGGAGATGAGCATCGCGATGCTCTTCTTCATGCCCGAGTCGGCGCCCGAGGTGATCCGTACCTTCCGCGATCTGGCGGCCTCCGCCCCGGACGAGGCGGGCGGCGGGGTCATCTACTTCCCCGCGCCCCCCGAGCCGTTCGTCCCCGAGCATCTCGTCGGCGAGCTGCTCTGCGCCACCCTCTTCACGTACGCCGGTCCGGTCGCCGAGGTCCGAGAGCTGTGCGCACCGCTGTTCGCGCTCAAGCCCGTGATCGAGGTCGTCACGGACATCGGGTACGCGGATCTCCAGTGCATGATCGACGACCCGCCGGGGCTGCGGAACTACTGGTCCGCGGAGTATCTGAGCGAGTTTCCCGACGCCGCCGTGGACCTCTTCTGCGAGCGCGCGCAGAAGATCCCCATGCCCACGGCCACCCAGCACGTGCTCTTCATGATGGGCGGCGCGCTCGCGGCCGGGCCGACCGACTATCCGATCCCGTGGCGCACCGCTCCCTGGGTGGTCCACCCGTTCGCGACCTGGGAGGACCCGGCCGACGACGAGCGGACGAGGCAGTGGGTTCGGGACGTGCGGGCCGACGCGGAGCCGTGGTCGACCGGAGCCGTGTACCTCAACTTCATCGGCTCCGAGGGCGAGGAGCGGGTCGTCTCGGGCTTCGGCGCCGAGAACTACCGGCGGCTCGCCGCGGTCAAGGCCACGTACGACCCCGACAACGTCTTCCGCTTCAACCACAACATCACACCGGCCGGCTGACTCACCTCAGGGCGGCGATCATCTCCTTCGCGGCCCGCTCGCCCTCGGTGGCGCCGCCCTCCATGAAGCCCTGGAAGCCACTGGGCATACGGCCAGACGTCCGAGATCGGCGGCGATCCCGGCCGCGGCGGCGTACTTCAGGAGGGAGCGCCGTCCGAGCATCTCGGACGTCATCCCACTCCACTCGTCGACGGGCGGGCCCAGCCGTCGGGCGTCGGCGTGCTCGGCGGCGAGGCGGTTCAGGAGGTGCATCGGGTTGGTGCGTGCCATGAGGCGCTCCCGGAGAGGTGAGGGAACGGGTCAGATCTGCGGTACGGCGGCGGGGGCTGGGGCGTGCTGTTCGTCGTCACCGCGCTCGGTCCCGTCCGGGGTGACGTACGCCACAATCGACATGCGGTCGCACAATTGGCCTGTTGGGGCGACGAGTTGTCGACGAGATGGACGAACTGTCCAGCCCTGTGACCGCCGGGTGATGTCGCGCGAACATGTCCGGAGGTAGCGTCCGGCTCCATGGAGAATCAGGGCGGGATCACCGTGCAGCGGGCGCTGGAGCTGCCCGGACTGCGCAGCGGGCTCCCGGAAGTCGTCGCCTGCGCGGACCGGCTGCACCGTACGGTGCGCTGGGTGCACGCGGGCGAGGTCCCGAACATCGCGTCCCTGCTCAAGGGCGGCGAGCTGCTGCTGACCACCGGTCTGGGCCTCGGCACCCGCCCGGCGGAGCAGCGGGCATTCGTACGGCGGCTCGCCGAGCGGGGCATCGCGGCGCTGGTGGTGGAGCTCGGCCCGCGCTTCTCGCGCCTGCCGGCGACGATCGTGGAGACGGCGCGTTCCGCCGGCCTTCCGCTTGTGCAGCTGCACCGTGAAGTGCCCTTCGTGGCCGTCACGGAGGAGATCCACACCGAGATCGTCAACGGCCACTACGCGCTGCTCCGGCAGGCGGAGGAGGTGCACCGGCAGTGCACCGAGGCGCTGCTCGGCGGGGGCGGGGTGCCACAGGTCCTGCGGATCCTGGCCGACTTCACCACGAACCCGGTCTTCCTGGAGACGGCGGACGGGCAACTGCTCTACGCGGCGGGCACGGAGTCCGGCCCGGCGGACCCGCTCCAGGTGTGGGACGGTCTGCGCGGCCAGCGGGCGGCGCGGGAGTCGGGTCCGCCGACAGGCGCGGTCCTGGTCGACGTGCCCGGGGGTGGACCGGGCACCGGCTCGGTCCGGGCCCGGCTGGTTCTGCTCGCGGTCTCCGGACCGCTGTCCCCCGTGCACCGGATGGCGGCGGAGCGGGCGGCGGGGATTCTGGCGGTCGTGCTGATGCAGGCCCGGCAGGAGGAGGAGCTGGCGGCCCGGGGGCGCGGTGACTTCCTGACGGACCTGGCAGAGGGCCGGATCACGGCGGAGGACGCGCCGGCGCAGGCGCGGGTGCTGGGCTTCCGCCCGGGAGACGGTCCGCTGCTGCCCGTGGTCATGCGGCTCGCCTCCGAGCTCTCCCCCTCGGGGAACTGGGCGCTGCTGGCGAGGGCGGTCCTGGAGGAGCTGTCGTCGGTGGGTGTTCCGGTGCTCCTCGGCGTACGCCCCGTGGAGGGGCGTGTGCCGCTGCTCCTGGGCCTGCGCTCGGAGTCGGAGCGTACGGCGGTGGCGGACCGGGTCGCGGCGGCGCTGCGGGCGGGCGTGGAGCGGGCCGGTCTCGAACGGGCCGGGGCTCACGCTCCGGTGGTCGTGGTGGGCATCGCGGGCGGCTGGGCCGCGGCGTCGGCGTCCCTGCGGCACGCGGGCGAGACGGCGACGGCGGCGCAGGGCCTCTCGGACCGGCCCTGGTACGACGCCCGACGTCTGGACATCGACCTGCTGCTGTGGCGCCTGCGGGAACACCCGGACCTGGCGGCCTTCGTGGACCGCGCCATCGGGCCGCTGCGGGAGCACGACCGGACCTCGCGCCCGCCGCTGCTCCCGACCCTGGAGACCTATCTGGCCCACGCGGGCCGCAAGGCCGAGACGGCCCGCGAACTCCATCTGAACCGCCAGACGCTCTACAACCGCCTGGCCCGGATCTCCGAGCTCCTCGGCACGGACCTGGACGACCCACAGACGGTCCTGGCCCTGTCGCTGGCGCTCCGGGCGAGGCGCCACACACCATAGGGCGCCGCGGTCGCCGGGCCGCCGTCAGCGGCGGCCCGACAGCTCGTCGTACACGCTCAGGACGTGCGCGATCGTCTCGTCCTCCGTCGGCCATGTGCCCGCCTGCACCCGCCCCGCGGCCGCGAGGTCCATCCGCCGGTCCACATCCGACAACAGCTCCCGCACCGCTTCCGCCAGCGCCGCCGCATCCCCCCACGGCACCAACTCCGCCGCGTCCCCGACCAGTTCGGGCACACCGCCCACGGCCGTCGCGACCAGGGGCACACCGAGCCTCAACGCCTCCTGCGCCAGCGGGGAGCGGGCCTCCCAACGCGACGGCAGGACCGCCACGTCCGCCGCGGCCAGCAGCTCCGCCACGTCGTCCCGACTGCCGATCAGCCGGACCGCCAGACCCTCTGTCTCGATCCGGCGCTGCATCGCCGCCCGTTCGCGCCCCTCCCCCGCGATCACGAGCAGCGGCTGCGGGTCCAGATCCCGCCACACACGCGCCGCGTCCAGCAGCATCCCGTACCCCCGCTCGGGCACCAGCGCGCCGACGGCCATCAGCAACGGCCGGTCCACCGCCCCCAGTTCCGCCCGCGCCTTCCCGTCGTGCAGACAGACCGGTGCACGCGACGCGGGCACCGTCACCGGCGCGAGCCGGGCGTCCCGCGCCCCGCGCCGTCGCGCGCGGTCGACGAGTTCGGAGGAGGTGCCGAGGACGACGGCGGCCGCCCGGGCGGTCCTTCGTTCAAGGAGACGCAGCAGCCCGCCCCGCGCGCCGTCCACATGGCTACGGGTGTGCCAGGTCGTCACCAGCGACGGCGTCCGCACCCCACCCGACAGGGCGAGCATCGCCCGGACCGAGGCGTGCAGCCCGTGCGCGTGCACGACGTCGGCGCCGATGCAGGCGTTGCGGAGCACCGCGACCGTCGCGGGGTCGTTACGGCGCGGGACGGGCACGAAGTGTGCGCCGGCGCCGATGAAGTCGTAGGCGCGGTCGAGTTCGGCCGGGGCGCACACGGTCACCCGCACGCCCCTCGCCACCAGCCCCGAGGCAAGTGATCTGACGTGAGCGCTGCTGCCCGCGCTGCCGCCGCCCAGCACTTGGACCGTACGGAGCTGTGTCACGCGCCCAAGGATGCCAGCCCGTACGCACGTTCCGGCACCGAAGCCGCGTCGTTCCCGTGTCCGAGCCCTCAACTCGCCGGGCGGTATCACTCACATGGGTGAGCGCGCGAGGTCACTGAGCCTCTCTCCGCACGCCGCCGCCGCGATGAGACCCGCCGCGTGGACGGCGAGTCCGAACCGCCCGTTCCCGGCGGCGATCGCGCTGCCGACGGCCGCGCCGAGCGCGTGCGCCCCCGTGTCACCGAGCATGGTGCGCTCGCCGAGGTCGTCGGTGAGGACGGCGGCCGCGGCGCCCATCGGCGCGGCGGCGAGCGATCCGCGCAGGAGTCCGGGCACACCGAGCCCCAGAACCGTCAACGCGGCACGCCCCGGGGCCACGTCCACGAGGTTGACGAGGTGCGCGGTGCCCGCGATCACCACACCCGCCAGGACCTTGTCGACCGGACGCTCCTTCAGCAGCGCCCCGGCCACGAGCCCGGCCCCGCCGATCCCGAGCAGCTTGACGGCACCGCTGGTGACCTCACCGTGCCGCAGGGCGTCGAGGTGCGCCCGGAAGCCCCTGCGGTGGTCGCCCTTCACATCGTCGTACGCCCCACAGGCTCCGGCGGCGAGGACGGCGAAGGCCGCGGGCCCTCCCCCGGCCGCCGGCCGGGCGGACCCCGCGCTCGCCGCGCTCGCCACGGCCAGCGCGGTCCCGACGGCGGTCGCGGGGCCCGCGTACAGATCGACGCTCCGGCCGGCGTGGTTCTCCCGCCGCCACCGCTCGTCGTCCCGACGCCGGAGCCCGGCATGGACGGCCCGGCTCACGCCCGCCGCCACCGCGAAGGTCCCGACCCTGCCCAGCTTTCCGATCATGGGCCCAGCCTAGGCGCGCGGTCGACGAGCCCCCGCGCCGGGGGAAACCCCACCCGGTGCGCTTCGGCCCGTTCCTCCGGACGCGGCCCCGCTGGGGCGGCTCACCGCCAACGGGGGGCAAGCGACGTGGATGACCCGGGCCCGGTGTTCCGCGACAGTCGCGCCAACGCCTCGCGCGGCAGCGGCCCCGCACGGTGCGGCGACCGCCCCCGACCCGTCAGCCGTCCGCCCGCGCCGTCGCCAGCAGTTCCTCGGCGTGCGCCCTGGCCGTCTCCGAGTCCTCCTGGCCGGCCAGCATCCGCGACAGCTCACGGACCCGGTCCTCGCCCTCCAGGACGGTGACACCGGACCGGGTCACGGACCCGTCGTTGGTCTTCTCCACCAGCAGCTGGCGGTCGGCGAACGCCGCGACCTGCGGCAGGTGCGTGACGACCACGACCTGCGCGGACTTGGCGAGCTTGGCGAGACGGCGGCCGATCTCCACGGCAGCCTTGCCGCCGACGCCCGCGTCGACCTCGTCGAAGAGATACGTCGGCACCGGGTCCGTACCCGCGAAGACGACCTCGACGGCCAGCATCACCCGGGACAGCTCACCACCGGACGCGCCCTTCGCGATCGGCCGCGGCGGCGCGCCCGGGTGCGGGGCGAGCAGCAGCTCGACCTCGTCGGCGCCGGACGGCCCGTAGGCCACGGTCCGCCCGCCGACCTCGACGCCCGAAGCCTCGTCGACGGACTCCGTCTGCCGGATGTCGAAGGACACGCGCGCGTGGGGCATGGCCAGCGAGGCCAGTTCGGCGGTGACGGCGTCGGCGAACCGCGCCGCCGCCTCCGTACGGGCGTCCGTGAGCGCCTGTGCGAGCACCGACAGTTCGGTCCGCAGCGTGTCCCGCTCGGCCGTCAGATCGCCGACCCTGTCGTCGTCGCCCTCCAGCTCGGTGAGCCGGACCGCGCTCTCCTGCGCCCAGGCCAGCACGGCGGCGACGTCCGCGCCGTACTTCCGGGTGAGCTGGGTCAGCGCCGCGCGCCGCTCCTCGACGGCCGCGAGCCGGCGCGGGTCGGCGTCCAGGTTGTCGGCGTACCCGGCCAGCTCCCCGGCCACGTCGGCGAGGAGGATGGAGATCTCCCCCATCCGGTCCGCCAGCGCGGCGAGCGCCGGATCGTGCGACCGTACGGCTTCCAGGGCCCGCCCCGCGCCCGCGACCAGGGTCGTCGCGTCGACGGCCTCCGGGTCCTCGGGCTGTCCGGCGAGCGCCGCGTGCGCCAGGGCGGCGGCGGACGCCAGGGCCTCGGCGTGGCCGAGCCGCTCCGCCTCCGCGGCCAGCTCGACGTCCTCGCCGGCCAGCGGCTCGACGGCCTCGATCTCGCCGAGCCCGAAGCGCAGCAGATCGGCCTCCTGGGCCCGTTCCCGCGCACGCGTGGTGATCTCGTCCAGCTCGGCGACGACGGCCCGCAGCCGCCGGTACGCCTCCCCGTACGCGGCCAGCGGTACGGCGACGGCGTCGCCCGCGTACCGGTCCAGGGCGCCGCGCTGGCGGGCCGGCTTGAGCAGGCCCTGCTGGTCGGTCTGGCCGTGGACGGCGACGAGTTCGTCGGCGAGCTCGGCGAGCAGGCCGACAGGTACGGAGCGCCCGCCGAGATGGGCGCGCGAGCGCCCCTCGGCCGAGACCGTCCGGCTGACGAGCAGCGCGCCGTCGTCGAGCTCGGCGCCCGCCTCCGCCGCCCGCGCGGCGGCTGCCGCGCCCTCGGGCAGCGTGATCCGCCCCTCGACGACGGCCGAGCCGGCGCCGATCCGCACCAGGGCGGGGTCGGCGCGCCCGCCGAGCAGCAGCCCCAGGCTCGTGACGACCATGGTCTTGCCCGCACCGGTCTCACCCGTCACCGCGGTGAAACCGGGCGACAGCTCGACAACAGCGTCGTCGATGACCCCGAGCGACCGTATCCGCATCTCCTCCAACACGGGGAAGACCTTACGAGGTCGAGGCCCGGCTGTGCGACGGCCCCTGCCGGAACGGTACGAACGCGCAGGTCGGGGATGCGGTTGTCACCCGTGGGGGTGGGGAGTCGGGGGCCGCTCCGGCGCCTCAGTGCGGGGCGCCGCGCCACCCCGAGACCGGCAGGGCGAACTTCGCCACGAGACGGTCCGTGAACGAGGCGTGGTGCAGCCGGGCCAGCCGTACGGGAACCTCCCCGCGCCGCACCTCCACCCGTGCTCCCGAAGGGAGTTCCACCGTCCGCCGGCCGTCGCACCACAGCACGCCGTGCGGGGTGTGCGGCTCGACCTCCACCGTGAGAACCGACTCCGGCGTCGTCACGAGCGGCTTCGCGAACAGCGCGTGGGCCCCGATCGGGACCATCAGCAGCGCCTCGACCTCCGGCCAGATCACCGGTCCACCGGCCGAGAAGGCGTAGGCCGTGGAGCCCGTCGGGGTCGCGCAGATCACGCCGTCGCAGCCGAATCCTGTGACCGGCCGGCCGTCGATCGCTATCACGACCTCCAGCATCCGTTCCGGGGAGACCTTCTGCACGGCGGCCTCGTTCAGCGCCCAGTCCCGGTGCAGTACGTCGCCGTTCTCGTACACGACGACGTCGAGGGTCATCCGCTCCTCGACCTCGTACGCGCGCGTGACGACCCGGTCGACGACCTTGTCGAGGTCGTCGCGCTCGGCCTCCGCGAGGAAGCCCACCCGGCCCAGGTTGACGCCGAGCATCGGCACACCGGACGCCCGGGAGAACTCCGAGCCGCGCAGCAGCGTCCCGTCACCGCCGAGGACGACGAGCAGCTCACAGCCCTCGAGGGCATCGGTACAGGCCTCCGGCACCATCTCCACGGAGGGCGGCAGCGGCAGGTCGGCCGCCTCCGCCTCCAGGACACGGACGCCGATCCCGCTGCGCAGCAGCCCGAGGACGACGAGTTCGGCGCTGCGCACGGCGGCCGGCCGGCCGGTGTGCGCGAGCAGGAAAACGGTGCGCTGTGCTGCTTTCGTTGAGCTCAACGAGGTCCCTCCGCCACGGCGCGGTCGACATCCGCCGGATCCAGCGCGGGCGCCCCTGCCCGCAGCCACAGAAAGTACTCGACGTTGCCGGAGGGCCCCGGCAGCGGGCTCGCCGTCACGC
Organism: Streptomyces sp. NPDC039609; assembly: GCF_055596705.1. Taxonomy (NCBI): domain Bacteria; kingdom Bacillati; phylum Actinomycetota; class Actinomycetes; order Kitasatosporales; family Streptomycetaceae; genus Streptomyces; species Streptomyces sp. NPDC039609. Next base: position 597,421 of record NZ_JBVIUJ010000006.1, read on the forward strand.
CCAGCACCCCGAGCCCGAGCTCGGCGGCCTGGCGCGCCACGTTCCGTACGGTGTCCGCCCGGAGCTCGGGGCTACGGACGACTCCGCCGGTGCCGAGGCGTTCCTTGCCCACCTCGAACTGCGGCTTGACCATGAGCACGAGGTCCGCGTCGGGGGCGGTGCAGCGCGCGAGGGCGGGCAGCACGAGGCCGAGCGGGATGAAGGAGAGGTCGCCGACGACGAGGTCGACAGGCTTTCCGTCGATGGCCTCGAGGGTCAGCTCACGGACGTTCGTACGGTCCTTCACGGTGACCCGGTCGTCGCTCTGCAGCGACCAGGCGAGCTGGCCGTAGCCGACGTCCACGGCGACGACATGCGCGGCGCCGGCGCGGAGCAGGACGTCGGTGAAGCCGCCGGTCGACGCGCCCGCGTCCAGCGCCCGCCGGCCCTCGACCTTCAGCCCCTGCGGTACGAACGCGGCGAAGGCACCGGCGAGCTTGTGGCCGCCGCGCGAGACGTAGTCGGGGTCGGCGTCGTCCTGGGCCACGACGATGGCCGCGGCCGTCTCGACCTGGGTGGCCGGCTTGGTCGCGACCGTCTTGCCGACGCTCACCCGCCCGGCGGCGATCAGCTGGCTGGCGTGCTCGCGCGAGCGGGCGAGCTTGCGGCGTACCAGCTCGGCGTCCAGACGGCGGCGTGCCACTCCTGCCACGTTCGGTTCAGCTCCTGTGGTTGTACGACGGGTTCTTACGACGGGGTTCTACGACTGCTTGTACGGAGATCACGGCGGGACCGTTCACGGTCCGGGGGCCGGTCCGGGGCGGACGGCGTCGAGCGACGTCAGCTCGGAGCGCAGCCCACGGTGTACATCCTCGTACACCTCCAGGTGTCCGTCCGCCGGAAGGTGATCCGCGTCGGCGAGGCGCTCCAGGAGGGCGTCCACGGCGGGACGCCCGGTCGGGGCCCGCTCCACGCCGAGGGGCGCGGGCGCGGCGGCCTCGTACGCCGCCTCCGCGCCTCCGGCCGGCGTCCCCTCCGCGTCCGGGCCCGGTCGCGCATCCGGCCCGGGACGCACATCCGTCTCGGCGGCCGGTGTCCCGTCCGACTCCACGGCCGGCGTCCCATCCGTCACGTCGCTCATGCCCCGACGCTATCGCGAAGCCCTGGGGTACGGTCGATCACAATGGCCACGATCACGGAGTGCCGTAGCGCACTCGACAGACTTTCGGACAATCTCTCGCGCGCGGACGGCGAGGTGCGCAGCGCCGCCGCGCTCGACCGCACCCTGAGCTGCCACATCACGGACCTGGACACCACGTTCACCGGCCGTCTCGCGGACGGCCGGATCGAGGTCCGGGACACGGTGGCGGGCCCACCGCCCGCCAAGGCGGAGATCCGGCTGGCGATGACCGGCGACGACCTGGTGGCGATGGTGAACGGCGAGCTGAACTTCGCGAAGGCCTGGGCCTCCGGCCGGGTCAGGCTGGAGGCCGGCTTCCGCGACCTGCTCCGGCTGCGCTCACTTCTTTAGCGCGGGCTCCTGCTTCTCGGCCCGGGCCTTCCGCCCGGCGGGCACGACCAGCGGCGTGCCCGTCTCGGGGTCGTCGATGACCTGGCAGCGCAGCCCGAAGACCCGCTCCACCAGCTCGGCCGTCACGACCTCGGCCGGCGGGCCCTCCGCGACCACTTCGCCGCCGCGGACGGCGATGAGGTGGGTGGCGTACCGGGCGGCGTGGTTGAGGTCGTGCAGGACGGCGACCAGGGTGCGGCCCTGGTTCTCGTGCAGCTCGGCGCAGAGGTCGAGGACGTCGATCTGGTGCTGGATGTCGAGGAAGGTCGTGGGCTCGTCGAGCAGCAGCAGCGGGGTCTGCTGGGCGAGCGCCATCGCGATCCAGACCCGCTGGCGCTGGCCGCCGGACAGCTCGTCGACGTACCGCTCCGCCAGCTCGGCGACGCCGGTCGCGGCCATCGATTCCTGGACGATCCGCTCGTCCTCCGGGGACCACTGGCGCAGCAGCCCCTGGTGCGGGTAGCGGCCGCGGGCCACCAGGTCGGCGACCGTGATGCCGTCGGGGGCGATGGAGGACTGGGGCAGCAGGCCGAGGGTCTTGGCGACCTTCTTCGCCGGCATGGTGTGGATGGTCTGCCCGTCGAGGAGCACCCGCCCCTGGGAGGGCTTGAGCATCCGGGACAGGGCGCGCAGCAGGGTCGACTTGCCGCAGGCGTTGGGTCCGACGATGACCGTGAAGGAGTTGTCGGGGATCGCCACGGACAGGTCGCGGGCGATGATCCGCTGGTCGTAGGCGAGGGTGACCGACTCCGCGCTGAGCCGCTGGGTCCGACCGTCCATGGAGGTGCTCCTGAGTTCCTTCGCGTTCTTCGCGTTCATATCCGTCCCGCCTTGCGTTCGGTGACGAGCAGCCACAGCAGATAGCAGCCGCCGAGCACACCGGTGATGACGCCGACGGGCAGTTGCCGGTCGCCGAAGGCGTTGGTCGCGGTCCAGTCGGCGAGCAGCAGCAGCGCCGAACCCATGAGGGCGGATGCGGCGAGGTTGGGGCCGGGCGAGCGGGTCAGCCTGCGGGCCAGTTGGGGCGCGCTCAGCGAGACGAAGACGATGGGTCCGGCGGCGGCGGTCGCGACGGCGACGAGCAGCACGGCGGAGCCCATCAGCACGATGCGGGTCCGCTCGACCCTCACCCCGAGGGCGTACGCGGCGTCGTCGCCCATCTCCAGCATCCGCAGCGCCCGCCCGTGCCCCAGGACCAGCGGGACGAGGACGCAGCTGACGGCGAACAGCGGCCAGAACTGCGCCCAGTCGCGCCCGTCGAGCGAGCCGGTCATCCAGACCGTGGCGCGGGTGGCGTCGACCAGGTTGGCCTTGGTGATGAGGTAGTGGATGACGGCGGTGAGCATGGCGGCCGCGCCGATGCCGACGAGGACGAGCCGGTAGCCGTGGATCCCGCGCTTCCAGGCGAGCAGGTAGATCGCGGCGCCGGTGATCAGGGCACCGACCACGGCCCCGCCGGCGGCGGCCATGGCGCTGCCCTGGAAGAGCACGATGACGGTGAGCGCGCCGACGGTCGCGCCCTGGCCGAAGCCGATGACGTCGGGGCTGCCGAGCGGGTTGCGGGAGATGGACTGGAAGACGGCTCCGCCGATGCCGAGCGCGGCGCCGACGAAGACGGCGACGAGGACGCGCGGCAGCCGCAGGTCCATGACCGCGAACTCCTGGACGGCGGTGCCGTTGCCGAGGAGGGTCGCGACGACGTCGCCGGGGGCGATCGGGAAGTCGCCGCTGCCGATGAGCACGACGGCGGCGGCGAGGGTGAGGGCGAGCAGCCCGACCATGGAAAACGCGGCGCGGGGTGCGTAGCGCAGGGAGAGCCCGCCGCCGGTCCGTAGCGTCTTGGTGGTCACAGCTGGGCCATCCTCTTGCGGCGGACGAGACGGATGAAGACGGGTCCGCCGATCAGCGCGGTGACGATGCCGACCTGGAGCTCCGCGGGGCGGGCGACGAGCCGTCCGATCACATCGGAGCCGAGGAGGAGGACGGGCGAGAGGACGGCTGCGTAGGGGAGGATCCAGCGCATGTCGGGGCCGGTGATGGCCCGTACGAGATACGGGACCATCAGCCCGAGGAACACGATCGGTCCACACGCGGCAGTCGCGGCGCCGCACATCAGCGTGACGGCAGCCATGGCGATCACTCGGGTGCGGTTGAGGTTGGCGCCGAGCGCGCGGGCGGTGTCGTCGCCCATCTCCATGGCGTTGAGGGGCCGCGAGATGAGCAGGGCGAGCACCACGCCGACAAGAATGAACGGCGCCACCCGGCGCACGGTCTCCATGTCGGCGGAGGCGAGCGAGCCGACGGTCCAGAAGCGGAGCCGGTCCAGGGCGGCCGAGTTGAGCAACTGGACGGCGTTGACGTAGCCGTAGAGCGCGGCCGTGGCGGCGGTTCCGGCGAGCGCGAGGCGTACCGGGGTGGAGCTGCGACTGCCACCGAGGACGTACACGACGACAGAGACGACGGCGGCGCCGGCGAACGCGAACCAGATGTAGTCGCTGACGTCCGTGACCCCGAGGAACGCGATCGCGGAGACGACGGCCGCGGCGGCGCCGGCGTTGACGCCGAGCAGGCCGGGCTCGGCGAGCGGGTTACGGGTGAGGCCCTGCATCACGGCCCCGGAGAGCCCGAGGGCGACGCCGACGAGCAGCCCGAGGAGCGTGCGGGGGACGCGTACGTCATGGATGATGACGTCGTTTCCGACACCGGTGTTCTGGAACAACCCGTGCCACACATCGCCGAGCGGCACCGGTTTGGCGCCGATCATGACGCTCAGGACACAGACCAGCAGCAGGACTCCGACGGCCACGACCAACCCGACGGCGCGCACGGAATGCCGGCGCGTCGGCGTCTGGTCAGGGCCGGTCGGATCCGCGCTCGCTCGGGAGGGACTCTCGACCAACACGGCAGTTAGGTTAGCCTACCCTGCCATCGGCGTTCGATCCCCGTCCGCAGGTCAGGGCCCCGACGAGAGGCCCTTCCCGGTCACAGCCCCAACCGCTCCAGCGCCTTGCCCGCGTCCAGGCCGCTCGCCCCCGCCCCGGCCTCCGTCCACGCCGCCGCGCACAGCGCCCGCACCCCGTCCAGGACCGGCCCCTCTCCGTCCAGGACGAGCTCGCCGCCGCGCGCCTCGGCCGACCAGCCACCGCAGACATGGCCGCCGTGCACCCCGACCACATGCGGCTGCCCGGTCAGCAACCCCCGCAGATCCGCGTCCACATACGTCGGCCGGTGCTCCGGCACCGCCGCGAGCAGCTGTGGCACGTCCGTCACACCGGTCAGCACCAGCAGCGAGTCGACACCCCCGTTGAACGCGCCCTCGATGTCCGTGTCCAACCGGTCCCCGACCACCAGCGGCCGCTCCGCCCCCGTCCGCAGCACCGTCTCGCGGTGCATCGGCGGCAACGGCTTCCCCGCCACCTTCGGCTCCACCAGTCCGCCCGTGGCGATCCGTACGACCTCCACGGCCGCCCCGTTCCCCGGCCCGATCCCCCGCGCCCCCGGAATCGTCAGGTCCGTGTTCGAGGCGTACCACGGCACCCCGCGCGCCACGGCGTAGCTCGCCTCCGCGAACCGCCCCCACGGCAACTCCGGCCCGCCGTACCCCTGGACGACCGCCGCCAGACCGTCCTCGTCGGCCGACTCCACCGGCACCAGGCCCCGCTCCCGCAGCGCCACCCGAAGCCCCTCCCCACCGATCACCAACACCCGTGACCCAGCGGGCACTTCGTCGGCGATCAGCCGCGCCACCGCCTGCGCCGACGTGATGACGTCCCCCGCCTCCGCGGGCACACCCAATTCGGTCAGATGCGCGGCCACCGCGTCCGGCGTCCGCAGCGCGTTGTTGGTGACATACGCGAGATGCATCCCGCCGGCCCGCGCCGCGCCCAGCGCCTCCACCGCGTACGGGATCGCCTCGCCTCCTGCGTACACCACACCGTCCAGATCGAGCAGCGCCGTGTCGTACGCCTCGCTCAGCGCCCGCTCGCTCCCACCCGGCCGATACCTGCCCTGTCGACCCCGGACGCCGTCACCCATGACTCGTACCCCTCACATCAAAACGAAACGATCACGTCACTCCCCGTCTCCCCCGATCATCGCTCATCGCCACCCCCCACTTACGATTGCGTAATGAACACCTCAGGTCCCGCGGCCGACGACGTCCGCGCCGACGGTCTGCACATGGTCCCGTTCCGAGGACTGCGCTACGTCCCCGAACGGGTCGGCAGCCTGGCCGCCGTGACCTCCCCGCCGTACGACGTCGTCGTACGGCCCGACGGACTGCACCACCTCGAGTCCGCCGACCCGCACAACATCGTCCGGCTGATCCTGCCGCAGGCGATCACCGCCGGCACCCGCCACCGCAAGGCCGCCGTCACCCTCGACCGCTGGCTCGCCGACGGCGTCCTCGCCCCCGACCCCGAGCCCGCGCTGTACGTGTACGAGCAGAGCGGCGACGGCATCCTGCAGCGCGGCATCATCGGCGCCCTGGAACTCTCGACCCCCGCCGAGGGCATCGTGCTCCCCCACGAGGACGTGATGCCGCACGTGGTCGAGGACCGCGCCGCGCTGATGCGGACCACGGCCGCCAATCTGGAGCCGCTCCTCCTCACCTACCGCGGCGAGGGCGACGGAGCCACCGAGGTCATCGAGCGCACCGTGCGGCGCGAGCCCCTGCTCGCCACGACCACCGAGGACGGCTTCAGCCATCGCCTCTGGGCGGTCACGGATCCCACGGAGCTCGCGACGGTCTCCGCCGCCCTCGCGGAGCACCAGGCGCTGATCGCCGACGGCCACCACCGCTGGGCGACATACCTGCGGCTGCGCGAGGAACACACGCAGCCCAGCCCGTGGAACTACGGCCTCGTCCTCCTCATCGACACGGCCCGCTACCCCCTCCGCGTCCGCGCCATCCACCGCCTCCTCAACCGCCTCCCCGTCGCGGACGCCCTCGCCGCTCTCGGCGACGGCTTCCGCGTCCGCCGCATCGAAGGCCCCCTGTCGACGGCCATGGAGACCCTGGAGTCCGCCACGGCCGACGGCAACGCCTTCCTCCTGGCCGGCGACGGCGCGTTCCATCTCCTCGACCGCCCCGACCCGGCACTGCTCGCCCGTACGATCCGTGCGGACCGCCCCGAGGCATGGCGCACCCTGGACGCCACGGTCCTGCACTCCACGCTCCTCGACCATGTCTGGCACATCCCGGACACCCCCGAGGAGATCAGCTACATCCACGACACCGAGGCCGCAGTCGCCCAGGCCGAACGCCGCGGCGGTACGACGGTGCTCATGCATCCGGTACGGGAGGACGTCGTGCGGGACCTGGCCCGGCAGGGCGTCACCATGCCCCGCAAGTCGACGTCCTTCGGACCGAAGCCGGCGACGGGCCTGGTCCTCAGAAGCCTGGCGCTGGACTGAGCGCACAAAAAAGGGGGCGGCACCCCCGGAGGGGTGCCGCCCTTTTCACACACTCACACGACGTCAGGCCTTGAGGTCCGTGTCGTCGTCCTCGACGTCCTCGACGTCCTCGACGTCCTCGACGTCCTCGCCGTCCTCGACGTCCACGTCGCCGAGGTCGCCGGTCGCGTCGCCGAGGTCGTCGGTCGCGTCCGCCTCGTCGGCGTCGTCGGTCTCCGCGACGCCCTCGGACTCGTCCAGCTCGTCGATGGCGTCCACGAACTCGACGCCGTCGAGCTCCGCGAGCCGGTCGGAGGCGTCCGTGGCCCCGTCCTTGTCCGACTCCACCGTCTTGGCGAACCACTCACGGGCCTCGTCCTCGCGCCCGGCCGCGAGCAGCGCGTCGGCGTAGGCGTACCGCAGGCGCGCGGTCCACGGGTGGACGGCGGTGGACGCGAGCTCGGGGCTCTGCAGAGTCACGATGGCGGCGTCGAGCTGCCCCATGTCCCGGCGGGCGCCGGCGGCGACGAGCCGCATCTCGACCTGACCGGCCTTGTCCAGCTTCTGCACCTCGGGCTCACCGGCCATGGCGAGGGCCCGCTCCGGGCGGCCCATGCCACGCTCGCAGTCGGCCATCACGGGCCACAGCTCGACACCACCGGTCATCCGACGCGCGGCCCGGAACTCGGCCAGCGCCTCGGAGTACTTCTGCGTCGCGTACGCGGCGAAGCCGGCCGCCTCACGCACGGCGGCGACACGGGACGCGAGCCGCAGGGCGATACGAGAGTACGCGTACGCCTGCTCCGGGTCCTCGTCGATCAGGTTGGCGACCATGACGAGGTTGCGCGCCACGTCCTCGGCGAGCCCCTTGGGGAGGCTCATGAGCTCCTGACGCACGTCCTGGTCGATCTCCTCGCCCGTGACGTCGTCCGGGATCGGCAGACGCTTGATGGGCGCGCGGTCCGGCCGGTCACGGTCGCGGTCGTCCCGACGCCCGTAGCCACCCCGGTCGTCACGACCGCGGTACCCGCCCCGGCTGTCGTCACGCCGGTCGTCGCGGCGGAAGCCACCACCGCGGCTGTCGTCACGACGGGGCCCACGGGGACGGTCGTCGCGGCGGTCGTCGCGGGGACGGTCGTCGCGGCGGTCGTCGCGGGGACGGTCGTCGCGGCGGAAGCCGCCACTGCGGGTGTCGTCACGGCGGTCGTCACGCGGACGCTCGTCGCGACGGAACGACGGACGCTCGTCGCGACGGTCGTCACGGCGGAACGAGGGACGGTCGCCGCCGCGGTCATCACGGGGACGGTCGTCACGGCGGAAACCGCCACCGCTGCCGCCACCACGGGTGTCATCACGGCGATCATCGCGACGGAAGCCACCGCCACGGTTGTCGTCACGACGGTCGTCACGGCGGAAACCGCCACCACGATTGTCGTCACGACGGTCGTCACGCGGCCGCTCGTCACGACGCTCATCGCGACGGAACGAGGGACGCTCGTCACGACGGTCGTCACGGCGGAACGACGGACGGTCGTCGCGACGGAAGCCACCGCCACGGTTGTCGTCACGACGGTCGTCACGCGGACGGTCATCACGGCGGAACGAGGGACGGTCGTCACGGCGGTCGTCACGGGGACGGTCGTCGCGACGGAACGAGGGACGGTCGCCGCCACGGTTGTCATCGCGGCGGAAGCCACCACCGCTGCCGCCACCACGGGTGTCGTCACGACGGTCATCGCGACGGAAGCCACCGCCACCGCCACGGTTGTCGTCACGACGGTCGTCACGGCGGAAACCGCCACCGCGGTTGTCATCGCGGCGGAAACCGCCAGCGCCGCCACCGCGGTTGTCGTCACGACGGTCGTCGCGACGGAACGAAGGGCGGTCGCCGCCACGGTTGTCGTCGCGGCGGAAACCGCCACCACTGCCGCCACCACGGGTGTCATCACGGCGATCATCGCGACGGAAGCCACCGCCACCGCCACGGTTGTCGTCACGACGGTCGTCACGGCGGAAACCGCCACCGCGGTTGTCATCACGGCGGTCGTCACGCGGACGGTCGTCGCGGCGGAAACCGCCACCACTGCCGGCACCACGGTTGTCGTCACGACGGAACCCGCCACCACGGTTGTCGCCACCACGGTTGTCGTCACGGCGCGGCCCACGGAAGCCGCCCCGCTCGCCACCGTCCCTACGACGCGGCTCGCGCTCCGGACGATCGTCGGGAGAGTTGGTGGACATCGGCGTGACTCCTGTCTTCGGGTACTGCAGTCATTCTCGCGCAGTCGGCATCCCGACGCGCTTCGAAAAGTTCATGGAAAAACAAAAAGACCCTTGGTCCCAGCGTGAACGCTGGGACCAAGGGTCCTGAAAGATTGTTCGGCGGCGTCCTACTCTCCCACAGGGTCCCCCCTGCAGTACCATCGGCGCTGAAAGGCTTAGCTTCCGGGTTCGGAATGTAACCG